>JBAPQW010000014.1:0-223799 GCA_049280815.1 Verrucomicrobiia bacterium | reverse complement strand
CTCCCATACTAAACGTGCACCGTTTACTGCCAGGACTACCGGGGTATCTAATCCCGTTTGCTCCCCTGGCCTTCGTGCCTCAGTGTCAGTAACTGTCCAGAGATTCGCCTTCGCCACTGGTGTTCCTCTCGATATCTACGCATTTCACTGCTACACCGAGAATTCCAGTCCCCCCTCCGACCCTCCAGCCAGATAGTATCCACTGCCATTTCCGAGTTAAGCTCGGAGATTTCACAACAGACTTACCCGACCACCTACGCACCCTTTACGCCCAGTGAATCCGAACAACGCTTGGGACCTCTGTATTACCGCGGCTGCTGGCACAGAGTTAGCCGTCCCTTCCTCTTCCGCTACTATCAGCTTGCCATCTTTTAAATAGCAAGGTTTGATCGCGAATGACAGGGGTTTACGGGCCGAAGCCATTCATCCCCCACGCGGCGTCGCTCCATCAGGGTTTCCCCCATTGTGAAAAATTCTCGACTGCTGCCACCCGTAGGTGTCTGGACCGTGTCTCAGTTCCAGTGTGGCTGGTCGTCCTCTCAGACCAGCTACCCGTCTTAGCCTTGGTGAGCCGTTACCTCACCAACTAGCTGATAGGCCGCGGGCTCATCGTGAAGCGTCAGGCCTTGCGGTCCCCAACTTTGAAAATCAAAAGATGCCTTCCAATTTTCACATCCGGCATTAGCTCGCCTTTCAGCAAGTTATTCCAGACTTAACGGCAGATTACCCACGTGTTACGCACCCTTGCGCCGCTCCGACCACAGAATATTGCTACCCTGTAATCAGCGCTCGACTTGCATGTCTTATCCACGCCGCCAGCGTTCGTTCTGAGCCAGAATCAAACTCTCCGTTAAAAACGTTAGTTTAATTCGTGTCCGGTGATTAGCCGGACGAATTTACAATTTTAAAACTCTCCAAGGACAACCAACTAACCGGTCGTCCATGAAGGGGCTCTCACTTATCGCACAATTCAATTTTCAATGAGCAAAGGGTGTTTCCACCCAAAAAATCGCGGGGCATCTCTCCCCAGCTTCGTTCCCATTCAGGGGACAAAAAAAACCGAGCGCCGAATAATCGCTTTTAACTCGGCATCTCAGAGTTCGAGCTTGAGGACGCGAACACTGTCAAATCCGCGCCGCCTGTCAACTGGCGTTTGCCAGCCCTTTCTGCGTTCAACGTGAAAGGGATGACAAGATTAACAAGGAACAACCATCATGCAAGAGTTTTTTGAATTATTTTTGAGATGACCAAAAGCATGAAAATCCTCTTTGTTCATGCGGCTAATCAAGTCCTCGTTCCGTCAATTCATCCTCGTCCAATCCCAAATAGTGCCCCAGCTCGTGCAAAAAAGTCGTCCGTACTTCGTCACGAAATGCCACCGCATCCCCGCCCGCAAAATCCCGAATGTTTTATAAAATGATCTGTGAAGGCAATGGAACATTTCCTTCCTCGGCAAACTCCGCCCCGACAAACAAACCCAAGATGTGGGCCTCAATACCATCCGCCAGCAACTCCAGGTTTGGCCGGCGCTCAAACGTCACCGGCAATTTTCCCGCCCGCGCGCCCAATGGTTTGGGCAGCGCCGAGACAGTCGCCTCGACTTCCGCCGCGGCGATCGCGCACAATTTTTCCCAATCAGCGTTCATTTCTGCGGGCACGAGCCCATTTCGCGTTGTTGCAACCTCCGGCAATATTCTAATAGACTGACGGCATAACAAAGTCTTGATTTCAAAACACGAATGAAACTTCACTCAAAAAATCCACGGTTTTTGGTTCTGTTGGCGCTGGCGTTTTCCCTGGCCAGTCAGGCGGCGACCAACCCAATTAAATCTGAAGCGGGCGTCCTGCGTGCCACGCTGACCAACGGCCTGCAGGTCATCATTGTGCGCAACACGCTTGCGCCGGTGGTCACGACCATGATCAATTATCGGGTCGGCTCGGACGAATGCGCCAGCAACTTTCCCGGGACGGCTCACGCCATGGAGCACATGATGTTTCGCGGCAGTCCGGGTTTGTCCGCCGACCAGCTAGCCGCCATCACGGCGGCATTGGGAGGGGATGACAATGCCGACACCCAGCATGCCGTCACACAGTATTTTTTCACCATGCCGGCCGAATACCTGGACGTCGCCCTCTGCATTGAAGCGGCCCGCATGCGCGATCTTCTCGCCGATGAAAAACTTTGGGAAAAGGAGCGTGGCGCCATTGAACAGGAGGTGGCGCAGGATTTGTCGAATCCGGAATACGTTTTTTACATCCAATTGATGGCTGCCATGTTCAAAGGCTCGCCCTACGAACATGTCGGTTTGGGCACGCGCCCGTCCTTCGACAAAACCACGGACCAGATGCTGCGATCGTTTCACCACAACTGGTATGTGCCGAACAATGCCATTCTGGTCATCGTCGGCGACGTGCAACCGGCGCAGGCGCTGGAACAGGTGCAGACAGTTTTCGGCCGCCTCCCAGCGGTGCCGCTTCCTCCACGGGCGGAATTTCATTTTGAACCGGTGAAAGCGGACACGATAAAGCTCGACACGGATTCGCCCTATGGAATGACCGCCATCACCTTTCGCTTCCCCGGCTCGGACAATCCCGACTTCGCCGCGGCGCAGATATTGTCGGACGTCCTCAGCAGCCAGCGCGGAAAACTTTACGATCTGGTCCCGCAAGGCAAGGCACTGTTCACGGAATTTGCCTACGACACGATGCCCAAGGCCGGCTTGGGTTACGCCATCGCGGGATTCCCGGCCGGGGCGGATTCAACCAATTTATTGGAACAGGTGCGGAATATTTTAGCGGCTGAGATCACCAACGGCATTACGGACGATCTGGTTGAAGCCGCGAAACGCCGCGAAATTCTGGATGCGGAATTGCAAAAAAACTCCGTTCAAGGCCTGGCCACGGCCTGGTCGGAGGCGGTCGCCGTCGAAGGCCGGCTATCGCCCGACGACGACATCAACGCCATTCGCCAGGTCACTGTTGCCGACGTCAATCGCGTCGCGAAAACCTATCTGGATTTTGATCACGCCATTTCGGCCATTCTCACACCGCAGTCGTCCGACAAGCCGGTCTCATCAAAAAGTTTTGGCGGCAAGGAATCCTTTGCGGCCTCGAAAAACGTCGACGTGAAGCTGCCTGCGTGGGCCCAAAAAATAAATGATGAATTCCCGGTCCCCGCCTCCACCTTGAGCCCGTTCGTCACCAATCTGCCCAACGGGATCAAGATCGTCGTGCAGCCGGAGGCCATCAGCGACACCGTCAGCATTTACGGGCGCGTCAAAAACAATCCGAAAGTCCAGATGGCCCCGGGCCAGGACGGGGTGGACCAGGTGCTGAGCCAGCTTTTTTCCTACGGCACAAAATCGCTCGACCGGCTCGCTTTTCAAAAGGCGTTGGATGACATCGGCGCGAATGAATCGGCGGGCGCGGATTTTTCATTGCAGGTCTTGACCGATCAATTCGAACGCGGGGTGCAATTGCTCGCGGATAACGAGCTTTCCCCGGCGCTGCCCGAAAAGGATTTTAAAATCATCCAGCCGCAGATGGCCGCCTCGGCGGCCGGCGAATTAAAAAGCCCGGACCACATCGCCGGCCACGCACTGACCGCGGCACTGTTCCCGAAGCAAGACCCGGCCCAACGCGAAACCACGCCTGAAACTGTGAAATCGCTCGCAATCCAGGACGTGCAAAATTACTATGAGGCCGCATTCCGCCCCGATCTCACCACCATCGTGGTCATCGGAAAAGTGGCACCGGAAAACGCCGCGGCCATCATTGCGAAATATTTTGGCGACTGGAAAGCCGAAGGGCCGAAACCCAACACACTATTCCCGCCCGCACCGGCCAATGCGGTTTCCGTCACGCACGTGCCCGACTCCAGCCGCGTTCAGGACAAAGTCACTTTGGCCGAAACCCTGTCGCTCACCCGGACCAATGCCGATTATTACGCGCTGCAACTGGGCAACCATGTGCTCGGCGGCAATTCCTTTGCCACACGTTTATATCAGGATCTCCGCGTGAAAAGCGGACTGGTGTATTTTGTTTTTCCGACCTTGACCATCGGCCTCACCCGCGGCGTTTATGAAGTGGAATATGCCTGCGATCCGCCAAACGTTTCCAAGGCGCGGACCATCATTTTGAGCAACCTCAAGGAAATGCAGACGAAAAAAGTTTCGGCGCACGAATTGCGTCAGGCCAAGATGGGCCTGCTGCGCGACATTCCGCTGGCCGAATCGAGCGTGGATTATATCGCTCGCGGCTGGCTCTCGCGCTCCATGCTCGACCTGCCGTTGGATGAACCAGTTCGCGCCGGACGCATTTATCTCAAACTGGATGCCCAGGATGTCCAATCTGTTTTTGCCCGGTGGCTTCGCTCCGGCGACGTCGTGCAAATCACACAAGGTCCGATACCGCAATAATACCCCCGCCATTGCTCGTGACTTGACAAAAAACGGCTGATCAGGGCTGGTTACATCATCATAGGGTTGATCATCTGGCTACAGAACAAAATTACCAATAAACACGGGCCACAGGCCGGATTTTTCTGGCACATGAATTGCGGCAAAAAATTCCATGGCTAGAAAAATGAGTGAGCTGAATTTCTCTCAGGAATTGGGAGGGCAGGTCGAGGTTCCCAACCGTCGGCCCGCCGCCCCGCAAATGGCACCTTTCCTGGTGCCGTTTTACTCGCAAAAAAAAATTAATCCACCCAAACGCCGGCAGGAAATAACTCTTGAGGTCACAACTGGTGCAGAAATTCCTCACCCGGTTAAAATCATCCATACTGTCTAGTTTTGGGGCAGCACTCTCTACAGGGTATTGCCGAACGAATAGCAACCAGCCAGAACCAGTGCGGTTATAAAGTGATATTTTTGAAGGAACCGCACCCACACTCCAGTTGACCGGTGTTTGATTAACGAAATTCAACCTGCTCAAAACCCGCCTGGCGCAGGAATAATTCCAGTTCGAGTCGCGCTCGTTTGTCCGCCTCGTCCAAAATCCCGTCTGTCCGCGCCGCTCGGCGGATGTCGTCCACGGCATTTTGCCGCGCCGTTTGTTCGAGGTCCTTGTCAAAGGCACGCAGCAAACCGGTGGTATGGTCAATCACCTGGCTTCGGGGATCGTCGAGATAGGCGTCGGTGATTTGCGGTGGCGGCAGGCGCAGGCTGATTTCTTTTCCGGAAATCGTCACGTCCCCCGCCGTGATGCGCTTCAGATCGATGCCGGCCTTGACGATGCCGTGCGCGAGCAGGAGCACGCGATTTTCGCCATACCATTTCACGTCCTCCAGAATGACAACTTTTTCAAGCACGTACTTGACCGTGACCAGGTCCGAAAGCGTCTGGACCTGCTGGACGACGGTTGCGGTGTTTTCCAGGTGCAATCCCGGACCCAATTTCATCCAGCGCGTGACCGTGAAACCGAGCCAGAGGCCGACGGTAAAAATGATCAGCACCACCACCATCCAAAAAAACTGCCGCAATCGCCGCATGAGCAGGAATGTAGCACCGCAACGCCCAATAGAAAGATGGAAGATGTCCTTTGTGATCGGATCGCGGACGAACCACACCAGTGAATAATTTTTTGGCGTCAAATAATCATCCAGCGTTGCCGGTCAGAGACTTTGCCGGTTTTGTGTATCAGAGCACGCGACCCATGCTTAGCAATCAGACAGGTTACGTTTTTTTCTGACGCAAGAAAACAACCACTTCTTCCACAAGCAACACAGGTGAAACAAGTTACACCCTTTGGCATCCTGCCTGCTTGGCGCGGCCTGTGATACGAAGTTGTAATCGTCTCATTAAGGTGGCTGTTCGCTGTCATATAATTCGACTGCACGGTGCGAGGTGCGCTGAAAATAAATCAGTACCCCTGGCCCTGTCCTATCCATCCATTGTCCTCGCCACGTGGCTGCTGCTGTTCGCGTTGCCGCAACGAACCAGGGCGGATGGCCGCGCCGACTACAGCTACGAGGATTATGCCGAAAATGATGGGCGCATCCATGTCACCACCCAGGGGGGGTATTTCGAATCGGATGTGACGTCCTGGTTCTCACTCAACGCGAATGTTATATCCGATGCCATTTCGGGTGCGACCCCCACCGGGCCGCCGCCGGTTGCCCCGTCCACCACGGTACCCACTGCGGAGATGCATGATCATCGCTACGCCGGGTCCATGACTGGAAATTTCAAGTTCGGCAACAACACGTTGTCGCCCCAATTTTCCTACAGCAAGGAACACGACTACCGTTCGTTGGGCCTTTCCCTGAATGACTCCATTGATTTCAACGAAAAGAACACGACGCTTTCCTATGGCATCAGCCACAACTTTGACCAGGTTCTGCCCAATCCCGGCGAGGATCCTTCCATCGTCGTTCCCAGAAACAAAGGCTCGACCGATGGACTCCTGGGAATTTCCCAGGTGCTTGACCAGAACACCATCGTCGGCGCGAATCTCACCATCGGTTATTCGGATGGATATTTGAGCGACCCGTACAAAAAAGTGTTGTTCATGGATTTCCCGCTCGGCAATCCGCCCACCGTTTTTCCAGAACTCCGGCCGGATTACAAGTTCCGGCAGGTGGTGTTTGTGTCCGGTCAACACTACTTCGAGCCGCTGAAGGGCGCGGCCGAGCTTTCGTACCGGTTTTATCATGACAGTTATGGCATTGTAGCCCACACGGCGAGCCTTCAGTGGAACCAGAAAATTGGCAAGCACGCGATTCTTTCGCCGCTGTTCCGGTATTATACCCAGACAGCAGCTAATTTTTACGGGACGGAATTTCCCGGCGACCCGACCAATCCAACGGTGTATCCGACACCGCAGTATTATTCGTCCGATTACCGTCTCTCCGCGCTCTATTCCTACACCTACGGCATCAGCTTGAGCGTGCAGGTGCAGAAGCATGTTTCCCTCGAAGTTGCCTACAAACACTATGAAATGTGTGGCACCGACGGGGTGACCAATCCCGGCCAATATCCCACCGCCAACGTTTTTACCGGAACCCTGACGATATGGTTTTGAATTCAAACATGGCCGTGCGTGAGCGGGTGCGCCAGTCCGCCGTGGTGAACGAGGAGCAGGGGCTTTCCACTCTGACATTCCATGCGATGGGCACGCGCTGCCGCATCTGCCTGGTGGAACCGACGCGCCAGGCGGCCAATGAATATCTCAACCAGGCGTTAAACTGGGTGGCGGATTTCGAGGCCCGGTATTCACGGTTCCTGAACGACAGCCTGATCAGTCTCATCAATGCGGCCGCGGGCAAAATGTGGGTGGAAGTGGATGAAGAAACGGACCGGCTGTTTAATTTGTGCAACGATCTTTTTTTCCTGACCAACGGCACGTTTGATCCCACGACGCTGCCGTTGATCCGCCTTTGGAACTGGAAGGCCAATCCCCCGGTGGTGCCGGCCGAGGAAACCCTGCAAGCCGCGCGCGAATTGACCGGCTGGAAGAAGGTCCAGCGGCGGCGCGGCGCGATCTTTCTGCCGCAAACCGGCATGTGTCTGGACCTCGGCGGCATTGGCAAGGAATACGCCGTGGACATGGTGGTGGCCCTGGCCGCGCAATACGGGGTCGAAAACGTCCTGGTGGATTTCGGCCAGGACATACGGGTGCAGGGGCATCCGACCGGCCGGCCGGCCTGGCATGTGGGGCTCGAGAATCCCAAAAACCCGGGCTCCTGCTGGGGCAGCGTGGCGGTGACCCATCACGCCGTGGCCAGTTCCGGCGATTACCTGCGTCATTTTATTTATCAGGGACAGCGTTACGGGCACATTATTGATCCGCGTTCCGGGTATCCCGTCCGCAACGGCTGTCAGGTGGTGAATGTTGTAGCGTCCACCTGCACCATCGCCGGCATCCTGTCCACCACGGCGTTCATTCTCGGCCCGCAGGAGGGCTTTCATTTGATTAACGGTTATCACGGCGCTTCCGGCGCCATCCTCACCCAACAGGGCAACTTTATAACCCCACGATTCTATGAACACCTCATACAACAAAAAAAACATGACTAAAACCAAACTCATCCCAATCCTGGCCGTGCAGCTTCTCGGCGCTTTTCTCGCCGTGGCCGCGCCACTCAAGGAAGGCGATGCCTTCCCCAACCTCAATCAATTCGGCCTCGAAGGCACGGTGCCGGACATTCAAGGCAAGGTGGTGCTGGTGGACTTCTTCGCGTCCTGGTGCCATCCCTGCCAGGAATCGTTTCCCGTCATGGAGGAATTGTACAAGCAATACGCCGGCAAAGGGCTGGTCATCATCGCCATCAATGTGGACAAGAACAAGGCGGACATGGACGACTTCCTGAAGACCCACCCGGCGACCTTCGTCGTCCTGCGCGATGCCAGCAACAAACTTGTGTCCCAGGTCAAAATTCCCACGATGCCCAGCTCCTTTCTCCTCGACCGCGACGGTAAGATCCATGCCTTCCATCGGGGCTTCAAAGGTGAAGAAACCCGGAAGCAATACACCGAGGAAATTGAAGCCCTGCTCAAATAAACCAAATCAAAACGACCCATGAAAACCCGTCACCTGTTATGGCTGGCCTTGCTGGCTGCGCCCGGTCTGCTGACCGGTTGCGTGAATGTGCAACCCTGGGAGCGCGGCAATCTGGCCGACCCGGCGATGACCGCCAGCAACCCGCTCGGCGGCAGCATGTCCGAACACATGTGGTTCTCGCGCGAGGCGGCTTCGGGCGGACGGGGCGTGGGAGGAGGAGGATGCGGATGCAACTAAAACCATTATCTCTGGTGGGCGGCAGCGCCCTTAACTTCCGTCCGGCGCGGCTGCTCGCGTGCCTGACCGGCGGCGTGCTCGCCCTTTCGTCGGCATGCAGCCACGCGCAAACTGAAGAGGCCAGTCCGTTCGTGGTCACCCCGAAGATTACAACCAACGCCGGCGTGCCAGCACTTTCGCTCAGCTTTCGCGTGCCGGAGCACCATCATCTTTATGCCGACGAACTGAACTTCGAACTGGCCGGCCAAAAAATGCCTTTCACCCTGCCGGCCCCTACATCCGTGACCGACAAGTTCAGCGGCAAGAGCAAACCCATGTACCTGCAGGATTTCGTGGCCACCAGTCCGTTGCCCGCCGGGTTCACCAAGGACACATCGCTAACGGTGGACCTCCATGGTTGCAGTGACGAGGAATGTCGTTTTCCTGAAACCCACCAATGGCTCATCCATCCGGATTACTCCATTGCGAGCGTCGAAGACACGCCCGATGATAATGTGGCGGCCAACAACAATACCGCTTTGCTCAGCGGCTTTCAGGTCATTGGACGAACTTCCGGATTCCTGAACAGCCAGCGGTTTATTGATTTTCTCAACGGAACCAGCCGGGCCACCGCGGCGGCCGAAAATGCCTTGGGCGCTTTTGCGGGGCTGGGCACCCTGGCGACGATTGGCCTGATCCTGCTCGGCGGTCTGGCGCTGAATTTCACCCCCTGCATCCTGCCGATGATCCCCATCAACCTCGCCATCATCGGCGCGGGGGCGCAAACCGGCAGCCGGCGGCGCGGCTTTGCGCTGGGCACCGCCTACGGTGCCGGCATGGCCCTGGCCTACGGCAGCCTGGGTCTGGTGGTGGTCTTGACGGGAGCGAAGTTCGGCACCTTGAATTCCTCGCCCTGGTTCAACTTCTCCATCGCCGCAGTCTTCATCGTGCTCAGCCTGGCCATGTTCGACCGCATCGTGATTGATCTCTCGCGGTTTCAGCGCACTGGCACCCCGGGCAAAAACCGCAGCGCTTTCATCGCTGCGCCAACCATGGGATTGATTTCCGCATTGTTGGCCGGGGCGTGTGTGGCTCCGGTGGTGATCTCCGTGTTGCTGCTCGCCACCACGCAATATCAGCGGGGAAATTTTTCCGGCCTGCTGCTGCCTTTTGTCCTCGGCCTCGGCATGGCGTTGCCCTGGCCGTTTGCCGGGGCCGGGCTGTCCTTTCTGCCCAAACCGGGCACCTGGATGACGCGTGTCAAATATGCTTTCGGGGTCATCATTCTCGTTTTCGCCGGCTGGTACGGCTGGCTGGGGTTGAGCCTGTCGGGGTTCAACCACCCCGGAATGGTTCTCGCCGCCAGAGGCGACAGCGTGAAGGAACTCCGCGCCGCCCTCGAAACCTCGCGTCACACCGGGAAGCCCGTGTTGGTGGATTTCTGGGCGAGCTGGTGCAAAAACTGCACCGCCATGGAACTGACCACGTTGCACGATAATACCGTGCGCCAGCGGCTCAATGATTATGTCTTCGTCCAGTTTGAAGCCGAGCGGCTCAACGATCCCGCACTGAAACCCGTGCTCGATGAATTTGGCGTCATCGGACTGCCCACCCTGGTGGTCTTGCATCCCGGCGCGCCCGAAACGCGGGCGGGCAATCATCCCATCACCGCCAACAACTAGACATTTTATGAACCAGAAAATCGCACAGCTATTCCGGCTGCCGGCCTTGCTGCTGGCCGCGGCCCTTCAAATCATGCCCATCGCCCGGGCCGCTTTGCCGGCGGCCCAGGCCTCTGCGGATGTCCTGGCCATCGTCTTTCGCTGGGCCGCCGGCATGGCCGCGGCTCTGGGTGGTGTGCAGGCCGTCTCCGGAGCATCCACCGTAATCACCAGCCCGCTGTCGACGAATATTGTTCAGGGAACGCCCTTTGTCATGCGGCTGATTACCGCCCCAAACCAGGCCGGATTTTGGTCAGCCGCAAATCTGCCTTCCGGCATCAGCCTGGTCGGCACCAATGGCAAATCATTCTGGGAACTTAGCGGGACGCCGACGGTGACCGGCACTTATAAGGTGCCACTGACCGCAAAAAGTTCAGCCAACGCCGGACCCAGCGAGACCACCTCCAATACCCTGACCATGAACATCTCGCCGTCCCTCAACGGTTCGCCTCCCGGTATCACCACCCAGCCCGCAAACCAATCGGTTACCCAGGGGCAAAATGCCGTTTTTTCCGTGGTCGCGACGGGCACGGCACCCCTGGCCTATTACTGGTATTTCGGCACAACTCTCCTGAATGGCCAGACGAATTCGTCTTTGACCATCATCGGCGCTCAATCCGCCAACGCCGGAAGTTATTCTGTCGTGGTCAGCAACAGCCTGGGCACCGCCACCAGTGCCAGCGCCACCCTCACGGTGAATGCGCTGCCGACCGCGCCGGCCATTGTCACCTCCCCGGGCAGCCTGTCGTTGAACGTAAACCAGAGCGCCACCTTCACCGTGGTTGCCACGGGCGCGACACCCTTGAGTTATTTGTGGTTCAAGGGCGCGACGCTGCTCATCAATTCCCCCAGCGCCACGTACACCATTCCGAGCGTCCAGACCACCGATGCGGGCACCTACTCGGTCATCGTCAGCAACAGCCTGGGCACCGCCACCAGTGCCGGCGCCACGCTGACCGTCAACGCGGTGTTGACTCCACCCGCGATCACCGCCCAGCCCGCGAATCAATTTGTCTATCAGGGGCAGAACGCCCAATTCTCCGTGGCCGCCACCGGCAGCGCGCCGCTGGTTTATCACTGGCGCAGGAATGGCATCAATCTTGTTGAAAGCACCCACCTGGCCGGCACGCAAAGCAGCCTGCTCGCCATTGTCAACGCCACCACCAGCGACGCCGGCCGTTACTCGGTCGTGATCACCAACAACTCGGGCTCCATCACCAGCCAAGTGGCCACGCTCACCGTGACCAATCCCGCCACCGCGGTGATGACAGTCCAGATCATCGGCAAGGGATCCACCGGTCCCAATTACAATGGCGCGGTATTGCAAACCGGCAAGACCTACTCCATGACCGCCGCGCCGGCGTCCGGATTTGTATTCAGTGGCTGGACCGGCGGCCAGACAACCAACGCGGCCACGATTACGTTCGTCATGAAATATGGCCTGACGCTCACCGCGAATTTTACGGATGTTCAGGCCCCCACCGTCAGCATCACCAAACCGTCCAACGGCCAGAATGTGACGGCTGCGGCCCTGGCCTGCCAGGGCAGTGCCACGGACAACGGCGCCGTGCAGAGTGTCTGGTATCAGTTGAATGGCGGCGCCTGGCTGGCGGCGGCTGGGACAAACAATTGGACGGCCAATGTCAGCCTGGTTCCCGGCCCAAACCAGTTGCGCGTTTTCGCGGTGGACACCAGCGGCAATCATTCGACCACCAACCTGGCCAGCGTCACTTACGTCGTGAACACGCCCATCGTGGTGCAAATCATCGGCTCGGGGACCGTTTCACCCAACTATAACGGGCAATCGCTCCAGATTGGCAAGAGCTATACCATGACCGCCCAGCCCGGCGCCGGTTATGTGCTGTCGAAATGGAACGGTGGCATTTACTCCACCACGCCGGCACTGACTTTTGTCATGGTGAGCAATCTCGTGCTGCAGGCCAATTTCGTTCCCACGCCGTTCAATCCCGTGGCCGGAACCTATAACGGGCTGTTTTATGATACCAACGGCGTGGTCCAGATCGGTTCCGGCTTTGTCAACTTCACGCTGGCGGCTTCGGGAGCCTTCACCGGCAGCGTGCATATCGGCGCCTCCACCTGGTCCATGAGCGGCCTGTTCGATGTGAGCGGCGATGCCACGACCACCGTCAATCGCGGCATCATGAGCGCACTGGCTGTGCAGTTGCATGCCGACCTGACGGGCAATTCGGATCAAATCACCGGAACCGTCAGCCCGGGCGACAACTCGTTCGCAGTTGCCGGGCTGGCCGCCAATCGTAATGTGTTCAACGCCGCCACAAACCCGTGTCCGAAGGCCGGCACTTATACATTGGTCATTCCCGGCACACCCGGTGCCACCCAAATTCCCGCTGGAGACGGCTACGGCACCGTGACTGTGAACACGGCCGGACTCGTGACCGTAAACGGCATTCTGGCCGACGGCACATCGTTCTCGCAGTCCACCACCCTTTCCAAATCCGGGCAGTGGGCGCTGTACGAGCCGCTGTACCCCTACAGCCGGGGTTCCATCCTGGGCTGGCTGACCTTTTCGAATTCAACGGCCGGCGATATTAATGGCTGGCTGAGCTGGATACGCCCGGTGCAGCCGACCATGACGGCCTTTACCTACGGTTTTGCTGTCGTGACCGCACCGATCGGCTCGCTATACACGCCACCGCCCGCCGGCCAGCCGGTGTTGAATCTGGCCAATGGCAACGTGGCGCTGACCGACGGCGCGCTGGCTCAAAGTTTCACCAACCAGATCCAGTTGAATAACAACAATACCATCATCAATTCGAGCGACAATGGCCTTCAGCTGACGATCAACCCCGCCAACGGCACCTTCAGCGGCAACGCCCAGGATCCGACAACGGACAAATGGATTCCTTTCAAAGGCATCGTGCTCCAAAAGCAAAATACCGGCGGCGGCTTTTTCCTCAACCAGAACGAAAGCGGCGGTGTCTTCTGGGGGCCATAGAATTTGGGGTGGGGAAATCCCAAGCCGGGCGGCTGCCGGGCGCACTTTGCGCTTTGCAGACCGCCCGGCTGATCTAAACTGGTTCCATGAACTTGAGCGTCATCGGACAGTTTCCCGCCTTTCGCCCGCGCCGTTTGCGCCGGTCACCCGCGTTGCGACGGCTTGTGGCGGAAACGCATCTGCAGGCCTCACAGCTCGTGCTGCCGTTGTTCGCGCGTTCCGGCAAAAAAGTCCGCCGCCCCATCAACGCCATGCCTGGCGTGTTTCAGCTTTCGTCCGATGAACTGTTGCGCGAAGCCATTCGCGCCCACACGCTGGGCGTTCCGGCGGTCCTGCTGTTCGGCATTCCGGATAAAAAAGACGTGAAAGCTTCCGGCGCCTACGCCAAAAACGGCATCGTCCAAAAAACCGTGCAGCTCCTGAAAAAGGAACTGCCCTCCCTGCTCGTCATCACCGACGTGTGCCTGTGCGAATACATGGAGCACGGGCATTGCGGCGTAGTGCAAGACGGGAAAGTCCTGAATGACCCGTCGCTAAAGTTGCTGGCGCGGACTGCCGCCAGCCACGCCGCAGCCGGCGCGGACCTGGTGGCACCCAGCGACATGATGGACGGCCGTGTCCGCGCCATCCGGACGGAACTGGATCGCACCGGGTTTGCCGACACCCCCATCATGTCCTACGCGGCAAAATTTGCGTCCGCGTATTACGGCCCGTTCCGCGAAGCCGCCGAGTCCGCCCCGAAATTCGGCGACCGGCGCAGCTACCAGATGGACGCCGCCAATGCCAATGAAGCCCTGCGTGAAGTGGCGCTCGACCTCCAGGAAGGCGCGGACATTGTCATGGTCAAACCAGCGCTGGCCTACCTGGACCTGATTTACCGGGTCAAAACAGAATTCGGTTACCCGACCGCCGCCTATGCGGTCAGCGGCGAGCACGCCATGATCAAGGCGGCGGCGGCCAACGGCTGGATTGACGAGCGCGCCGTGACGCTGGAAAGCCTGCTGGCCATGCGCCGCGCGGGCGCGGACATTCTCATCACCTACGCGGCGGCGGACGCCGCCCGCTGGCTGAAAACGGGCTGAATCACCGCGCTTTTGCGTTTGACCGCCCTTGGCCGGGCCGGTTAAGCTTTTTGTTTCAAAGTTATGTTTAGATTTTTCCGAAAACACCGCTGGCTGTTAATCGTCGTCATGGGCATCACCGCCATCACCTTTGTCTTCTTCATGGGATCAGGTCCCTCACGCGGAGGCGGCGGCCGGGCGATCAGCGACAATTACGGCACGATTTACGGCAAAAAAATCACGGCGGATGACTATCGGGACGCGCAAGCCGGGTTTTTGCTTTCCTATTGGTTTCGTTCCAATTTCGAATGGCCGGATAAAAATCCAGAATTCTCCGAGGCCGTTATGGAACGGGAAACCTATGTCCGCCTGATGCTCGCTCAAAAAGCCCGGGACCTCGGCATTCATGTCGGCGACGACGCCGTGGTCACGGTCGCCAATGAGATGCTCCGCTCGCTTGGCCGCAACGGCCGTCCCGTGCCGCTGGAGGAATTCGTGCAACGAATTTTGCAGCCGAAAGGCCTGACCGCCCAGGATTTTGAAAGCTTTGTCCGGCAATACCTGGTCCTGGAACAATTGCAGCAGGCCGTTGGCCTGACCGGAGAGTTCATCACCCCGCGGGAAGTCGCCGCCGCCTACCAGCGCGATCACCAGGAACTCTCCGCCCAGATTGTTTTCTTCTCCGCTTCGAATTATCTGACATCCGTCACCGCCAACCCCGCCGCCGTCGCGCAATTTTACACGAATTACCTCGCGGAATACCGGTTGCCCGACCGCGTGCAGGTCAGCTATGTCACGTTTGAAGTGTCGAATTTTCTCGCGCAGGCCAGGGCCGAATGGGCCAAAACCAATTTCGACGCGGTGGTGGAAACCTATTTCCGCCAGGCCGGCGCGGATTACGAAAATTCCAAGTCGCCCGCCGAGGCGAAGGATAAAATCCGCGGAGAATTGATCCGGGCCCGCGCCGGAAACGACGCGCGCCTGCAGGCGAACGAATTCGCCAGCGCCGTGTTCGGCCAGGAGCCCGCGCGACCGGACAATCTCGCCGCCATGGCCAGACAAAAAGGATTGGCCGTCCACGTCACGGCGCCCTTTGCCGCCGATTTTGGGCCGGAAGAATTCACCGCCCCGCCGGGCTTCATCAAAGCCGCCTTTGGGCTGACGCCCGATGAACCCTTCGCCGGACCGGTGGCCGGACCGGACGCCGTTTACGTGCTCGCCTACGGCAAACAAATTCCCAGCGAAATCCCGCCGCTGGAGCAAATCCGCAGCCGGGTCACCCGGGACTATCAATTGCACGCCGCGATCCAGCTCGCCCGGCGGGCCGGAACAAATTTTGTTCATACCCTGACCGGCAGGACGGCGGATCGCGGTTTCGCGACCCTGTGTGTCAGCGCCGGCTTGCAGCCGCTGGCGTTGCCGGCGTTTTCGTTGAGCACCCGGGAATTGCCGGAGCTGGGCGACCGGGCGGAACTGAATCAACTCAAACAGGCGGCGTTCACCACGCCGGTAGGGAAAACGAGCGATTTTGAGACGACCGGTGACGGCGGCTTCATCGTCTATATCCAGTCACGCCTGCCGGTGGACCAGGCAAAGATGAATTCCGACCTGCCCCAATATCTTGCCGAGTTCCGCCGGGAGCGTTCGGCCGAGGCGTTCAACCAGTGGGCCAACCTCGAAGGCAACCGCCAGTTGCGCAACACCCCGGTCTTTCGCCAGCAATTCGCCCCCGGCACGGCAAACTAGATCCGAATCGTCCGCGGCCCCGATTAGAATCCGGACCAACGGCAAAACCACGGTGAAGGAAAAAGTGAGCGCGGCCATCAAACTCTCCTCGCCTGACACCCGCGAGTTTTGGGAAATCCCGGTGCTCTTTGAAGACGACCACCTGCTGGCGCTCGACAAACCCGCCGGGCTGCTGACCTCGCCCGACCGCCTCGACCCGGAGCGGACCAATTTAATGCGGCTGCTCCACACCGCCATCGCCGGTGGCAAACCCTGGGCGCGCGAACGCGGGCTGGATTATTTGATGAACGCGCACCGGCTCGACTTCGAGACCAGCGGCGTGCTCCTGCTCGCCAAAAACAAACCCGCCCTCATCGCCCTCGCCAACCTGTTTGGCTCGGAAAAACCCGCACGCACCTATGTCGCCCTCGTCAGCGGCAGCCGCCCGGAAACCCAGTTTGCCGTGGACGCCAAAATCGCGCCGCATCCGCTCAACCCCGGCCTGATGCGCGTGGATTCGAGAACCGGCAAGCAGGCGAAAACCCAGTTTGAAGTGCTGGAAAACTTTCCGCGTCACAGCTACACGCTCCTCAAGTGCCGGCTGCTGACCAGCCGCACGCACCAGATCCACGTCCACCTGCGGCATGTCGGCCTGCCCCTGGTCGGCGACGGACTTTACGGCGGCAAACCGCTCTGGCTGTCGCGCCTCAAACCGAATTACCGGCTCAAGCCGGGACATGAGGAACGTCCCTTGTTGGCGCGCGCCGCGCTGCACGCCGAAGAACTGAGCCTCCCGCATCCCGTCACCGGCGCCACCGTGACCATCGCCGCGCCCTGGCCCAAGGATCTCAAGGTCGCGTTGAAATATCTGCGGCAATATGCCTCGTAGCGGGGTCCCGGTAGAGCGCCGCTACGCAAACTACGATACCGCCCAATTCAACACCGCCTTCTGCACGTGCAACCGGTTTTCCGCCTGCGTGAAAATCGTGTCGGCGTTCGCCTCGAATGTGGCCTCGTCAATTTCCTTGCCCCGGTACGCCGGCAGGCAATGCATCACCAGCGCGCCCGGTTTGGCCAGCTTCACGAGCTTTTCATTGATTTGATAACCAGCCAGGTTTTTGGCGCGTTCGCCGGACTCGGCTTCCTTGCCCATCGAGACCCACACGTCGGTGTAAAGCAGGTCCGCGCCTTTGGCGGCGGTTGACAAATCCTCGGTGCAAACCACCTTTCCACCCGCCCGCTTCATCAACCCGGCCGCGGGCTGGAATTTTTTGGGCGCGGCGATGCGCAGTTCAAATCCAAGTTTCGCCGCGGCAAAAATCCATGAGGCCGCCACGTTGCAGGAGCCATCGCCAATGAACGTGACCACTTTGCCCGCAATCGGCCCGCGCTTTTCCTGGAACGTGAAAATGTCCGTGAGGATCTGGCAGGGATGCTCCTCGTCCGTCAGCGCGTTGATGGTCGGGACGCCGGAAAATCCGGCGAACTCCTCGACGTCGCTTTGCGCGAAGGTGCGGATGACCGCACCGTGAATCATGCGGCCCAGCACGCGGGCGGTGTCCTTGATCGGCTCGCCCCGGCCCAGCTGAATGTCGTTGGGATTCAGAAACAGCGCCTGGCCGCCGAGTTCGCGGATGCCGACTTCAAACGAGACCCGCGTGCGCGTGGACGATTTGGAAAATATCAACACCCAGGTCCGGCCGGCCAGCGGCTGGGTTTTATGCTGGCCGCGATCGCGTTTGAACCCGACCGCGTCGCGCAGGATTTTTTCAAAATCCGCCCGCGGCAGTTTTTGCAATGACAACAAATGTTTCATCTTTCAAGTTTCGGGGAATTCGCCCAAAGAAAACCTATTAACCAAAGTTTGGCTGGACGTCACTCCTTTTTACGCACTGGCAGCGGCCCAACAGGTAGGAACGGCGCGCTGCGCCGTCCGTGCCGCGTTCAGCGGCGCAACGCTTCCGCCCACTATTGCGCGGGCGGAGACATCGCAGCGCGATGTCCCTACCAACAAATCAAGACCCTATTTCTTCGCCCCATCCGCCGCGCGCCAGAGATACCAGGCCGCGGTGGTGCGATGCGGGCGCCAGCGTTCACCGAACGCGAGCAGTGCCTTCGGCTTCGGCATCCCGCGCTTTCGATAGGCGTGTCGAAAACCGCTGCGCACGCCAAAATCATCCGCCGGCAAAACATCCGGACGGCCCAGCTGAAAAATCAGCAGCATTTCCACCGTCCAGCGGCCCACCCCGCGGACCTCCGTGAGCCGCGCAACCACCTCATCGTCGGACAATTTCACAATGTGCCGCGACGCCGGCACCACGCCGGCCAGCGTTTTTGCCGCGATGTCGCGGATCGAGGCGATTTTGGCAAACGAAAATCCGCAGGCGCGCATTTGCGCGTCCGTTACTGAAGCCAGATCCTCCGGCCGCGGAAACCGGCGCCCCGGGAACAGTTTTTTGAAACGGGAGAGAATGCTGGCCGCCGCCCGGCTGTTGAGTTGCTGGTGCGCAACTGCCAGCACCAGCGACTGGAACGGCGACCGCCGGGTTTCGGGCGCCAGCCCGCACGCACCGAACTCGCGGATGAGCCGCCGCATCACCGGATCATTCGCAGCCAGATGTTTGAGCGCGGCGCGGGTCATGCCAAACCAATCAGACGAGCGACCTGATGACTTCCTCGATTTTGCTGATGCCTTCGCCAGCTTCCTGCGGTTTCAGATTCAGCGGCGGCAGCAGGCGCACGATCTGCGTGCCTGCCGGAATCGTGAGCACGCCGGCCTGATGCAGGCGGTTCACCACCTGCACCGCCGCAGTTTTGTCGCTCCCGGCCAGCGCGGGGATTTTTTCCGCAAGTTCCAGGCCGAGCATGAAGCCCAGGCCGCGGGCGCGCTTGACCACCTGCGGATAGGTGGCCGCCAGCCGTTCCAATTCCCGTTTAAGCCATTCGCCGAGTTTGCGGGCATGCTCGTCCAGCCGCTCCCGTTCGATGACTTCGAGCACCTTGAGCGCCACGGCACAGGCGAGCGGCGTGCCGCCGAACGTCGAGGCGTGCGTGCCCGGCCCGAGCAGATCGGCATACGGCGACCGCACCCAGAACGCGCCGATGGGAAAGCCGCCGCCCAGTGACTTGGCCATGGAAAGGCCGTCGGGCAGGAAGGTTTCGCCGCCGGGAACATTTTCCAGGATCCGCTGAAAACTTTGGAACCGGCCGGTGCGATAATGGCCACACTGCACGCCATCCAGGAGCAGCAGCAATTTTTTCTCGTCACACAACGCGCGCAGGCCGAGCAGGTATTCGGGCGTGGCCGGCGTGACGCCGCCTTCGCCCTGCACCCCTTCAATCATGATGGCAACGGTCGCAGGCGAAATCGCGTTGCGTGCCGCCTCGAGATCGTTGAACGGAACATGCCGGAAACCGGGCATCATCGGTTCAAAGCCTTTTTTGACCTTCTCCTGCCCGGTCGCGGCGATGCCGGCCAGTGTGCGTCCGTGAAAGGAGTTGGTCGCCGTCAGGATTTCAAACCGGCCTTCGTCGTGCCCGAATTTCCGCGCCAGCTTGAACAGCCCTTCATTGGCTTCCGCGCCGCTGTTGGCGAAAAAGCATTTGCCCGCCCCGATGCGTTTGACCAGTTCGGCGGCCAGCCGGCCCTGCGGCTCGGTGAAATACAGGTTCGAGACGTGGATGAGTTTCCGCGATTGCTCGACCAGCGCCTCGGTGATGGCCGGATGCGCATGGCCCAGGCAGCACACCGCGATGCCGGCGCCCAGGTCGAGATAGCGCTTGCCCGCCACATCAAACAAATAGCTGCCGGCGCCGTGGCTGAACACGAGCTCGAAGCGGCCGTAGCTCGGCACGACGTTTAGGCTGAACAATTCGCGCACCGACTCGAACTGGTTATGCACGAGAGGCGGCGGTGATGGCGGAACAATTTCTTTCATCGGCGGATTGTTTTAATCCCAAAGCTGCCCCCGGGACACAAGAAATTTATTTCTCCGACTGCAAGGCGTCCCAGGTTTCCGTGTAGAGCGCACAAACCGCGGGATGGACGGCCAGGTCGCGCGGAAGTTTGCGGCGCAAAATGAGTTCATTCACATCCGCCTTATCCTTGAGACGTCTGGCCGGACTGCCAGCCCAACTGTCGAGCTTGAGCGCGATGAGTTCCTCCAGTTTTACGATTTGGAACTGTTCGGCCACGGTGGTGGGTTGCGGAAACGGCACCTTGCAGCCGCCTTTCAAAACCTTCCCTGCCGGCAGCAGATCAATCAACACTCCGTTGCGCCGGTCTTCCACGCGATCGTGAACACCCGGCACCCGATAAAACGGCCCAGTGAGGCTGGCCGTGAGCCATTGCACCGCCTCCAGCACGTCGGGCACGACGATATCCACATCAATGGTCACCCGCGGATAGCCATGCTCCTGCACCGCCAGCCCGCCGACAATCAGATGCGGAATGTCATGTTCCGCCAGCGTGGCCACCGCGGCGCGGGCGGACTCCACAATCCCGGAGGTTCCGGTGTTCTCGCGCAAGATGTAGGCGGCTTGGTTATTCACTATAGGAGATTCGCATAAAATGTGGCCGGCTTCAATTCATTACCATCCGACTGATTTGGCAATGAGATGCAAATCACAAATGGAAATCATTCCCTTTCACATTTCAAACCCGGTTTCCTTGATGAATTCCTCTTTTTCCTTGGGGGTCATCTTATCATAGAAATACCGTATCGTGTAACCACCGATGAGTTTTTTGCCGTCCACATATTTCCAATCGCTGATTTCCGAAATACTCAAAGTAACCTTTTGTCCATTTTTAACTTCGCGCGTTTCTTCAGCGTCATTGTCCACGATGCCGCTCAAAGTGCCGTTGTTTTCCTCCGTTACTTCAATCCACATGTGTTCGACCTCACCGGATGGAGTTGGATATGGCTTCTTCACGAAGAAATCTTTTGTTCCCGGCTTTTGCGCATGAAATGCCTTTACAAAATCGCCCGATGCGGCCTTGGCTTTCGCAATAGCTGCATTCATCGCAGCATCGTCGTCTGAAACATGTTGATAGTTGCTTCCCTCTTTGCTGCGAGAACAACCCTCAAGCGCAACGAGCAACACTGTTAAAAGAACAAAAGAATGGAGGCGCATATCGAGACAATTCGAACCGGCTGCATTTCAAAGTCAAACCCAAATACATTCTTTGAATGTGAATGCATCCCTTAATCAGAGAACAACTTCCGTCCCGACGCCTTCGTCGGTGAAGATTTCCAGCAGCACGGCGTGCGGCACCCGGCCGTCCACGAACGAAACCTTTTCGACGCCGGATTGGATGGCCGCTACGGCGCTGTCCGCCTTCGGGATCATGCCCCGGTCGATCACGCCGGACTTTTTCAACCCCTCCACCTCGCCGATCTGGAGGTGGGGAATGATCGAGTCGGGATTTTTCGGATCGCGCAACAGCCCCGGCACATCACTCATGAAAACCAGCCGCCGGGCCTTGAGCGCAATGGCGATCTGTGCGGCCGCCACGTCGGCGTTGCAGTTGTAGATCTTCCCGTCCTCCCCGAGCGCCGTCGGGCTGATGACCGGCGTGAAGCCGCACCAGATGCATTCCTTCAAGGGCGCCACGTTGACCTCGACCACTTCGCCGACGTATCCGATGTCCATTTTCCGGCCCGGATTTTCCCGGTCGTCGAGCCAGAGCTTGCGGCATTTGAAAATGTCCCGCCCGGCAAAACCCACCGGCCGGCCGCCGAGTGCCTTGAGGGTTTTGACCAGCTCCGGATTGATCTCACCCGACAGAACCTCATCCACGATTTTCACCGTGGCTTCATCCGTGACCCGCTGGCCCTGGATAAAATCCGCCTTCAGCCCGGCCTTTTCCATGGCGCGGGTGATGGCTTTGCCGCCGCCGTGGACGACGACGGGATTGATTTCGACCGCTTCGAGAAAAACGACGTCGCGGGCGACGCTGTCGCGGACGCCGGCATCCGGCGAATCCATGAAACTGCCGCCATATTTCACCACGAACGTCGCGCCGTTGAATTTCTGGATATACGGCAGCGCTTCCAGCAACGTCCCGGCTTTGGCGATGAGGTCTTGCACGCGGAATTTCTAACAGTTGCCGCGCCGCAACGAAAGCTGGTTTTACCGGACATCGCGTCACCGAATTTGCAGGACGCCAACCTGGTGAAAATGATTGTGTCGTAAACGCTTTGCTAAATAATGAGTCAAACTTGTGCCATCCATGAAACCAACCCGCCTGTGTTCTTTTGCCCTGACCCTGATCACGCTTGCCTCGGCGCCGTTGCGCGCGCAGGAAGGCTGGGTTGACTTGTTCGACGGCAAAGACCTTGACGGCTGGTTCGAACACAGCGGCCAGGCGAAATACACCGTCGAGGCCGGCGTGCTGACCGGCGAATCCGTCTCCGGCACGGGCAACAGTTTTCTTTGCACGACGCAGACTTTTGGCAACTTCGAGCTGGAACTGGAATACAAGTGCGATGCGCTGTTGAATTCGGGCGTGCAGATCCGCAGCGAGGTCTTTCCCAAAGCAACGACCAACATGATCGGGGGCAAGGAGATTTTTTTCCCGCCGGATCGCATCCATGGTTACCAGTGTGAAATCGACATGGACGTGGCCCGCGGGCGCATGTGGACGGCGGGCATTTACGACGAGGCCCGACGCGGCTGGCTTTTCCCGGCGGACGGCGAGAAGGGCAGACAAGGCGTGGCCTTTTCCGAGCAGGGCCGCGCCATCAGCAAACCCGGCGAATGGAATAAAATCCGCATCGTCGCGAACGGACCGTCCATCCAGACGTGGCTGAATGGCGTGGCCCGCGCGGAAATATGCGACAACCTCACCCCGCGCGGCGTGATTGGCTTGCAGGTCCATGGCGTCGGCAATGCCACCAACAAGGTGGGCTTGAAGGTTTCCTTCCGCAACATCCGCATCCACGAAATCGAAAACAACACGCTGACCGAACAGGAAAAAGCGGATGGCTGGAAGTTGCTTTGGGACGGCCGGACCACCGCCGGCTGGCGCAGCCCGAAATCGGACGACTTCCCAACCCGGAGCTGGGTCATCAAAGATGGCGAGTTTTCCGTTGTTGCCAGCGGCAACGCCGAGGCGCAGGCCGGCGGCGACATCATCACGCGCGACCGTTATGCCGATTTTGAACTCGTCGCGGATTTCAAGGCCACGACCGGCTGCAACAGCGGCATAAAAATTTTTGTGCAGCCAAATATTTCACCCGTGGATCCGAAGACCGGTGTGCCAACCGCCGTCGGCTCGGCCATCGGGATGGAATTTCAGATTCTCGATGACGAACATCATCCGGACGCCAAACTCGGCCTCAATGGTGACCGCACGCTGGGTTCCCTGTATGATTTGATTCCGGCGCCCGGGGACAAAAAAGTCATGCCGGTCGGCGAATGGAATCAGGCGCGCATACGGTCGCAGGGCAAACACGTCGAATTCTGGCTGAACGGGGAAAAGACGGTTGAATTTGAGCGCGGCTCGCCGGCGTTTCGCGCTGCCGTGGCGGAAAGCAAATTCAAGAACATCCCGAATTTCGGCGAATGGCCGGACGGCCACATCTTGCTGCAGGAACACGGCAGCGCGGTTTCCTTCCGCAACGTAAAAATCCGCGCGTTGCCGGCAAATTAAATAATTTCCCTAACCCAATATGAAAATTCAATCACGTCGCAGTTTTATCCGGGCCGCGGTTCGCGGCGGGGTCGGTCTCGCCATTTTGCCGAACCTCATCCCCGCGCGTTTGCTGGGGGCTGACGCGCCCAGCAAGAAAATTCACGTCGCGCAAATCGGCTGTGGCCGCATGGGCCGCAGCGACTTGGGCAACGTCTTGACCGAGCCGCTGGCGCGGGTAGTGGCGGTGTGCGACCTCGATGCCCGGCGCCTCACCGCGGGCAAAAAGATGGCCGAGGATTTTTATGCGCAGCGAGGCGAGGCCGGCGTGACCGTGAAAACGTTTCACGATTATCACGACGTGCTGGCGTCACCGGACATTGATGCGGTGGTCGTCACGGTGCCGGACCATTCCCACGCGCTCCTGGCGATTCAGGCGGCGATTGCCGGCAAACACGTTTACGTCCAGAAGCCGGTCACCTACAGCATCGAGGAGGCCATCGGGCTGCGCCAGGCGGTTGCGGCGAAGAAAATCATTTTGCAGACCGGCTCGCAGCAGCGTTCGGAACGTCCGTGGGGCAGTTTTCGCAAGGCGAGCGAAGCCGTCCGCAACGGCCGCATCGGACAGTTGCAGACCGTTAAAATCGGCATCGGTCTCGACAAGGCCAGCGGCTTCGCGCCCGCGCCGATGCCGGTGCCGGAAAACCTGGATTACGAACGCTGGCTCGGTTCGGCGCCGGAGCAGCCTTACATGGAACGTCGCGGGCATCCGCAGAACAGCTTCGAAGGCCGCCCCGGCTGGATCACCACGGAAGATTTCGGCCTCGGCATGATCACGAACTGGGGCGCGCATCACGTTGACATTGCCCAATGGGCCATGGGCCAGGAACTCGGCGGGCCGCTGACGATAGAGGCGCAGGCCGAATTCATGACCAACGATGCGTGGACGGTGCACACCACGTATCATGTGGAAATGCTGTACCCCAAAAAGGTGCAGCTGATCCTCGACAACACCTTTGAAACCGGCATCCGCTTTGAAGGTGACGAAGGCTGGGTGTTCTGCACCCGCGGCGAGGAAAAAGTCACCGCCAGCGATCCCACCGCGGCCGCCTCGACTGAAAGCCTGCCGCCCTTGCGCGCCAGTGATAAGAAAATTCTTTTGCCGGTCGACGGCAGCGCCGTGCTTTGGATGCCGAGCAAATCGCAACACGGCAACTGGCTGGAATGCATCGCCGCCAACCGCCAGCCCATCGCGCCGATTCAACAATCCGCCCGCAGTCTGGAAGCCTGCGCCGCCGCCTGGATCAGCATGAAACTCAAACGCAAGCTCACCTGGGATACCGCGACGGAAAGATTTGCCGGCGACGAGCAGGCAAACGCCCTGCGCGGACGCCGGGCGCGCAAACCGGAATACGACTTCCATCGGATGCTCAAACAGGCGGGTGTGGCCTGATGAATTTTCCTTTTGCGCTGGCGCGGGGGTTTGCATAAGGTGTGAAGGTCATGCCCGAAATTGCAAAATTCGTGAACAGCGCCGCCTTGACCATCACGCCGGTCATTGCGGAAAAAGTTCTGCGCCAGTTGCCGCAGTGGAAACTCGAATTTACGCAAATCAATGCTCCCAAATATCCGCATTTGGTGGATCAACTGGAATTTCTGGCTGATGCCGTTGAGGACGCGATTGAAGGGGCTTACAAGGAACTGCCGTATGCGGCGACCGCGCAGGCGGTGTTCGCCCTTCTCTACGCGCATAAAAAAATGGGCATCATCCCGGACAGCATCCTGGAGCTGGGCCGCGCGGATGATTCCAGCGTTGTGCGCGCCGTGCTGATTCAAAACGAAAAGTGCTTCTCCATGTACGCCAACGCGCAGGGCATCAGCTGGGAGAGAATAACCAGCCAGCCCTGAGGGTCGCCCGTCCCTTTCGACCGGTTCCCCTTTCTTTCCCGGAGCCAGACCGGTCTGCGCCCGCCGGAGAATCACTTGCCAGCCGCCATGTTACGGGTTAACAAAACCTCATGCAAGTTCCCTTGGTCATGACAATTATCGGCCCGGACCGCACCGGCCTCGTTGAATCGGTCGCACGCGTGGTGGCCGAACATGGCGGCAACTGGCTGGAAAGCCGCATGTGCCGCCTCGGCGGCGAATTTGCCGGCATCCTGCGTATCGAGCTTCCGGTCGAGAAACGGCAAAGCTTGATTGATGCCCTCCAAACCCTGCAGGGCCGCGGCCTGACCGTCGTCGTCCGCCCCGGCGAGGCCACCGCCAGCGCGACACCCGGCAGGCAGGCCCGGCTTGAAATCGTCGGGCATGATCGTCCGGGCATTGTCCGACAAATCACCGGTGCCTTGGCGGGTGCCGGGGTGAACGTCGAGGAATTTTTCAGCGAGTGCGTCAGCGCGCCCATGTCCGGCGAGCTTTTGTTCAAGGCCAATGCCCGGCTGCAATTGCCCGACGGCTGCAACGTGGCCGCATTGAAGGCTGAACTGGAAAAAATTGCCGGTGATTTGCTGGCGGACATTTCGTTTGCCGAACTCGGCAGCCGGTAACCATCCCGGTCAGTCAAAAAACGTGCGCCATCTCGTCCAACCCCGGACCTTGAAACTGGCCGGCCTTGCCGCCCTGACCACGACCCTGGCATGTTATCCCCGGCTGTCGCTTTGGGGAAACCGTTCCGCTCCCATCTGGTATTTGGAGGCCGTCATTTTCTTTTGCGCCATCGTTCTTTGGGGCTTTGTCTTTGCCTGGCACACGCCCTACACCCAGCGGCCGGTCTTCACTCTCAAACTGGAACCCCGCCTGTTCGCCATGGTGACCGTGGCCGGAATCGCCGCTGCCGCCGGGCTTCACCTGTTCCTCGACCCCTCGCTCCGGCTGAAAATTCCGGGAGATTATCCGGCCGATCCGGAACAGTGGTTTGCGTTGGTGCTGTTTTCCCTGGCTTTCAACCAGTTATTCCTCGTCTTCGCCCCTTTTGCCTGGCTCATCCGGCTGTTTAAAAATCGATGGGTGGCCACGGGCTTGACCGTCCTGTTTGGCGTCCTGGTCCTGGCCATTAAAATCCGACACACCCCGACCCCGATTCCAGATCCAATGTTTGCGGCACTTCTGGCTGGCCGTGTCGTCACGGGCTTCCTGGCGCTCTCGTTCTATTTGCGCGGCGGCGTGCTCCTGAGCTGGTGGTGGATCTTGCTGATCGAGGCAAGGCATTTGTTGCCGCTGGCGGACAACTTGTAAACCGGCGTCAACCAGCCTCAAAATCTTGTGTTCAACCGCGCCATTTTGATTAAACCTTCGTGAAATGTTTGAACTGCTCAAAACGGACGCGCACACCAAGGCGCGCCTCGGCCGGCTCACCACCGCGCACGGCGTCGTAAATACGCCGGTGTTCATGCCCGTCGGCACCCAGGCCAGCGTCAAGGCGCTCGACCCGCGCGAACTGGTCGAGATGGGCACGCAAATCATCCTCGGCAATACCTATCACCTCAATATCCGGCCCGGACTCGATATCATCCGCGCCGCGGGCGGGCTGCATCGGTTCATGAATTGGGAGCTGCCCATCCTCACCGACAGCGGCGGCTTCCAGGTCTTCAGCCTCGCCAAAATCCGGAAAATCAAACCGCACGGCGTCGAATTCCGTTCGCACCTGGATGGCTCGCCGCTGTTTCTCGGCCCGAAAGAGGCGATGCAAATCCAATGTGTCCTCGGCTCGGACATCGCCATGGTGTTCGATGAATGCCCGCCGCACGACGCGCCGGCCAAAGAACAGAAACTGGCCGTCGAACGCACCATCCGGTGGGCACGGGAATGTCGCGAGCAACCCCGTTCCGGGGGGCAGCTGGTATTCGGCATCGTGCAGGGCGGCAGCAATCCCGCGCTGCGCGAGGAATGCGCGCAGGCGCTGGTCGCGATGGATTTCGACGGTTATGCCATCGGCGGCGTGAGCGTGGGCGAACCGGAACCGGAAATGTTGAAGGCCATTGAATTCACCGAGCCGTTTTTGCCCGCCAACAAGGCGCGTTACGCCATGGGTCTCGGCACGCCGGCGCAGATGATCGAATTGATTGCGCGGGGCGTGGACATGTTCGACTGCGTGCTGCCGACGCGGGTGGCCCGCACCGGCACGGCATTCACCCGGCGGGGCGCATTCGGCATCAAGGGCGGCGCCTACAAGGCGGACTTCCGTCCCCTCGAGGAAGGCTGCGACTGTTTCGCCTGCCGGCATTTCACGCGCGCCTATCTGCGGCACCTGCTGAACGTGAACGAAATCCTCGGCCTGCGCATGGTGAGCGTCCATAACTCGCACCTGTATTTGAAAGTCATGGCCGACGCCCGCGCCCACCTGGCCGCCGGCACCTTTGCGGAATTTTACCGCGAGTTCATTGCCCATTACACCCCCTCACGCAAGATCCTGTCTGCGCGGCAAACGGCAATCGAGCGATAATTCCCCTTTGCAGTCAGGGAAGGATGTGGCAATATATTGGCATTGGTAAACCAATTATTGCTAACCTATGGAAAAACCAAAAATTATCGCCTATTTGAAACCGACCTGCGGCTGGAGCAACGGCGTGCGCGCCGTGCTCAAGAAATATGACCTGCCCTTTGAAGACCGCGACATCATCAACGACCCGGCCCAGCGCCAGGAAATGGTAGAGAAGAGCGGCCAGATGATGAGTCCCTGCGTCGAAATTGACGGCCACATGCTCCCCGACATCAGCGGGGAGGAGGTCGAGGCATGGATCCTCGCGAACAACGTCGTGCAACCGAACGATCTGGTGCCCGAAGCCCCGATCGACCGGGCCTGCGACGCTCACCAACGCCGGTAAATTTTAATCATCACCTACGCAAGCCGCGCAGCCCTCTGCGCGGCTTGTTTGTTTTAGGCGACACAGTTAATCTCTCACCATGCGAATTGTCAGTTCCATCGCCACGATGCAGCGCCTGGCCCGTCAATGGCAGCGTGCCGGCAAACACATCGGGTTGGTGCCGACGATGGGCTATTTGCACGCCGGCCACCTGAGCCTGGTCCAACGCGCTCGGCAGGCTTCCGGCAAATACGGCACCGTGGTCGTGAGCCTTTACGTCAACCCGGCCCAGTTCGGGCCGAAGGAGGATTTTTCCAAATATCCCCGCGACCTGAAACGTGATTTCAAGCTGTGCCGTCAAGCCGGCGTGGACGTCGTGTTCACTCCCGGGGACGAGGAAATGTATCCCGGCAAAGTTGAAGGACCGTACAGCACTTATGTCGTCGAGGAAAAGCTGTCCCAAGGCATGGAAGGCGAATCCCGGCCGACGCATTTCCTCGGCGTGACGACGGTGGTGGCCAAACTCTTCAATATCGTGCTGCCGGACGTGTCGGTATTTGGCGCAAAGGACTGGCAGCAGGCGGCCATCATCAAGCGCATGGCCGCCGACCTGAATTTCCCTGTGAAAATCATCGTCGCCCCGACGCTGCGCGAGCGCGACGGGCTGGCGATGAGTTCGCGCAACAAATATCTCGTCGGCGATTTGCGCCGGCAGGCGACCGTGCTCTGGCAGGCGATTCAAACCGCACAGGCAGCCATGAAAAAATCAAAACCCATCTCGGCGGCAAAACTGAAAGCCGGTTTGAAAAAGCTGATTGAAAGCGAACCGGATGCGCGTTTGGATTACGTGGAGTTTTTTGAACCGGACACGCTCGCGCCCGTGTCAACCGTCACGCGCGGCACGCATCTGGCCCTGGCCGTGTTCATCGGCAAAACCCGGTTGATTGATAATGCGCCATTGTAACGGCGTCTCGGCAGAGCGCCGCATGCTTTGTTTGAGACAGAAGGTTGGCGGCGCCCTGCCGGGACGCCGCTGCCTCCAAGCTGTTTTCTCTTCGCGCCATTGCGGCTTTGCGTTAAATTGATGAACCGGTGAAACCATTCGATTTTCTCGTTCTCGGCAGCGGCATCGCGGGATTGTCCTTTGCCTTGAAGGTCGCGCCGCACGGGCGCGTGGCCATCGTCACCAAAAAGGACCGGGCGGAGTCGAACACCAACTACGCCCAGGGCGGCATCGCGGCGGTCACCAGCAAGGAGGACTCATTCGAACTGCACGTGCGCGACACGCTCACGGCCGGCGCCGGGTTGTGCAAGGAAGACGTCGTCCGCACCATCGTCGGCGAAGGCCCGGCCCGCATTGCGGAATTGATCGAACTGGGGATGAAATTTTCCGACCGCGCCGCGCCCAGCGAGGACGGCGGCCGGGAACTCGACCTGGGCAAGGAAGGCGGCCATTCCAAGCGGCGCATCCTGCACGCCAAGGACGTGACCGGCCGCGAAATCGAGCGCGCCCTGCTTGCCGCGGTGGCGCAACAGCCGAACATCGAAATTTTCGAAAACCACCTGGCGATTGATTTGATCACCAGCCAGAAGCTCGGTTATGTCGGCGAAAACCGCTGCCTCGGCGCGTATGTGTTCGACAAAAAGGGCGGACACGTCTGGACGTTCACCGCGCCGGTGACGCTGCTGGCCACGGGCGGCTGCGGCAAGGTCTATCTTTACACCACCAACCCCGATATCGCGACCGGCGACGGCGTGGCGATGGCCTACCGGGCCGGCGCCGCGGTGGCGGACATGGAATTTGTCCAGTTTCATCCTACCTGCCTTTATCATCCGAAGGCCAAGTCATTTCTCATCAGCGAAGCCGTGCGCGGCGAGGGTGGCGTGCTCAAGTCGCTCGCCGGCGTGGAATTCATGGACACTTATCACCCGCTGAAGTCACTCGCGCCGCGCGACGTGGTGGCGCGCGCCATCGACAGCGAGATGAAAAAGAGCGGCGCGGAACATGTGTGGCTGGACATCACGCACAAACCAGCCCGGTTCATCATCGAGCGTTTTCCGAACATCTACCAGACCTGCCTGCGCTACGGCATCGACATCACCAAGGAGCCGATCCCGGTCGTGCCGGCGGCCCATTACCAGTGCGGCGGCGTGGTGACCAACGTGGACGGGGAGACGGACATCGCCGGGCTTTACGCTGTGGGCGAAGTGGCGTGCACGGGTTTGCACGGCGCAAACCGGCTGGCGAGCAACTCACTCCTGGAAGCCCTGGTTTGCGCGCATCGCGCGGCGGAAAAAATCATTTCCGTTCCCCGCGAAAAATCGGAGCTCAAAATCCCGTTGTGGCAGGCGGGCAACGCGACGAACGCGGATGAACTGGTGGTGGTCTCGCACAACTGGGATGAAATCCGCCGGCTCATGTGGGATTACGTTGGCATCGTGCGCACCGGCAAACGGCTGCAGCGCGCCCAGAGCCGGCTGGCGCACCTGCAGCAGGAGATCCGTGAGTATTACTGGAATTTCAACGTCACCAGCGATCTGCTGGAATTGCGCAACATCGCCACGGTGGCGGAACTGATTGTGCGTTGCGCGTTGATGCGGCCCGAAAGCCGCGGGCTGCATTACAACCTGGATTTCCCTGACGCGAACCCCGAATGGACACAGCGCGACACGGTCCTAAGAAAATCTTGAAATCACGCGCCAGGTGGATATTCTGCTAAACCGGTTGCGCGGTTAGCTCAGCGGTAGAGCATTTCCTTCACACGGAAGGGGTCGCAGGTTCAATCCCTGCACCGCGCACCATCCTTCGCTCGGAGCGAGTCTCGGCAAGCCAGCCGGTCATTTAGAATGAAATTCTTCCATGTCTATACCTTGCAAAGCGACGCCCCGGGAAACATTTTTATGTGGGCTTCACGGAAGATTTGCAAGACCGTTTGAAAACGCATAACGCCGGACCCGTTCCGCATACAATTAAATTCCGGCCGTGGCGGATAAAAACTGCAATCGCCTTCACCGAACACCAACATGCCATTGATTTTGAACGTTACTTGAAGACCGGCTCTGGACGGGCCTTCGCAAAAAAAGCGCCTTTGAATTCTTCGCTCTCCGCTTCACTTCGAGCCACTGTGCCGCAAGCGAGCTTTAAAACTGGTCTTCCTTTTCCTTGAACAGCACGTTGAAGGTGGTCAGGGAACCGTAACTCTTCGTGATGTATTGCTGCATTTCCACCTTTTCGCCGTCGGTCAGCTTCTCGTGCGCATTGATCTTTTGTTCCAGCACCCGCAGATTGTTCCGCACCATCACAATTTTGTGGAAAAAGGTTTCCAGCGGAACTTCCTTGGCTTGCAGCGCCGGGTCGGCGGGATGCATGACCAGTCTGCCGCCATGCCAGCGGAGGCCGAGTTTTTCAATCACCATATCCGGCTTCTCCAGACCCAGCCGGACCACGGCGGCGTGCACAGTCTGCTCGATGAATTGTTTGAGCGGGAGGTTCAGGCCGCTGACGGCAGTTTGCGGTTCGGCGGGTTCGAGGCCGGCGGCATCCGGCGCAATGGCACGCTGGTCACCCCCGTCAAATTGAATGTCCGCAGTAAGTTCGTTCAAGGCCTTGATGGTGCCGGTGCCGTATTGCGGGTGCCGCACCCGCATGCCGATGTGGAGGGATTCGATTTTCATGGTTTTCCTTTACCACGGATGGATACAAATGCACGCGGATTTTGGCAGTAGCCTTATTTCAAAATCCGGGTAGGGCGGGCAGTCCTCTGCCCGCCGCAAACACGGAGATCGGCGCGCACGGACTGACGCGCCCTACCGCAATAAAGACAACACGCGAATTTTGTTTTGACAGAACGGCGCAAAGGATTAGCAATAGGTGCAACAAGACACGATGGCCCGCTTTAATCCAATCGACCGTTTTGAATTCGAGCGCGCGTTGTGGACCCAGGGTCTGACCCGGGTCGCGGGCGTGGATGAAGCCGGTCGCGGCCCGCTGGCCGGACCGGTCGTCGCCGCGGCCGCAGTCCTGCCGTCGAAATGGGCGAACACCGGCCTGCCGCCCGAACTGGAGGGTTTGAACGATTCCAAGCAGCTCACGGCCGCGCAGCGCGAAAAATACTTCACCTTCCTTACTGCGTGCCCGGAAGTGCAATTTGCCGTTGCGCAGGTGGGCGCCGGGCAGATTGACGCCATCAATATTCTGCGCGCCACGCATCGCGCCATGAACGACGCGCTCGCGCAATTGCGGCCCGCGCCGGAACATGCGCTCGTGGATGGGCGGCCGGTCAAAACCATGCTGGCGCCGCAAACGGCCATTGTCCAGGGCGACGCCCGCAGCTATTCCATCGCGGCCGCCAGCGTGCTGGCGAAGGTGACGCGCGACCGGCTGATGCTCGTGTTCGACCGGCAATGGCCGAAGTATGGATTTGCCGACCACAAAGGGTATGGCACCGAGCAACATCTGGCGGCGATCACCGCTCACGGCCCGTGCCCCATCCACCGGCGCAGCTTTGCGCCGTTGCGGCCGGTCCAACGCGAACTTTTTCAGACACCGATTTCACAATGAGGGACGGATCAAACAAGGAAACAGCGGATTACTTGACCGTAGGGCGCGTCACTCCGTGCGCGCCGCTGTTGGCCTTCGCCGAACGGCGGGCAGAGGACTGCCCGCCCTACCAGTCCATCCACGTTCAAACCCCGACTGGATGAAACTGCTTGAACAGATAAGGGCGTGGCGGGCTGGCAAAGAAAAACCGGAGCATCTGCGACGCGGCGAACTGGGCGAGCACGCGGCAAAAAAACATCTGCAGCGGAAAAGGTTGAAATTCCTCACGGCCAACTTCCGTTCGAAACGCGGCGAGATTGACCTGGTTTTTCGCGACGATGATTGTCTCGCGTTCGTCGAGGTCAAAACCCGGTCGTCCGAGGATTGGACCCGTCCGGCGGCGGCGGTCGACGCGCGCAAGCGGCGGTTGCTTTCGCAGACGGCGCTGGATTATCTGCGCCTGTTGAAAAATCCGGAGGTGAAGATCCGGTTCGACATCGTCGAGGTGCTCCTGGCCGACGGCCAGGTGCGCGAAATCCGGCATCTGCCGAACACTTTTGCCATGGCCAGGCCCTATCGTTACGGGTGAAGGACCGCCGGCCGGGCGGGCGCGAAAACGGGCCACTTGCCTGCGTGACATTCGCCGGTGATCCTTGTCTAATGGGCAGTGAAAACTCTCATGAGCGAGCCAGCCGCAGGATGTGAGTCCGTGGCGGAGGTGCCAGCCGGGCTGGCGTCCACGGAATTTTCCAGTCTTTACGAGGAAAACAACCGCGCGATTTATTACCTGGCGCTGCGTTTTCTCGGCGACCCACAAAAGGCCGAGGACGCCACGCATGATGTTTTTTTGAAGGCATTCCGCAAAATGGATCAATTCCGCGGCGAGGCGTCCTTGCGCACCTGGCTTTACCGCATCGCCATCAACCACTGCCAGAACCTCCGCCAGGGCTGGCACGACCGCCACATGTTTTCCAACGCGGACGATGCGGTGTGGGAAAATGCCGCGGCCAAGACCGATTCGCCCCTGCGCGTCCTGGAAACCAAGGAACTCGGCCAGCGCATCCAGAACACGCTCGATAGCTTGTCCGACGAATACCGGCTGCTGCTGCTGCTCGTGGCCGACGAGGAGCTAAGTTACGAGCAGATTGGCGCGCTGGTCGGGCAATCTCCCGACGCCGTGCGGGGGAAACTGCATCGCGCCCGGAAAGCTTTTGCCGCCCGTTTTGAAAAAACCGCCTGAGGAGGCCCAGCCATGAAACACCAAACCAAACTTGCCCAGGAACAGCAGCAGCGCGCCGCGGAACACCAGACCCAACAGCCGGCCGCGCGCGAATTTGCCAACGCCGAAGAGCTGTTGCGGTACGACGCCGCGCATACCGCCGTGCCGCCGGGCATAGCTCAACGTCTCCAAAAATCGACCGATGACCTGCCCGGGCCAAAAACGGCCTGGTGGAAACGGTTCTTCGGAGGAAACCAACCATGAAAAACCTGTTCCGAAATTATTTCTCGTCGCTGCCATGGGGCATGCGCCTGTTTTTGCTGATCTTTGTGCTCGGTTTTCCGATTGCCTGGGTCGGCCTCCGCGCCCAGCTGTTTGACTTGTACGGCTGGCTCGATTTGACTCCGGCGCTGGTCTGGAAGGGGCAGGTCTGGCGCGTGGTAACTTATGCCTTTCTGCCAACCGGTCCTTTGGATTGGGCCATCAGCCTGTTCTGGCTCGCGACGCTCGTTTCCGTCGTGGGCCGGACGTGGTCCGCGCGCGGATTCTGGGGTTATTGCCTGCTGGGCGCGTTGGCCGGCGGATTGTTCGTCACGCTGCTCAAGCCGGCAATGCCCTATGGCGTCGCGGGCAGCGGCGCCATGATCTTCGCCCTGCTGGCGGCGTGGGACTGGCTTTACCGCAACGAACGCCTGATCCTGCTCGGCATCGGGGAAATCTCCGTGCGCCAGGCGGCCATTTTGATCGCGATCATCAACTCGCTCATCCTGTTTTTCTGCGCGGGCTGGTTTCTGATGCTGGCGATGTGGTGCGGCGGCCTGGCCGGATGGCTCTGGCTAAGGATCCGTTCGAAATTGTTCCTGGGCCGGACGCCGCAACAAATCCGGTCCGAACGCGTGGCCCGGCTGGAACTATGATTCGTTCCATGATTCCAGGTTTGCCGGGCGTCAACGCATTCAAGGGAATCGCGCCCGGCTTTGGACTGCGGCGGGAAGCGGAGCGCCACGCCGCTTTGGCAGGGCTTGACGTGATCTCCAAAAGCGGTGTCGCCGCTGCGCTCTGCCACCGCAGTCCAAAATCACGTTCGGTCGTGGCCCGCAAACGGGCAAGAATCGCCCACGCGATGCTGGCGGATTGCCGCTTTTGCGCGCACGATTGCGGCGTCAACCGGCTGGCGAGTGAGACGGGCTTGTGCCACGCCGGCGCCGGGGCGCGCTTCTTCTGCGCGCAGACCGAGGTTTCGGACGAACTGGAATTGATTCCCACGTTCGCCGTGGCCCTGAGCGGCTGCGATATGCGCTGCGACTTTTGCATCACCGGCGCAACCAGTTGGAATGCGCGGGCGGGCGCGGCTTTTGACGCGCCGGCGATGGCGGCCAACGCCCGGGCCGCTTTGCAAGCCGGCGCCCGGTCCATCATGGTCCTGGGCGGCGAACCCACGATTCATCTGCCCGCCGCGCTCGAATTCGTGGCGTTGCTGCCGGAAACGGCGAAGCTGATCTGGAAGACCAATGCCCACGGCTCGGCGCAGGCGCGCGAACTGCTCGACGGAATTTTCGATGTCTGGCTGGCGGATTTCAAGTTTGGCAACGACGCCTGCGCCCAGCGTCTGGCAAAAACCCCGGATTATGTGCGGGTGGTCGGTGAAAACCTGCGCTGGGCCAACGAACACAGCGAGTTGATCATCCGTCATTTGCTCATGCCGGGGCATGTTGACTGTTGCTGGCAACCGGTGGCGCAATGGCTGGCCGCAAACCTGCCCGGCGCCAAGGTAAACCTGCGTTCCAGTTTCTGGCCCGCGTGGCACGCGGCACGACATCCCGAATTGCGCGGAACAGTTTCCAAAGCTGAAACCGAACACGCCTGGCGGATTGCCGGCGCGTGCGGGATTGATTTGATCCACTGAACCTCATGCCAAACAATCTTTTCAAACCGGTGTCGCCCTTGATTGGCTGGTTCATCCTGATGGAATTGGTCACCACCCTTTACCTCATCGGATACTGGACCGAATATTTTCGTCATGGCCTGAGGCCGTGGGAACATGGAGAATTGGGCCCCCTCGTCACCGGCTTGTTCATTGTTTCAAACGGGCTGCTGTTCCGGCATCGCCGGTGGGCGGTGGCTGGCTTTGTCCTGTGCTGGCTGGTGCTGGCTTTGGCCTTGTTGCCCACGACTTAGATGGAGATATGAAAAACAAACCTGAACCTTTGAACCGCCGTCCAAATTCCGGGCTCACCACCGAGCTGTTGATCCTACCGGACGGCCGGATTCTGGTCCACAATCTGACTCCAGTGTTTGCCGGACTGCTGAGGGAATTGAACCCCGACGACGAGCAGATTTCGTCACGGGTCACCCGTCACCCGCCACCCAGCCATGAACTTCAAGACTGAACTCGAAACCCTCATCCGCGCGCGTTACCCGCTGCTTTACGTCATTTCGAACGAGGAAATGCGCGTGCAAAACGTGGTCGTCGAGATCGCCCAAAAACGCCAGAAGAAAGTCTTCGAGTGGACCTTCAGCAACGGCATCGTTCCCGCCGGCGCGTCCATCCAGTCGCAGAAAAACCGCAACGCCTCCACCAAGGACCCGCTCGCGGCCCTCGACCAGGTCATCGAGCAGGTGGAGCCGGCCATCTTCATCTTCAAGGATTTTCATCCGTTCCTGACCAAAAACAATTTCGCCATCATCCGCAAGCTCAAGGATATCGCGCTGCACCTTAAAAACAGCTTCAAAACCATCGTGCTGATTTCGCCGGTGATGGAAATCCCGGCGGAGCTGGACAAGGAAATCACCGTCATCAATTTTCCGCAGCCGACCAAGGAAGAGCTCGGGGAAATGCTCGACAAAATCGTCGCCGAGGTCAGCGACCGGAAAAAGATCCGGGTGGACATCGATGGGGACGGCCGCGGGCGGCTGCTCCAGGCAGCCATGGGCCTGACGCTGGGGGAGGCGGAAAATGTGTTTGCCAAAATCATCGTGCAGGGCGAGCGGCTCACCGGCGAGGACGTGAACGAGGTCTTTGCCGAGAAACAGCAAATCATCCGCAAAAGCGGCTTGCTGGAGTATTACGCCGCCAACGAGGATTTCTCCAACGTCGGCGGGCTGGCCGTGCTCAAGGACTGGCTGAACAAGCGCGCGGTGGCGTTCACCGACGAGGCCCGCGCGTTTGGCCTGCCGGCGCCGAAGGGCATTCTGTTGCTTGGCGTGCAGGGCTGCGGCAAGAGCCTTTGCGCCAAGGCGGTCTCGCGTTTGTGGCACCTGCCGCTGCTGCGGTTCGACATGGGCCGGATGTTCGGCAGCCTCGTGGGATCGTCGGAGGAAAACGTGCGCCAGGCCATCGCCGTGGCCGAATCGGTTGCGCCGGCGGTGCTGTGGGTGGATGAAATCGACAAGGCATTTGTGGGTTCGCAAAGCTCCGGGGCAACGGACGGCGGCACGACTGCGCGGGTGTTCGGCACGTTTCTCACCTGGCTTTCGGAAAAAAGTGCCCCGGTGTTCGTGGTCGCCACCGCCAACGACGTTTCGCAACTGCCGCCGGAGCTGCTGCGCAAGGGGCGGCTCGATGAGATCTTTTATGTGGATCTGCCGATCGACGAGGAGCGCGAGGAGATTTTCCGGATCCACCTGGCCAAGCGCGGCCGCGATCCGAAGAATTTCGACCTCCCGAAGCTGGTGGCAGCGGGCAAGGACTTCAGCGGCGCCGAAATCGAGGAATCCATCATCAGCGCGCTGTACGACGCCTTTTACGCCAAACAGGAGCTGGCCACGGAACATGTGCTGACCGCTTTGAGCCAAACCGTCCCGATGGCCAAGACCATGAGTGAAAAGGTGAGCGCCCAACGCGCGTGGGCCGCCGGCCGCGCCCGCAACGCGAGCATCGCCCAGCCCGCCCAGATTGAGCAGGAAACACGGCGAATGGAATTGTAAGCCGAGGGAAACGCATGCCATCCATTGGGGACAATTTATACGATAATTATAAAGACCGTCGTTACGGGGCGCTTTTCGTATCCGTCCTGTTCGCATTCTTTGGCCTGCTGATTTTGGGGGCCGTCATCTGTGGCCTCCTGTATGAAGTTGGTTCGGAGGAATATTTTGGGGAGGCACTCCTGGGCATTGGCATTCTGGGCCTGACGTGGGGTTTTCTTAAATTTCGGCAGGCACGGGCGCGGAGCCGGGAAAAGTTGCGGCGCGGCCCCTTGTCGCGTGACGAAATGCGCGTGGCCCGGTCAAAACTTCGGAACGGAATGAAAACGATCCACCGTCCGGCGCCCCGGGTTCCGGACACCAATTTGAAATATTGACGGTATGAGCTGCGTGTGCATTTTGACTCCCGTGGTGATTGCCGCCTGGCCGGCGTTCAGCGCGGCCGTGGTGGCGGCGGCAGCTTCGCTCGGCTACACCATCGTCGAGGAGGGCGTCAAACAGGGCCAGACCGGCAACGTCAACGAAACCGGCAAGGTCACCCTCGAAATTGAACAAAGCGAAATTGTCACCAACCAGCTGGGGCGGGACCAGCGGATCAAGGTCATGCGGGGTGACGTCACCGTGGTGTTTTCGCGGGACGCCCGGGGCAAGGCGTCAATCTGTGTGACCGGACCGGCTCACACCGACGAGGAACTGCGGGTCATCGGAGAGGAACTGAGCCAGCGCGTGGTGCAAAAATACGTCCACCGCCGTCTGATGGATGAGATTCGCACGCGAGGGTTCAACGTGGTGGAAGAGGAAGTGGACGAAAACAACGCCATCCGGTTGAGAGTCCGGCATTGGGACGGGTAAGGGGATGAATGGATTGGTGCATAAATGGATTTATGGCCGGTGCCGTCAAAAATCCATTCATCCAATAATCCAACAATCCGATTATTATGCCCCAACGCGAATTTGAAATCACGATCGCCCCCAATGGCAGCGTCGAGGTGCACGTCAAAGGCTACAAGGGCAAGAGGTGCCTGGAGGCGATGAAAATCTTCGAGCAGGTGGTCGGGGAAATGAAATCGCAGCGCGAGACGAGCGAGTTTTACGAGCCCGACGAGCAGGTGCAGATCAACCTCGAACAGCGACACTGAAGGGATCGACGATTTACGATTTGCGATATACGCGCCCGTTGGCCGTTGACTCGTAAATCGCACATCGAAAATCGTAAATCCGCAGAATGGCCAAAGCGAAGACAGTCGAGACGGACTCAGCCTACTATCCGCCACGGGCGCGGTGGTACAGCCCGCTTTTCCATGTGGGTGGCACCCTCCAACAGCGGCTGGCCCTGGACCGTCTTCGGGCATGCCTGCCCCGGGAAATGGCTTTGGGCGGGTTGATGGCCGCTTTCCTGGTCCCGGGTCTTGGCTTTTATCTCCGCGGCTCAAAACTTTGGGGAAAGTTTGCGCTGGCCGGCGGCGGGCTGCTGATCCTGGCCTTCATTGCGGGGTTCGGTTATCGAGCTGGAAATTTTGCCTTGGGCTTGCTGATAGCCGTCCACGCCACCGGGTTTGTCTATTACTGCAGTCCATTTCTCGGGCAGGAGAAATTCGGGGGCCGCCTGGGTTTCACCCTGCTGGCGGTGCTGGCCATCGGCCTGCTGTTTTACCTGCCGATGCGGAACATCATCCTGCAGCGGTGGGTCGTTCCGTTGCGCGTGGGGGAAAAGGTGATCATCGTGCATCGACAGCGTTCGCCGGACGATGTCAAACGCGGGGATTGGGTCATGTATTCAGTGAATGGCGAGCAGACGGGCGAAGCGCATAATGGCGGCGCGGTTTGGGTCCAGGCTGGTTTCGGCTGGGGGCCGGTGCTGGCGGTGGGGGGAGATCGGGTGGAATTTTCCACCAATGCCTTCCGGGTTCACGGCGAGGCACAGCCGCTGCTGCCCCACATGCCGACGAGCGGCGAACTGGTCGTACCGGAAAAGCATTGGTTCGTCTGGCCGGAATTTGATATAAGCGGACACGGGAATGTGGGTGAATCAGCCATTTCAGCCGCCATCATGCAACTGGCCACGGTGTCGGAGAAACAGTTCATCGGGAAACCCTTCGCGCGGTGGCTGTGGCGCCGACAAATCACACCATGAGCCGGTTCGTCAATCTTGAATTCGGGGATGAGTCCGAAGGCCAGCCGCAACAAAGCGAAAAAAAACTGGTCAAGGACGAGGCGTATTATTTCACCGAGGCGCGGACGGCATTTGAAAGCGGAAACTTCGAGCCGGCCCTGCGGTTCTACTCCAAGGTGCTGGAATACAACCCGCAAAATGCCGCCGCCTGGACCGGGCAGGTGCGGATGCTGATCGAACTGGGCGAATTTCGCGAGGCAAAGCTCTGGGCGGACAAGGCCCTGGAACGGTTTCCCAACGAGCCGGAACTGCTCGCCGCCAAGGCCGTGGCGCTGGGCCGCAGCGGCGATTTGCAGGGCGCGCTCGCGTTCTCGGACGCCTCGATCGAGGAGCATGGCGACACGCCCTACGTCTGGCTGGCGCGCGGCGACGTGATGCTCGCGCGGGAGGAGCACCGGGCGGATTATTGTTTCGAGAAGGCGCTGCTCCTCGCGCCCCGGGACTGGTTTGTCGCCTGGCTGGCGGCCCGGATCCGGTTTTACCACCGGCAATTTGTGCTCGCGCTGAAACTGCTGCAACAAGCCATTGAATTGAACACCAGCCATTTTCTTCTGTGGCTCGAACTGGGACAATGCCAGCAGGCCCTCGACTTGATCGGTCCGGCCAGAAATTCATTCTTGCAGGCGCAACAATTGAACCCGCATGCTCACGAGGCGGATCTGGCGCTGGCGCAGCTTTCCCGGAAAGGGCTCTGGGCCCGCGCCCGCGGCTGCTGGCGGCAACTTTTCAACCGATGAAGATGGAAAACCTGAACCGGCTTTTGTCCGCCGCCAATGAATTTGACGCGTCCGACCTGCATCTGGTGGCCGGCGTGCCGCCCGCATTTCGCGTGAACGGCGAAATCATCATCGCCGACGAGGACGCGCTGACCGAGGAGGAAATCACCACCATGGCCGACGGCCTGCTGAACGAACAGCAGAAGAAGAAATTCGAGTCGGAATGGGAACTTTGCATTTCCATTTTGCACAGCGTGGCGGGGCGCATCCGCGCCACGTTTTACCGCCGCAACAACCATCCCGAGATGAGCTTCCGCTTTTGCGGCGACAAGGTGGCGTCGCGCGAAGAACTCGGGCTGCCCGAAAAAATTGACGAGCTGGCGCGCAAGCCCAACGGCCTGGTCCTGATCACCGGCCCGACGGGGGCGGGCAAGACCACGACGCTCAATTATCTGGTGGACCTCATCAACAATGAACGCCGCTGCAAGGTCGTCACCATTGAGGATCCGATTGAATTCGTCCATGAAAACCGGCGGGCCATAGTGGTGCAGCAGGAAGTGTTGACGGACGTTCGGTCCTTCAACCGCGCGCTCATCCACGTGCTGCGGCAGGACCCGGACGTGATCGTGGTGGGGGAGATGCGCGATCATGAGGCGATTGCCACGGCCCTGACCGCGGCGGAAACGGGCCACCTGGTGCTGGCCACCATGCATTCGCCCAATGTCTCGCATGCGCTCGAACGCATCGTCGGGGTTTTTGAAGGCAGCGCCCAGCGGCAGATTGTGCTGCAGCTCGCCAACGCGCTGCAGGGCATCATTGCCCAGGACCTGCTGCCGGCGTCCGACCGCCGGCGCCGGGTGCTCGCGTACGAGTTGCTCGTGGCCAACGGCGCCGTCCGGAATTTGATCCGCGAAAACCAGCTGCACCAGCTGGAAAACACCATTCAGACCGGACGCAAGGAAGGCATGGTGCTCATGGACAACTGCCTCTACGACCTCTACTGCAAGTGCGCCATCACGTATGACACCGCCGTCAGCCGGGCCAACCATCCCGACCACATCATCCGGGAAAAGGCCCGGACGGTTTAAAGCCCGAAGCCGGGCACAAAAAAACGCCGGACAGACACCCGGCGTTTATGAATAAAATCGGACCCGGTCCGGCTCAGCGCGACAGTTGCAGCGCGATATCCTTTTCCAGCTCGTGCGCGAGTTCAATGTTGCTGTTGCCCCATTTCGTGCGGGCCTGCACCACAATCAGGGTGGTCGTGGCCTTGGGGTCATCCTCGGCGGAAACGCGCACCCAGACATTGCAATCGTTCACCTTGCCCTGCAATGAACGCACGCCTTCGCTGGTGTCGTGCGGTATGTATTCCGTGACGACCACCCCGTTGTTGCCGATCACGGTGAACGCCGCCCGGTAAACCTGATCAATGCTGCGCTCGTACCGTCCCTCGACGCGGTCCTTGCCGAACCAGACCGCCGGGGCGTGGGTGTCGCTCACCGTTTTGACGCAACCGCCGGTGATTATGGCCATTCCAACCAACACCGTGAAAATTATCTTCTTCATAGTGGTGACAATCCAATCGAAAAGCCCCTCCGCGTCAAGCACGATCTCATTCGCGCGGCTCGACAAGCGCGGCAAAAAATGCGAGTTTTGACCCGTGCTGGCCGACAAACTTGAACAACTCCGCGCCGCGTTGCGCGCCTATGGCTCCTGCCTGGTGGCGTATTCCGGGGGCGTGGACTCGGTTTTCCTCGCCCGCGTGGCGCATGAGGTCCTCGGCCCGCGCGCGCTGGCGGTCATTGCCGATTCGCCCAGCCTGCCGCGGCGCGAGTTGCAGGAGGCGCTCGCGATCGCCGGTGAATTTCAATTCCCGGTCCGCGTGGTGCCGACGGCGGAATTTGACAATCCGGATTACCTCGCGAACCCGGCCAACCGCTGTTATTTCTGCAAACATGAACTGTTCGAACAATTGACGCCCATCGCGCGGGCGGAAAAATTTAAGGTGATTGCCTACGGCGAAAACGCCAGCGATGTCGGCGACTTTCGCCCGGGCGCGCAGGCGGCGGCGGAATTCCAGGTGCGCGCGCCGCTCAAGGAAGTGGGCTTGACGAAGGCGGAAATTCGCGAACTTTCGGCGCAACTCGGCCTGCCGACCGCGGACAAACCCCAGATGGCCTGCCTCAGTTCGCGCATCCCCTACGGCGAGCCGGTGACGCCGGAAAAGCTGGCGATGATTGAAGCGGCGGAATATGTGCTGCGCGACCTGGGATTTCACGATGTGCGCGTGCGCCACCACGAACTGGGCGCGGCACATCCCAAGTCGCAAGCGACCGGAGGCACGCCACCCGCGGAGGCGGACGCCGCGGCCCATCACCCGTCATCCGTCACCCATTTGGCCCGCATTGAGCTTGGCCCCACGGAGATTTCGCGTTTGGTGGCCAACGGGGCGATGGCCAGGGTGGGCGAGGCGCTGAAAAAGATTGGGTACGCCCACGTCACGCTGGATTTGCAAGGCTACCGGCGCGGCAGCACCAACGAGGCCCTGGTCAAAGGCGCGTGAAACTTTCGGCCGGCAGCGGTTTTAAATAAAAGGACTATGCCGCAGTTTTCCTACAGGGCGCGCCGCCGCAGCGGTGAATTGGTGGAGGGGGTTATGGACGTGGCCGACCGCTCGGCGGCGGTCGCGCAGATCGAACGTCTCGGCTTGTTTCCCGTCGCGGTGGACATGGCCAAGGCCGGCGGCGCGGCGGTCAATGGCAACAGTTCCGCGAAGAATTTTGATTTGATGGCGTTTCTGCCGCCCACCCTGCGCGCCCAGCTTACCCAAAAACGCAAGCCCAAGCTGCAGGAACTGGCGACCTTCACCCAACAGCTGGCGAACCTGCTGCAATCCGGCATGCCGCTGACCGTGGCGTTGAACAGCATGACCCATCTGGAGTCCAAAGGCATTCCCACCGAGGTGACCCGTGAATTGAAGCAGGAGGTGACCGAGGGCAAAAGCCTGTCCGACGCCATGGCCCGGCAACCGCGGGTGTTTTCGGATTTGTACATCAACATGGTGCGGGCGGGCGAACAGAGCGGTTCATTGGTGGAGGTGCTGCGGCGCATGGCGAACCACTTCCAACAATTTGCCGAGGTGCAGGCAAAATTCACCTCGGCGCTGATCTATCCGGCCATCGTGGTTTGCATGGGCATCTTGCTGATCGCGTTCTTCATGATCGTCATGATGCCGCAATTCACGACCATTTTTAACGGCTTTAACATCCCGCTGCCGCTGCCCACGCGCGTGCTGATCGGCTTCAGCCAGTTTCTCCTCGGTTATTGGTGGCTGCTGGGATTCATCATCATCGTCGCGATCATTTTATTCCTGCGCTTCAAGGCCAGCGAAGCCGGCGGGCGGAAGCTGGATGAATGGAAGATGAAGGCGCCGGTGATCGGCAAGGTGATCAATTTGAATTTGTTTGGTCAATTTGCGCGGACGCTCGGCACGTTGCTCCAAAATGGCGTCCCCGTTTTGACGGCGCTCAAAATCACGGAACAGGTCCTGCCCAACCGCCTCATCAAGGAGGCCGTGGCCAAGACGCGCGAGGCGGTCACGGACGGCAAGACGCTCGCGCAGCCGCTGGCGCAGAGCAAACTGTTTCCGCAGTTGATGGTGGACCTGGTGCGCATCGGCGAGGAAACGGGCGATGTGCCCGGAGCCTTGAATAATCTGGCGGACACTTATGAAGGGGAGCTGACCATCTCGCTGCGCTTGATGACGCAACTCCTGGAGCCGGTGTTGATCCTCGTCATGGGCGGCGTTGTGGCATTTCTGCTGCTGAGCATTTTCCTGCCGTTGTTCCGGCTGATTTCGGCAATCCATTGAGCCTGGCAATGAAAATGGCGGCTGCCCACCCCCCCCATCCGCGCGCGGCGTTCACGCTGATTGAACTCATGATCGTCGTGGCCGTCATCGGCCTCATGGCGGCCATGGGCGTGCCTTCCATCCTCCAAACCTTTCGCAACGAAGGCATGCGCAAAACCCTGACCGAGGTGCAGCAACTGCTGAGCGACGCACGCACGCGGGCAATTTACAGCAATCGGACCACGGAAGTCATTTTTCATCCGGCCGAAAAACGGCTGGAAATGGCCGACGCCCCGGCGGATGAATCCCCGGCCCCGCTGGCGGGAGCGCTCCCGACCCATCCCGGAGCAACGCCCCCGCCACCCAACGCGCCGGGGTCGGTGGTGTTGCCGGACAATGTGGACATCGCGATGCTGGACATCAACCTGCTCGACTATGGCGCGTCGGAATCGGCGCCCGTGCGCTTTTTCCCGAACGGCACGTGCGACGAACTGACCCTGGTGCTGCATTCCGGTGACGAGTGGCAAAAAATCACCCTGGAATTTTCCACCGCCTTGGCGTCGTCCGCACCCGTAACCCAATGAAAGCCCGATCCAAAACCTGCCGGCGCGAGGGGGAACAGCGGGCGTTTTCACTGTTGGAAGTGATGATCGCCATCGGCCTTTTTTTCATGGCGGTGTTTGCGATTTTGGGGCTGGTGTCCAGCTCGCTCGCCAACGCGCGCCATTTGCGCCGGCCGATGGTGGACGCCGGCGTGCTGGCCAGCGAATTATCCCTGACCAATCAATTGACCGAAGGCTTGACCTCGGGAGACTTGAGTGAATTTCTCGGCAAAGCCTATCAAGGCTACACCTGGACGTATGCCGTCTCGGAAGTGCAGTCGAACAAACTTTTCCAGGCGGATTTCATCGTGCAAGACAACAATTCATACAACAAGCCGGTCGTGTCCAAAATCAGCATTCTGCTTTTTCGCCCCCAGTCACCGGCAGGCAGCCTGGATGGAGCCACCACGCGACGATGAAGCTGAACGAAAAGCCAGGGAATCACCCGCCGGGGCTCCGACCTCGACGGCGGGGGTTCACGCTGATCGAAATCATGATTGCCTTCGCGATTTTCGGCATGCTGGTGGCGGCAATTTATTCCACCTGGACGCTGATCCTGCGCTCCAAGCAGGTCGGAAATGCCGCCGCGGCGCAGGTTCAGCGCCAGCGCATCGCCGTGCGCACCCTGGAGGACTCCCTGACCTGCGTCCAGGCGTTCCAGGCGTCCATGGCGTATTACAGCTTCGTCGTCCAAAACGGCGACCAGCCGATGCTGAGTTTTGTGGCCCGGGTGCCGGCGATTTTTCCGCGCAATGGCCGGTTTGGCGATTTTAATCAACGGCGGCTGACGTTCAGCCTCGAAGCCGGACCGGATTCGGAACGCGACCTGGTGCTGCGGCAAAATCCGATCCTGATGGACATGGATTCGGACGAACAAAGCACACCGCTCGTCCTGGCGCGCAATGTGCAGGATTTCATCGTTGAATGCTGGGACACGAACGCGTTGAACTGGGTGGACGAATGGACGGACACCAACTCCATTCCGCCGATCTTGCGCATCAGCCTCGTGCTCGGCAGCAGCGCCGATCCGGGCGACAAGTCAGCGGCATTGGCCATCACGCGGGTCATCGCCATTCCGTCCATGATGTTGCCGAGCTTCCTGCAAACACCCAGAGGCGGGGGCGGGGTTAATCCGAACCATCCCAACATCCCAAATAATCCAAACCAACCTAACCAACCAATTAAACCGAATCCAAACAACCCGAATTCCCCATTCGGCCGGCCGGGAGGTCCGGGATGAAAATCCGCGCCCGCCACAACTCCAACGGCATCGCGCTCATCATGGCGTTGATTGCCATTTTCGTGCTGTCAGCCCTGGCGGCGGGCTTTGCGCTGTCCATGAAAGTCGAGACCCGCCTCGCCCAAAACGCGGATTCGGAGCAGCAGTTGCTCTGGCTGGGTCGTTCCGGCGTGGAACTGGCGCGCTATGTCTTGTCGCAGCAATTGACCATTCCCAATGAACCGTACGATTCGCTGAATCAAATCTGGGCCGGTGGCCCCGGCGGCCCTGACGCAACCAACAGCGCGCTCAGCGGCCTGTCGCTGGACCATTATCCGGTCGGCGACGGGACAGTTTCGATCAAGATCATCGACCTCGAACGCAAAGTGAACATCAACACCGCCGTCAACCCCGCCAACAGCCAGATGGTCATCCAGGCGCTGACGATCATGGGTGTGGACGCCGGCGATATTTCCGTGGTCTCCGATTCGATCATGGACTGGATTGATGCGGATGATCTTCCGCGCCCCGCCGGCGCCGAGAGCGATTACTATCAAGGCCTCACCGTGCCTTATTACGCCAAAAACGCGCCCATTGATGACCTGTCCGAACTGCTGCTGATCAAAGGCATCACGCCGGAAATGTATTGGGGCAGCAATGCGACGAACCACACTCCGAGCGTCTTTCAGCACAAACTCGGCTTGGGCACCTCGCCCGGTCAAACGCCCGATTATCCTTTCGGGCTGGTGGATATTTTTACGCCGATTTCATCCGGCCGGATCAACGTCAACACCGCGGATCTGAACGTCCTGCAAATGATTCCCGGCGTGGACCAGACCGCGGCGGAAAACATCATCAAATTTCGTTCCGGCCCCGATGGCCTGGAAGGCACGGACGACGACACGCCGTTCCGGGTCCCCGGCGATCTCAGCCAGGTTGACAGCGCTTTGAACGCTCAACAGCTGAACGCCCTTTGCACCACGCGCAGCTCCACCTTTGAAGTTCATGTCACGGCGCAAATCGGCGACTACCGGCGCGAATACGTTGCCATCCTCTACCGCAATCCCACCAACGGGACGGACGTTCAAGTCCTGGGTTTTTATTGGAAGTAGGGAAATCGGAGTTGAATTTGCCGCCCCGGCCGCTAAGGTTCCGTCATGCGCAGGTTTCTGTTGACCCTGTTTCTGCTCGGCTCGCTCGCCACGGCGTTCGCGTCCGACAACGTCACAGGCCGCGTCATCAAAGTCCTGCCCCTGTTTCTGGATGCCCGGGGCCGCGACGCGGTTTCCCCAAGTCTTTACGACCGCGACGCCTACCAGTTTTACCTGCGGGTGCATACCAATGAAATATCCGCCATGCGTTTTGACGTTTTGTGGAAGGCCGCGGACGCCGGGGACGCAAAACTCAAATTGCGCCTGGAACTGCGCAGCGTAAGCACCAACAGCTTGCCGCGCCAGACCACGCTCGAACAAACCGTCACCCCCGGTTACTTCAGCCGCTGGACGGCGCTGACTTTGGACGGCCCGGACTACAAAAATTTTGGGGAACTCATCGCGTGGCATGCCACGTTGTGGTCGGATGACCGTCTGCTCGGCGAACAAAAATCGTTTCTCTGGTGAACGGCGGAAACTTGAATTCGAAAGGCTGCGGCGCCAGCCCGGAACCGGGCGCCCGGCGGAGTTCAACCGGCCTTAGGCCGCGGCCTCTTCACCGGTGGCCTTTTTCTCCTGCGTCTGCAACGCCCGTTCGTAGCATTGCAATGCCTCATCGTAGCGCGACAGGCGGTTGAACAGACCGCCTTTATGGAGGTAGGCAATGGTCATTCCGCCGTCAGCCTCAATCGCCTGGTCGTAACACGCGATGGCCTCATCCAGCCGGCCCAGCTTTTCAAGCGCGCCGCCCTTTTTGACCAGGGCCTCGGCGTGTTTCGGGTGCAACCCCAGGGCCACATCAAAACATTCCAGCGCCTTCTGCGGCTCGTTGGTGGTCAACAGCACCTGGCCTTCATCGATCAGGTTGGCGACGCACTCGTCGCGGTCGCTGGAGGTCTGGGGCGCGCCATTCGCTGCGTGAGCGGCGGCGGAAGTGGTCTCCTGCAGCGGGGCGCGCGTGGCCTGTTTCAATTCCAGAATGCGCTTCTCCAGATGATCCACCATGCTGAACAGTTGGGCGTTCGATTGTTGCACGGTGTCGCCCGCCGCCAGCGAAGGCGAAAGGCGGCCCGGCTCCAGGACAAACCCCGCCGGATGCTGGGAGAACATCTCGACCAGCTGCGCGACGGCCCGCCACTGCAAATACGCCACCACCAACAGAACGGCCAGGCCCAGGGCCCCGAAGGTTCCGCCCAGAATCAATATGAATTGCTGGGTCTTCTGCTCCGCCACAATTTCACCCTGCCGCTGGGTGGCCAGCATTTGCTGGAGCGCATCGAGGCGGGCGGCCATGTCCTCGGCATTGCGCCGGGTTTCCGCCTCGACCTGTTGCCGGTTGTGTTCGATGGCCAGTTGCGTGTCGTGCAGCTGTTGCTGGACCTGGAGAAAACCGTTGGCCGCGTCCAGGGGCAGGGAAGACACCAGGGAATTGGTTTCGACGGCGAAAACGCCTGCACTCCAGGCGGAACAAACAAAAAATATCAGGAGATTTCGATACAGCCTCGCGTTCATAAAACTTCATAAAAGCCTGAGCGGTCGCTTTCCTGAAGTCAAGCATGTGGCCGGCAGACTTGTTCGCAAACTATCCACAAAACTATCCACCGGGACCGCCAGGGGTTTCGCGGCGGCGGGAACCGCCCGGCAGCCTTTACTCCTTTTTCAAATTAAATTCCAGCCGAGTGCGCGAGCCGGTCTGGTCATTGTCAATTTCCATCTCCCCCACCTGCCATTGGCCATTCATTTTCTTGAAATCTTTCGGATAGAACTCCTTGAGCAATTTGTTGTTTGTATCGTAGGCCCAAGCCTGAACAATGCCGCCGCTCTCACTGTCAATCCATGACACCACGCGCCAATAACCGTTCGTGGACGGATTCGTGCTTTCCAAAACCGTGCAGCCCCGGCTGCGCTTCACCTCCATTTTCAAAACTTTTTGCTGTGGCCAGTGGAAAAATTCCAGGCCCAGATCGGCCGCCCAAAAATCCGAGCCGGCAAAAGGAATCATGGCCTTGGGACCATCCAGATCGTTCTGCATCCCGCCGGCAAAAAGGCGGTATCCGTTGGGCTGGCCGGCCGCATGAACAATCACCAGTTTGACGGGATTATTGGTGGCGGTCGTTTCGTAATCGCTCAGCCAGTTCGACGAGTTTGATTCCGTTGGGAATATTTGGAACCGGATGGGAATTTCCGTGCGACGGCCTTTCGCGTCACGGAGCCTCAAAAACCCGGTCTGGGTGAAATTTGTCGCCGGTCGCTGTTCCAGCAGCAGTTGTTGGGCGAGCTGGCGGCCCTGGATTTCCGCGTCGGACAATTCGTTCGTGGTTGCCGCTGCCGCGCCGAGGGCGGCGAGCAAACCCAAGGCAACCGGCGCGAACCGCAACCTCATCATTTTGCCTCCAGCGCCAGGCGGAGAACATCGGCAATCTGCTGGACGAAGTGAACTTTGAGCTTGGCGCGGACCTCCGCCGGCACATCGAGCCAGTCGGATTTGTTTTGCTCCGGCAAAATGACCTCCTTGATGCCAAAACGCGCCGCGGCCAGCACCTTTTCCTTGACGCCGCCGACGCGCAACACCCGGCCGCGCAGGCTGATTTCACCGGTCATCGCCATCCGGAACCGCACGCGCTTCCTGGTCATCAACGACGCCAGCGCCGCCACGATCGCCACGCCCGCGCTCGGGCCGTCCTTCGGCGTCGCGCCGGCGGGCACGTGGATATGGATGTCGAATTTATTGTAATTGCTCAAATCGAGATCGAGCAGCTTGGCCTGGCTGCGCAAATAACTCATGGCCGTCTGGGCGCTTTCCTTCATCACCTCGCCCAGCGAACCGGTCAGCATCAGATTGCCCCGACCGCGCATCCGCGTCGCTTCGATGAACAAGACGTCGCCGCCGAAAGGCGTCCAAGCCAGCCCGGTGGCGATGCCATATCCGGTGATTTTCTCCGCCGTTTCGGCAATGTACGGCGCGTGGCCCAGATAATCCTTCAAGTTGTCGGCGTCCAGCTTGACCGTGGTGGCCTTGCCGTTCTGGGAAATGATTTTGCGCGTCGCCTTGCGCGAGAGGGCGGCGATTTCGCGTTCCAACTGCCGCACCCCGGCCTCGCGGGTATATTCGCGGATGAGTTTGCGCAGCGCGGAATCGGCGAATTTTACGTCCTGCCGCGTCAGCCCATGCTCCTCCACCTGGCGCGGGACGAGATAACGCTTGGCAATCTGCAATTTTTCAGACTCGGTGTAGCTGGGCAGTTCAATGACTTCGAGCCGGTCGCGCAACGCGGGATGAATCGGCTCCAGCCAGTTCGCCGTGGTGATGAACAGCACCCGGGACAGGTCGAAGGGCAGGTCGAGATAATGGTCGGTGAACGTATGGTTCTGGGCCGGGTCGAGCACCTCCAGCAGCGCCGCCGCGGGATCCCCGCGAAAATCCGCGCCGACCTTGTCCAATTCATCGAGCAAGATGACCGGGTTGCGGCTCTCGACGCGGCGCAGCGTCTGGATGATGCGTCCGGGCATCGCGCCGACGTACGTGCGCCGGTGACCGCGGATTTCCGCCTCGTCGCGCATGCCACCGAGGGCGATCCGCGCGAATTTGCGGCCCAGCGCATCGGCCACGCTTTTGCCCAGGGAGGTTTTGCCGACCCCGGGCGGGCCGACCAGGCAAAGAATCGGCCCCTTGATCTGCTTGCGGCGTTTGATGACGGCAATGAATTCGAGCAACCGGTCTTTGACTTTCGCGAGGCCGAAATGTTGCTCGTTCAAAATCCGTTCGGCGGCCTTTAAATCCAGCTTGTCCTCGGTGGATTTTTCCCAGGGCATGCTCAAAATCCAGTCGAGATAATTCCGGCCGACGGCGTATTCGGCGGCCGCGGGCGGCGTCTGCTGCAGGCGTTCGAGCTCCTGCTCGGCGGCCTTGCGGGCCTCGCCGGGCATGACCGTCTGCTCGACTTTTTCGCGCAGCGATTTGATTTCGCCGGTGCCGCCCTCGCCCTCGCCCAATTCCTTTTGAATGGCGCGCATCTGTTCGCGCAGGAAAAAATCGCGCTGGGTCTTGGCGATGGAAGAGGCGACGTCGCTTTGAATTTTGGAACTGAGCGTCAGCACCTCCTGCTCGCGGTTGAGGAGGGGCAGGAGCTTCTGGAGGCGCTCGCGGACGGAGATGGTTTCAAGCAGTTTCTGGCGGTCGTCGAGGCCGAGATTCAGGTTCGCGGCGATGAGGTCGGCAAAGTGGCCGGGGTGCTCGGTGTTCAGCGCGGCGACCTTGACCTGGTCTGAAAGGGCGGTGGACATCCGGGCAATTTCCTCGAACTGCCGGTGGGCGTTGCGCAACATGGCCTGCAACTCGACGGAATCCTCCGTTTCGTCGCGCAGCAATTCGTAGCTCGCGCGCAAATATGGCGCCGGCAGGGCGTAGTCCTTGACGCGGATGCGCCACAGGCCCTCGACCAGCATGCGTGCGGTGCCGTCGGGAAATTTCACCATCTTGGCCAGCCGCGACACGCAGCCGACCGCGTACAAATCCCCGGGCTGGGGTTCGGCCACCTCGGGCTTGCGTTGCAGCACCGCACCGAACAACCGGTCGCCGGCGACGATGTCGTCGATCAATTTCAGGCTGGGCCCGGTTTCCACCAGCAACGGCACGACGGCGCCGGGAAAAATCACGATGTCCGACAGGCCGAGAATGGGCAGGGTTTCCGGCAGCGAACGCGCCGAAATGCGGGACGGAGCGTCCGATTTCTCGGCGCCGCCCAGAATGCTGACAAATTCTGTCTCCGGCGAGGTCATCGTCGTTTCCAACATCTTTCAATTAGATGCCGGCGCACGGGAAAAGATTCGTGCGCGGCTAGTTTCCTTCGGCAATTGGAACTTTCGTGCTTTTGGTCTGCAATTGATGTGCCAAGGGCACGTCAATTCGTAGAAAACCATTCACGTAAATCGCCTTGGCCTGGCCGAGATCGTAACCCGCAGGCAGCTCGATCACGCTTTCAAACGGCCCGTAGCTGATTTCCATGACCAAAAAATTGCACTTGTTGGCGCGGCAAACGTCCGGCCGGCTGCCGCTGATGCGCAAACGCTGGCCCTCAACGGTGATTTCAAGATTTTCGCTTTTCATCCCGGCCAGTTCCACCTTGACCACTACACCGGTGTCGGTGGCATAGACGTCCGTGTTCGGAATCCAACGGCCGCTGGCCGCGCCCCCACGTCCACCTACTGCCGAGCCGCGGGGAATGAAATGCATTGTGGAACTGACTTTGGTGACAGCCATGATAAAAAATTATATCCTAAAAAGCCTGCATTAGCAAGTTCACAGGGCTTATTTCATTTTTACCGTTACTTCGGGCCGTCCGCCCTTGCGGGCGTGAAAAACAATCGAGCTTTTCGTTCCCGACTGACCCTGCGCCGCGCAACCGCAATGTGTGTCGCGCTCAAAACTGAACCCGCGGCGGCGCAGCCGTCCCCACAATAACAATCCAGCCGCCGCCGCCACAATCCCCAGCGAGACAGCTTGTTGCCAATTCATGACCGCAAGATAACCTGAAAAACTGTTCGCGCAACCGATTTTCGGCGTTGAACTTTCACCGCGCCCCTTTACGCTGCACCCATGGCCGTTCCGTTCCGGCACCCGCACCGCGTCAGCTACGCCGATTGCACCGTCGGCAACCACGTCTATCATTCGCGCTATCTCGACTGGCTCGAGGCCGCGCGCGGCGAATTTATCCGCTCCCTCGGCGCCACGGTCCGGCAATGGCAGGAACGCGACGTGATTTTTCCCGTCATTGAAGCCCGCCTGAGCTACAAATCACCCGCGCGTTACGACGATCTGCTGGCGATTGAAGTCTGGCCAACGGCCATCGAGCGTGTGCGGTTGAATTTCGGCCACCGCATTTTGAATCAGGATGGGAAACTTGTTCTGGAGGCCGAGACCTTCCACGCTTGCACCGGCATGAACGAAAAACCCAAACGCCTGCCGGAGGAACTGGCCGAAAAGCTAAAGCCGTATTTGAGCGGGGCGATTGTAGTGGACTCGAAGAAACAACCATGAAGCCTTTGCTGGCAATTTTCCCGCAGGTTACTACGGCAGGAGGTAGCTTCATCGGGGTAATGGCTGGAATCGTGATTTAAGTTATCGCCTACGTCTGGTGGAACCACATGTTGAATAATGCCTGATTTCAAATTAGGCCACCACTTTTTTGTTCCGGCTTGCGCATACGGCCGACCTCTGCGAGAATTCAGCGGCGCGGGCGATGCAACAGCAAAACTATCCCAAACATTATTGTGGCGTGTTCGGCATTTTCGGTCATCCGAATGCCGCCGAGCTCACCTACTACGGTCTTTACGCGCTCCAGCACCGCGGCCAGGAGAGCGCCGGCATCGTCACCTGCCACGAAGGGAAATTTTTCAAGCATCACGGCATGGGCCTCGTGCCGCAGGTGTTCAATCCCAAAATCCTGCACGACCTCGTCGGCAACCTGGCCATCGGCCACACCCGCTATTCCACCACCGGCTCGTCGAATCTCCGCAACGCGCAGCCGCTGACGGTGGATTGCATGCGCGGGCAGATCGCCGTCGCCCACAACGGCAATCTGACGAACGCCGCGCAACTCCGCGACGATCTCGAAAGCCGCGGGCTGGTTTTTCAAACGACGGTGGACAGCGAGCTCATCATCATGATGCTCGCGCAGCCGACGCTCGGCGGCGTGGAAAATTCGATCGCCCAAACGCTGCGCCGCATCGAAGGCGCGTATTCACTCGTCATCATGACGGAAAAGGAATTGATCGGCGCGCGCGACCCTTACGGCTTCCGCCCGCTTTCGATTGGCCGGGTGGACGGCGCCTGGGTGCTGGCCAGCGAATCGGTGGCCTTCGACCAGATCCACGCCGAGTTCGTCCGCGACGTTGAGCCGGGCGAAATCGTCGTCATCAACGATAAGGGATTGCTCAGCATCCAGGCCTTTCCCGAGCACAAACGCCGGGCGTTCTGCGTTTTTGAATATGTATATTTCGCGCGGCCCGACAGCGTGATTAACGGACGCAGCGTTTATGAGGTCCGCAAGGAAATGGGCCGTCAGCTGGCGCGCGAACACCGGGTGAAGGCGGACCTCGTCATCCCGGTGCCCGACAGCGGAGTCTGCGCGGCAATGGGCTATTCCGAGGAATCCAGGATTCCGTTCGAGATGGCGTTTATCCGCAATCACTACGTCGGGCGCAGTTTTATGCAGCCGACCCAGCTCATCCGCGACTTCGACGTACGCGTGAAGCTGAACCTCATCGCCTCGCTGGTAAAAGACAAAAGCGTTGTGATCGTGGACGATTCCATCGTGCGCGGCACCACGTGCAAGACGCGCGTGAAGACGCTCAAGGAGGCGGGCGCCCGGGAGGTTCACGTCGTGGTCAGCTGCCCGCCGCATCAGAACCCGTGTGTTTACGGAATTGATTTTCCCGACCGCAGCAAGCTCATGGCGGCGAACCACAGCGTGGATGAAATCCGCCGCTATCTGAATGCCGATTCGCTGCACTATCTTTCCCAGGCCGGCATGGTCAAGGCCACGGGCAAACCGGCGGAGTCATTTTGCATGGCGTGTTACGACGGAAAATATCCCGTGCCTTACGACCCCGTGCTCGACAAGCACATCATCGAACGCCGCCGCCGTCAGTCGCAAACCCTCGGCGAAGCCGTGGCGAAGGACAACGAGCAGATCAAATTGCTGCCGGTTTAGCCGGGACGCCAGGTTCGCACGATACGCCCGGCACCGCCGTCCGTTTTGCAAGGCGCTGACTTGCAGAAACATCCCGAATATGGCAGTTTAAGCGCATGCTTCCATGTCGTCCCCGGCACTTTAGAACGGCGGTTCTGGTGCTTTTTTGCCTTTGCCCCCTGACCAAAATTCACGCGCAGGGCACCTACCCCAAAATCGAGGCTTCGTTCAACATCACCAGCCTGGCTACGGATCCATTTGACTACACGGCGACCGACGTGCGCGTGCAGATGCTGCGGCCGGATAACTCCACGGTTTTGCTCCCGGCATTTTTTGACGGCGGCACGACCTGGCGGGTGCGCTACACACCAACGATACCCGGCGCTTACAGCATTCAGGGCGTGACCCTGAACGGCGCCCCGATTTCCGTGGCCAATCTGCAACCGGCTTCCTGGACGGTTGCCGGCACGCCAACGGATGCTGGTTTCATCCGGGTGGATCCATCCAATCCCCGCCGTTTTGTCACGGCCAACGGCAAGCGATTCTTCCCACGTGGTGAAAACGTCGCCTGGGATTCTGGCGGCCACAACGTGACGAATATTTTCTGGAAGATGGGCGCGGCCCACGAAAACTGGTCGCGCGTCTGGATGAATCATTGGGATGGCAAGAACCTGGATTGGCCGGCTTACGGGCCGACGCTGCCGACCGGCCAGTTGAATCTGGCGGTCGCGCAAAAATGGGACGCGATTGTGGCGGCGGCGGAACAGGCGGGCGTGCATTTCCAGATGACCCTGCAGCATCACGGGCAGTATTCCTCAACCGTGGATTCGAACTGGGGGCAAAATCCGTATAACACCACCAACACGGTTGGCAGCACCAACGGGTTCCTCACCGACCCGGTGCAGTTTTTCACGAACGCCACGGCCAAGGCTTTGACCAAGCGCAAACTGCGATACGCCGTGGCCCGCTGGGGTTATTCGACTTCCATCATGGCGTGGGAGCTTTTTAATGAGGTGCAATTCACGGATGCCGGACAAACCGGGCAGTGGGGACTCATCCAGTCCTGGCACAATGAAATGGCCTTGTTCCTTCGCTCGCAAGACCCCTATCAGCACCTGATCACCACCAGTTCCGACCTGACCCAGCCCATTTGGGACCAGTGCGATTATTACACCCATCATGATTACCCCAACGATGTGATCACCGGGTTGCGGGACGCAACGGACATCACCGCTTTACAGCCGGTCAAGCCGAGTTTCGGCGCCGAATGCGCCACGAACGGGGTTCCGCTTTACGGTGTGAATGCGCCGTTGTGGGCCGGCCTCATGAATGGACAGTCGGGGGCCGAGCAGCCGTGGTGGTGGGACAGCATGGACGGGGAGAATGATTACATTTATTTCCGGGCGGTCAGCGATTTCATCTCCCGATCCGGGCTGGGTGATCAAAATGTTTTGAACAAATCCATCCCGGCGGTGACGGGCGGCGCGAACGGTCCGCTCGCCTTTTCGCCCGGCGGCGGCTGGGCCACAAATACCCAGGACACCTTCACGGTCGGGAACAGCGCGCCGGACGGGATTGGCTCCGCGCCCAGTTACCTGCAAGGCGATTATCATCGCGTCATGACGCCGAACGGCTACACTTTCATCGTCAATTATCCGCAGCCCGGAACCTTTTCCGTACAGATTGTTACCATTGCCAGTTCGGGTGCCGGCCTGGAAATCTTTCTCGACGGAACCGTGCAAACCAACATTTCGTTTCCCGCCACTGCCGGCGACACCTCCACGAATTTCAACACGTCCATTGCCGTCTCTGCCGGCGCGCATAGCATTCAAATTTACAATCCCGGCCTGGATTGGGTCAACCTCGGCAACATCACGCTGAACCCTTACGTCCCGGCGCTGAGTGCCTATGCGGTTGGCAACGCCGGTTTTAGCGCCATCTGGGTCTGGAACCGCACCAACGTTTTCAACCCCGGCGCCAGCAGCAGCACGGTCGGCACCGTGCAGGTAGCCGGATTGAACGCCGGCGCCTACTCCGGCATCTGGTGGGATACCTTCGCCGGGGTGGCCATCAGCAACTTTACCTTCAGTGTCGCCAGCAGCAATTCGCCGGTGACCTTGGGCACTCCGTCCATTTTACGTTCCGCCGCGCTCTACGTCGGGCTGCCACCGCAGGCAAATATCTTCGCGCCAAATCTCAACCAGACGCTCGGCACGAATTCGCCGGCGTACAGCGTGCCGCTGACGATCGCCAACAACGGCGGGCTGCCACTGGGTTATTCCCTTTCCGTTACCAACCCAAATGCGTTGGCTTACGGCGCGATCAGTTCCATTCAGCCCGGCGGGCCATTCTATGCGTGGAAGGACATTTCGCCCCTCGGCCAGGATCTCACCTCCAGTTTCACGGCCCTGGCTTCCCCAAAAACGGCCAAGGATGAAGGCATCGCCGGGCCCGTCAACATTGGCTTTGCCTTCCCCTTCTTTACCAACTCCTTTACGCAGCTTTACGTTTCGCCGAATGGATTTGTCGCCTTCAGTCCTTTTGGTGGCGATACTTCCACCAATACCGTGCTGCCGGGCGGCTCCGCTTCGTCCAATTGCATCGCCTTTTTCTGGGATGACCTGGACCTTGGCAGTTCCGGCCATGTTTATGCCCTGACCGATCCAGTCAACGGAACGTTCACCCTGCAATTCCAAAACGTGCTGTTCAAAAGCACCGCCTCCACCGTTAACTGCCAGCTCATTTTGAAAACCACCGGCGAAATCCTGATGCAATACCAGTCCCTGGCTTTTTCCAATACCTGTACGGTCGGCGTTCAAAATGCCGCCCGCACACAAGGGCTGACGGTCGCGTTCAACCAAAATTATCTCCAGTCCGGTTTTGCGGTCCGCCTCACACCGGTTTCCTGGCTCGGTCTCGACGGCAATGCCGGCTTCGCCCCGGCCTCCGCCTCGAACGTCGTCAATGTCTCATTCAATCCGGCGGGACTGGCGTACGGCACTTACAGCGCGACGCTGTTGGTGCAATCGGGCGATCCCAATCAGCCCCTCGTCGCTTTGCCAGTTTCACTCGCCATCACTCCCCGGGCCACCTGGCGGCAAACCCATTTCGGCACGGCGCAAAATTCCGGCAGCGCGGCGGACACGGCCGACCCAGACCACGACGGCATCATCAACATTCTCGAGTATGCGTTCAACACCGACCCCAACATTCCCAATGCGAACCCGATTTCCTTGGCGGTTGTCGCCAATCATCTCACCGTCACCTTCAAGCGCACCCATCCAGCCCCATCGGACCTCAGCTATACGCCACAAGTCGCCGATGATTTGACCTCGGGAATCTGGAATTCCGGCCCGACTTACACCTCCCAAACCGTGACCGACAATGGCGACGGCACGGAGACCGTCGTCGTCACCGACAACTCGGCGATCGGTTCGGCTCCGGGCCACTTCCTGCGCATTCTAATCACTCCTTTATAAACTTTCGACCGTTCGCCATCGAGGAAATCGGCAACCCTTGCAAGGCGTTTCAACCGCGTTCAACCGCATTGACTGGATTGCGTGGTTGCCTCACGCTGGGGCCGTTATGGACAAGCCAACTCTCACTCCGGCGCAATTGGCCACCTGCATTGACCACACCTTGCTGAAGGCGGATGCCACGGGCAGGGACATTGAGAAACTCTGCCTCGAGGCGCGCGAAAATGGCTTCTACAGCGTTTGCGTCAACGGCTCCTGGATCAGCCGGGCCGGCCATCTCCTGGAAGGGACGGACGTCAAAATTGCGTCCGTGGTGGGTTTCCCCTTGGGCGCGATGGCGTCGGATTCGAAAAGGTTTGAAACCGAGGCCGCCGTTGACGACGGCGCGCACGAAATTGATGTCGTCCTCAACCTCGGCCGGCTCAAGGACGGTGACGACAAATATGTCCTGCGCGAATTGCGCGACATGGTGGAGGCCGCGGACGAACGGACGGTGAAGGTCATCCTCGAAACCTGTCTGCTCACGCGGGAGGAAAAAATCCGCGCCTGCCTGCTGGTGGTGGAAAGCGGCGCGCATTTTGTCAAAACCTCCACCGGGTTCAGCACCAGCGGGGCCACGGTGGAAGATGTCCAGCTGCTGCGCGATACGGTTGGCCCAAAGTTTGGCGTCAAGGCTTCCGGCGGCATTCGCGATTTAAAGACCGCACTCGCGATGATTGCCGCCGGCGCAACGCGGCTTGGAACTTCAGCCAGCGTGGCGATCGTGAAAGGTTTGGCCGAGATTAAATCCGACGGGTATTAGAATCTCGCAGCCGCGGACGTCAGTCCGCGCTGATTTCCCGGATCAATGCGCCGACTCAGGCCGGCGGCTACGAGGTTTTGAAACAGCCTCCTGATGACTCAATTCCCCGTCAGTTCCTGCGGGCCTTTGCCGCCGTTGATCAGAAATAACACCGCCATGCGCACGGCCAGCCCGTTGGTCACCTGCTCCAGAATCAGCGAACGGACCGAGTCGGCGATTTCGCTGTCAATTTCCACGCCGCGATTGACCGGACCGGGATGCATGATAAGCGCATCCGGTTTGGTCCTGGCCAGGCGGGCCTTGTTGAGCCCGAAAAGCTGCGCATATTCGTTGATGCTGGGGAACATGGTCTTGCGCTGGCGTTCGTGCTGGATGCGGAGCAGATTGATGATGTCGGCCCCGCGAATGGCTTCATCCATGTCGTGCGTCACGCGGCAGCCCATCTGCTCGAACGTTTTGGGCACGAGCGTGGATGGCCCGCACAACGTGACGTGCGCGCCCAGTTTCGTCAGCGCCCAGATGTCCGAGCGCGCCACCCGGCTGTAAAGAATGTCGCCCAGAATCGTGACGTTCAGTCCGGCGATTTTTCCCTTGTGTTCGCGGATGGTGAAGGCGTCGAGCAACGCCTGGGTGGGATGTTCGTGCGCCCCGTCGCCGGCATTGACGACACTGGCATTGAGCACCCGCGACAGGAAATGCGCCGCCCCCGACGCGCTGTGGCGCATGACAATGAAATCGGCGTTGAGCGCCTCGAGATTGCGCGCGGTGTCCTTGAGCGTCTCGCCTTTTTTCAACGAGGAGGCCTCGGCGGTAAAATTGATGATGTCCGCCGACAACCGTTGCTCGGCCAGTTCGAAACTGATGCGCGTGCGCGTGGACGGCTCGATGAACAGGTTGACGACGGTCTTGCCGCGCAGGGCCGGAACCTTTTTGATGGCCCGCTCGCCCACGACCTTGAACGCCCGCGCCGTGTCGAGCACCGTCGTGATCTCGTCCACCGAGAGCGATTCAATGTCGAGCAGATGTTTGCGGTGCCAGCTCATTTTGACCTTTCGAGCACAACCTGGTCCCCGCCGCCATTTTCCCGGAGGCTGACGACCACTTTTTCCCCCACCGCCGTCGGCACATTTTTGCCCACGAAATCCGCCTTGATGGGCAACTCGCGATGGCCGCGGTCCACCAGCACGGCCAGTTGAATGTTTTTGGGCCGGCCAAAGTCGTTCAGCGCGTCCATCGCCGCGCGCGTGGTGCGCCCGCTGAACAACACGTCGTCCACCAGCACCACCGTCTTGCCCGTGACATCAAACGGAATGACCGTCGGATAAACCTTGGGAGCGACGCGCCGGTCCAAATCGTCGCGATGCATGCTCACATCGAGAATGCCGACCGGGACGGGCTGCTTCCAGATTTCTGAAAGAATCCGGCTCAGCCGCTCGGCCAGGTGATCGCCCCCCACGGGAATGCCGATCAGCACGACCTCCGCGCCGACTTCGTTGCGTTCGGCGATTTCGTGCGCGATGCGCGTCAGCACGCGCTGGATGGCGACGGCATCGAGGATGACGGTGGATTCAGGCATAAAAAAATCGCGAACCCCTCCGCCGTGCGGAGCCGGTTCGCGTCGCTGGTTTCGCGTTCATATTTTCCTTCGCCGCCTCGCCGGGCTGCGTTAAAGGAACAAATGTTGACCGTTCAGTTCAGTTTGTGGCGGCAGCCTGACGGGCCTTGCGCCAACTGGAGCGGTGCTTGATGATCCACTCCGTCAATGCCCGCTCGAAGCCGATGTCATGACCGGCCTTTTCCGACTCAATCCACTTGTGCCTGAGGATTTCCTCACGTTCCGCCTGAAATTCGCGGTAGAGTGAGGAGTTCTTTAGCAAATCGTTCGCCGACGATGATTCTTTTACAGCGTTCGACATAATTGAAATAATACTGTTACCTTCACGTTAAAACTTTGCGGCCCGGCTTGCAACTGAAATAAGATGCTTGAAATGAACAGGTTGCGACATATTTAGACCAGACTCTTCCGTAGCGCTTCCGCTATTTCAATGAATGCACGTCCGGCTGGTTTGCCCGGCGCGGACACCACGATCGGCACCCCACGGTCACCCGCCTCCCGGATTTCGGTGAAAATCGGCACTTCGCCCAGGAACGGTATGCTTTGCCGCATCGCTTCAGCCTGACCCCCGCCATGACCGAAAATTTCCACCCGCTCGCCCCCGGGCGCGGTAAAATAACTCATGTTTTCAACAATGCCAAGCAGCGGCACGTTGACCTTCCGGAACATCGCGATGCCCTTGCGCACCACCCCGAGGGACGCCTCCTGCGGCGTGGTCACGATGACTCCACCGTCCAGCGGCACCGCCTGGCACAGCGAGAGTTGCGCGTCACCCGTGCCCGGCGGCAGGTCCACCAGCAGGAAATCCAGCTCACCCCAGTCCACGGCAAACAAAAATTGCTGGATCGTTTTCGAAATCATCGGCCCCCGCCAGATCACCGGCTGGTCGCCGTCGAGCAGCAACCCGATGCTCATCACCTTCACGCTGTGATTGACCGGCGGCACGAGCCGCTCCCCTGCGCTGACGGTCGGCCGCTCGTAAACCCCCATCATCAGCGGGATGCTCGGCCCGTAAATGTCGCAATCCAGCAGGCCGACCCGCGCGCCGAGATGTTTTAGCGCACAGGCCAGATTCACCGAGCAGGTGGATTTGCCGACGCCGCCCTTGCCGCTGGCGACGGCGATGATGCGCTTCACGCCGGGAATGGCATTCTTGGCCGCCAGCGCACCGGGCGTTGACGATTGTCCGGCGGCGGGCTGTTTGACCTCGACCTGGACCCGTTGCACCTCCGGCAGCGCCTGCAAAATCCGTTCGCTCTCCTCCTTGATCTGGCGCGCGGCTTCGGGATTCGAAGTGGTCAACTGCATCAGAATGCTGATCGCGCCATTGGCGGCGGAAATTTCCTTGATGAGCCCGAAGGAAACGATGTCGCGCGAATAGCCCGGATACTTGACCGCTTTCAGGGCGTTTTTGATTTCATCTTGCGTCAGCACGGCCACAGACTAGCACACAAACGCGCCTACGCCAGCGTTTGCCGCTTCGGGCACGCCGGCGTTCCCAGATCTGCGTTCCAAGCTTGCGTAACCAGGTATTGCATGGGAAATTGGCGGTCTAATTGTTGAAATTGGATGATCAAATCATGACACAAAAGCCGCAAAAACCGGATATCGGGCCGTTCCTTGAAAACTTCAACCGCTTCGAGTCGCCGCTGCAACCGTCCTGGCTGCTGCCGCTGCGCAAGGCGGGCATCGCGCGGTTTCTGGACCTCGGTTTCCCGACGTTGCAGGACGAAGACTGGCGCTTCACCAACCTGGCCCCGCTGGCGAAGCTGCCGCTCCATCCTGCCGGAGTACCGGCCACCGATGCAGCCGCCAAAGCCGCGCTGGAAAAGCACCTCTTCACCCATCTGCCCGGTCCCCGGCTCGTTTTTATCAATGGACAATACTCGCCGGCGCTCTCGTCAGTGCAGGGACTGCCCGACGGGGTGAGAGTGTCGAACCTGACCGCCGCACTGGTCGCGGACTCGGAATCCATCAAGAAGCAGTTCGGCCTTTGCGCGCTGACGGAGGACAATGCCTTTGCCGCGTTGAACCAGGCGTTCTTCACCGACGGCGGATTCGTGCAGGTGCCCGCCGGGGTTTCCGTGGCCGAACCCATCCAGTTCGTTTCTATTTCCACCACCAAACAAGCCGGCGAAACCATCAAGCTGCGCAACCTGATCCTCGCCGGGCCCCACAGCCGGGCCACGGTCATTGAAAGTTACATTTCGACGGACAACACGGCCTACTTCACCAACAGCGTCACCGAAATTATCGCCGGCGACAACGCCGCGCTGGAGCATGTGAAATTCCAGGATGAAGCCGGCGCCGCGTTTCACCTGGCGACGATTGCCGCCCAGCTCGGCCGGGCGAGCAACGTGAGCGTTCATTCCTTTGCCCTCGGTGCGAAACTCTCGCGCACCAACATCCGCACCAAACTCGCCGGCGAAGGACTGGAATGCATCCTCAACGGCCTTTACCTGACCCGCGGCGAGCAGCTGGCCGACCATCACATGATTGTCGAGCACGCCCAGCCACACTGCGCCAGCCACGAGTATTTCAACGGCATCCTCGACGACAAATCGCGGGGCGTCTTTCACGGTCGGATCCTGGTCCGGGAAATCGCCCAGAAGACCGACGCCAAGCAGACCAACAAGAACCTGCTGCTTTCCGACGACGCGACCGCCGATACCAAGCCGCAATTGGAGATTTACGCCGACGACGTGAAATGCACGCATGGCGCGACGATCGGGCAGTTGAACGCCGAGTCCATTTTTTACCTGCGCGCGCGCGGGATTGGTGAGGACAATGCCCGGCGAATGTTGATCCACGCCTTCGCCGGCGAAATCATCGCCCGGGTAAAGCACGATTCCGTGCGCGGAGAGCTGGACCGGTTGGTGTGGGACCGGCTGGAAGCGAACCACCATCTGGCGCAGAAGAATTGATTTGGAGAATCGCAATCCATGTTCGAAGACCTAAATGACCTTTATCAGCAGGTCATTCTCGACCATTGCCGGAAGCCGCGGAATTTCCATGAGATGCCGCAGGCAAGCTGCTCCGCGCAAGGGCGCAACCCGCTCTGCGGCGATCAGTTGCAGTTGTTTCTGGCGCTGGACGGCGACACGATCAAGGACATCAGCTTTGTCGGGTCCGGCTGCTGCATTTCCAAGGCCTCGGCGTCGTTGCTCACGGAATTTGCGAAGGGCAAAACGAAGGCGGACGTGGAAAAGATGTTCGGGCAGGTCCACGAAATGGTCACCACCGGCAACGTCCAGGGCGACGTCGGCAAGCTGGCGGTTTTCGCCGGCGTTCATAAATATCCCGCCCGGGTGAAATGCGCCATTTTGTCCTGGCACGCCGTCATGGCAGCGCTCAAGGGCGAAGCCAAACCGGTGAGCACGGAAAACGAGCAGACCTGATTGATTTCATCCGCGATTGCGGCGAAGATACTGGCAGTGATTGATTTAAGAGGTGTTTTATGAATTCCAACGAAGCAAAAATTTTGACCCGTGACGTGGAGGCCTCCGTGGTGCCCGTCGGCACCAAGGTCACGCTCAAACAGGGCGAATCGGCCTACATCACGCAATCGCTCGGCGGCAGTTATACCATCGTCGTCAATGGCAACATGTTTCGCATCGCCGACAAAGACGCCGACGCGCTCGGCGTTGAGGTGCAAGCCCGGCCGGTTGCGGCGTCGACCGGCGGCCCGATGACGCAGGAACAACTGGAAAAGCACGTCTGGGAGGCGCTCAAGACGTGTTACGATCCGGAGATCCCCGTCAATGTGGTGGACCTCGGCCTGATTTATGACTGCCATCTCACGTCCGTGGGCGAAAAAAGCTACAAAGCCGACGTGAAGATGACGTTGACCGCGCCCGGATGCGGCATGGGCCCGACGCTCGCCCAGGATGTGCAGAACAAATTGCTGAATCTCGAACCGATTGACGAGGCGAACGTCGAACTGGTCTGGGATCCACCCTGGAATCAGAGCATGATGACCGAGGCCGCCAAGCTGCAATTGGGACTGATGTGAGACGCGAATATCGCGAATTTTCGACAATTGGTTTTGGGAATTCGTGTCAATCAGCGTAATTCGCGTCTAAAATTTCGATGAAAGATTCAAAAAAGATCGATTGGGCTGCGCTGCGAAAGGATTTCCCCATCCTCGACCAGCAGGTCCATGGCAAGCCGCTGATTTATTTCGACAACGCCGCGACCTCACAGAAGCCGCGCGCGGTGATTGACGCGCTGGTGCATTATTACGAACACGACAACGCCAACGTCCATCGCGGCATCCACGAACTGAGCAATCGCGCCACCGCCGGTTACGAAGCCGCCCGGACGCGCGTGGCCGAATTCATCAACGCCCGCAGCGCCGAGGAAATTGTGTTCACCCGCGGCACCACCGAAGGCATCAACCTGGTCGCCAGTTCCTGGGGCACGAAAAATCTCAAATCTGGCGATGTGATTCTGCTCACCGAAATGGAGCATCACAGCAATCTGGTGCCGTGGCAGTTGCTGGCCCAACGCACGGGCGCAAAACTCGCCTATGTGCCGGTCACCGGCGATGAAGGCCTGCTGGATCTTGACAAATTGGATTCATTGCTGACCAGACAGGTCAAGTTGTTCGCGATGGTCCACATCTCGAACTCGCTGGGCACGGTGAATCCGGTGGCCGATCTGTGCGCCCGCGCGCGCAAGCTCGGCATCGCCACGCTCGTGGACGCCGCCCAAAGCGCCGGGCATTGCCCCGTGGACGTGCAGGCCATCGGTTGCGATTTCCTCGCGTTCTCCGGCCACAAGATTTGCGGGCCAACCGGCATCGGGGTGCTGTGGGGCCGTCAGGAACTGCTCAACGCCATGCCGCCGTACCAGGGCGGCGGCGAAATGATCTTGTCCGTGGAATATCAAAAGACCGAGTTCAAGCAGGCGCCGCATCGATTTGAAGCCGGCACGCCGGACATTTCCGGCCCGATTGGCTTGCACGCCGCAATGAATTACCTCGACGCCATCGGGCGGCAAAACATCTGGCAACACGACCAGGAACTTGCCAACTACGCCTGCGAAAAGCTGGCCGCGCTGAAAAATATCCGCTTGTTCGGCCCGAAAACCGGCCGCGCCGGGCTCGTCAGCTTTCTGCTGAAGGATGTTCACGCGCACGACGTGGTGACGCTGGCCGATCAGGCGGGCGTGGCTTTGCGGGGCGGACATCATTGCACCCAGCCGCTCATGCACAAGCTCGGTGTGGAATCCACCGCCCGCGCCAGTTTCTATTTCTACAATACCCCGGCCGAAGTGGACCGGTTCGTGGAAGTAGTGCAGGAGATTCAGAAATTTTTCGGCGGGTGAAACCACGAAATACACGGAACACACGAAAAGACAGTGTCCTAATTCGAATTGGTAGCTGGAAGCACCGGGGCTGGCAAAGGGGCCAATAAGTTCGTTGAGGTGTTATTCCCGGAGTTCAACATTCCTTCCAGACTGTCCCCGGGATTCGCTTGAGCGGCGGCGGGGAGCTGCTGCTGCTTTGAAATCATCTCGGAAACCACGATTTTCTGTTGAATTAAAACCGACACAATGGCCGCAAAGATTAGAATCGCGGCAAAAATGATCATCATTGCCAAACTGGCCGAATAGCGTTTTTTTGGAGGAAGAGTTGACCTTCGCCTGCGTCCCATGGGGGTGCTTAATTATTCTTACCGCTGAAAAAGTCAATTTCCATCTTTACCGCCAAACAGCATAAAGACCGGAAAGGAGATGCGCCGATAAACTCTTTGCTCCATTTGTTCCTGGCGGCCTTTGCGGTTGCTCCAAGTGTGTTCAATCAGCCGCCGGACCTTGTTCGGTCGATGCTTTTGCTTTCGATTCAATTTTTGGTTTCCCAATCTTGAATGCGGCCACGCGCTGGTTGCCAGCGCTGATATCCGCCCGGGTCATGTCCAGGGACAGGATGGTGTGGGCCATTTCCGAACCCTGGTAGCCTTGCGCGGCGGCGAGACGAAACCACTTGTAGGCTTCGATCCGTGATTCGGCGGCTTTCTCCGGCGTCTGGCTGAAGCTGGCCTGGTGGCAGCTATTCCCCAAATGAAACTGGGCACCGGCGTCTCCCTGCTGCGCGGCCTTGCCATACCACGCGCGTGATTGGGCGGCATCCCGGCGGACCCCCTGTCCATGGGCATACATCATCCCGAGATTGAATTGGGCCAAAGAATGGTTTTGTTCCGCCGCCTTGCGATACCATTCCGCCGCCTGCGCGTAATCCGGAACCGTTCCGCCGCTTCCGGCAAATTTCAGCCCCAGGTGGAATTGCATTTCCGCATTCACGCAATCGGCGCTGGCTGGCACTGCTGCCGTAACGGGCTTTTCCGGGGGTGAAAACGTGGTGTGATGAGGGGACTTGACCATAGTTACCATTACCACTGTTTGGGGTCAGGCACCATAGGCATCTCAACATACTTTCGGGGGTGGATCCCGCAGTGCGGGAAATGGCCCGATTATGGCAGCAAAACACCCAAAAGGCTCAAAAAGGTGGGGCGAGCGTTTGTCTTGCCAGCTAGCATTCACAAATCCACCGGCTTTCCCATTGCCGAGGCTCCCCGACTCGAACCAGAATGGAGTTGTGACGACGATCCCGTTCGATCTTAAAGCCCGCGCGCACCAGGCCATGCTGGAAGCGGGATTCCAGCCGGATTTCCCGGCCGAAGTTGCGCGCGAGGTGCAACTCCTCAATCAGCGGGCGCCAGGCATTTCCGGGCCGGCAGTCCGCGATCTGCGTTCGCTGCTTTGGTCTTCGATCGACAACGACAGTTCGCGGGATCTGGACCAGGTCGAGTACGTGGACAAACTTCCGGATGGCACTGTGCGGCTGCTGGTGGGGATAGCCGATGTGGACGCCTCCGTCCCCAAAGGGTCCGCCACGGACCAGCATGCCGCCGTGGAGTCCACCTCGGTTTACACCGGCGTGGCAACTTTTCCGATGTTGCCGCCTGAACTATCCACGGACCGGACTTCGTTGCTGGATGCCCAGGATCGTCTTTCCATCATCATCGAACTGCATATCCTCGATTCGGGCGACGTGCAGAGTCGCGACGTTTATCCGGCTTGGTTGCGCAACCGGGCGAAACTGGCTTACAGCTCGACCGGCGCCTGGCTGGAAGGGCAGGAGCCAATCCCGCCGGCGGTCGCTGCTGTGCCGGGCATGGAGGCGCAGCTCCGGCTGCAGCGCGAGACGTCGGAAAAGTTGCATGGCCTCCGCAAGCGGCACGGGGCGCTCACGTTCGAGTCGGTCGAAACCACGCCGGTGCTGCAAAATGGCGAAGTCAAAGACCTCACAATCAGCCGGCGCACGGCAGCTGACGGCATCATCGAAAGTTTCATGGTGGCCGCGAATGTGGCCATGGCGCAGTATCTCAAGGAAAAAGGTTCCCTCTCCATCCGCCGGGTGGTGCGGACGCCGAAACGTTGGGACCGCATCCAGGTCATCGCCTCGCAATTTGGCGTCAAGCTTCCGGCCGCGCCTGACCCACGGGCGCTGTCCGGATTTCTGGATCAGCGCAAGGCTGCCGATCCCGGGCATTTTCAGGACCTTTCCCTCTCCGTGGTGAAATTGCTCGGCCCCGGCGAATACATCGTGGAACCTCCCGGTGCCGAACGCGAAGGTCACTTTGGATTGGCCGAGAGCGATTATACCCATTCGACTGCGCCCAATCGTCGCTATGCCGACCTGGTGACGCAACGGCTGCTCAAGGCAACCATCGCCGGCGGCCCCGGTCCTTGCTCGGAGTCGGAATTGAGCGCCATCGCTGCTCGCTGCACCGAACGGGAGGATGCCGCCCGAAAAGTGGAGCGTTTGATGCGCAAAGTGGCCGCCGCCTGCCTGCTGGGCCGACGCCTCGGTGAAGTATTCGACGGCGTCATCACCGGCGCCTCGTCCAAAGGCACTTACGTTCGGCTGCTGAAATTCCCTGCCGAAGGCATGGTGGTCCGGGGTTCGCAAGGACTCGATGTTGGCGACGCCGTACGGGTCCGATTGACGTCGGTGGACGTGGCCAAAGGCTTCATCGATTTCGAAAGGACTTGAGGCCCGACCAGGGCGAATGCCTTTTACGTGAATTTGACTAATCCGCGCCAATCGGCGTCATTCGCGTCAAAGCGGTTCTTTATTTCAGCAGCGACTTTTTCTTCCTTCAACCTTTGGCATTCAGCACTCGGCCTTCTCGTGCCATCGTCACGGAAGGCCGAACCCATAGAACCGCCGGGAATAATTCGTCCACGCGGCGTCGCTGAAATAAGCCGAGCCGCCGACGAGCGTGTTGGTGCCCACCGACACCCAGACCGGCCGAAACAGATCCGTGCAGGCAAGCACCACGACCTGTAGACCGTTGTTGCCGGTGATGTTGAATCCGAACTCGTTCGTCCGCACCCCGAAAACACCGTCGTGGGTTTGCGCCTGCGGATTCCATAGCACGGTCGGATACGTGACAAAAGTCGAACTCCAGCCCGTCGTCCCCGGCAGATAATAAACCGTCGTTCCATAGCCGTCCCCCTGCAACACGCCTGCACCCAGGTTGGTCGGGGCGTTCCCCGTAAAATAGATTGCCGCCGACACGAAGGACCACCCGCCCAGCGCGTAGTCTCCGATGTTGGTGACGCCGGCCGGGATGACGATGCTGGTGGGGTTGCAATAGGTGAACACCCAATTGCCGATGCTGGTGAGGTTGGTGCTGAGTGTGATGCTGCTCACGCTGGTGCATAGATAAAACGCATAATCTCCGAGGCTGATGAGACTGTTGGGCAGCACGATGCTGCGCAGGCCGCCGCACCCCCAGAAGGCATAGGTGCCGATGCTCGTGACGTTGGTGCCGAACACGAGATTGGTCAGGCCGGTGCAGGAATAAAACACACCATTATTACCGAGGCTGGTGACGCTGTTGGGGATCGCCAGGCTCGTCAGGCCGGTGCATTGATAGAAGGCGCCGTCGCCGATGGTGGTGAGGGTGTTGGGGAAGATGACATTCGTCAGGGCGCTGTCGTAACTGAACGCAATCTGCCCGATACTGGTGAGGTTGGTGCCAACCGGGGCGTTGGTCAGGCTGGCGCATTGATAGAATGAACCGACGCCGATGCTGGTGATGTTGTTGGGGACTGTAAGACGGCTCAGCTTGCCGCAGGAACTAAACATTTGATCGGGAATGTTGATGCGGCTGGCGCCGATGGAACAGGCGACCAGAGCGCTGCAGCCGTAGAAGTCGCCGTTCCCCATGCTGAAGATGTTGGTGCCGATGGTCGCGTTCGTCAGACTGCTGCAGCCCTGGCAAACCGCGAGGCCGAAGTTGGTGACGCTGTCGGCAAAGGCGATGCTCGTCAGGCCGGAACAACCAAAAAACGCAAAGTCGCCAACATTCTTGACGTGGCTGCCTCCGATGGAGCAGGCCGTCAGGGCGGAGCAGGAATTGAACGCACTATTCCCGATGCTTGGGATGTTGGTGCCGATGGTGGCATTGGTCAGGCCGGTGCAGCCATTGCAAACCGCGTTGCCGAGGTTGGTGACGCTGTCGGGAAAAGTGATGCTCGTCAGGCCCGTGCAGCCATAAAACGCCGAATCCCCGATGTTGTTGATACCGTAGGGAATGGAGATGCTGGTGATGTTGGATTTGTTAAGGAACACCGAGCTGGCGATGCCGACGACCGGAAAGGAAAATATCTCGGTTATGCTGGGGATGACCACAGCGCCACCTGGCCCGACGTAGGACGAAACCGTGGCCTGGTTGTTGACAATCGTATAAGAGAAGAATTGCGCCTGAACCACGCCAGACGACATCCAAAACCACAGCGCCATGACGACGCCAGCTCGGCAAACGGACTTCATAAGCCTCTGAATACCTGCTTTTAACACCGTCCACCCCGCCGTTCAAGTGACAAATGTATTGCGTTCTTGTGGCTACAAAGGTCTTGCCCGCAGATTTCACAGACTTCGGCCGATTAGGTTTTATCTGCGGTCATCGGCGCCATCTGTGGAGGAATGTTTCGGTTTCATGACAGCATCCGCTGAATTCGCCGCAGACATTGCTTCATTCTGGCTTGGTTCATGATTATTTGGATGCAAACCACTGTTTGACCGCGGCGTAAGCGATCAAAGTCGGCATCAAGGGGCCGCGGCCGGAACAGTCCTGGTCGTGGAAGCATTGGCACGCGGCAATGACATGGCCGGATCCATAATTGTATTCGATAAATGTGGGTCTGCTCCGCACCGGTCCCAGCCAGTCTCCTTCGGCGGCGAGGGTTGTCGCGTCCAAAGGCACGCCAGTCAGGTATCCGTGACTGGCCCAGTTCGCATGAATGGGTTTGCCGCCCAGCGGAAGCAAAATGGGGTGTTCCGGCAAGGTGAGCAGGTTGACCACCGCGGCGTGGAAGACCATTTGCACGCCGTGCGGAAGCACGATGCCCGAGTGCTCCGCCCCGTTCAGCTCGTACACGAGCGTGCCGCCGTTCGAAACATATTTGTTGAAGACCTCCGCATTTTTGGCGTAACGGGAATAATAGTCGCTTCCCCACTGCGCTCCCGGAATGATTACCACGTCGTAGGGCGACAGATCGGTTTTATCCATGTCACCGGCTTTTTTTACGTCGAATTTGAAACCCAGGCTGGCCAGGGATTCCTCAAAGTCAACCGGGCGGTTCCAGGAGCGGGTGTTCCGAAAAATCAGGATCTTCGAGCTGGCGACGGCCTGCGCCAGTGCCGTTGGATCCGTTGGAACTCCGGTCTTGGCCCGGGTCACGTTGCCGCTGGCCAAGGCCGCACATCTGACTTTGAGCAGGGTTATTGTGGGAACCGTGGTCAGGAGCGCAATGGCTCCGACCACGACGGTGGTTTTCATTTTTGTCCAGGCCATAAGCTTCAAGGTTGTACTGATGAGGGTTAAGGTTGAGGCCGTCGCCGCCGCTCCTTTGGCGGCGGCAGCGGCGGTGACGGCGGTGGCCAGTCCGACGGGTGCGGCTTGAACGGCATTGGCCGAGACGGCGGCCATCAGGACCGCCACGGGAAGTTTGATGCCCCGTTTGACGAAAAACTTCCGGAGTTTCTCGAGGGCGCGGCTCAACCGTTTTTTGACCGCCGGTTCATTCATGTCGAGGGCGAGCGCGACCTGCGCCGCTGATTTGCCTTCAAAGAATCGGAGGAGGACGGTGTTCCGGTCAGTTCCCCCAAGTCTCGCCATGGCCTCATCCAAAATCGGCGCCAGCCGTTGCCAGGCAGCTTCGTCGTGTGGATCATTCAGGTTTGATTGCATAAACGATTCCTGTTCACGGCGCCGGCGTCGCAGTTCACCTCTGAGATAACTGATGGAAGTGAACCGGGCGGTCTGATAAAGCCAGCCGCTGAGGACGGTCTGTTTTCGCAGGCGCGGGGCTTTTTGGGCCAGTATGATGAATACCGCCTGGGTCACCTCCTGGGCCTTGTGCGGATCGTTCACATGCCGGAGGGCGGCAGTATAGACGAGGTTGATATGCCGCCGGACCAGGGAGGCAAAAGCCTCTTGGGAATGACGCGATACGTATTCCTCCAGCAGTTGCATGTCTGTCGTCTCAGCCATTTAACCCAATAATGACCGCCGGCCGGAAAAAGGAGACAATTTTTTGTTCAGTGCCCGCTGAATCCGCCGCAGGAGCCGGGAAGTGTCTTTGCCGCAAAAAGGCACCCGTCCTTCGCAGTCCTGCTACGGAGGGCAGGCAAAAGCCGCAAAATCGTTTTCCAGAGAAGGCAACCAAGGGAACAAAGTTTGAAAACTGCCTTCTTCGTTCCCTTCTGACTCCCGAATTCTGTCTTGAAAATTTACACTCCCAAGTCTGCCCAAGCACGGACGCCCTAAAAGTCTGGCTTTGTCATATCACGAAGCCTTTGAGCAAGGTTGCAAAGTCGTTCCGCAATATTGCGATATGGGGCAAGTAAATCCCTCCCAACGCCAGCCCCTTGAAAAAAAAGCAGGAGATCATCCTTTGATTTACACAACTTGGGCAACGTCTCGTTGAGTAGATTTAGAAGTTCTGGCGGATAATGAAAGAAGATGTCCATCAGGTAACCTCCTCAAGATCGGAAGCGAGCATGCACAACTCGCCCGACAGCAGCTTCGGCAGTAGCGCGGCGAGTGTGCGGGATTTATTATTTGTAGTTGGCCTCATTTTGTTTGCAATGCGCTCGAACTTTTTGGAGCCACGGTTCATACCAATACCAACTCCATTCTACTTCGACGCCGAGACCTTTCGCGGGATTTTTTGCGTCCTCTGCTTTCCAAAATTCCGTGTGCGCGTGCATATTGAAACGCTTGAAACCTTCCTTATGCATCAATTCGACAATTGTTCCCGGCCGATATTTCTGCCGTTCTGTCTCTTTTGTAATAACGTAGGTAGCGTTGACCTGCTTTGCCAGTTCGCTTTCAGCCTTCACAAACTCAACTACCTGGTCGGCCTGCCCCTTACGATTCGCAGTTTTCGCGACGAACAGCACACGATAGGCGAACTTAGGGCTATTAAATTCTTCATCGGAAAGTTTGCCTTCAAAGCCTTCGACGAAGCTTTTGATATGACTGGGAAGGTTCGATGTCGCTGCCAACGTGTCCGCGTGTTCGCGAGTGATTGACGAAAACTGGAGACTGAACGCGAGATGCTTATCAATTCCAAGTTCATTACCGAAAAGCTTTTTGACGTAGTCGTTGTAGTTCAGGCAACAGGCTTGGAACTTCGCGCTCAACGTCGCATCAATGCGCGTCGTCATCTGATGCTCAATTTCGTGACGAATCCCAATCAGAAATCCCAGGTTGTTTGCCGTATCCTTGTCCACCGGACTGTTTTTGTCGCTCAAGCATCGTTCTAGTTCCCAATATTTGTATGCACCTGCTTTGGTATGGTCGAAGTGACGATATTTGCCTTTTAGTTCAAAGTAACGATATTCGATCCCCTTTTTCCGGTAGTAGGCGTGTAAAAGATATGTCCAAGCAATGTTCATCAAGACGATGAATATCTCCGATTTGAAGGTGACCTGCGGATTGTTGAAAATTTGAACAGCCGCCAAAGCAGCCTCGCGAGATTTCTCAACGAGCTCGTGGCTCACTGAAAACATTCGCCGATGGCGCTTTTTTGTTTCAGACATAATTATTGTTTGGCCAGACATTTTTCGCCATGCCGTTTCAAGAAACCAGGGTCTGGCGCAAATTTCTTCGGGAGCAGCAGGCGCGAACCTCCAAAGCTCGTGAGCCAGCGGATGGTTTCGTTATTGGCCTCGGCGGCTTCGCCGAGTTGCCGGGAGAACCGGATGATGTAGCCGTCTTCAATCCACATCAAATGCCGGTCAAAGGCGCGGTCGTGAAGCGCGTTCAGGCACAGTCCGTTCTGGGGATTCAACCGATTCTTCTCATCCTCGGCCCATGGGATGATGTGGCTGGCCGTCAGTAGCGGTTGGACGGTCAGGCCGGTGACACAGCAGCGGAAATTGTAGGCGGAAAGAATCCGGTCGCGGAAAAAGCTCTGGTTCACTCGCACGCGGACGGTAGCTTCGCGCTCCCGACCGGCCGGCGGGAGGTCGCCGGTGTCCACGTCCGCCACTTGCTCAATGGGCTGGCCCAGCCGGTCGGCCAGCAGCCGCTCGCTTTCAAATGCCAAGGTCTCCGCGTGATCTGCAAATTCGCGCCAGATTTCTTCCTCCCCTTTCGCGCCATGCCGCATCCCACGGATACCGCGCGCCTGCAATGCCGGATCCAGCCGAGCAAAGTTGGAAAGTTTTAGGGAGGCGGAACCAACGCTACGACCAAGCATCCGCGCCAGTTCGATGACGCGCGGATTGTGCATGTGGATTTGGCCGAAGGGGATTTTACAGTACAAGTTGAACGCCAAGATATGCTCCTCGCGCGTCCAATCTTTGTGTTCCGCAGCCATAATCCCAAAGGTTTATCGTTTTCCCAAAGCGGCCAGCCGCTGAAATTTGCGTTCTTCCAATTCCTTTTCCTCGCGGTTCAGTTCCGCCATCCATTCGGCGAATGGCTTGTCACCGGGCTTCGCCTTGAATTGGCCCCGACATGCGTGGATGAATTTCCGCATTTCTGCAGGAGACATTTTCTTCCGACCGGCCATAACGCGATATTGCACCCGGCAACGGCGGGAGACCAGAGGATTTTGGGTGTGCCATTTCGCGCGCCCGGCGTCTGTGGACTATCGGCTACAGGATTTTCGCGGAGCGAAAATAGGAGTTGGGAGTTGGGAGATGGCCGCGTAAAGCTGCGCCACGCGGCAGGCCAGCGTAAACTCCGATAAATCGCGAGCACGCGGTTGATAACATCGAACATTCAACGCTCAACACTCAACGCTGAACATCCAAATGAAGGCGGTCGAGGGACCAGAGTCGATCCTCCTTCGCCCCAAACAATGGGACTACGGGGGACGGGGAGGCGAGGGCAGTTCAGGGTTTTTCGGCGACAACTTTTCCGTTGCGCCACAAGTAAATCGGCGTGCCGTGGGCGCGGGCAGTCTGTCGGGCCACCCGGGCCGAACGCACCAGCGCACGGCCGACCGGCGTGAGCCGGGGTCGCGGAGTTCTCGATTTTATTTGATTCATGGTCCAATTTCCAACAAACGCGGTCTCTGCTCCGAATTATCATACACTTCCCATCGATCCGCAAGCAGGCGGTAGCGGGAATTGAAATGGATCCAACTTCGTTCGAACCGGCGAAGAATATCGGCGCGTGGCACATTATGTCCGCCTTGACGGACACGGGCAGCGACACGGCGCAGTGCCAGTTGCGGCGAGTGCAGCCGCAGGAAGATCATCTCAATGCGGTACCCGGCAGCTTTCCATTGTTTCAGGCGCCGGACATAGGTCAGTCCACTTAAAGTGCTTTCAAACGCAAAGTCCACCCGGGCTCGAGCCAGCCGGTCCAGTTCGGTCAGAAACAATCGGCCGCCAGCCAACGTGGCCAGCTCGGGTCGCAGCGGAGAAAGGCCTCCGGCAATTAAATCGGCATTTACAAAGTGGATCACTCCCGCGTCTTTTGGCAGGAACTCGCGGGCAAACGTTGTCTTGCCGGCGCCATTTGGTCCGGCAATGACAATGCAGCGAGGCGATCTGGACGATGAACGATGCATTTTACAGAGGCGTTTTCTTCCGGCGGCCCATGGCGGGATGGTGCACCCGGCAGGCATGGGAGACCAGAGGAAATTGGCAGGGAACATCCAACATTCAACGAGAGGTCGGAGGGAGTTTCTTTTCTCACGCCCAAAGCCGCAGGCCAATCAGTCCCCAGTAGGCGTAATAAATGGCGACGGCCACCGCGCCCAGCCCGACCAGGACGGAATGCCAATATGTCACGCGTTTCATCGGCACATTGCGCTCGCGCCAGGCCATGTAGAGGCCCACCAGCGCCACCAACGGGAAGGTCAGGCTGGTGAGCATGATGCCGGCCGTCAGGGGATTGACGGTGCCCACACTGACATCAGGAAAGTATCTGGATGTGACGACTCCCCGAAACGCCCAGAGAATGAGAAGGTCAAATGCCACCAGCAGGGCCGCGCTGGCCGCCGCCCAGGCCCGCACCGAAACCGGCCGCAGTTTGTAATTTTTGCAAAACAGTTTGCGGAATATCCAGATGGGAGCCAGCACCAGCGAACTCAACATCAGCACGGAAACCAGTCCGGCCCCGATGAGCTGCGACCAGACCCGCAAGGCGGAGACTTTTTTGAAGGTGCCGAAGCCGTATTGAATCAATGTTTCTCCATCGGCATCCGGCAACAGGGCGACCATGGCGATGGTTTCATTCTCATGGCGGAACAGCCGGTCGGACATGGGCACCCATCGGTTGCGCTGCCAACCGTAGGTGCTGGTGGAAAGTCCGCCGGCGTCGAAGGTGAGTTTCTTCACGATTATCAATCGTTCAAAGCCGTAAGCCCATCGCGCGTTGGGGCTGATGAATTGATAGTATCCCTGATAGTGCTGGCGCAGACCGGGCTGGACCGGCGCGACGGGTGGCAGGGCCGGCGCAGCCAGATTATTGGTCATAAACCGGCGGAGGAGTTCTCCGATCCGGTCCTTGGCGTCGAAGCTTCCCGAATTAATCATGACAGCGTAACCGCGTCCCTGGTCGGGAAGATAGGCCATTTGAACGAATCCACCCATGACCGCCCCGCCGTGCCCGCGAAACACAAACGGGCCTTCAGGAACCGGATAATTGCAGAGGCCATAGTTGTACATCCTGCCCAATCCGGCTGACGGCATGGTTTCGGTGGTTTCCATGCGCTCGATGGATGCGGTCTGAAGCACCGGCGTGCCGTCCAGGCTGCCGCGTTGGAGATAAAACCGGAGGTAGTTGGCCATGTCCGTGGCCGACGCGTTCACGGCGACGGTGGGCCGGAGCGCAAAGTTCCAGTAGGGATAGGGCGTGACTCCGTCGGGATGATAGAGACGGGTCAGTTGCTGTTCCGCGGCCGGGGTGTTGAAATAACCGGCGGTGTCCATGCGCAGCGGTTTGAAGATGTGTTCCTGTACGTAATCTTCAAAACGTTCACCGGACGCTTTTTCAACAACGGCGGCGAGCACGCCCGGGGCGGCGCTACAGTAAGACATCCGGGTGCCGGGCGGCCAGCGGCAAACCCGGCAGGCGACGTCATCGGCCAGGGCATCCTTCAAGGACACCGGCGTCGGGTCGTTCCGCGCAAATTCCCGCAGATGCATATCGTTAAAACCGGAGGTCTGTTCGAGCAGATGGACGAGGCGCAACGGGCGGGTTACCTCCCACGGATTGACAAAGGGCACGTCCGGCACCCATTGCTTCACCGTGTCCGACAGCTTGAGCCTGCCCGCCTCCTGCAATTGGAGCGCGGCTATGGCGGCGAACGTTTTGGAGATCGAGCCGAGGCGGAACAGGGTGTTGGTGGTGACGGGTTGGTTGGCGGCCACGTCGGCTTTTCCGATGCCCGCCACCCACTCGGCCTGGTTGCGGGAGACGATGGCGATGGCCGCGCCCGGCGTCCGGGTGTCTTTCAAGATCGCTTCAATCGCCGCCTGCAGCTCCGGTATGGATTTGGGTCCGATGTTGCCCGCGACCTCCGCTGCCGGAAGAGCGATGGATAGAATCAGCAGTGAAACGAGCGGGAGCAGCAAGCCTTTCATGTCCGATTATCGGTTGAGGAGGATTGGGGGCTTTCGATGGCTCATTCTGTGATTTTGTTTCGGATTAGACAGCGGTGTAAATCCAACCTCACGCAGTCCGCGTAAAGCTGCGCCACGCGGCAGGCGTGCCGGGAAAGTCTGAAGGCGTTATCTGAAAGGCTGAAAGCTGAAGGCGTCATGGGAAAGGCTGAAGTGAACACCGGGGAGGCTTTGCGCTCTTTTGCGGCTAATTCAGCGCGCCGTTCTGAATACCGAGCGCCTGGATCTGCTGCGTCCGCTGGTCCTGCATTTGTTTCAGATTCAGGGCGGCCAACTCCTTGAACGTCTCCAGCTGGGACGGGGTCAGGAACTCCGCCGCGCCCCGCACCACGTTTTGCTGGCGGCCGTTGACGAGTTGCGTCCATTCGTCCAGCGGCCGGAACAGGTCGATATTGTCGAGCGATAGCCCCATAACGATCTCCGTCTTGATGAGGCCTTGGAGTTTGCCGGTTTGGTCCTGGGTAAGCGGCTCGCCGCCCATGTTCTGCTGGATGGCGGCGACCAGGCGCTGGGCCGCGTCGTTGCGCATCCCATCAGCAACCGAGTCCAAAAAGGCCGCACCCTCAGGGCCGAGGATTTCGCGCCGCTGGCTCTCCTGCTGTTGCCGGTCCGCGTCACGCTGGCTCAGCGCGTCCGCCACCGACATCGAACCGCGCAAGAGCGCAGCCAGGCGGTCGGCATCGCGCTGTTTGTTGCCGGTTTCCAGGTCGAGGTATTGCTCGATCTTCTCCGGGGACAGCTTCGTCATCTTAAAGAGCAGGTCGAGATTGGCGCGCATCTGGTCGCGCGTGAGATTCTTATCGGCTTGTTGCTGATCCGGGCTGTCCAAAATGCTGGCGAGCGCGTTTCCGAACGCGTGGGTTCGAGCCGCGGATTCCGAGGCGGACCTGGCCGCCGCCGCCCGCTCGCGCATCAAGTTCAGAAGCCGTTCGTTGCCGGCGCGCCCTTCAGCGTCGACGACCTCCTGGTTCCGAGCCTCGGCCGCGGTGAGCGCCGAACGCCGGGATTCCAACTCCTTTTCTCCTGACCGGACTTGCGCCTCGATCCCGGCCAACTCACGACCCTGGCGCACATGCCGCCAGCATTCCCAACCCGCGAGCAATATGGCCGCCGCCAGCAAAGCAAACTGCATTTTGTTCGATAGTCTCATAGGTTTCGTTTAGAGCTTTCGCAACATCCGCAGCACCGTTTGTTTTTGCGCGCTCATATTGGAGATCTGCATCAGCCGGAGGGATTCCACCTGCTCCGGAGACAGGAACCCCGCCGCCGCCTGCAGAATCCGCTGGTTCGATTCGGCTTGAGCCGCAAAGCGCCCATCCAATCCATCCGGCGAGACGAGTTCCCGCACCGTGAAGTCGCCGGCCAGGCCGGAGGCCACATCCGGCGGTTCGGCTTCAATGACACGGGCCAGCGCCTCTTGCTGATAGGCGTTGATCGGGAAAGGCCCCAGCTGCTTGTTGAACTGATCCACCAATGTCCGCGCCGGGAATTCCATCTGGCATTCCTGGTAGCCGGCAAAGCCCGCGTCCCCCAGCAATAGCCGGATCTGGTTGGTCGTGTCCCGTTCAGTATCTGCCTCGGCCTGCACCGCGGCTTCGGCTGTCAGGTTCCCCTCCGTAAACGCCACGGCGGTCTCGAGATTTGTCAGGCCCTGATCCGCGCCAATCCCCAACAGCTTATCGGTATCCTCCTGGTTCAACTTCAATCCATCGATGAGCGGGCTCCAGCGGGTGCGACTGGCCGTGAACAGCTGCCGGCGCAACGCCTCCCGCACATCCGGGTTGCCCAGGGCCGCCGCCAGCAGCGTGGTTGGCGCGTGAGCGCCGGCCAGCGACCGGCTCCCCTGGCCGGCGGCCTTTCTTCGGGCCTGCAACCGCTCCAGATCCTTTTGCTGGCTGCTTTCGGTTTCGAGAATCCCGGCCGTCTGCTGTTCCAGTTCCTGCGCGCGGCTTGCCGCTGAGGCCAGGGCTTCCGCCTGTCCGTTCAATTGCTGACGGGCGGCCGCAATCTGTCGCGCCTGCGCGGTATTTTGATGATGCTGAACCGCGAGCAGGACAACCACGCTCGCGCCGATGACAACTTTCGAGTTGGACCAGGCCATAATTTTCAATGCTCCTTTCACGAGAGCCAGGGTGGAAGTTGACGCCGTTGCGCCCTTGGCCAGCGCCACGGCGGCAGCCGTTTTTGCCAGCAGGGCCGGCGCGGCGTGAACAGAATTTGCGGACATGGCGGCGGCAATGCTCCCCGTCGTGGAAGTCACTCCCCGTTTGAAAAAGTAGGCCCTCAATTTTTCCAGCGCATAATCGGTGCGTTTTCTGGCCGCGTTTTCGCTCACCCTGAACGCCGCTCCGATTTCCGAAAAAGTTTTCCCTTCAAAAAAACGGAGCGCCAGCGCATTGCGGTCCTTCTCACCAAGGTCTCCCATCGCGTCTTCGAGCAGGGGCGTGATTTGCGTCCAGAGTTCCGGTTCGGTCTGGCTGGAAAGCGATTGCATGTAAGCCTCCTGTTCGCGCCGGGTGCGGCGGATTTCAGTTCGCAGGAAATTGGCCGCCGTCAAACGCGTGGTTTGATACAGCCAGCCGGACAGCGCGGGGTGCGGCAACAACCGGTTCGCTTTTTGCGCCAGAATTATGAAAACCGCCTGGGTGATTTCCTGAGCGGCGGCGGGATTACCGGTTTTGCGCAAGCCGGCGGAATAGACCATGTTTACGTGCCGCGCCACCAGCGCGGCGAAGGCTGCGTCAGACTTTTCGCGGACGTATTGCCGCAACAATTCGCTGTCCTGAGATTCCTGCATCTATTCAAGAATGTCCGCTGCGCAAAAAAAGCGGCCAGGTTATTTTCGACTTTGTAGTACCATGATACGTGGGGAGATGAAAATACGATATTTGGCCCCGTTGTTGTTTTCATGGAAAACTTTGCCGCTGGACGTTATTTTGCCGGAGCTGATGATGACGGGTGACAAGTGGCAGGGGATAGGAGCCGGAATCCAGAATTCAGGAGTCGGAAGAAAATCTGGTGCTCTCAGAACCGGGCGTTGCACCGGGCTCGCAAAATTTGATGATGGAAGAGCGGGATACGAAGGTGGTCTGGCCGTCGCTTTGCTCGAGTTCCACGTATCCGGACAAGGCGTCGTACTGGGATTTCTGAAATAGATGCTTCACTCCTTTGAAGCGGACGTTGGCATAGACTGTCACCCCGCGGCTATAATCGGAGCAATGAACATCATATCGCTTGCTGAGGTCCACCGAGTCGCTCAAGGGTTGGGCTGAGGAGGCGCGCATGGGTGAATGTGGGGGTTGGAACCGAGGTTTTTGCACTTCTTCGGCGGGAAGAAAATTGGGATCCAGCTCCTTCAAAATTTCCTGCCGCGTCTGCTCAATATCCACGTCCAGGTCCTTCAGCACTTGCGCGGCGATGCCATCCCCTTCACGCAGCAGGCCGAGCAGGATGTGTTCGGTGCCAACGTAAGTATGGTTGAGCGCCCTGGCTTCCTTGGACGCAAGCGCCAACACCTTTTTCACGCGCGGACTGTAAGGGATGTTGCCGACGACCTTCTGATCGGGACCGGTGGCGGTCTTTTTTTCCACCGCCATGCGGACAGTTTCGAGGTCGAGCCCCATTTTCTGGAGCACGTTGACGGCGACGCCCCCTCCCAATTTGAGGAGGCCGAGCAGGAGATGTTCGGTGCCGATGACGTTGCGATTGAGACGGTCGGCTTCCAAGCGTGCGAGTGCCAGCACCTGCATGGAGCGGGGCGTAAAATTACTTACGGTTTCATCAGCCATGGACTCACTTTCGGGCTGGACATGGGCCTCGACACGGGTCGGGTCCGTCGCCGCCCCGCTCAGTGCTTTCCAAAATGATTGGAACCAGTTCATTCAAGAATGTCCGATATTGCACCCGGTCATCGATTGCGGCCAGCAGGATTTTCAGGACAAGAATTTAACGTTCAACGCTCAACACCCAACGTTCTTTCGGACAAAAACAGCGGGGGGGCTACTTTTGCAGCCGGAAAAACCCGGTACCGTTGGCGAGCGGGATGGTGACGCTGATTTGCATGCCGTTCGTGACTGGCTTTTGGGTCACGTTCGACCAAGACGTCGGCGGCGCAAGATTGGCGGAGGAGAACAGCTGGTAGCTGGAGGCATACAACGGCCAGGAAACAACGACGTTTGTCCCCGACGGAGTAATGGCAAGCGACGGCAGCGGCGTGACGATGAGCTGCGTGATCTGCGTGGACCAGATGCCTTCGTCGAAGCCGGAGGCTGTATCGATACCGGAAGGATACATCTGGATGGTCCAGAACTGCGTCGGGTCGGCGGCGTCAACGGATAGGGTGTTGTAGTCGCCCCAACGGCTGGGTGTCGGGGTGCCAATCAGGTCTCCCACGATGTCATTCTCGTCGTGATAATCCACCACGCCCGATTGGATCAGGGTGCTGCTGCCAAAGGTGGTCTGGCCATTGACGGTCTGGCCGGCGTAGGCGTAGCAATTGATGTAGGTGCCGAGGCTGGAGCCGTTGCAACCGATAACGACCGTGCCGTAGGGGTTGGCCGCGATGGACGGAAAAAACAAATCGAGGTTCGGGTCGGCGATGGTGCCCTGTTCCAGCAGGGTCTGGTCGGCGGCGCGGATGCGATACCAGCGGACGGCCATGCGCCCGTTGAGTTCCGTGGTGTGGGCGGCATAAAGCACTCCGCCGACCGCAAAGACCTTGGCGCTCAACCGCGCATCATTGGCCTGGAGCAGGGTGGTGCCGTCGGGTTGGGGCGCGACGAATTGGGGCACGCCCAGATCGGCATTGTCCGGCACTTGATACGGGGCGACCGTCAGGCTCGTGGATGCGGAAAGCGTCGAGCTCGTCCCGCCCGCATTTTGCACGGCAAACCACACGACGTTTGAATGCGGGCTGCTGTCGCTGCCGATGTCGCCCATCGCGAGGATGCTGCCGGTGGCACTGCCGTCGAAACAAACGGCCGGTTGCAACACGTCGCCGCGCACGCTGTAATCCATCACGCCGTACCAGTGCAAGTTTGTAATGGTCGGTGTGGCGGCAATCAAATCCGCCTTGGGAATGGAAAGGAGCCCCGGCCCCACCGCCACGCTGTTGGTGTAAAAATCGCCGGAAATATAAACCGCGTTGCTGTCCAGGCCCAGCGTGGGAAAATCTGCGAAATCGCCGTTGTCCGGGTCGGATGGGATCATGAACCCCGTCCATGTCTTGGTCGGGTCGGAGGTGGTGGACACCGCGAGCAGAAAATCATTGGCCTCGGTGGTCGGGTCGTTGGCGCCGGGGTCAAAGTCCACCTGCGTGGCAAACCAGCGTTGGGTGGCGGGATCATAAATCACCCGCGGATCGCTTATGGCAATGGCTGAGGTGTTCAGCCCGGCATCGGCCCAGAACTTCAGGTCGGATTTCCGCTGCACGCTTGCGCCATTGGTCCGGTTATAGATGGCAACAGTGCCGTTGATGAACTCCATGAAACGGCCCGGCCCGATCACCCCGTTGGGATCCGGCGGCAAAGCCTGGGAATTTAACAAATAAGAACTGCCGGTGAAGTTTAGCCCAATTTGGACGGTCGCCTGACCGCCCGCATTTACCGCCGCCAGCGGGAAAAGCAATGCCAGCAACAAATCACCTCTGAAAAACCTGGTCATGGCGGATAAACTGGCATATTGCGGACGATAGCCTTTCAATTACACCATAACCATCATTCGTCAAGCTGGCTTTCCTTTCGGCAGTGCCTGAATTTGAAATTCGGAGCGCGAGTTGTCCCAACTCGCAGCAGGTTGTTACGAGAAGAACCGTTGAAATCGCGGACGGCTTGCCTGGCTTACCGGCGTGCTGCGGTTTGGGACAAACCGCGCTCCGTCATATTAAGATACTACCTTCCTTTCGGCAGTGCCTGAATTTCTTGTAGAGTCGATCCCGTTGCTCGAAAGCTGCGCGCACCGAGCGACGCGACCCACCTTGTCGCGGCAAGGGACCAGTCAATTCAGCGGCCGAGCATTTTGGCAATGACAAAGATGACGAAGGCGCCAAACAGGCCTCCGCCGCCGAGCATATAAATCAAGGAGTAACCAATGGCGGCAAACATGGGATGGATTATCAGTGCAATCATAGGTCAATAAATGGGTCAAGGGTTTGGCCGCCCGGCAATCTTGTCTGCCGCCGCGGCTGGTTTCTTTTGGATGGGTCTGGGCATTAGTTGAGGCTCACGGTGATCTGCACTTCCAGTTGGTTGTCCACATTCCCGGCGTGCGCAATCCGGTCGGCAATTTCACCGATGAGCTGTTTTTCCCCGGCGCTGTCCACCGGCCCGCATAGGATGACCCGGCCATCGATGGCGGTGATCTTCACGTTTCTGGCATGCGCGGACATTCCGCGGTCAGCGACGATTTCCCTGCGAATCTCGGCCTCGGTGTCCACGTCGGTCAGCCGGGGGCCCTGATCCAGCGTGGTCAGCGGGCTGTTATCGCGATCCGGGATATTCTGGCGGGTGATATCAGCACCGGTCGTCGTGTTGGGGTTGAACCAGGGCTCAATGTTGTACGCGCGATAAACCCCGCTGGCATAACCGGGCTGGCTGAAATCAGGCCATTCACCGGCCTTGAAGTGCGGGGAACCGGCCAGCATCTCTCTTGAGGCGTCCAGTTGAAGAAGGGCATGGTCGGGATTGAACCGGAGCGCGGCGGGCGGCACGGCGCTCAATTCATTTTCCATCCCAAGATACCCGCCGGATGAAATGATGACCGCCACGATGCGGCCGGCTGAGACATCCACCATGAAGTTCTCCACCTTGCCGAGCTCCTGGCCCTGCAGGTTCATCACCGGGGCGTCCATGAGCCGGCTGGCCCTCTGCACATAACCCAGCCGCGACCAGGAATTGTTGGCACGCCGCTGACTTGAGTAATATTCCCATGTCCAGTTTCCGTCCGGGTTGAGGGTTGAAATCCAGTTGTTGGTTTCCTCCACCTGGCTGGCGGTTTCAACCTTGCTGGCTTTGTCCAGGGTGCGCGCTCCATCCGTATTGACGGATCCATCCATGTGATGGGGCAGGGTCGAGGCGACGGTTCCCTCCAGCTCGGCATTCCGGTATCCCTCATTGTCGGCAACGAAGTAAGGGTGTTCACCGCAATCACCCTGGCCGGCCGTCACCCGATTGAACTGCGTGTCTCCGTCCCATGTCGAGGCGTCAAATCTGGTGTCCGCCTCGATTGTGCTTTTGCTGGCATCCAGTTGCAGGACTTTATCCACGGCATTGTAATGCAGGGCTCCCGGCGGCAGGGCGACGAGCGCATTGCTCCGGCCGAAAAAACCCCCGGTGGAAAGAATCACCTGAACGATCCGTCCGGACTCGACATCCACCGCCAGGTCTGCCACCTCGCCGAGTTTTTCGTTCCGATCATTATTGACCGTCATCCCGATGAGGTCGGTGGCCCTGATGGCGCTGCTCAGTGGTTCCAGGCGTGCCTGGGCCAACGCCGACAACGCCAGGAGCGGCCCGGCGGCGGCACTGGCAAAGATTTGCAATTTTCGATTCATGTATTTTATTGTGAAAGAATTGTGGTCGCAGCTTTCACAATAGGCCGGGAACCGGATGGAGGCCATGGGGTGTTACCCTTACTGAAGGTTTCAGGAACGCAAGCGGCCAGACGGCGGGTTGGCGCCTGTGCGGTTGAAGTTTGGTTGGTGGTTGAGCGTTGACGGTTGAGGGTTAAAACGGTTCGTCAGCAGCTTCGCCCCACCATTTGCGCTCGTTATGCCTTTTCGCGTTCTAGCGCTTATTCGCGTCCGGCGGCGGCGATGAATGGCTTCAATTCCTGCATCAGTTTTGCGAAACCGTTGAGCGACAACTGTTGCGCGCCGTCGCTCCAGGCTCCCGCCGGATTCGGGTGCACCTCGATCAACAACGCGTCCGCGCCCATCGCCACCGCGCCCTGGCACATGGCCGTCACCAGATCCGCGCGCCCGGCGCCCTGGCTCGGATCAATCACGATCGGACAATGCGATTCGCGCTTGATGATGGGGATGGTCGAGAGGTCGAGCGTGTTGCGCGTGTAGGTCTCGAATGTCCGGATGCCGCGTTCGCAGAACAGGAGGTTCGGATTTTCATTGGCGAGGATATATTCGCCCGCCAGCAGCCATTCCTCGATTTTCATGGAAAGCCCGCGCTTGAGCAGGACGGGCTTGCCGGTTTTGGCGGCGGCGATCAGGAGCTGAAAGTTCTGCGCATTCCGCGCGCCGATCTGGATGATGTCCGTGTATTCAGCCACCATATCGACGTGATTTTCGGACAGCAATTCGGTGATGACGGCCAGCCCGGTGGCGCGCCGCGCCTTGTCGAGCAGCTTGAGCCCTTTCTCGCCGAGTCCCTGAAATTCGTAGGGTGAGGTGCGCGGCTTGAATGCGCCGCCGCGCAGGATGGTCGCCCCGGCGGCCTTCACCGCCTCGGCGGTGGCCAGCAGTTGTTTCTCGCTTTCCACCGAGCACGGGCCGGCCATGACATGGAGTCGTTTGCCGCCGATGACGTGTTCGCGGACGCGGATGGTGGAATTGGCCGGATGCGCCTCGCGGCTGACGAGCTTGTAACGCTTCTGGATGGGCATGACGCTTTCCACCGCGCGCGGGAACTGGGCGACCAGTGTTTCGAGGTTGGCGTGGGTGAGTTCGTCGCCGATGGCGCCGACGACGGTGCGGGCCACGCCGCGCATGACGTGGGGGGTGTAGCCGAGCTTGCGGATTTCCCTGAGGACGGCCTGTTCCTCTTTCCTCGAAATCCGGGGTTTGAGCACGATGATCATGGTTTTTTATGGGTTGGCCGAAGGTCACAAAAACAAAAACGCCGCAGGCGTTTGGCGACCTGCGGCGATTGGTTTGATGAAAATTCTATCGCAGCCGCAAGTGCGCGCCGACCGGGCCAAACCAATAAAAGAAATACTGGCTGCTGGCTGCGTGGTTTGTTTGCTGGCTGTTCACGAGACAAAGATAGCAGCTTGGTCCAGCCAGTCAAGCTGGAGGCTGGCGCCAGCTGGTAATGTAGCAGACGAGATTACGTTATTCTGGCTGATTTACGATATTGGATTTACGATTTACGAGTCGCTCCCCAATTCACCTGCCTGCGTAAATCGTATATCGAAAATCGGAAATATTAAGATCACACGTTGAACTTGAACAGCAGCACGTCGCCGTCCTTCACGACGTATTCCTTGCCTTCCATGCGGTAGAGACCTTTTTCGCGCGCGGCGGCGATGGAACCGCACTTCATCAAGTCGTCGTAGGCGACGGTCTCGGCCTTGATGAAACCGCGTTCGAAGTCGGAATGGATGACCCCGGCGGCCTTGGGTGCGGTGTCGCCGGCGTGAATCGTCCAGGCGCGCACCTCCTTTTCGCCCGCGGTGAAATACGTGCGCAAGCCGAGCAGATGATACGTGGCGCGGATCAGCGCGCCGACCCCGGATTCCTCGACGCCAAGTTCCTTCAGAAATTGTTTTGCCTCGTCCGCCGACAAATCGATCAAGTCGCTTTCGATCTGCGCGCTGATGACGACGGCCTCGCAGGCAAAATGATGCTGGGCGTAGTCGCTCACCTTTTGGATGAACGGATTCCTGTCCGCGGCGGCCAGGTCGGATTCCTTGACGTTGCACGCAAAAATCGTGGGTTTGTCGGTCATCAGCCAGAACAGGCGCGAGATGGCCTTTTCCTCCGGGGCAAGCTGCAGGGTGAGCGCGGGCTTGCCGGCATTGAGGTGCGGTTCGATTTTTTTAAGCACGGTTTCCTGGGCGAGCGCCTCCTTGTCGCCGCGCTTGGCGTCCTTGGCCACGCTGGCGAGCCGTTTCTGCACCGCCTCCAGGTCGGACAGCACCAGCTCCGTCGTGATGGTTTCGATGTCGCGCACGGGATCCACCGTGCCGGTCACGTGATGGATGTCCGCGTCCTCGAAGCAGCGCACGACCTGGACGATGGCGTCCACCTCCCGGATGTGGGTGAGAAACTTGTTGCCGAGGCCCTCGCCCTGGGAAGCGCCCTTGACCAGGCCGGCAATGTCCACAAATTCAATCGCCGCCGGGATGATGACCTGGGTTTTGGCGACTTTGGCGAGGGGTTCGAGCCGGGCGTCCGGCACGGTGACGACGCCGACGTTCGGGTCAATGGTGCAGAAGGGATAATTCGCCGCCTCGGCCTTGCGCGTGCGAGTGACGGCGTTGAACAGGGTGGATTTCCCGACGTTGGGCAAACCGACAATTCCAGCTTTTAACATGATTTATGATTTAATAACGGAAAGATTAACGCGTGGCGCTTTACAGTTTGTGCCGCGCCAACTGCCAGGCAATGTGCACGCCATCGTACAATCCCAGCCCAAGCAGACAAAAACCGGAAAAGCGCTCCATGCGCAGCAGGGTTTGTTCACCGAACCGTCCCTGTCCGCGCGACACACCATAACTGAGCGCACAGAACCATAAATTCGCGCCCAAGGCCACACCGCTGATGAACGCGCCCTTGGCGGCAATGGAATCCTCCACCCATTCGTAGGAGGTGAACCAGGAATCGTGCGACATGAAATAGGCGGCCGCGACGATCCAAAACAACAACACGCCGACGTTGCCCAGCACGCGCGTGAAGCCGATCATAAATGCCGAGTGCGGATGCCATCTTGCGTCAATGCGCCTTTCAATCCGGCTCGCGGTATCGCCGAGCTGCGTCGGCGCAATCACGGTTCTGGCCGTGAGAAATTTGACACCGAGAAACAGCATGAACACGAAGCTGAACACCTCCATCGAGGCCTTGACCATGTGATTGTCGAAAAACGACGAAAACCCGGTGAAGGCAATGGTGCAGTAAACCACATCCATCGTGGCCGCGCCGAAACCGATGAGCGCGGCCCAGACAAAGCCGCGGCGGGCGCCCTCGTTGATGACGGTGAGATTGACCGGACCCACGGGCATCGACAGCAGCAGACCGCTGACGAAGCCGGTGACGGCGGAAAGCAAAATGGGCAGCAGTTCCGGCATGGTTTCAGTGCGCCGCGTCCGGCTCGTCATCGTCTTCTTCTTCAATTTCCCGGCGCCAGGCGCGGGAGATGCTCGGCCGCACGAAACCATAGACGAGATACAGCGTGAAGAACGCCGGCAGCACGTAATACAGGACCTTTTCCCGCAAAATCAGCAGGCAGCCCAGGAAGAGCGCCGCCCCGATGGCCTTCGTGAACGTGCTCTTGGAACGCAAGCCCAGCGATTTGAAGCTCGGATAACGCACCGTGCTCACCATCATGGCCGACAAAAAGACGAGCACAATGGCCAGCAGATAATTCCAGGGACCAAGGGTCTTTTCCCGCTCATGGAAATGAATGATGAGCAGGGTCAGCGAGGCCACCAAACCCGCCGCGGAAGGAATGGGGAAGCCCAGAAAGTCCTTGCCGCCACCGCCGCCGGCCATCGCGGACAAACAGTTGAATCGCGCGAGCCGGAACGCCCCGCAGAGCAGATAAATGGACGCAATGAACCAGCTGATCTGCCGATAATCGCCGAAGACGTCCGCCAGCACGACCCGCTGCACCAGAAACGCCGGGGCAACCCCGAAGGAGATCAAATCCGCCAGCGAATCGAACTCGCGTCCGAACGGGCTTTCCGCGCCCCCCAGCCGCGCCACACGCCCATCCAGCAAATCGAAGATGCACGCAAGCAGAATGTACGCGAGCGCGAGCTTGATCTGGCCAAAGTATTCATCGCCCATCGGATCGGCTTCCACGATTTTGGTCAGCGCCAGGAAGCCGCAGAACAGGTTGCCGGCCGTGAGCAGGTTCGGCAGAAAATAAATCTTCAGCCGGCCTTCATCCGATTCGTCGGGCACGGGTTGGGGAGCAGCTGATTCGTTCATAATTCAATCAAACGAGGCGATCACGGTTTCGCCGCCGATCACCCGGTCGCCCAGATTGATTTTGATCCGGGCGCGGCGGGGCAGATAAATATCCACGCGCGATCCGAATTGAATCAGGCTGATGCGTTCGCCGCGCTGGACGGTGTCACCCTCGTTGATCCATGGCACGATGCGGCGGGCGATGAGGCCGGCGATGAGGCGCACGCCGATTTTCTCGCCGGCCGGCTCGGTGGTGTGGAGGCCGACGAGCACGTTCTCGTTGAACTGGGCGGAGTCGGTCCGCATCGCGCTGACAAATTGCCCGGGAGTATGTTTGAAAAAGGCGACGCGGCCGGCCGCCGGCGCACATTGAACGTGGATATCAATCACGGAAAGAAAGATGGAAATGCGCTGGCATTCGCCCCCCATGAAATCCGGCTCGGTCGTGGTGTCCATCACGTCCACCTTGCCGTGGCCGGGCGCGATGACGAGATTGGGACCGGTGGGCACCATCGGGTCGGGATCGCGAAAGAAATAAAAGGTGAAGAGGGTGAACAACACCCAAAGCCCGACGAGCGCCCAGGTGAGATACTCGAGCACAAACGACCCGATATATTTGGCCAGCAAGGCGCCCGTCAGCAGGGCGAGGACGCCTGCCCCGGCAAATCCGATGAGTCGCAACGCCGCCCACGCGGCTTTTCCCGAGTGTTTCACACGACCATGCTAAAATTTCTGCGAGCCACTTGCAATTCGGCATTTTGGAGGCAATATAAACACGTCGTAAAATTGGAATGCGACAAATTGAAATTAAAACCAAAACGGAAACGCTTATGTCATCACACACTCCTGATTTGACGAAACAACCCCCGCGCAGTCCGCGCGTGCGACTGGGCGGCTACACGATCCTGCCGCGTTGCCTGGACAAGGGCCGTGCCACCCTGGCCGGCAAAAGCGGTGAATATCACTACGCCTGCCCGCTCGACCAGCAATTCCTCGAATTTGCCGGCGTTGACCCGGAGGCCTTGAAGCAGGAATTGGCCAAAAGCGACACCGAAGTTCTCGAATGGATCACGGCCCACGCCAAGCACAAGCGCACCGCCGTGGAAATCGCCGCGTGGTCGGCCTGGCAGGATCAACGCGCCCCGGATAATCCGGAGGGGCGCGAGTATTTCAACGGCCTGCACAAGGCCGGCGCGCCCGGACGCACGGACATTGTCACGTGGTTCGACGTGCTCGATCTGGACGATTACGTGAGCTTCGGCGGCAAGGGCTGAAACGTTTGGAAAACAAAGACCCCGGGGCGCGAAGCATGATGCTTCGCGCCTTTTGAATTTCTAAGAGCTCGAAACGGCGGGGGCGGTTTCGATTGCCGGAGCCGGGGCCGCCTTGAAAACCTCGATGTGTTCGATGCGGTGCCGGTGCTTGGCCCCTTGAAATTCAAATTCCACCTCGTCGCCGACCTTGTTGTTGAGCAGGGACTGCGCGACGGGCGAGAGGTAGCTGATGACCCCCTTGTCCGGATCGGAGTCCCACGCGCCGAGAATGGTGAACGTTTCCGGATGGTTCGCCACCAGATCGATGGCCTGCACAATCGTGCCGATGCTGACGATGTCGGTGCGGGCATTGGCGAAATCCGTGCCACGGGCGCGGGTGAGCTGGTTTTCCAGCTCCTCCTTGCGGCGCATGAGGATTTTCTGCATTTCCTTCGCCGCCTTGAATTCGTGATTTTCGCTGAGGTCACCATAGCTGCGGGCGGTGGCGATTTCCCTGGAGTTGGCGGGAATCTTCTTCTGCACCAGTTCCTGATATTCGGCCTTGCGGCGTTCGAGACTTTCCCATGAAACCAGCGTCGCCGCTTCCTGCTTGGTTTGTTCACCGCTGATGAGCGACTGGACGGCCGGGTGACTCTTGACGAGCCGGGCAAGGAGCGAGCGCTTGTCCATGTCGTCGAACACCGGCGACAGTTGCAGCGCGCGGGTAAGATCCTTGACGACGTCGATGTCGGCGGAGGCGGTCAGCTCGACGAGCAATTCATGGTCGTCCAGAATGAATTCCCGCAGGCGGTTCGAGCGCTTTTCATTGAACTGGTCGCGTTCCATGGAGGTGAGCATGGCGCGGAAAACCTCCGGACCCAGGATGTCGGCGAAGGCGTCGCTGCGCTCGCGCCCCAGCCAGAGCAGCAGCTCGGTGCTCGCGGTATGCTGGTTGACCAGCCGCGCCAGGGTTTCCTTGAGCAACTCCGTCTTGCCCTCCTGAATCAGCAGATTGGCAAATTCACGGCACAATTTTGCGGAAACGAAATTCAACGAGTACCGCAGCACTTCCGGCCAGCGCTCGGGATTCGCGGTCTTGAACGACTGCAGGGCATGATGATGTTTCGCGGCGGGAATCTGTTCCATCACCGGGCCGAACTTGATGTCCTGCGCCCAGATTTGGGCGGCGGTGATTTCGTCGGGCCCCGGCGCCAACCCGGCGATTTCGCGCAGTTCGTCGCGGGCAAAAATGGCTTCCAGCGCCACAGCCGGTTGCGTGCGTTGGTGCGACACGATATCCACGTTCAACGCCGCGATGATTTCGCCGGCGGCACCCTGTTTGTCGGCCAGGTCCGGGGCACTTTTCGACAATTCGCCGACGACCACCACCCGCGCCTTCAAACCTTTGGCCGCGCGGAAACTGGTCATCAACCGGGTTTGCAGCGATGTTTCCTGCGCCTGAAAGACGACCGGCTCGGTCTTTTTCAGCGGCACGATGAAATGCCCGTCCTTTTTCATTTCGCGCCGCGCGGTTTCCCACCACTTCTTCCAGTCGTCCCGGATGACATCCGGCACCAGCGCGTGCTGGATCTGGTCCGCCGTCGCCCGGCCGCCGTAGCTGTTCAGCACCAGCTTGATCAGCTCCAGATGATGCGCGGCCAGCTGGCGCACGTTTTCCAGGTCGTTGGCCTTGCGTGCCAGGATGTGGTCCTTCGCAATCGGCTTGAGGCTCTCGACCGCAAAGCCCAAATCCATCGTGTGTCCCGGCTTGCCGGCGAAATCAATGGCGAAGCGCGCAAAGACCGTGTCCACCGTCTTGATGCGCCCGAAGCCCCAACTGCGATGCATGCAGCATCCGCTTTCCGCCAGCAAGGTCAACGGCTCGACGTGGCGGCCTTCGATCTTTCCCGCCGCCGCCAGTTTTTCAAATTCTTCTCTCATAAAAGCCTTTTAACTCGCGTCCAAAAAGTCGTATGGCATTATTAAAGTTGGTGAGCGGCCAAAAACCAAGACAAATCGCGGCGCAGGTTTTGCAGCAACGGCGCGCCGACGGTGAGTTTGTCGAGGATTTGCTCCAGGCCGCGCTGGCGGGGGCGGCGCTTTCGTCCGCCGACCGGGGGCTTTGCCAGGAAATCACTTATGGCGTCGTCCGCTGGCAGGCCACGCTCGACTGGCTCATCGCGCAAAAAACCGATGGGCGCGAACAAAAACCCGGCCTCCAGAATCTGCTGCGGCTCGGCCTCTACCAGATTTTCTGGCTCGACCGCATTCCCGACCACGCCGCCGTCCACGAGACGGTTGAGCTCGCCAAACAAAACGGTTTGGGCACCCGGGCCGGATTCATCAACGCCATTTTGCGCGGCTACCTGCGCGTCCAGGACGAAACCAAAAGGCTGCTGGCCGGATTGAAAACGTCACAACCGGCCCTCGGCTGGTCGCACCCCGAATGGCTCGTCACCCGCTGGCAAAAACGCTGGGGCGCCGAAAAGACGGCCCGGCTCCTGGAATGGAACAATACGCCGCCGAAAACGTTTGCCCGGGTCAACACCTTGAAAACCGACGCCGGCAAACTGCTGGAAACCTGGCGCGCGGAAAATGTCGAATCTGATTTTGTCCGGCGCGAATTTCTTGGCAGAACCGACCCGTCGGTCAGCCTGGACGCACGGCAGCGGGCCCCTGCTGATTTTGAAAATCTGGTGTTTGAATTGAAAACCCACCCGCCATTGCACTCCCTGGCGAGTTTTCGCGACGGCGGGTTTTACCTCCAGGATCCCAGCACGTTGCTGGCCGTGGCCAGGCTCGGGCCGCAGCCCGGGGATGCGATTTTGGATTTTTGCGCCGCTCCCGGCGGCAAAACCACGTTCATCGCGCAATGGATGAACAACCAGGGCCGCATCGTCGCCCAGGATGTTTCAGAGGAACGGCTGGGTTTGATCCGGGAAAACTGCCTGCGGCTCGGGGTGACCTGTGTCGAACCCGTTTTGCCCTCAACTCTCAACTCTCAACCCTCAACCAGCTTCGACCGCATCCTGGTGGACGCTCCGTGTTCGAACACCGGCGTGATGCGCCGCCGCGTGGATTTGCGCTGGCGGGTTCAAGCAGCGGAAATCAAACGCCTCCACGCCGCGCAGCTGGATTTGCTCAGCCAGGCCGCGCCCCGGGTGAAACCCGGCGGTGTTTTGGTGTACAGCACCTGCAGCCTGGAACCGGAGGAAAACGGTGACGTCGTGAAACACTTCTTAAGTGATCACCCTGATTTCAAATTGGAATACGCACACGAATTGCTGCCGTTCGTGGACGATGTGGACGGCGCGTTTGTGGCCCGCCTGGTTCGTCGCTGAATTTCCACGCCGTTTGCCATTTCAACAAACCGTGGCATCCTGCGGACATGGAACTTGATCTTGAAAAGGAATTTGCCGACCGGGTGTATCCCCTCCTCGCCAGCCTGGTCACGCCGCGGCCCATCGCCCTCGTCACCACGCTCAGCGCCGATGGCCGGGTGAACGCCGCGCCGTTCAGTTTCTTCAATCTCATGGGCGCAAACCCGCCCATCTGCGCCTTTGCGCCCGGCGACCGCGACAACGGCGCGCCCAAGGACACCGCCTTGAACGTCCGCGCCACACATGAATTTGTTGTGAACCTGGTGGATGAAACGATCGCCGAGGCGATGAACCAATGCGCGGCGTCGCTGCCGTTCGGCGAAAATGAATTGACCCGCGCCGGACTCCACGCCGCGCCATCCTCCGTCGTGAAACCGCCGCGCATCGCGGAATCGCCGGTGAACCTGGAATGCACCGAATGGGGCACGCTGCAAATCGGCGGCAATCGCATGGTGATCGGCCTGATCAAACGCCTTCATTTGCGCGATGAACTGTTCGACGCGGAGAAAAAACGGATCCGCACCGACAAGCTGTTTCTCATCGGGCGCATGGCGTCCCCGCACTGGTATTGCCGCACCCGCGACCGTTTTGAAATGATCCGCCCGGCCTGATTTGGATTTGCGAGGTTTGATTTACGATTTACGAATCACTCCCGATCCGCGCAGATCACGTAAATCGCATATCGTAAATCGAAAATGTCTTTCAGGAATTACATCCCCATGATCTGGTAGCCGGAATCCACGTAGATCACCTGGCCGGTGATGGCGGCCGCGCCGTCGCTGGCGAGAAACAGGCCCGTGGCCCCGAGTTCCTCGGGCAGCACGTTGCGCTTGAGCGGCGACCGGGCCTCGTATTGCTTGAGCATTTCGTTGAAGCCGCTGATGCCGCGCGCGGCGAGCGTGTTGACGGGACCGGCGCTGATGCAGTTGACGCGAATTTTCTTCGGGCCGAGGTCGTAGGCGAGATAGCGCGTGCTGGCTTCGAGCGCGGCCTTGGCCACGCCCATGACGTTGTAGTGCGGCACGACCTTTTCCGCGCCGTAATAACTCATGGCCACGACGCTGCCGCCATCGGTCATCAGCGGCGCTGCGGCCCGGGCGAGCGCGACGAGCGAATAGGCGCTCACGTCATGCGCCACACGGAACGCCTCGCGGCTGGTATTGACGAATTCGCCTTCCAGCGCGGCTTTCGGCGCAAACGCCACCGAGTGCAGGAGCAGATGCAATTTGCCGAATTTTTCGCCCACGGTTTTGAACACGTTCGCGATTTCCTCGTCCTTGGTCACATCGCACGGCAGGATGAGCGTGTCGGCGCCAAAGGTGCCGGCGAGTTCCTCCACGTTCTCCTTGAGCCGGTCGCCCTGGTAGGTGAACGCGAGCTTCGCGCCCTCGCGCGCCCACGCCTGCGCGATGGCCCAGGCAATGGAGCGTTGATTGGCGACACCGAAAACGACCCCGAACTTTCCTTCAAGCAATGGCATAATATATTATTGTCGACCGGTTAAATCGTTGAAATGGTAAAACGTTGCGGCGGCAGTGCGCAAAACAAATCGCCACCAGCCAGCCTGGTAGCGCCGGCGTCCCGCCCGCCCTTGTGGCGGATTGCCCACCTGCCAGCGGGGGGACGCCGGCGCTACCAAAAAACGCTCGTACAAGGTGCAGCCTCGACGGGCAGGGGGCGCAGTTGGTAAGCTGGCGGGAATGGATGCCAACACAAGCAATGTCATCGTGGAAGGGCTGATTTCTTACCTGGGACTGGTCATCCTGCTGACCTTTCACGAATTTGGCCACGCCTGGGTGGCCTTGAAATGTGGCGACGACACCGCCAGGCTGCAGGGCCGGGTTTCGCTCAATCCCATCGTCCACATTGATCCCATTGGCACGGTCCTGCTGCCGTTGATGATGATTTTTCTTCCTTTCGGCGTCAGCCGTTTCATGATTGGCTGGGCCAAGCCGGTGCCGGTCAATCCTTATAATTTACGGAACCCCCGCTCGGATGACATCCTGGTCACCATGGCCGGCCCGGCCATGAACCTGATTCTGGCGGTGGCGCTGGTGGCGCTGGCCCGCGTGGGATTACTGATGCATCAGGAACCCTTCGCCGGCGTATGCTGGCAATTCGCCTCGCTCAGCCTGCTGCTCTGCTTTTTCAACCTCATTCCCATCCCGCCCCTCGACGGCTCCCACGTGCTGCGGAATCTGAGCGGCATGAGCTGGGAAGCCTACGCGAGCTTTGCCCGGTATGGTTTCATTGCGGTGATTGTCGTGCTCCAGATTCCGCAGGTTCGCCAGGGGCTGAACTTTGCGGTCAACGGAACGCTTTTGTCGCTCGCCAAACTGTTCGGCCTGATCTGAAGGCGGCCTATTTCTTGAAGTAAAGCTCCTCGGCATTCCAGGTAACACGGTAGTAACTCAACGGCGTTGGGCGCAGATTGCCGATGTCCGTCCGCACGGCACCATAATATCTGGGGATGACGGTGAAAATCTCCGGCTGTTGTTCGGCGAGAATCACCTGCACTTCGTCGAAATCCTTTTTGCGTTCGGCAAAGTCCAGCGTTTTGAGTTCCGCGTCCATCAGATAATCCAGACGCGCCTCCCAGTCGGTCGAAGGCGATTTCTGGCGCGGAAACCATTCGTGCGAGTAACCGCTGGACTTGATAAGGTTCATCAGGAATGCCGGGTCCGTGCTTTCAGGACCGCTGCCCATTAATACGCAGTCGAAATCGTAAGTGGTTTCCATTTTGTCCATCAGCGTGTTGAAATCAACCGACTGGAAAATGACTTTGAATCCGAGCTTCTCCAGATCGGATTTGATGAGCAAAGAGGATTTTTCGCGCAGCCCGTTGCCGGTATTAGTATTCAAAACGAACTCAATTTTATTTCCGTCGGCATCGGTCAAAAAGTCGTCGCCATTGCGTTTTTTAATTCCGATTTCCTTTAACAACGCGAGTGCCTTGTCCACGTCATGCGGATATTGCGGAATGTTTGGGTTGAACCACTTTTTGTTGCCGACCGTCAACAGGCCATAGTTCGGCGCGGAACGTCCCGAATAAACCGCCTTGATGATGGCGTCGCGGTCAATCGCATAGGCGCAGGCCTGCCGGAATTTTGTATTGCGGAACCATTGCAACTTTTTCGGGCCAACATAAGGCTGACTGGTCTTTGGATTCACATTTGTATTTTCGTTGAAGACAATGTAGAGGGTTTCCAACCCGATGCCCGGTTCGAGCAGCTTGATTTTCCCGCCCGCCTCCGCCGCCTTGAACGTGTCGTATTCGTCCGGCTTGATAAAGTCGTCCACGTCGCTTTCACCATGAAGCACCCGCAGCGACATGGCATTCCAGTCCGGCACGACGGTGTAAATGATGTTGTCGAGATACGGCAGCCGCTGGCCGTTGCTATCCACCTCGAAAAAATACGGATTGCGCGCGAGCAGCGTGTATTGCGCCGGCTTGTATTCCTTGATGACGAACGGTCCGCTGCCCACGATATCCGCCGCCTTCCAATTCGAGCCGTAAGCTGAAGTGAAAGTTTTGGCGGCGACGGATTTTTCCAAAATATGTTTGGGCATGATCGGCACACCCGCGCCAAAGCCTTCCAAAAATGGCGCGTAAATCTCCGGCGTCACAACTTGAACCGTCAAATCGTCAATTTTCGTCACCGTAAAATTTTTCCCGCCCACCCGCAGAGCATCAGCGATGACCGGATTAATGTCGGGATTGTAAATCAAATCGTTGACCGTAAAGACGACATCATCCGCCGTAATCGGTTCGCCATCGCTCCAGCGCAGATCCTTGCGCAGTTTGAATGTCCACGTCTTGTTGTCGGGCGCGACGCTCCACGATTCCGCCAAGCCCGGCTCGACTTCCTGCTTTGCCGAGTCAAAGCCAAGCAATGAAGCGAAAAGAAACCGATAAATCTCCTGCGAACCACCGTCGCTGGCCGTGATGGGATTAAACGTCTTTGGATCGGCGAAGGTGGAAACAATCAGCCGTCCGCCCGGAATGCCCGGCTCGCAATCCGCCACCAATGGCGGTTCGGGCAGCGGATAACTGGCGGCGGATTTTTCCGGCGTCACTGCTTTTTTCTCACAGCCGGACAGAGAAAGCACCGCTGCGGCAAAAACCGCAAATGATTGAACCGAGTTTTTCATGCACATAAATTTTCGTGGCAACCGGCGTCAGCCGGCTCACTCCAAAATAGAGCGAACGGTCGTTCGCGGCCATGGTTAATTTGCTTTTCACTCGCCCGTGCGGGAATTTTTTGCCAAGTTTCAATTGCTTTTGCAATGCTGACATTTGTCCTGAAACGATTGCTGCACATGATTCCGCTGTTGATCGGGGTCTCGTTGCTCACGTTTCTGCTCATGTCGCTCGCGCCCGGCGATTATTTCACTGCGCTTTCGCAAAACCCGCAAATCTCGCCGGAGACCATCGCGCATCTTAAGGCTCAATTCCACCTCGATAAACCGTGGTATATCCAATACTTCTACTGGTTCAAGAGTATTCTGCAGGGGGATTTCGGTTATTCGATGGCCTACAAAATTCCCGCGACCTCGCTCATCTTCGCACGGCTGTGGAACACGTTTTTGCTTTCGTTTTTCGCAATGATTTTTGCCTGGGGTGTGGCCATTCCGCTCGGTATCTGGGCGGCGGTCCGGAAGGATTCATGGATTGACCGTACCTGTTCGCTGATCTCCTTCGTAGGCCTGTCCATATCCGACATATTGCTGTCACTGCTGGCACTGTGGTTCGCGGCTTCCACCGGCTGGTTTCCCGTCGGCGGCGCGCAAAGTCCGGTTCACGATCTGATGTCGCCGATGCAACAATTCTGGGATTTCACCCACCACCTGATCTTACCCGCGCTGGTCCTCGCCGCTTCCGACCTGGCCGGCATCATGCGCCAGATGCGGTCCAATCTGCTCGACACCCTCCACGCCGAATATGTCACCGCCGCCCGTGCGCGCGGCCTCGGCGAAGGCTGGGTGATTTACAAACACGCGCTCCGCAACGCCATCAATCCGCTGCTGACCATTTTCGGCTACTCGCTCGCCGCGCTGTTGAGCGGCGCCTTCATCGTGGAAAACATCATGGCCTGGCCGGGCCTGGGACGCCTCACCATGGAGGCCTTTTTTGCCAAGGATTCCTATCTCGTCGTGGACTGCGTCGTCATGGCCACGGCGTTGCTTGTCATCGGAAATTTCATCGCTGATATTTTGCTCGCCTGGAGCGATCCGCGCATCCGGTTGAAATAAAATGGAACCCTCCGAGCCAATTTCAACTGCTCAGGCGAAAATGACGCTTTCGCCGTGGCAACTTTTCTGGCGGCGACTGAAACAGCGTCGCATCGCGATGGTCGGCGGCACGGTTTTGATTTTCCTTTATCTCGTCGCGCTGTTCGCCGGCTTCATCGCGCCGTATAGTTACGACCATCTGGACACCCATTACTCCTTTCACCAGCCGCTGTGGCCGAAGCTGTCGGGCTTTCATATCGTTGCGCCACGCTATGAATCGGTGCATGACGATTTCGTTTATCGCGAAATCCCGAACGATACGAAACCGCTTCTTTTCTTTATTCGCGGCGACCAATATAAATTGTTCGGCTTGATTCCGGCTTCAATCCACCTTTTCGGCACCGGCGACAAGGACTATCCGGTTTTTCTTTTCGGCACCGACCAATTTGGGCGCGATATCCTTTCTCGGTTGCTTTACGGCTCGCAAATCTCGCTTTCCATCGGCGTCATCGGAATCCTGTTATCGTTCACTTTTGGCCTTATTATCGGCGGAATATCCGGATATTTTAGTGGCGTTACCGATAACGTCATCATGCGGCTGTGCGAATTGATCATGTCCATTCCCGCCCTTTACCTCATCATCTCACTGCGTGCGACCTTTCCCCCGGGCATGAGTTCGGCACAGGTCTATGCCATGATTGTGATCATCCTGAGCCTGATCGGCTGGGCCAGCATGGCCCGGGTGATTCGCGGCATGACCCTGTCCTTGCGCGAACAGCAATTTGTCCTCGCCGCACGCGCTCTTGGCCAGACGCACTTGAAAGTGATCGTGCGCCATATTTTACCGAACACGTTTTCCTATGTCATTGTCGCCGCCACCTTAAGCGTGCCGTATTATATCCTCGGCGAGGTCGTGTTGAGCTTCCTCGGTGTGGGCATCCAGGAACCGCAGGCAAGCTGGGGGAATATGCTCACCGCCGCGGAAGATGTGCAATATCTGCAAAATTATCCGTGGCTGCTGGCGCCGAGTGCAGCGATTTTTGTCACCGTTCTCGCTTTCAACTTCCTCGGCGATGGTTTAAGAGACGCTGCGGACACGAAGTCATGAACCTGCTCGAAATCAAGAACCTCAAGATGGACTTCGGCACGGGCGCCGACGCCTTGCGCGCCGTGGACGGTCTGTCGCTGACCATCGGCGCGGGCGAAACCGTCTGTCTCGTCGGCGAAAGCGGTTGTGGCAAGAGCGTCACCGCGCTGTCCATCGCCCGGCTCGTGCCGACGCCACCGGCCAACTACGTCGGCGGAGAAATTTTATTGAACGGCCGGGACGTGCTGAAAATGTCGAACAGCGAGTTGCGCCGCATTCGCGGCGGCGTGGTCAGCTACGTCTTCCAGGAACCGGGCGCGTCGCTGAATCCGGTGTTTCGCATCGGCAACCAGATCAAGGAATCGCTCACGCTGCATCAACCGAACAAGGCAACCGACGCGGAAGTCATCCGGCTGTTGAAACTGGTCGGCATTCCCGCGCCGGAATCGCGCATCCGGAATTATCCGTTCGAGATGTCCGGCGGCATGCAGCAGCGCGTGATGATTGCCATGGCCCTGGCCAGCGAGCCGAAACTGCTCGTGGCCGACGAACCGACCACCGCGCTCGACGTGACCATCCAGGCACAAATCCTCGATTTGTTGCACGAACTCAAGCAGCGCCTCGGCATGGCGATCCTGCTCATCACGCACAACCTCGGCATCGTCGGCGACATGGCCGACCGCGTGGCCGTAATGTATGCCGGGCAGATCGTCGAACTGTCACCCGCGAAGGAATTGCTGCGCCGGCCGATGCATCCCTATACCAGGGCGCTGATCAATTCCGTTCCGAAACTGGCCGGGGGTGCCAGCCGCCTTTCGGCCATCCCCGGCAACGTTCCGCGCATTGGCAATTTCCCGCCCGGCTGCCGCTTTGCGCCGCGCTGCCCGATCGCCAGGCCGGAATGCTCGGAAAAAATTCCCGAACTAATCGAGGTCGAAGTTGGGCGCTGGGTCCGATGTCCGTTTTGGAAAACGCCATGAGCCTGCTCGAAGTCAAAAACCTGAAGGTTTATTTTCCCGTGAAGCACGGGATGTTCAGCCGCGTCCACGAATCCGTGAAGGCGGTGGACGACGTGAGCTTTGCCATCGAGCCGGGCGAAACGCTCGGTCTGGTCGGCGAAAGCGGTTGCGGCAAGACCACCCTCGGCCGCGCCATCGTGAGGCTGGTCGAGCCGACCGCCGGCAGCGTTTTGCTCAACGGCGAGGACATCACCCGCATGGGCGGCTCGGCGTTGCGCGCCCGGCGGCGGAAGTTCCAGATGATTTTCCAGGACCCCTACGGCTCGCTGAACCCGCGCATGACGGTCGAGCAGATTGTGGGCGAGGCGCTCGACATCCATCAGTTGACCGACAGCCCGTCCGCCCGGCAGAAGCGCATCCTGGAATTGCTCAAGGCCGTCGGGCTCGACGCGGTCTATGCGCAGCGCTACCCCCATGAATTCAGCGGCGGCCAGCGGCAACGCATCGGCATCGCGCGCGCGCTGGCGGTCGAGCCGGAGCTGATCATTTGTGATGAACCGGTGAGTGCGCTGGATGTTTCGGTGCAGGCACAGATCATCAATCTGCTCCAGGATTTGCAGCAGCAACGCGGCATCGCCTATCTCTTCATCGCCCACGACCTCGCGGTGGTGGAGCACATCAGCCGACGCGTGATGGTGATGTACCTTGGCAAAATCGTCGAAACGGCGGACGCCAAAAACATCATCCGCGAGCCGCAGCATCCCTACACGCAGGCGTTGATCTCCGCCATTCCGGAAGTGGACCCGGAATCCAAACGGCAGCGGATCATTTTGCCGGGCGACGTGCCCTCACCCATTCATCCGCCGGGCGGCTGCCCGTTTCACCCGCGCTGTCCGATTGCGGAAGCACGCTGCCAGACGGAAGTTCCGGCGTTCCGGGAAGTCAGAAAAGCACATGGAGCCGCCTGTCATCTGGCCGGAACGAGCATCGAGGCGAAGCGGTGACTTTATTTCGCTTCGGGCCCGCTGCCGCCAATTTTAAAATCGTGCCAGCCCCGGGCCCTTCCGGCGGTAACGAACAGGCGGTAGGTCAGGTTCGGCTGAAGCGGTTGCGGTTGCGCCCCGGGCGCGGCGGGTTTCAGGCCGCGGAGAGGCTGGCCATAGACAAATGATCTCTCCGGCTCGGGGTTCGAATCCAGGACCAGATGCCAGACGGGCTCGGCGTCATGATTCGCCTGCCATTCGGCAAGCGGAACGACCTTGATTTCGGTCAACTCGTAGTCACCGCCCAGACTGAACATCAGCAGCGGAGCGGTGCCGGCCGCCCCGCCCGGGCGGTTGCCGAATGCGCCGGGGCGGGCGGTGTGCGAAATTTGAATCGTCTTTGGCCTGAACCAATCGGTAAAATGAACAACATAGACACCGGCAAGCACAAGCATGAGGGCGATCAGGATTGAATTCTTTTGGGTCATAAAAAATAAAATGAACAGGACGAATATTTGGTCCGTCGAATCATCCAGCCGGACGCGGCGACGAATGGGATGGGTATGAAACTAACCAGCCGGCGGCAAAAAGCCAGCACGGAAACGGGCTTCACGCTCATCGAATTGCTGGTGGTGATCGCCATCATCGCCATTCTGGCGGCCATGCTCCTGCCGGCCTTGAGCCGCGCCAAGGAATCCGGCAAACGCATCGCCTGCGTCAACAATCTCCGGCAACTCAACCTCGCCTTGCGCATGGACGTGGACGACAACCAGGGCCTCTACCCGCCGCGCTCGGAAACCAACAGCTGGCCCAATCGCCTTTACGACAACACCGGCAGAAACATAAAAATCCTGCTTTGTCCCACCGACATTGCCCTGTTGTCCGACCCGGCAACGGTCGGCTCGTCTCCATCGAACAACGTGGCCGATGCTTCGCCGCGCAGTTATTTCATCAACGGCTGGAACGACTATTTACAAGGCCCGAACGACCCTCAAGGCCTGAACGATGGGGACAGCATGAAGGAAAACGCCATTGTTTTTCCGAGCGATACGATTGTGCTTGGGGAAAAGAGTCATGACGCCGGCGATTTTTACTGTGATCTGCTTGAGAACAGCGGCAATGATTTCACCGGCATCGCCGAACAGAGCCGCCATGACAGCCATGGGCCGGGCAGTGGAACGGGCGGCTCAAATTTTGCCATGGCCGACGGCAGCACGCGTTTTATCAGATTTCCACAATCGGTTGATCCGCTGAATCTCTGGGCCATCACCGGTGCCGGCCGCGTGGCCTACGCCATTTCTTACTAACCATTTGTTGGCCGGCCGGGATGGTTCGTCTTGAGCCGCCTTTCGGGTTGACGTTTCGCCTCAATCGAGGTAGCAACGAGTTAACATGAACACGCATTCATTTCCTGGCCGGCTGGGCGGGTCCCCGATTCTGCGCCGCGCCGCCATCCTGCTGGTCGCACTGGCCTGGAGCAGTCTCGCCTTCTGCGGCGAGATTGATGAGGCGGCCCGGAATGGTGACCTGGCCAAGGTCAAGGCATTGCTCAAAGACCACCCTGATCTGGCCGTGAGCAAAGACAGCGATGGCATGACGCCGTTGCATTGGGCGGCATTTATGGGCCACAAGGACGTGGCGGAATTGCTGCTGGCCAACAAAGCCGACGTCAACGCCAGGAACAAACTGGGTTCAACGCCTTTGTATGCGGCGGCGATCGTGGGCCACAAGGACGTGGCGGAATTGCTGCTGGCCAACAAAGCCGAGGTCAATGCCAGGGACAACGATGGCCGCACGCCTTTACACTCCGTGGCAGCCAACGGCCAGAAAGACGTGGCGGAAGTGCTGCTGGCCAACAAAGCCGAGGTCAATGCCAGGGACAAGGACGGCTTGACCCCTTTGCACTGGGCGGCATTCAAGGGCTACAAGGACTTGGTGGAAGTGCTGCTGGCGTACAAGGCGGAGGTCAATGCCAAGGATAACCTGGGCTTGACGCCATTGCGCCGGGCGGAGGCCATGGGATACAAGGCTGTCGCGGAAGTGCTTCGCCAGCACGGCGGACAGGAATAAATAACAGCAAAACGACGACCACAAAACGAAAGTGATCATCGCCGCTGCCGCCGCGCCTTGCGCCGGGCTCCATTGAATTCGTGATCCAGCGGGATTGGAGCGGGCGATGGGAATCGAACCCACGTGTGAAGCTTGGAAGGCTTCCGTTCTACCATTGAACTACGCCCGCACCGGGCCCGGGTGAATCATACCTTCGGAGCTTGCCATGTCAATCCACCACGGTTATGCTCCCGCCGCATGAACTCGCTGCTTCTGACCGGCGGGCGAGTCATAGACCCCGCCAACCGTCTCGATACCGTTGCTGATGTGCTCATTCTCGAAGGGAAAATTGCCGCCCTTGGTCCGGACGCCGCCACCCGGGCGCCCAAAGAAATTGAACGGCTGGATGTCGGCGGAAAAATTGTCTGCCCCGGTTTGATAGATTTGCACGTCCACCTGCGTGAGCCCGGTCAGACGGCGAAGGAAAACATCGCCACCGGCACCGCCGCCGCTGCCCGGGGCGGCTTCACCTCGGTCGTCTGCATGCCCAACACATCCCCGGCCATTGACAACGCCGGGACCGTCGCCCTCATCCACGAACGCGCCGCCCAACATGGTGTCGTGAACGTTTTCGTCACCGGCGCCATCACCAAAAACATCGCCGGCGAGGAACTCGCGTCCATCGGCTCGCTCAAACGCGCGGGCGTTGTGGCCATCACCGACGACGGCCATTGTGTGCAGAACAACGAACTCATGCGCCGCGCGCTCGAATACGCCAAGATGTTTGACCTGCCCGTGATGGACCATTGCCAGGATTACTCGCTGGTGACCGACGGCATGATGCATGAGGGTTATTGGAACACCGTGCTGGGCCTGCGCGGCTGGCCGGCGGCGGGCGAGGAGATGATTGTGGCGCGCAACATCCTGCTCGCCGAACTCACCGGGACGCACGTCCACTGCCAGCATCTGAGCGCGGCCGGCAGCGTGCAACTCATCCGCGACGCCCGGAAACGCGGCGTGCCGGTTTCCGGCGAAGCCTGTCCGCACCATTTCACGCTCACCGACGCCGCCGTGGCCGGCAGCGAAAAATTCTGGGCGCAAGATGGGAAAAACCTGTTCCCCAGGCTCGACGCCCAACCTTCAATTCTCAACCTGCCTTCCTGGCCGGCGTATGACACGAACTTCAAGATGAACCCGCCGTTGCGCTCGGCCCGTGACCGGGAGGCGATTCTCGCCGGGCTGGCCGACGGCACGATTGAAATCCTGTGCAGCGACCACGCGCCGCACTGCGATTACGAGAAGGAAGTGGAATTCGACTACGCCCCGTTCGGCATCACCGGACTGGAAACCGGACTGGCGCTCTCGCTGATGCAGCTTTACCACGCCAAACGGCTTGGCCTGTCCGATCTCATTGCCAAATACACCATCAACCCGGCACGGCTGTTGAAATTGAACAAAGGCACCTTGACCACGGGCGCGGACGCGGACGTGACGGTGTTCGATCCCGACCGCGAGTGGATTTTTGAGCGCGCGGCAACGGCCAGCAAATCAGCGAACAACCCGTTTTTTGGCTGGAACCTCAAAGGCCGGGCGGTGGCCACCATCGTCGGCGGGGAAAAAGTCTGGACGGAGCAGGCCGAGGCGGTTGTCGCGTGAAAAACTCCGCTTCACGCTTGACCCGCGGCGTCACTTGCCTAGCATCGCGCCCGGTCATTCATCGGCAATGAAAGCCATTCTCGCACTCGAAGACGGCTCCGTGTTTCACGGACAAGGTTTTGGCGCGCGCGCGTCGGCGGGCGGCGAGGTCTGCTTCAACACGTCCATGACCGGCTACCAGGAAATCCTCACCGACCCGTCCTACAAGGGACAGATCGTCACGATGACCTATCCGCTCATCGGCAATTACGGCGTCAACGAGGTGGACGTGGAATCGTGGCGGCCGCACGTGGCCGGATTCGTCATCCGCGAACTCTCGCCGGTCGTCAGCAACTGGCGCGCGGACCTGCCCCTCGCGGACTACCTGAAGAAAAACGGGATCCCGGGCATCCAGGGCATCGACACCCGCGCCCTGACCAAGAAACTCCGCGTGCGCGGCGCGCTGAACGGGTTCATTTCCACGGAGGAAATTCCGGACGCGGAAGCCATCAAACGCGCGAAGGAATTTGTCTTTGTGGGTGTGGATTACGTCAAGGAAGTCACGCACAAGAAGGCATTTCGCTGGGACGAAAAGGACGAGCAGAGCGCGAGTTTTAAACTGGCGATCGGCAATGAAGCCGCCAATGCACGCCAGCTGCGGGAGCCGCTGCCGCCGGCGGACATTCCCATCGTCGCCTTCGACTACGGCATGAAATACAACATTTTGCGGCGGTTGCGGCAGCATGGTTTTGCGGTACAGGTGTTGCCGGCCACAGCCACCGCCGCCGATGCGCTCAAGCATAAGCCGGCGGGCATCTTCCTGTCCAACGGCCCCGGTGACCCGGCGGCGCTCCATTACATCGTGCGCGAAGTGAAGACGCTGATGGACAGCGGCGTGCCGGTTTTTGGAATCTGTCTGGGGCATCAAATTGTCGGCCAGGCTCTCGGCGGCAAAACCTTCAAGCTCAAGTTCGGCCATCGCGGGGCCAACCAGCCGGTGAAGGACCTGGAATCCGGCAAGGTTGAAATCACCTCGCAGAATCACGGTTTTGCCGTGGATGCGAAATCATTACCTTCCGGCGTCGCGGTCAACCGGATTAATTTGAACGACCAGACCGTCGAAGGGCTGCGCCACAGGACCAGGCCGGTTTTTTGCGTGCAGTATCATCCCGAGGCATCACCCGGGCCGCACGATTCGACGCCGTTGTTCGCCGAATTCCGCGCGCTGATTGAACGCCGGGGTTGAAGAAGAACCGGGCCATCAGAATTCCGTTTGACTTGAAACGCGCCGTGACCATAATCGGCTCATCGTAAGTCCATGGCCAAACTTGTTATTCTGACTCAGGGCCTGAACGGCCGCGCACATGAGCTGAACGTGGATCGCACCACGATTGGCCGTGTTGAGGACAACCTGTTCCAAATTGCCGAGCCATCCGTCTCCAGCCACCATTGCGAAGTTCACCTGCGCGGCACCGAAGTCCTCATCCGGGATCTCAATTCGACAAACGGCACATTCATCAATAATGAAAAGATCGCGGAAAGCGTTTTGAAGCCCGGCCAGACGCTGCGGTTGGGCAACGTGGAATTGAAACTCGACGCCCCCGGAACCCCGGCCGCCGCTCCCGGCTCCGGCTCCGGCTCCGCTCCCGCCCCGGCCAAACGGCAGGTGGAAGCCACCCTGGTCATCCCGCGCGGGGTCAGCCTGAGCGAACTGGAAAGCGGCGGCCGTCCGCCCGGTTTGGGCGCCAACAAGGAATTTTCCAAAAAGCGCAACAAGGCCGGCCTCTACTTCTGGCTGAGCGTTGCCATCATGGGCATCGTCATCGTGGTGCTCTTGTTCATGGTCTATTCCCAGCTCCCCACCCATAAATAATCCCGATGCGGTCATGCAACCGCGCTTTTGCGGTAGTGGATCGCAATCAGAAAACCAAGGTCGCCATCAATCACTTCCCTGCCGTGATTTTCCGACTCGGACTAACATGTATTTTCCCGGTTGATTTGGGTCCGTGAAAACCCGTGAATTTTGTGTCAAACTCCACCCGTGAAACTTTTCTACACCGGCCCGGTCGTCAATGCGGAGATGCTCGTGGTAATGCTCGAAAAGCACGGCATTGTCGCCACGCAATCGTTCGCCGACCCCGCCGTGGCGGATGACGGCGACCTGAGCCGGCCAGCCCAGGTTTTCGTGCCGGAGTCAGATTACGACCGCGCATTTCAATTGTTCTATGCCGGGCGTGAAGACGAGCTTTAGGTTTCCATTTTGGATTCTGCGGATCCCAACAGCCCTGGACGCGTGAACCCCACGCGGGATGGCGTGAAGATAACGCGCTTGGGAGATCGAATCAGTCTTTTGAAGTCAAAACCGGCGTGGCACGGCCAGTGCTAATGATTGGTCCGGCATGAATTCCAGCCGATCGAATCGCAGGGCGGGTGCGTTCTCTCTGGTGGAGTTGCTGGTGGTCATCGCCATCATCGGCATTCTGGCGGCGCTGCTGTTGCCGGCATTGGCTCAAGCCCAGGCTCGGGCCAGGCGGATTGAATGTGTCGGCAACCTGAAACAAATAGGGCTCGCCGCCCATTTGTTTGCGAATGAACACGGCGGGAAATTTCCCACGCAGGTCTCAACCAATGACGAAGGCTCGCTGGAATTCGTTACTGCCGGTTATCAGATCTTCGACCAATCCTTTTATTTTTCATATCAACATTTCCGCCCGCTCGCCGAAGGGCTTGTCACTCCCAAGCCGCTGGCTTGTCCGGCGGATTTGCAGCGTTGGCCGGCCACGAATTTCAACCAGTTTAACAATTGGAACTTAAGCTATGAAATCGGCCTGGTCGCGTATCCCGTCAACCCCAACGCGATTCTTGCCTGTGACCGCGACCTCCCGGCCGATCTGCCCCCTCATCGAAGAGGCATCGTCCATATACCAACCGTTGCGCCGCGACCCCAATGGGACGGTTTGCATTACAAGAAATTGGGCAATATCCTTTTCTCGGATGGACATGTAGAAGAATCTTATAATGCGATTGTTCTGTCGGAAGAGTCCGTGACTGAAGACCTCGTCAGGCCGATTGTACCCGGGTCCGAAATAACCCCGGATCCATCCAGCACCAGTGGCGGCGGCGCGCAGAACAGTGGTTCTGCCCAGTCAGGGAATACGGGGCAATCGGCTCCAGCCAATCGGGGATCACCCCCAAGCAGGGGAACCGGAAATAATGGTGACGCGCCAATCAACCCAGCCGCCGCAAATCTGTCTGTCCGCTCGCCATCGGCAGCTGGCAACGTTCAGAATGCCAATCAAAACAATCCCATAACCAGTTCGACAACAAAATCGACTCCACCTGTCGATGAGACAAAGACCACCGGAGCCTCTTCAGTTGAAACCGGCTCGAACACGAAGGCGATGACAAACGAAGCTGCGGTCACCACCAATGAGGCGGAAACGACGGCCTTGACGTTTGACCAGCGCGTCATCAAAACGGCGAGGAGGATCATCTTCGGGACCTATTTGCTGGTGCTGTTGATTTTCCTGCTGCTGCTGGCGTTCAAAGCATGGCAACGAGCGCAACGAAAAAAGGCGCAACGCGAAGGCGGACTTTAGCTTTCCGTTCTGGATTCGGGATTCTGGATTCTGTATTCTGGTCCGATGTTCGAAACGGTTAAGACAGAAATTGCCACCGCCGCCGAGAAGCTTACGCACCTGCGGAGGTTTCTTTGACGTCCCCAACGCGCAAAAACGCCTGGGCGAACTCAATGCGCTCATGGCCACCGATAATTTCTGGAACAACCGCGAGAAGGCGCAGACGCTGATCGACGAGGCGAACTCCCTCCGCAACAAGATCGAACCGCTGCTCCAGGCGGAAAAGAAGCTGGAAGATTTCCGCGTCATGCTCGAGCTGGGCGAGGCCGAACCGCCGGAAGCCCAGGCCCAGGTGGAAAAGGAACTCACCCGCGACCTCGCCCGATTTTTCAAGGAACTCGAAATCCTGGAGCTGAAGGTTTTTCTCAACGGGCCGCATGACCGGAAGAATTGCATCCTCAGCATCAATGCCGGCGCCGGCGGCACCGAGGCGCAGGATTGGGCGGAAATGCTTTCGCGCATGTATCAGCGCTGGGCCGAATCGCGCGGCTGGGAGGTCGACATCACCGACGCGTTGCCCGGCGAAGGCGCGGGCCTCAAGAGCGTCACGATGCTGCTCCAGGGGGAAAACGCCTACGGCTTTGCCAAGGCCGAACGGGGTGTCCACCGGCTCGTGCGCATCTCGCCGTTTGATTCCAACAAACGCCGCCACACCAGCTTCGCCAGCGTGGACGCGATTGCGGAAATTGAGGAAACGTCGTCGGAAATCGTGGTCCCGCCGAATGAATTCCACGTGGATACGTTTCGTTCCGGGGGCAAGGGCGGCCAGAATGTGAACAAGGTGGAAACCGCCGTGCGCATCACCCACCTTCCGACCGGCCTCGTTGTCGCGTCGCAAACCCAGCGGTCGCAGCACCAGAACCGCGCCACGGCGATGCGACTGTTGCTGTCGCGCATTTACGCCCAGCGGGTGGATGCGCAGAAGGCCGACATGGAACGGTTTTACGGCGAGAAGGGCAGCATTTCGTGGGGCAACCAGATTCGCAGCTATGTCTTTCAGCCGTATCGCATGGTGAAGGATTTGCGCACCGGCGTGGAAACGAGCGACGTGCAGGGGGTAATGGACGGCGATCTGGATGCGTTCGTGAACGGCTGGTTGCGCGCCGGCTGCCCGGCAAAACGGATGCAGGGCGTGAAGGATGAGGAAGAATAAATGACTAAACCATAATGACGAATGACTAAAGAATGCCCAATTGCTCGAATGACGAACGGCGCACGTTTATCAGGATTCGTGCTTCGTCATACTTTAGTCATTAGTATTTAGTCATTAGTCATTTTCCGATGAACATCCTCGATAAAATCGTGGCTGAGAAAAAACTGGAGGTCGCCCGCCTTTCCGAGCGCGTGCTTGCCGCGGGCGATTTGCGCGATGCCTTGCTCGAACGCGGTGAACGGCGCGATTTCCTCGCCGCCTTGCGCCAGCCGCGCCGGGGCGACCTGGCATTGATTGCCGAGGTTAAAAAGGCGTCGCCGTCCGCCGGCGTCATTTGCCAGGACTTTGACCCCGTTCGCATCGCCAAAGCCTACGAGGCAGGCGGCGCCAGCTGCCTGTCCGTTTTGACCGATGAGAAGTTTTTCCAGGGGTCGCTCGATTATCTCCGGCAAATCCGCGCGGCGGTGAAGCTGCCGTTGCTGCGCAAGGATTTCATCATCGATGAGCGGCAAATCCTCGAATCCAGCGAGTGGGGCGCGGACGCCATCCTGCTCATCGTCGCGATTTTAAGCGACGAACAGCTGGAAAAATTCCATTCGCTCGCGACGGAATCCGGCCTCGCCGTCCTGGTTGAAGTCCACGATGAGCCAGAATTGGACCGCGCGTTGAAAATCTCCCCGACGCTCATCGGCGTGAACAACCGCAATTTGAAAAATTTCGAGGTGGACCTGGCGACGACGGAGCTTCTGGCGGCGGTGATGAAAGTTGGCAGATCGAAGATGGCAAAAACTTCCACGCCATCCTCCATGCCCAATCCTCCGCCCTGTCCTTTGCTGGTGGCAGAAAGCGGCATTCACACGCGCGCGGATGTGGAGCGTTTGAAGCAGTGCGGTGCGAAGGCGATCCTGGTCGGTGAATCCCTGATGAAAGGCGGCGACATCGGCACGAAAGTCCGCGCGTTGATCGGTTGATTTGGCAGGGCCGCGCTGCGGCGCAGCCTCGGACGACCAGCAGGTCGTCCCTACCTGGAACGTGCCAGCTGTTTCGCCAATCGGATCGCGGCAACCATGGAGGATGGATTGGCAATTCCCTTTCCGGCGATGTCATAAGCCGTGCCGTGGTCGGGCGAGGTGCGGATGAACGGCAAACCGAGCGTCCAGTTCACCCCCGAGTCGAACGCCACGGCTTTCAGCGGCGCCAAACCCTGGTCGTGATACATCGCCACGACAGCATCGAAATTCCCCTGCAACGCATAGTGAAACACCGTGTCGCCGCTCAACGGGCCGACGACATCCAGGCCTCGTTTTTGTGCCGCGAGCACCGCCGGCGCAATGGTTTTTATTTCTTCATCGCCAAATTCCCCGCCTTCGCCGGCATGCGGATTCAAACCGGCGACCGCAATTTTTGCGCGCGGCAGGTCTAAATCGCGGCATGCTTGAACAGCGAGTTCGATGGCCAGATTGATGCTCTCCGCCGTAAGCTGTTCGGGAACGGACTTGATGGCAATATGGACCGTGGCCAGCGCCACCCGCAACCAGCGTCCGCGCTCATCCGTGCCCAGCAGCATCATCGCCGTCCGTTTGGCCCCGGCGAGTGCGGAGAGAAATCCGGTCTGGCCGGTAAATGGATGGCCGGCGCGGACGATGGATTCCTTGTTGACGGGGGCGGTGACGAGCGCATCAAGCTCACGGCGAAGGCAGCGTTCCGCACCTTCGCGCAGCCAGGCTACCGCGGCATTCGCCGCCGCCGGCGCACCGGCCGGCAAATTATCCGGCAGTGGTCCGGCCAGGGGATTCGTAACGAAGAACCGCCCGGGGCCGCTGTAGCCGGAAAACTTCTTCAGCGGCAAATCGAGTCCCAACTTCTGAACAAGCCGCTGAAGCTGGTTTTCGTCGCCGATGAACAAATATTTCGCTCCGTCACCCGGAGCTTCGGCCGCAACGGCTTTGAGGGCGACCTCCGGACCAATGCCGGTGACATCGCCGAGGGAGATGCCGATCCAGCCAGTCATGGGCGTTAGGAGTTGTGGGTTAAGGGTTGAAGAAAAAGTCCCCACTCACGGCGGAACTTAGAACAGGCGGATGAACGTTTTCCTTTTCAACTGCGCAATCCACTGCTGTTCGAGCTGCTTCTGCGCCTGCGTGCGCAGGGTTACCTCGATATCATCACGCACTTCAGTGAGCGGTTTGACATGGGCGGGGCGCGTCTGTTCGACGAGCATCAGATAACAAGCCTCCGGGGTTTCCACCACGCCGCTGACCTGGCCGGGCTGGAGCGCGAAGGCGGTTTCGGCCAGTTCCTTGCGCAAAACCGAGCGTTCGACCCAGCCCCAATCGCCGCCCTCGCTGCGTTGCGAGCCTTGCGAGTAAACGGAGGCCATTTCCTGGAACGTCGCGCCTTCCTTGATCTTGGCCAGGATATCGTTGGCCAGGCTCAAGGTGTTGGTATCGTCGCCGGATGGCTTGTTGAGTACGATCATGCGGAGTTTGATCTGGTCCTCGACCTTGAAATCATCCTGATGAGCCAGATAATAGGTTTCCACCTTGTAGGGCGAGATGATGATTTTGTCCGGGGAAATGTTTTTGGCGCGCAAGGCGGAAACGATGTATTGATCGCGCACCTCCTGGCGGAATTTCTCGAATGTCTGGCCCTGCGCCTGGAGGGTTTTCATCAGGGTGATGCGGTCGCCAAACTTGTCGCGGATGCGTTCCTGGACCAGTTCGTCCACCACGGTGTCCGGCAACCGGTACTGTTCGACGTCAAAATCGCGCAAAATCAACTGTCGCTCAATCAATTGTTCCAGACCGTCGTTGAGCGCACTGTCGAGCTTCTGCTGGAACATGGCCTGATCCCCGGCATATTCCCGATGCAACGCCTGGGCCGCCGGCATGACAAAATCATCAACTTCACCAATCGTGACGACCCCGCTGCTGACCACCGCCTTGACGCCATCAACCAATTCCGCGTGCAACGGCAGGCTGAAACAAACAGCCGCCGCCAGCAACGGAATAAAACGGAAAAACTTCATCAAAATCCGTGCGCATGTTAACAACAAACCCCGGCGGGTCAAGCGCGTCACTCACAGACGGAGACGATTCAGCAAATACATCACCAGCCCCAAAATGCCCGACACTCCCAACGCGGCCACGATGGACCATTTTAGAAAGTAAAGCCGCTTGCGACGGGCTGCGCGCCCACCCTGCCCCGGCAACAAATAAAAACGTTCCGGCTCTTTTTCGGCCTTTGGACGAAACATGTGGTTCTGATTCCTGCCAAATTTCTAACATACGACCCGCTGGGGTTCAAGTCGTTTGCTTGCGATTGCCAGCGCCGACCGCTAAGGTAAACGGCGTGAATCTTGAAGACCATTTGGGCGATATTATCTGCAAGGCGCGGGCCATGAGCGGCGTTTCCACCGCCACCGCGGCCCGAGCGGCGGGCATCACCGAAACCGAATTGTCCGGGCTCGAGCAAACCGGGCACGCGGCCCAGCGTCCGGATTTCAAGACCCTCGCCACCGTCCTCGGACTGAACGCGGCCAAACTCGAAGGCATTGCCGATGGCTGGCATCCGGCGGAAACGGACCTGAGTCCGTGGCGTGAATTGCGCGTGTTCACCACCGCCGCTGAAGGGATCACGGTAAATTGCTTTTTGATCTGGGATGAGGTCACCCGCGACGCGGCGCTGTTCGACACCGGCTTTGATGCAAAGCTGGTCCGGGACACCGTCGACGCGGAAGGTCTGGCCCTGCGACACGTCTTCATCACACACTCGCATTTCGACCACGTGAGCGCGCTCGGCGCCATCCGCGAGGCTTTTCCCAAAGTGCGGCTGCACAGCAGTTCCAAGAATGCGCCCGTGGACCAGCGCAACAAAACGAGCGAAATCGTTCATCTGGGCGGCTTGCGAGTGACGTATCGCGAAACTCCCGGCCATGCCGAGGATGCGGTGACTTATGTCATCGGCAACTGGCAGGAGGACGCGCCGCACGTGGCCGTCGTGGGCGATGCCATTTTTGCCGGGTCCATCGGGCGGGGCAACCCGTCGTGGGAGCTGGCGCGGCAAAAGGTGCGCGACCAGATTTTTACGCTGCCGCCGGAGACACTGATTTGCCCCGGCCACGGCCCGTTGACGACGGTGGCGGAGGAAAAGGCGCATAACCCGTTCTTTTGATTCTGGAAGGGTCTGAGGGGCAAAGTGAAAAGGCCCGAATGTTGTTTTCCGGGCTGAAGGCAATGCCAGCCCGGTCAACCGCCATGGAACAAATATACCAGGAAAGCTTCGCCGGTTTTTGGACTGCCCTCCAACAAATGGACACCCCGCCGCCGCAGCAATACCTATTTCGGGGTCACCGGTGAAGCAATTCAGACAGGGGGAACCGCAGCGTTCCTTCAACCGCCCCGAATTCGCCGGGATTGCGGCCGGGGCGTAGCAACCGGCACCCCGCAATGCCGAAAAGGCCGGCGGGTGAGCTGCTCCGCATAAGTGGCACGAGGATTGCATGTTTAAGCAATGGAACAGAGACACACGACGTATGAAATTCGCCCTCGAAGTTGGCAGCTCGGAAAGACACCTCGTCGAATTCAATTTCAACCAGCTTTGCGGCACCCTGAGCATCCGCGTGGACAAACAGCCGGTTTTCCAGTCCACCCGCGTCTTCAACGAACCGATCCACGAAGTTTACCACTTTGTGATTGATGGCCGGGAGAAATCGGACGTGCGGATCGAGAAACGGCGCAAACCGTTGTTTGGTCACCGCAACACCGTTTACGTGAACGACCGCATCACCCGGGTGATCGACCGGTATTTTTAACCAGCTCCTCGCCGCACCGGACGGGAAACCAAGCCATCGGCGAGGCGCCGAAAGCGTCAAAACCAGACGTGAATTCACCCATTCACACGAAGTTCTCTGCACCACCATGGCTCCGGAGTGAAACATGATTTCGGCGGCCCAAGCATGCCATTCGAAATTGAAAATTGACCGTGGCTTGAAGGGTTGTTAGCCTTTTCCTCCGTTCCAACGGGAATTTATGCGACATACCATTTCGATTTTGGTCGAGAACAAGTTCGGCGTGCTCACGCGCGTGGCCGGCCTGTTCAGCGGCCGCGGCTACAACATCGACACCCTCAACGTCGGCCCAACCCAGGACCCCAAGACGTCGCGCATGACCATCGTCACCCACGGCGACGAGGCCACGCTGGAACAAATTGTCAAGCAGCTCAACAAGCTGCCGGATGTCATCAAGGTGCAGGATTTTCACGAGGGCGAATACGTGGACCGGGAACTGGTGCTCGTCAAAGTGGGCGTGGACGCCAAGTCGCGCGCCGAGGTGATGCAGATCACCGATATTTTTCGCGCGAAAATCGTGGACGTGCAGCCCAAGACGCTCGCCATTGAAATCACCGGCACCGAAAGCAAGGTGGAAAAGTTCATCAGCCTGATGGATTCGTTCGGCGTCCAGGAAATCACGCGCACCGGCAAGGTCGCCTTGCCCCGCAAATAACCGGACCCGGACCCGGGCTTCACGACTTTACCCGCGCCGTGTTTCCGTTTGACTGGCACGCCAAGGCGGCTAAGATTCAGGGTTCATTTGACGAGTTAAAGAGACAAACCAATACCAGCGAAGAAAGAGAAGATTATGGCAATCATTGATTTTGGCGGAACCAAGGAAAAGGTCATCACCCGGAAGGAATTCCCGATGGCCCGGGCGCGCAAGGTGCTGAAGAACGAAACCATCGCCATCATCGGTTACGGCGTGCAGGGACCGGCCCAGGCGCTGAACCTCCGCGACAACGGCTTCAACGTCATCATCGGCAACCGCCCCGGCGGCAAGGGCTGGAACCGCGCCAAGGCCGATGGCTGGAAGCCCGGCAAGACCCTGTTCGACATCAAGGAAGCGGTGCAAAAGGGCACGGTCATCCAGATGCTGGTTTCGGATGCCGCCCAACGCCAGATCTGGCCGACGGTCAAGAAACACTTGAAACCCGGTGCGGCGCTTTATTTTTCACACGGCTTTTCCATCGCCTACAAGAAACAGACCGGCGTCATCCCGCCGAAAAACGTGGACGTGATCATGGTGGCGCCGAAGGGTTCCGGCCTGAACGTCCGCCGCAACTTCCTCACCGGCGCGGGCATCAATTCCAGCTTTGCCGTCGGCCAGGATTACACCGGCCGCGCCACCGAGCGCTGCCTGGCGCTGGGCATTGGCGTCGGTTCCGGCTATCTGTTCCCCACCACGTTCCAGCTCGAGGTGTTCAGCGACCTTACCGGCGAACGCGGCATTTTGATGGGGGCGCTGGCTGGCGTCATGGAGGCGCAATACGAGGTGCTGCGCGCCCACGGCCATTCGCCGAGCGAGGCGTTCAATGAAACCGTCGAGGAACTCACTCAGAGCCTCATCCGGCTAGTGGATGAGAATGGGATGGACTGGATGTATTCCAACTGCTCCGCCACCGCCCAGCGCGGCGCGCTGGACTGGAAACCGCACTTCAAGAAGGCGACGTTGCCGGTGTTCAAGGACCTGTATCGGCGCGTCAAGGACGGCCGAGAATGTACTCGGGTGCTTTCCGCCTGCGGTGGCTCGAATTACCAGAAGCTGTTGCAGAAGGAACTGGACCAGCTCCACAACTCGGAAATGTGGCGCGCCGGCGCCGCCGTCCGCGCCCTGCGTCCGAAGGAACCCGCCCGGGCCATCACCAAGGGAACCAAGGGCGTCACGGGACGCGCATCAAACTAAGATCTGCTAAAATATTGAAAGCCGCCGGAGCAATCCGGCGGCTTTAGTATGTTGACCGTAGCAGCCGAAATCAGCCGGTTCCAACTTTTCGCTGAATAAATGAGCGGACTAACGCCCGCTGCTACAAACAAAACTTAGCCCCCCAGCGAACCCGGATCGCCCACGTCGCCCTTGTTGAAGTCCACATATTCCTCGGTCAAATCCGCGGCGTAAATCACCGCCCCAGCCCGGCCAAGATTCAGGTTGACGTGCAAATCGAATTCCTTCGGCGCCACGGCGGCGCAAAGTTGTTTGAATGTCGCCTTCGTCGGCTGCCCGTGTTTGAGGCTCCACAGGATTTTTTTGCGGTCAGCGGAACTATACCCGATGTCCACTTTTTCCTCGACGATTCTGGCCGGTGAATAGCCGAGCGCATCCATGATGCGGCCCCAGTTCGGATCGCCGCCATGCCAGCTGGTTTTCACCAGCGCGCTGTTCGCCACCGCGCGCGCCGCAGCATCGGCATCTTGAACTGTCTTCGCGCCGCTCACCCGCACCGTCACCACGCGATGAACGCCTTCGCCGTCGCGGACGATCATTTTGGCCAGCTCGAGGCAAACGTGGTTGAGCGCCGCTTGAAAAATGCGATGTTGGATGTTGGATGTTGGATGTTGGATGTTTTTGTTCCCCGCCAGCCCGTTCGCCAGCACGAGCACCGTGTCGTTCGTGCTCATGTCGCCGTCCACGGTGATGCGATTAAAACTATGCGCGACGGCTTCGCACAGCGCGGCCTGCAAAACCCCGGCCTCGATGGCAACATCCGTGGTGATGAAACCCAGCATGGTTGCATGCAACGGCAGCGCGGCGGGCCGCGCACCCGTGGCACTCATGCCTGGCTGGATCATGCCCGCGCCCTTGCAGATGCCTCCGAGGCGAACGGTTTTTCCGCCCAGCTTGAATTCAACCGCCAGTTGCTTGGGCCGCGTGTCACTCGTCATGATGGCTTCGACCGCGTGGGCAGCGTGGGCGGCGGTGGAACCCAATTCCACGCAGGCCTCGATGATTCCCGCCCGGATGTTGTCCATGGGCATCGTGACGCCGATACGCCCGGTCGAGCCGACCAGGACCGAGCCTTTCGGAAAGGCCAATGCGCGCTCGGTGTAGCGAACCATCTCCTGCGCGTCCTGCAAACCCTGCCGGCCGGTGCAGGCGTTGGCGTTGCCGGAATTGAGGACCACGGCCCGGGCCGTTCCCTTTTTCACGCGCTCGACACAAATCTTCACCGGCGCCGCGCAAACCTGGTTGGTCGTAAACATGCCCGCGACGGTCGCCGACACCTCGGAGACAATCAGCGCCAGATCACGTTTGGGCCCCTTGTTCGAACCCTTGCCGGTGCCAAGGCGTTTGATGTCACAAAACACGCCGCTGGCGAGAAAACCCCGCGGAGCGACGATGGAACCTTGAATTTCTTTGAACAACTTTTTCATATCGGTCACGGGCGCAAATTGCGAAATACGCCGGTGGTTTTCAAACTTTTACCGCGTCAATTTCCAGCCGCACCATTTTGACGTGGACATAGCCTTCGGCATCGGGTGGATGTCTGGCCACATAGCGATCCGTGACGGCAGTGATGAATTCCTCGCGCACCCCCTCGGGCAAGCGTTGGGTGTAGGGCAGCCAGGTCGTGCGCAGCCAAGTGGCCAGTCCGGCCAGCCCGGCGTAAACCGCATCTTTGGGCGTCAGCTTGATGCCGCACGACTTAAAGCCGAACTGCGGCAGCCATTTTTCATATTCCGCGGGACTGTGGAAGAAATACGGTTTTTCAAGCTTTCGGAAATAGTGGCGCCAGCGTTTGAGTCGCATTTCAGGGCGCAAGGCGATAAAAACGTCATGCGCGTTGCCCTTACCGCCACACGAAACGACCAGTTGCCCGCCGGACCGCAGGCACACCGACGCACCGGACAGAAACGCCTGATGATCGTCAATCCAATGCAGCGCCGCATTGGAAAAAACCAGGTCGAACTCCCGGTTGAAGCGGATTTTGCGCGCGTCCATGACGTGAAATTCCAGGTTGGAAACCTTGCCCCGCGGAAAGGTCATGCGGGCGAACTCAATCATCTGCGGCGAAGCATCAATGCCGGTGACTGAACCGCGAGGCACGGCATGCGCAACTTCCGCCGTCACCTTGCCGTCGCCGCAACCGACATCGAGGATCCGCTCGTCGCCGCGCAGTTGAAGTTGCGCGATGAGCTCACGCGCCCAGGTTTGCTGCACGGCGGAATTCGCGGCATATTCAGCCGCGTTCCACCGGGCGGTTGGCAAAACAGATGTGGACATCTTACCCACTCAGACCAACCCGGCCGTCTCCGGGAAACCGCAGATGAGGTTCAGGCTTTGCACGGCCTGGCCGCTCGCGCCCTTGATCAGATTATCCTCGGCGCTCATGACCAGGAGCCGGCCCGTGCGCGGATCGAGCCGCCAGGCGATTTCGATCGTGTTGGTGCCGATGACATTCTTGGTGTCGGGCAGCGCCTTGTCTTCGAGCAGATGCACGAACGGTTCGTCGCCGTAAGCCGCTGCATAACAGGCTGAAATCCTTTTGCCCAGCCCATCCATTTCCGTCGGGTTGGCAAAAGGCTTTTCCGGCGCGAGGTAAAGCGTCGTCAAAATGCCGCGGTTCACCGGAATCAAATGCGGTGTGAACTGGAGGATGACCGGGGTGCCGGCGGCCAGCGAAAGCTGTTCCTCGATTTCCGACAGATGCCGGTGCTTGGGCACGCCGTAAGGCCGCACGCTTTCATTGCATTCGCAAAACAGGTAATCCAACTCGGCCTTGCGACCCGCTCCGCTGACGCCGCTCAACGAATCGGCGATGATGCCGGCCGGCTGGATCAACCCGGCTTTCAGCAACGGAATCAACGGCAGGAGAATGCTCGTTGGATAACAGCCTGGCGCTGCCACCAGCATCGATTTTCTGATCTCTTCGCGATAAATTTCCGGCAGGCCATAGACCGATTTTTCCAGCAAATCCGGGGCGGGATGGTCATGGGTGTAAAACTCCTTGTAAATCCCGGCGCTCTTCAACCGGAAATCCGCGCTGAGGTCGATCACCACGCATCCCGCGTCGAGCAGCGGCACGGCGTATTCGGCGGCGACGCCATGCGGCAGCGCCAGGAAGACCACGTCCACCTGCCTGGCGAGCAGCGCGGCGTTCGGCTCGGAGAATCGCAGTTGTTTTGCCTGCGAGTGGGCCGCAAACCTGGGAAACGCCTGCGCCAGCGTTTGCCCGGCATATTGACGCGAGGTCACCGCCGCCAGTTCCACATGGGGATGGCTCAGCAACAGGCGCACGAGTTCCTCACCGGAGTAACCGGACGCGCCGACAATGGCAACTTTCTTAAGATTCATACCACCTTTCTATTAACGCAAAGACGCAAAGAAAAAAATGTTATTTGCAGCCGCCGAGGCAGCGAGGCTCAAATTAAACGGTCAATCATTTGTCTCCAACCCAATCAGCCGGAGCCTCCCCACGTCGGCTGCTACAGGCTCGAAAACAAAAAGCCCCGCCGGATTGAACCAGCGGGGCTTGGAAATCTCCAGCGCGATCAACGTTTCGAGAATTGGAAGCGTTTGCGCGCGCCCGGCTGGCCGTATTTCTTGCGCTCCTTCATGCGCGAATCGCGCGTGAGGAAACCCTCAGCCTTCAAGGCGCCCCGCAAGGTCGCGTCGAATTGCAACAACGCCCGGGAAATGCCGTGCCGCACCGCGCCGGCCTGGCCATTGGGCCCGCCGCCGCTGACGTTGATGCGCGTGTTGAATTTTTCAGCCGTGCCGGTGAGGGTCAGCGGCTGCGTTGCGGTCACCCGCAATGTTTCCAGCGGGAAATAATTTTCAAACTGGCGTCCGTTGACGGTGATTTTGCCGTTGCCGGACGCAAGCCGGACGCGCGCGACGGCGGTCTTGCGCCGTCCCGTGCCGAGATATTCGGTGATTTTGGATTCAGCCATCGGTCAGTTGAGCGTTGAGGGTTGAGGGAAAATCAAGCCGCCACCTTGAGCGGTTCGGGTTGCTGGGCTGCATGCGGATGGTTTGGGCCCTTGAAAACTTTGAGCTTGGTCAGCAACTGGCTGCCGAGCCGGTTTTTCGGAATCATGCCTTTGACCGCATGGGTGATGAGTTTTTCAGGATTTTTGGCGCGCATCTGGGCCACGGAGGTGTATTTCTCGCCGCCTTTCCAGCCGGAATAGGTCATGAATTCCTTCGCCGTTTCCTTCTTGCCGGTGAGACGGATCTTTTCGGCGTTGATGACCACGACAAAATCGCCGGCATCGAGGTGCGGCGTGTAGATCGGCTTGTTTTTGCCGCGTAAAACATCGGCCACCTGCACGGCCAGACGACCGAGAATGGCACCGTCGGCGTCAATCACGTGCCACTTTCGCTGGTCCAAATTCACTTTCGGCAAATACGTTTTCATCTTAAAATTGAGCAAAGGAACAAAGAAATTACCAAACGCGCGGACGAAGTCAACAGGACATTTTGGACAAATCAACACGGCAATGAGGGCCTCCTTGGCATTGTTTGAAGCAATGCTGGTGAAGATTTTATCAATTCACCTTCCCGGAACCCGGCGGCTATGATCGTGGCATGAGGCAAACCAAAATCAAGGCCCGTCCGGCTGGGCTGGGCGCGGACAAACGGGTCCATTCCTTCTTGCCAAATCCTCGCAGCGACGCGCAAACTGCGCTTAACCAAGCCTCCGTTCACCGAAAGTAAACTTTATGGAAGCAATGATACCGCTCATCGTCCTGGCGGTTCTCGGTGTTCCCCTCGTTCTGGCCATCTGGCTGATTGCGCGCGCGGTGCAGGCTGGCAACCGCATCGACGAACTGTCCCGGCGCCTGGGTGGACTCGAAGCGGAGGTTTACCGGCTGAAACGGGAACGGGAATCCGTAAAACCGGTTGAATCGGAGCCAGAGCCGGCGCCCGCACCGGAACCGCCGCCAGTTTTCACGCTGCCAACCCGGGAACAAATTCTCCAGAAACAACGGGAAGGCGTGCCGCCAGCCGCGACCCCGGCAGTTCAACCTGAGGAAGCGCCTGTTTTCGCATCCGCGCAAACCGCGGGGACTGTCCCGCCCCCGCTGGTCCGGCCTCCGATTCCTCCCATCGCACCCAAACCGGAACGGGCGCCACCCCTGCCATCCGCGGCCACTCCGGCCATCAATTGGGAACAATTTCTGGGAGTGAAAGGATTTGCCTGGGCCGCCGGGCTGGCCTTCTTCCTCGGCATTGCCTTTGCCATCAAATATTCCTTCGACCACAACCTGATTTCGCCGGAACTCCGCATGGCCTTCGGTTTTCTCACCGGCGTCGGCCTGCTCGTCGGCGGTTCCTGGTTGCAGCGGCGCAGGCAATACGCCGTCGGGGCGCAAACCCTGTGCGCCACCGGCGTGGTGATTCTTTATGCCGTCACCTTCGCCTGCCGCTCCATCTATCACTTTGAATTTTTCGGACCGCTCCCGACTTTCCTGCTGATGGTGCTCATCACCACCACCGCCTTCCTGCTCGCCATCCGGCTCAATGCCATGGTCGTGGCCATCCTCGGCATGTTGGGCGGTTTCCTCACCCCCGTCCTGCTCTCCACCGGACAGGATAACCCGCTGGGCCTGTTCGGTTACATCGCCATCCTCGATGCCGGCCTGATTGTGGTGGCGCTGAACCGTCGTTGGGATTTCCTGACCGCGCTGGCTGCCGCCGGAACCGCCTTCATGCAAATCGGCTGGGCGGGAAAGTTTTTCGAGCCGGAAAAATATTTTGAAGGCGACAAAATCCTGGTGGCGCTGGCCGTTCTGCTTGGATTCAACCTGCTTTACCTCGCCGCCGTTGCGTGGGCCAAAAGCCGGAGGCTGACGAACAAATGGCTTTCGGGTTCCACGCTGGGGCTGGCCGCCGTCGCGCTGGTGTTCACCGCCTGGTTCCTGGCCTTTCCCTCGCTGGCACAACGGCCGTGGCTGATGTTCGGTTTTGTTTTTCTCATTGATTTTGTGGTGGCCGCCCTCGTCCCGCTCGACGAAGAAACGGCCCCGGTCCAGCCAGTCGCCGGCCTCGCCGTCTTCGGATTGCTCGGCATCTGGACTGCCCATTCGTTGAGCAACGACTTATTGAACCCGGCCCTTGCGTTTTATCTCATCTTGGCCGTCGTCCATTCGGTGTTCCCGGTCTTGCTGCAACGCCGGTATGGAATCCGCGCACCGTTGTGGGGCTGCCAGCTGTTCCCGCCCCTGGCGCTGGTGCTGGTGCTCATCCCCATTTTCCAACTCGCGGAAGTTTCGTTCATCGTCTGGCCGTTCGTCCTGCTGGTGGATGTTTTGGCCATCGGGCTGGCCGTGGTGATGGCCTCGCTCTTGCCCGTGCTGGTCGTGATGGTGCTCACCCTCGCCGCCACCGGGGCGTTGATTTTTAAAATCCCCGTGGAACTCACCGGGTTGCCCACGTCCTTTTTCCTGCTCGGTGTATTTGCGGTTTTCTTCGTTGCGGTGAGCGTCTGGGCCGTGCGCAAACTGAAACCTGATTGGCTCATCAAGGCCATCAACCCAAACGAGGACGCCTTGCAATCGGAAAATCTGGCCGCGCTGCTGCCGGCGTTCTCGGCGGCGCTGCCGTTTCTGCTGCTCATCATGGCCACGTTGCGGCTGCCGCTGGCAAATCCGTCGCCAGTCTTCGGGCTCGCCCTGCTCCTGGTCGTGCTGCTGCTGGGGGTGGCGAAAATGTTTTCGCAGGACTGGCTGCCCGCCGTCGGTCTGGCCTGCGTCACGGCACTGGAATGCGCCTGGCACTTCAACCGGTTTGACGCCGTGAATCCGAACGCATCGCCGAACCTGCCACTGACGTGGTATTTGATTTTCTACGCGGTGTTCGCGCTGTTCCCGTTCCTGTTCCTGAAAAAGTTTGGGGACCGGGTAGTTCCATGGGCCACCGCCGCCATGGCTGGTCTGCCGCAATTTTTCCTCATCCATCGGCTCGTCACCGTGGCGTATCCGAATCAAGTCATGGGTTTATTGCCGGCGGCGTTTGCTTTGCCGCCGTTGTTGAGTCTGATCGTGGTAGTGAAGAGAATTCCAGAGAACCCGGCACGCCTGACCCAACTGGCCTGGTTCGGCGGCGTGGCGTTGTTTTTCATCACGCTCATTTTCCCGATCCAATTCGACCGCCAATGGATCACCATCGGCTGGGCGCTGGAAGGCACTGCGTTGCTCTGGCTGTTCCAGCGCGTACCGCATCCCGGCCTGCGACTCACCGGCGTCGGGCTGCTCGTGGCCGCCTTCGTCCGGCTGGTCTTCAATCCCGCCGTGCTCGAATACCATGCGCGCAGCGCCACGCCAATTTTGAACTGGTATCTCTATGCTTACGGCATCGTGACCGTCTGCCTGTTCGCCGGCGCGCGGCTGCTCGCCCCGCCGCGAAATCTGATCTTGCAGTCCAACACGCCGCCCCTCCTGGCGGGTCTGGGAACGGTGCTGGCCTTTCTGCTGTTGAACATCGAAATCGCCGATTTCTTCAGCGAACCCGGCTCGACGCTGACGTTCAAATTCAGCAGCGAAGTTTCGCCCGACATCATCTTCCAACGTGACATGACTTTTTCCATCGCCTGGGCGTTGTTCGCGTTGGTGCTGCTGGTGGCCGGCATTCTCCGGAATATCCCGGCGGCACGGTACAGCGCCATCGGCTTGTTGAGCGTAACGCTGCTGAAACTTTTCTTCCACGACCTGGCCCGGCTCAACCAACTTTACCGCATCGGCGCGTTCATCGGCGTGGCGGTGATTGCCATGCTGGCATCGTTCGCCTACCAGCGTTTCTATGCCTCCGCCGCCAAAGACAAGGATACCAAAAATGAATCGAACCCATAGATCCTGGCCGACCTGGCTCTGCGTCTTCACGTTGGCCTGGGGGTTTTCGGCCAACGCGGCGGGCCTGCCCGCCGAATGGCAGCACGAACAGCCGTTTAACGTGCCCGCGTCCGGACTGGTAAAACTGGACTTGCCGATTGAAACCCTCGATGCCGCGCGGCCCGCGCTGGAAGACCTGCGGCTCTACGACGCTGCGGGCAACGAAGTGCCTTACGTGATTGAACGCCCGGTCCCGGCGGTGAAAGTTGTTCGAAACGTAAAATCATTCCATGCCTCGTTGACCCCGAGCAATACGGTCATCGTGCTGGAGACCGGATTGACCCAACCGCTCGATGATGTCGCGCTGGAAACCCCGGCGGCAAGTTTCATCAAACCGGTGCGCATTGAAGGTTCCCCCGACCTCAATCACTGGCAGACCCTCGAGCCGGGACAACCGATTTTCCGGCAGCCGGACGGTGCGAGCCGGCTCCATGTCTCCTTTCCCGCCGGCACATGGCCATGGCTGCGACTGACGGTGGACGACCAGCGTTCAGCACCGATCCCCCTCACCGGCGCGCACATCCGCGTGGCCGTGACCGAATCGGCCCCGACCGGCTGGCTGCCGGTGACCATTGCCGAACGCAGTGAAAACCCCGGAGCGACGCGGTTGGCGTTGAATCTCGGGGCAGCGAATTTGAGCCTCACCGCCGTCCAAATTGAAACCGCCGAGCCGCTTTTCAGCCGGCACGTGACTTTCGCCGTACCACAGATTTCGGAAGACTACATTCACGAGCAAACCATTGGGCAGGGTGTGATTTACCGCGTCGCCATCGAAGGCCAACCTGCGGTGGAAAGCCTTTTGGCTCCCGTGGAAAGCCAGGTCCGTTCACGGGAATTGCTCCTGTTCATTGAAAATCAGGACAGCCCGCCTTTGCCCATCACCGCGGTGCGTGTGGAACGGCGCCCGGTATATCTCGTGTTTCTCGCGCGCCAGGCAGGCATTTACCATCTGCTGACGGACAACCCGCAGTGTCCCGCGCCACACTACGATCTGGCCGCGCTGGACATGAACCTCAAATCCGTGCCGGTTTCGCCGATCAAGTTTTCACCACCGGCGGACAACCCAAATTATCGCCCGACGGAAGTCCTGCCCGGCATCGAGGAAACCGGCCCGGCACTGGATGTGTCGGCATGGAAATTTCGCCAGCCGGTGAAAATTACCCGTGCCGGGGCACAACAATTGGAGCTGGAACCGGAGGTGCTCGCGCACGCGCAACCCGGCTTCCCGAATTTGCGGCTGTTGCACGGCAGCAACCAGGTGCCTTACATCCTCGAACACACCTCCATCAGCCGTCTCCTGGCACCGACAGTAACCGTCACCAATGACGCGAAAGATCCCAGAATCAGCCGCTGGATCATCAAGCTGCCGCAATCCAACCTGCCCGTGACGCGTCTGAGTTGCGCCACGGAAACGCTTTTGTTCCAGCGTGAAATGACACTTTACGAGGAACTCACCGACGAACGCGGTGAAAAATACCGGCATGGTTTGGGCGGGGTTTCCTGGGTGCAAAAGCCCGATCGCAAGAACGGGGAATTTTTCCTGGCCCTCGACAGCCCGCCCCGCAGCGACACGCTGTTCTTGGAAACGCACAACGGCGACAACCCGCCGATTGCGCTGGAGAAATTTCAGCTCGGTTATCCCGCAACGCGCATCTTGTTCAAAACCGGGTCGGACGATCAGCTCTTCCTGTACTACGGCCATCCGCACGCCACCACCCCGAGCTACGACCTCAGCCTGGTTGCCGGGCAATTATTGTCGGCGGACAAGGCCATCGCTCTGCCCGGCACCGAACAGCAACTCCTGAAATCATCGTGGCGCGAGTATCAAATCCCCGGCAAAGGCGGGGTGGTGTTCTGGGGCATTCTCGCGCTGGTGGTGATGGCCTTGCTGGTGATCATCTCCCGGCTGTTGCCGAAGTCGCCGCCGCCCGCTTAGCCGGAAATCACACCCCGCCCAGATAAGCGTTTTTGACCTGCGGATTCTGGCGCAGCGTGGCCGAGTCGCCTGACAAAGCGACTTTGCCGGTCTCCAGCACATAGCCGAAGCCTGAAACTTCCAGGGCCAGTTTTGCATTCTGTTCAACGAGGAGAATCGTGATGCCCTGCTCGCGGTTGATTTCGACGATCTTCTCGAAGATGGTCTTTACCAGCAACGGCGCGAGGCCGAGGGACGGTTCGTCGAGCATCAGCAATTTTGGCCGGCTCATCAACGCGCGGCCAATCGCCAGCATTTGCTGTTCGCCGCCGCTCAGGGTTCCCGCGATTTGTTTCTCCCGCTCCTGCAACCGCGGAAAGGCCGCAAACACATAATCCAAAGCGCGCCGGACCACCAACCGGTCCTTTTGCAGATACGCCCCCATCTGCAAATTTTCCATCACCGTCAGATTGGCAAAAATCATCCGGCCTTCCGGGACGTGTGAAATTCCAAGGTTGACGATCTGGTGCGGCGGCAGCCCGGCGATGTTTTTGCCGGCGTATAGAATTTCACCGGACTTGGGTTTCAGCAGACCGGAAATCGTCTTCAACGCCGTCGTTTTGCCGGCGCCATTGCTGCCGATGAGCGTGACGATGCCACCCGCCGGCACAGACAACGAGATTCCATGCAACGCGGTGATGGCACCGTAGCCAACGGCCAGATTTTTGATTTCCAGCATGTTTTAAACAACAAAGGCGCAAAGGCGCCATGCAGCCTGACGGCCAGTTCTTTTTCTTTGTGTCTTCGCGCCTTGGTTGTTCATTTAATCTCCCAGGTACGCGGCGACGACTTTTGGATTCTTGCGCACTTCATCCGGCGTGCCTTCGGCAATTTTCACGCCGTAATCCAGGACCACGATGCGCTCGCAGATGCCCATCACCACCTGCATGTCATGTTCGACGAGCAACACGGAAATCTTGAATCGGTCCTTGATGAACTGGATCAACCGCATCAGATCCGTCTTTTCACTCGCATTCATTCCGGCGGCGGGCTCATCGAGCAGCAGCAATTTCGGCTGCGCCGCCAGCGCCCGCACAATTTCCAGGCGCCGCTGATCGCCATAACTCAGGCTTTTCGCCGGGGCTTCCCGGAATTTTTCGAGGTGGAAAATTTCCAGCAGTTCCACCACCCGGCCGGCGATGGATTTTTCCTCGTCCAGGAACGCCCGTCCGCGCCAGAGCGCATGCCGGACATCGCCCTGCAAATGCAGGTGAAAAACCGTCCGGACATTGTCAAAAACCGACAGCGATGAAAACAGCCGGATGTTTTGGAACGTCCGGGCGATCCCGCGGGCGGTGATGCGGTAAGGTTTGCTGCCGACCACCGACCGGCCATCGAAAAGAATTTCGCCTTCGGCCGGTTGATAGACGCCGGTGATGAGATTGAACACGGTGGTCTTGCCCGCACCGTTCGGCCCGATCAAACCGACCAGCTCGTTGCCCCGGATCTGCAAATCCAGATTCGAAACGGCGGTCAGCCCGCCGAAGCGGATCGTCAGCCGTTCAGCCCTCAGCAAATCGTTTTCGGAGGTTGCGGTCATGACGGGATGTTCTGGATTTTTCTGCGCCAGGTAAACAGTCCCTGGGGTCGCGTCAGCATGAGCGCGATGAGCAACAGGGAGTAAATGATCATCCGCGTGTCGCCAATCCAGCCCAGCGGATGCATTTTGGCGATGCCCGGGAGATGTTCGACCCCGGCCAACCAGCGCAGCCCCTCCGGCAGCAGGGTAAGGAGAACCGCGGCGAGAATCACCCCGGGCGTGTTGCCCATGCCGCCCAGGATGACCATCACCACGATGGCGATGGATTGCATGAAGTTAAACCCGCCCGGCGTGAGGAACAGCGTGGAATGCGCAAAGAGGCCGCCGGCAATGCCGGCAAAAAACGCGCCGACCACAAACGCGGTGACCTTGTATTTGGTTGTGTTGATGCCCATCGCCTCGGCGGCAATCTCGTCGTCGCGCACGGCAATGAAGCCGCGGCCGTAGGTTGAGTGCACCAGCGCGGTGACCACGTAAACCGTCACCGCCGCCATGCCGAACGTCCAGAAGAAATTCGTGTAATCGTGCATCACGCTTAAGCCGCGCGCCCCGCCAACCCGGTCCATGTTTTGAAAAATGACGCGGATGATTTCGCCAAAACCGAGTGTGACGATGGCCAGATAATCGCCCTTCAGCCGCAGGGTTGGCAGTCCCACCAGCAGGCCGGCCACCGCCGCGAGCAATCCGCCGGCGAGGAGCGCGCCGAAGAAAAGCGCACCGGAGGCGAACGGATTCAAGGCCCCGAACTGGTTGGTGATTACCGCTGCGGTGTAAGCGCCCACGGCCATGAAACCGGCGTGACCGAGTGAGAACTGGCCGGTGTACCCGTTGATCAGGTTCAAGCTGACGGCAAGGATGATATAGATTCCGATGTTACACAGGACAAAGAGGACGTAAGGGTCGATGCGGGCCGCGCCGAGCGACACCAGGAGGCTCAGCCCCAAGGCGGCGAGCAGCAGGAGTTTGGCATGCCTGAACATCACACCTTTTCAACCTCCCTTTTGCCAAGCAGGCCCGAAGGTTTGATCAGCAGGATCAAAATCAAAACGCCAAAGGCGATCGCATCCCGGTAGGTCGAGGAAATGTAGCCGGAAACAAGCGTCTCGGTGACGCCGATGATGATGCCACCCAGCGCCGCGCCGGGCAGGTTGCCGATGCCGCCGAGCACCGCGGCCACGAACGCCTTGAGCCCGGGCAAAATGCCCATGAGCGGGTCAATGGCCGGGTAGCTGATGGCATAGAGAATGCCCGCCGCCGCCGCCAGCGCCGAACCGAGGGCAAAGGTGAATGAGATGACGACGTCGGTGTTGATCCCCATGAGCGCCGCGGCCTCGGGATTGAACGACAACGCGCGCATGGCCGTGCCGATTTTGGTTTTCAACGTGATGAATCTCAGGGCCAGCAACAGCAACAACGTCACGCCGAGCACGATGACCTGGTTGCTGTTGATGCTCAATCCATCTAATTGCGTGAGGGGATAAACCGGGATGAGGTCGGGAAATTTTTTGGGGGCGGCACCGAAGGCCAGCTGGCCGGTGTATTCGAGGAACAGCGAAACCCCGATGGCCGAGATCAGGACGGCCAGTTTGGGACTGCGTCGCAACGGCCGGTAGGCCAGCCGTTCAATGATCACGCCGATGGCCGCGCAGATCGCCATGGAAATCCCCATGACGACGAGTCCGGCCCCGATGGACGGGGTGGGTAAAAGGGTGGCGATTCTTGGCGCGATATAAAATCCGGTGAACGCGCCGAGCATGAAAATGTCGCCGTGGGCGAAATTGATGAAGCGGAGAATTCCGTAAACCATCGTGTAGCCGAGCGCAATCAGGGCGAGAATCGAGCCGAAAGCCAGGCCGTTGATGAGTTGCTGGAGAAATTCGGTCAGAGCCAGTTGAGGGTTGAGGGTTGAGGGTTGAGAGAATTCCGGGGGCCGCTCAACATTTCGCCCTGTCCGTTCGCGGCAGAGTCAAAAGCCCTCCGCCATACGTCCACTGGATCAAAGTTGAGCACGACATTGTCATTTGCAGGTTTTTCCTCAACTCTCAACCAAATTCACGGCGTAATGGTTTCCACGTATTTGAACTGCCCGTCCTTGATGGCCAGGATCACGGCCGGTTTCGAGGCGTTGCGGTTCGCGTCAATGGTGATCTTGCCGGTGATTCCGGCGAAGTCCTTCGTGGCCGCCAGCGCCGCAGCGACTTTTGCGCCATCCGTGGAGCCAGCGCGTTTGATGGCATCGGCCAGGATCATGGCCGAATCATAACCGAGCGCAGCCATGGCATCGGGCGTTTCATTGTGTTGGGCGCGGAACCGTTTCACAAAGTCCTGCACGGCCGGCGAGGTGTCTTCGGGTGAATAGTGTGTGGAAAAATAGCAGCCTTCCAGAGCCTTGCCGCCAATGGGCACCAACGAGGATGATTCCCAGCCGTCGCCGCCAAAAATGGGCGCGGTGATGCCCAGTTGACGCGCCTGCAATGCGATCAACCCGACCTCCGTGTAATAACCGGGGACAAAAATCCCGTCGGGATTTTCGGCCTTGATCGCCGTCAGTTGGGCGTTGAAGTCCTTGTCCCCGGCGCTGTAGTTCTGTTCCAATGCGATTATTCCCCCGTCGGCCGTGAAACCCGCCTTGAAAAATTTGGCCAATCCCAGGCTGTAATCACTTTTCACATCTGCCAGCACCGCCGCGGTTTTCAGTTTGAGGGTTTTGCGCGCAAAATTGGCCATGACCGTGCCTTGAAAAGGATCTATGAAACAGACCCGAAAAATGTAATTGCCCGCCTCGGTCACCTTTGGATTGGTCGAGGCAGGCGAGATCATCGGGATTTTGTTTTGCTGGCAGATCGGCGCGGCCTCGAGTGATTTCGAAGACGCCACTTCGCCAAGAATGGCGATGACGTCGTCACGCGAAATCAATTTGCGCACGACCGTGGCGGGTTGGCCGGCCTGGGACTGATCATCCTCGGTCAGCAACTGGATTTTCTTCCCCAGGAGGCCACCCGCGGCATTGAGGTCGTCCACCGCCATCTGGGTGCCCAGGTGCGACGACTGGCCAAACGTGGCCTCGCTGCCGGTCAACGACGCAAATTCACCGACCTTGATGACATCGCCGGCCGCGGCCTCGCCGCCCGACGGCTTGTTGCAGCCGGTGAGGCCAGCCAGCAAGGCCCCGGCCAGGCCCAGTGCCGGCCAGCTCGTTGGTGTGCGCCACATTTTCATAAAAGTTCTGGTTTCAAGGTGACCGCCTAACCCGGCCAGAGTACGCATTTGCCGCGACGCTTTCAACTCTTTGAAAAGGATAGGGGGCTTGATTCGGATTGCAGCGTCGGCGCGGCATGCCGATTCATTCAAGCCACATGCCCGAGGCTACAGCAAATTATACGACCCACCCACCAGGCCACCGGCCCGACCCGCCACAAAAAGTCGCTTGACGAACCTGCCATGGTTACCTACCGTTCGGTAGGTTTATGGCTCAACCTGGTCCAGGGACGCGGCGGCAAATCCTCCGGGCGGCGCTGAAACGCTTCGCCAACGGCGGCTATGCGGCCACGTCCGTCCAGCAAATCGTCGGCGACGCGAAGGTGTCCAAGCCGGCATTGTACTATTATTTCCACGACAAGGCCGGCCTGTTCCAGGCGCTGGTCAGCGAGGCCCATGACGAACGGCTGCAGGTGGTGCAGCAGGCCGCGGCCCGCAAGTCGGACGTTCGGGGACAATTGATTGAAATCCTGGCGGCCCTGTTCGATTATTTTCACAAAAAACGCGAGTTGACGCGCATCGCCTTCGCCACCGCGTTTGCCGCCCCGGGCGAAGTGCCGCCGGAGCTGAACTATCTGGACCGCTGCCAGCGCAATCTTGAATTCATCCGCTCGCTGATCAAACGCGCGCAAACCGCTGGAGAACTGGATGACCGTTTTGACAGCCGAGACCTGGCCTATGGTTTTTACGGGCAGGCGCACCTTTGCATCACGGCGCATTTGTTGATGCCGAACTTTCGTCTGAACCGCCGGGCGGCGGAGCGCATCGTGGACCTGTTTTTGACCGGCGCGGGCGCGAAGCAGCGACGCACCTCAGTTCACCAACCTTCGATCCGGAAAAAATCATGAAACGAAACATTTCAAGAGCCGGCCTCATCGTGCTGGCGGTCGTGCTGGTGCTGGCCGGGATCAAAACGTGGCAGGTGCGCACCCTCATCGCCGCCGGCCGGGCGTTCGTCCCGCCCCCGGAAACGGTCTCCACCGCCGTTGTGCATGAAGAGAAATGGCCGGACACCCTGACCGCCGTCGGCTCCATCAGCGCGGTGCAGGGCGTGACTGTCTCGCCCGAAATCGCCGGGAAGGTGAGCGAAATCGCGTTTGAATCCGGTGCCGCCGTGGCCAAGGACGACCTGCTCCTGCGGCTGGACACCTCGTCGGAAGCAGCCCAACTGCGGGCCATTGAAGCGCAGGTGGAACTGGCCCGGCTTAATGCCGAGCGCACGCGCCAGTTGCGCGTCAACAACACCGTATCGCAATCCGAACTGGACGGGGTGGAAGCGACCTTGAAGCAGGAACAGGCCAATGCCGACGCGATCCGTGCGACCATTGAAAAGAAAACCATCCGCGCGCCCTTTGCCGGGCAGCTGGGCATCCGGCTGGTGAATCTCGGCGAGTTGCTGGACGTCGGCAAACCGATCGTCTCCTTGCAGGCGTTATCGCCGGCTTTCGCCGATTTTTCCCTGCCGCAGCAGAACCTGGCGCAGCTCAAGACCGGGTTGCCGGTGCGGGTCACCTCGGACACTTATCCCGACCAGCGTTTCGAAGGCACGTTGACAGCCATCAATCCGGATCTCGACCAGACCACCCGCAGCGTGCGGTTGCAGGCCACGTTTGAAAACGCCGAAAAGCTGTTGCACCCGGGGATGTTCGTACGCGTCGAGGTGCTGTTGCCGGAGGCGCAAACCGTGCTGGTGGTGCCGGCGACGGCGATATTGAGCGCGCCGTTTGGCGATGCCGTTTATGTGGTTGAACCGCAGGCGGCCAACGGCGTGACGAATCTGGTTGTGCAACAGAAGTTCATCCGCACCGGCCGGGCGCATGGCGATTTCGTCAGCGTGGAATCAGGATTGAAGGCCGGCGACCGCGTGGTGACGGCGGGGCTGTTCAAATTGCGCAACGGCGTCGGCGTGCAGGAAAACAACACCGACACGCCGCAGCCGTCGATGTCGCCCAATCCGCCGAACAGCTAAACTGCCGCGCGCATGAAATCTTTCACGGATCTTTTCATCCGCCGGCCGGTGCTGGCCACGGTGGTGAGCCTGATCATCCTGATCGCGGGCCTGCAGGCCATCCGTTCGCTGAATATCCGGCAATACCCGCGGAGCGAGAACGCGACCATCACGGTGACGACCGTTTATGTCGGCGCCAGCGCCGACCTGGTGCGCGGCTTTGTCACTCAGCCGCTGGAACGCGCCATCGCGGCTGCGGACGGCATTGATTACATGGAATCGGCCAGCAAGCTGGGGGTTTCCACCATCACCGTGCATCTGCGGCTGAATTATGATTCCAAAAAGGCGCTGGGCGAAATCAGCTCCAAGGTGGACCAGGTACGCAACGATCTGCCGCCCGAGGCGGAAATCCCCGCCCTGACCATCGCCACGGCGGATTCGCAGTTCGCCTCGGCCTACCTGAGTTTTTCCTCGGACATCCTGGCGGCGAACCAGATCACGGACTATCTCGTGCGCGTGGTGCAACCGCGCCTGACCGCGCTGGAAGGCGTGCAAAAGGCGGATGTTTTGGGCGGCCGCACTTTTGCGATGCGCATCTGGCTGAAGCCCGACCGGCTGGCGGCCTTCAACATCAGTCCGAGCGAGGTGCGCACGGCGCTGGCGGCCAACAACTTCCTCTCCGCTGTAGGCCACACCAAGGGTTCGCTGGTGCAGGTGAACCTCACGGCCAACACCGATCTGCGCTCGGTCGAGGAGTTCAAAAACCTCGTCGTCCGGCGGGTCGGCAACCAGCTCGTGCGGCTGCGCGACGTGGCCGACGTGGTGCTCGGCGCGGAAGATTACGATTCCGAGGTGCGCTTCAGCGGCGAACGCGCAGTGTTCATGGGCATCTGGGCCCTGCCCAACGCGAACTCGCTCGATGTCGTCAAACGCGTGCGTCAGGAAATGGCCGCCATCCAAAAAAATCTGCCCACCGGCCTCAACGCCCGCCTGGCCTACGATGCAACCAAATATATTTCCGACGCGTTGCACGAAGTCGTGAAGACGCTGATTGTGACGCTCATCATCGTCGCCATCGTGATTTTCCTGTTCCTCGGGTCGTTCCGCTCGGTGCTGATTCCGCTGGTGGCGATTCCGCTCTCGCTCATCGGCGCGGTTTTCCTGATGCAGGTGTTTGGGTTCACCCTGAACCTGCTCACGCTGCTGGCCATTGTCCTGGCCGTGGGCCTGGTGGTGGACGACGCGATTGTCGTCGTCGAAAACGTGGAACGCCACATCCGGGAAGGCAAGACCCCCACGGACGCAGCCCTGCTCGGCGCGCGGGAGCTGATCGGGCCGGTGATCGCCATGACGATCACGCTGGCGGCGGTCTATGCGCCCATCGCCTTCCAGGGCGGGCTGACCGGTTCGCTGTTTCGCGAATTCGCGCTGACGCTGGCGGGCGCGGTGTTGATTTCCGGCATTGTCGCTTTGACGCTGTCGCCGGTGATGGCCTCACGGTTGTTGAGCCACGAGCGTGAGGACCAGGGACTGGTCGGACGCATCAACCGCGATTTTGACCGGCTGAAGGTATTCTACGGGCGCGTGCTGGACTGGACGCTGGCGCGGCGGCCGATGATTTACACCGTCTGGATCGGGCTGTCGTTGCTGACCATTCCGATGTTCAAGATGGCCTGGCAGGCGAAGGAACCCGCGCCGGCGGAGGACCAGGGCGTCATCTTCGGGGTCGTGGAGACGCCGCCGGATGCGACCATCGAGCAAACCTCATTTTACGCGGATCTGGCCGGGAGCCTGTTTGCCACGGTGCCGGAGCAGGAGCAGGTTTTTCAACTGACGCAGCCGGACGGCGGATTTGGCGGCCTGGTGCTCAAGCCGTGGGGCCAGCGGAAGCGGACCGCTTTCCAGATCTTACCGGAGGTGCAGGCCATGGTGAGCCGGCTTCCTGGCATCCGCATGTTCATGGTCACGCCGCCGCCCCTGCCCACGGGCGGTGAAAATTTTCCCGTGAACGTCGTTTTGTCGGCCACCGAGGAGCCGGAGCAGATCCTGAAATATGCGCAGCAGCTGCAGCAGGTCTGCGCCACCAACGGCATGTTCGCCTTTCCGCCAATGATTGACACGAAGGTGGACCAGCCGGAAGCGGAACTGGTCATTGACCGGGACAAGGTCGCCACGCTGGGGCTCGATCTGCAAACCGTGGGCTCGGACCTGGCCGTGCTGGTGGGCGGCAATTACGTGAACCGGTTTGATTTGTCCGGCCGCAGCTACAAGGTCATTCCGCAGATGGAACGCGGCGTGCGGCTGAATGCCGGACAATTGGAGAACACCTACGTGAAGGGGCCGGGCAGCCAGCTGATTCCGGTCAGCACGTTCGCGCATCTGGTAAAGCACACCACGCCGCGGGCGCTGAACCGGTTCCAGCAGTTGAATTCCGTAAAAATCAGCGGCGTCGCCATTGTGCCGCTGGACGCCGCGCTGAAATTCCTGGAGGCCGAAGCGGCCCGGATTTTGCCGAGCGGCTACAAACTGGATTACACCGGCGACTCCCGGTTTCTGCGGGTGGAAGGCGATAAATTCCTCCCGGCGTTCCTGCTGGCGGTCATCCTGATCATCCTGGTGCTGGCCGCGCAGTTCAACAGCTTCCGCGATCCGTTCATCATCATCCTCGGCTCGGTGCCGCTGGCAATTTTTGGCGCGCTCATCTTCTGCTTCCTCAAGATGCCCAACCCGAACCTCTGGTTCTGGACGAACGGCTGGACCACCTCGGTGAACATCTATTCCGAGGTCGGCCTGATCACGCTCGTCGGGCTGATTTCCAAGAACGGCATCCTGATCGTGCAGTTCGCCAACGAACTCCAGCGGCAGGGCCGGAGCAAAACCCAGGCGATCCGGGAAGCGGCGATCCTCCGGTTGCGACCGGTGTTGATGACCACGGTGGCCACCATCGCGGGCAACTTTCCCCTCACGCTCGTCACCGGCGCCGGCGCAGCGGCGCGCAACTCGATTGGCATCGTGCTCGTGGCCGGCATGAGCATTGGCACGTTGTTCACCCTGCTGGTGATTCCCTCCATCTATGTTTTGATCGCCAAGCAACACAGCGGCGAAAAACCGGCGCGCGGCGAGAACTGAATTTCCATGAACGAAAATCCATCCACCGCCAATCCGCCTCCGGCCGCTTTTAAAGGCAACGGCCCAAGGCTGGCCCGCCTGAATTCCCCCTGGTTTCAGTGGCCGGCGACCGTCCTGTTCGCGGTGCTGTTGTATTTCGCCCTGTCCTATCTCAACGGCTTTTTGACGCACGAATCCACTGACGACGCTTTTATTGAGGGTCACGTGGTTACCATTGCGCCCCGGATTGCCGGCCAGGTTCTGGCCGTTCATGTTCTGGACAATCAGTTTGTCCATTCGAATGACCTGCTCGTGGAACTGGATCCGGCGGATTCCGCCATCACGGTGGCGCAAAAACAGGCGGGGGCGGTTTCCCAGGACGCCAATGTCAAGACGGTGCTGGCCGCGGATGATTTGATGCGCAAAAAAGTGGCCACCGCCGAGGCCGGCGCCCGCAAGGCCCAGGCCGACGCCGAGGCGTCCGCCGCCACGGCCCGGCGCGCGGAGGAGGATTTCAAACGGAGCGAGGAATTGTTGAAGGAAAACACGATTTCGCACCAGGAATTCGACGCGGCACAGGCGGCATACAAAAACGCCCAGGCGGACTTGAGCTCGGCCCAGGAAAACGTGGGCGTCGAGTCCTCGAAGGTGGATGAGTCCAAGGCGCAACTGGCCGCCGCGGAGGCGGAGGTCGGCATGGCCCTGTCGCAATGGCAGGAGGCGCAAACGAACGTGGCGGCGGCGCAACTCAACCTGTCCTACACGAAACTTTTTGCGCCGGGCGACGGCCGCATCACGCGTAAATCCGTCGAACCGGGCAACTATGTGGACGTTGGCCAGGCGTTGATGTCCATCGTGCCCGACGAGGTCTGGGTCGTTGCCAATTTCAAGGAATCGCAACTCAAACACATGAAACCCGGCCAGCGGGCCACCGTCAGCATTGATGCGCTGGACCGGTCGTTTGCCGCGCGCGTGGACAGCGTCCAGGCCGGCAGCGGGGCACGGTTCAGCCTGTTGCCGCCGGAAAATGCCACCGGCAACTACGTGAAGGTCGTCCAGCGGGTGCCGGTGAAAATCGTTTTTGATGGGCCATTGCCGGCCGACCACACCATTGGCCCGGGCTTGTCCGTCACGCCGAGTGTTCAGGTGAGTTCGCTGAGCATTCCCGATTGGGTGACGGCGCTGGGCGCAATCTTTCTGGCGTTCACATCGGCATTGGCGTTTCGGGCCGTGCTGAACCGGAAACTTCACGGCCACTAACCCCTCGCATGCCCGACGGCGTACATCACGAGGATTGGCGTCCACGCCACAATCCGTGGCTTATCGCCGTGGCGGTGATGATGGCGGTGTTCATGGAGGTGCTCGACACGTCCATCGCCAACATCGCGTTGCCGCACATTGCCGGCAGCCTGTCCGCCACGACCGACGAAGCGACCTGGGTGCTGACGAGCTATCTCGTTTCCAACGCCATCATCCTGCCCATGACCGGCTGGCTGGGAAATTATTTCGGCCGGAAGCGGGTGCTGCTTTCCTGCGTGATGCTGTTTACGTTCGCCTCGGTGTTGTGCGGGCTGGCGTGGAATCTGCCAACGCTGATCCTGGCGCGCATTTTTCAGGGCATCGGCGGCGGTGCGATGGTGCCCATCGCCCAGGCGGTGCTGCTGGAAAGTTTTCCGATGAACAAGCGCGGCTCGGCCATGGCGATGTTTGCCATGGGCGTGGTGGTGGCGCCGATCCTCGGCCCGACGCTCGGCGGCTGGATCACCGACAATTATTCCTGGCGCTGGATTTTTTACATCAACGTGCCGTTTGGCATTGCGGCCGTGTTCCTGCAACAATGGCTGGTCGAGGATCCGCCCTACATCAAACGCGACGAGAAGGCCGACATTGACTTCATCGGGTTCGGCCTGCTGGCGGTCTGGCTGGCGACGCTGCAAATCACCCTGGACAAGGGACAGGAGGAGGACTGGTTTCAATCCAACTGGATTTGCTGGCTCGTGGTGATCTCGGCCTTTTCGCTGATCGGATTCATCGCGCGGGAATTCACGGCCGAGCATCCGCTGGTGGATTTGCGCGTGTTCAAAAACCGCAACTTCACCGTCGGCCTCCTCCTGATGCTGTCGCTGGCTGCGATTCTATACGGCACGACGGCGGAATTGCCGCTGTTTTTGCAGACCTTGATGGGCTATCCGGCCTTGCAAAGCGGTTATGCGATGAGCCCCCGCGGCATCGCGGCGTTTGTCACCACGTTCATCGTCGGGCGACTGGTGGGGCGCATCCGGGCGCGATGGCTGCTGTGTTTCGGATTCACCATGCTGGCCGTGTCGTCGTTCATGTTGAGCGACATCACCCTGCAAGTGAGCCAGCTGCGCGTCATCTGGCCCAGCGTGGTCAACGGCATTGCCATCAGTTTCATTTTTGTCCCGCTGACCACGGCGACCATGAGCCAGTTGCGCCAACAGCAACTCGGCAACGCCACCGGGATTTACAACCTCACGCGCAACCTCGGCGGCAGCATCGGCATCGCTTTCGTCACCACGATGCTGGCGCGCGGCGCCCAGGTACACCAGGCGCTGATGGTCGGGCACTTGACGCCGCTCGACCTCGCGTTCACGCGTCAGCTGGACGGCTTGCAACACACGCTGGCCCGTCATACCGACACCGTGACCGCCAAAGCCCAGGCCACCAGCCTCATTTACCAGACCCTGGACCACCAGGCGCACCTGTGGGCGTTTGTGGATAATTTCCGGCTGTTCGGCCTGCTCGCCCTGGGTTGTGTGCCGCTGATCTTTCTTTTCAAACGGATCATCCGGCAGCCGGTCCGGGCGGTGGCAGGGCATTGATTCGATTTTGAAGCCGGAAGCCAGCGGGCAACCCATATTATTCCGGCCGAAGCAACGGCAGCCGTCCGGCTTCCATCGCCCGCGACTATTTGGCAGCGCGCGGTCCGCTGGTGCCGACGGCGCCGGGGACATGGCCATATTTCGCCACGGCCTGGGAACGGGAACGGACATGCAACTTCTCGTAAATGCGCCGGATGTAGGTGTTCACGGTCGGCACGCCGATCTGGAGCGAAACCGCAATTTCCTTGTAGAGATAACCGCGGGCGAGCAATCCCAAAACCTCCCGCTCGCGCGGAGAAAGGTCCTCGCCGGCTGAAATCGGCGCGCCCGGTTGCTGGAATGACTGGACGACTTTGCGGGCAATGTTGCTGGTCATGGGTGATCCGCCGGCGTGAACGTCCTTGAGGGCGGCAAGCAGCTCGTCGCGGGGCATCCGCTTTAACAGGTAACCGCTGGCACCGGCGGCGAGCGCGTTGAAGATGTGCTCGGAATCCTCATACACGGTGAGCATTACGAATTGGGTGTCCGGCAGCAAGGGTTTGAGCCGGCGCACACATTCAATCCCGTTCATGCCCGGCAGGTTGATATCCATCAGCACCACCGTTGGCTTCTCCGCGGGCAAGGTTGCCAGCGCGGCCTCCCCGCTGCCATGCGCGCCGGTGAAACTGAAACCCTGCGTGCGGCTGATCCAATCCGCCAGTATGCCTCGTGCCGGCGCATCGTCCTCAATGATTGATACAGCTATGTTCACATCTGCCCTATTCTTACATGCAATGGCTCTCATGGGATTGTCATCAGTTTTCATGACACCGGCGCCGATTCGTCTGACATCCATTCACCATCCTCCCGCCAACCGGCCGAGGTTTCTTCAGTCGAACTTCCGCACCACCCGACCCCGCATCAATGGCTGTCAGCTTACTACCACACCATAACCGTAATGACGTTCAGAGGCAAATAATCCGAGACGCCTGAAAAACCGCCTGCTGACCGTAGCGGCGTCTCGGTGGAGCGCCGCAAGCTCCAAGAAATTGAAAAGTGCGGCTTTCTGCCGAAAGCCGCTACGCCTGTTTTTCGGAGGTCTCAATCCCTGGTTTGCCAACCAGGGCGAGACAAACTGAAATAGTCGTCCCTGAACAACTCATTTACGGATCGGCGGAAGTTTATTAACGGCCATTACCGGTCAATGGATTCCAAAACAGAAGGTTTTTGGCGGGAATATTCAATTCGTTGGTATAGTCCTGGGGCAGCATGTAAGTGGCACTCCCACCCACGGACAATAAATTCCCGCCTTTGACATGCAGATTGCCAAGGCCTTCTTGTGCGTTAACACCAGCAACGGAATCCGGTCCGGGACAACTAGACGCATCATTATAACAACCGGGGTCTATGGTCTGATCCGGCTCCCACAACAAATAACATACTGGACTCCAGACCTGACTTGCCTTGCAGGCTTTATAAGCATACTGATTGTAAGGGTTGGGATAATAACAAACCGCTCCATTCATGATGTAAGTGGATAAAGTCATGGTGCGCTGGGCCCAAAGGGCGGCCGGGTTATAGGTTGGCTGGAGATCATTCGGACAAAGGAACACCTTTCCATTGGGCACATATTGCCAAAAGGTTCCCTGCATCAGGTGAACTTGCTGATATTGACCCCAATTGTTAACGGTATTTGGACCACCCCTATAGGTGGTGATGGGGAAGGTCGTGGGATCTCCCTGATACAGCCAGCCGGGGGGCTCATCGCTATTATTTCCCCAGTTTGGCCACGCCATAAAATCCTGATTGTCGGTGTTATACATGTTTGACGCCAGGCCCAGTTGTTTCAAATTGTTCAGGCACTGGGTTCGCCGGGCCTTTTCCTTGGCGCTGGCCAAAGCCGGCAACAACAGCGCGGCGAGAATGGCGATGATGGCAATGACCACCAGGAGTTCAATCAAGGTAAAACCACGGCCGCGAATCTCACACCGTTTGCTGGAATTTGAGTCCATCGTGTCTTTTTGGCAGTTAAATTTAGGGTTAACTAAAAATAGTTCTTTTCTCATAATATGTAAAATCATAATTAACTCAAAATCCAGTAAAAGAGGCGCGTCTTTTTAAGGATACGCCCCTTTGCGTGAATAGCCATTCACCGTATTTGTCCCCAATGGAACTCCCGTGCTCTTGTCCACCAAAACGGGGCAAGGCCATCCCTTACGGCAGGGGCGGCCCGACCTGGATGCGATAGAACTGCGCTGGCAACGCAGCCGCGTTGGTATCCACCCATGAGAACGGCATCAACGGAGGGTTGGTCATGAAGAGGGTACTCCAATTGACCAAATCCGTCGAAACCTCCACGGCATAATCCGGTCCCACCTGACCGCCCACCTGGAATCCAAACTGGCCGTTGTTCAACGTAAACGAGGTGGCGATGGGCAGGGTGAGCGGATTGACCACGATCCAGAAGCTTTGTGTGGCGCTCAGGCTGCTGGGATCCGCCACCTTCAGGGTAACCGGGTTGGTGGTGTTGGCGTCGGTCACCTTGGGACGCCAATTGAAGGCGGCGTTGGTATTGTTGAGTTGAGTGAGCGTGGCACTGGCCGGCGCGCTTAACAGGCTGAAGGTGAGTGTCTGAGTGTCGGTGGCACTGGCGTTGAGCGCAACGGTCTGGCCCACATTGACGGTCTGGTTGGCGATGGGTGCCAGCGTCGGTGCGGTGTTGGCCGCCAGAAAACTGGCGCTGACATTGTCGAGCACGGAGGTGTTGAGCACGGTGTTATTATGGGCACACACGGCGAGGCCGGCATAGGCGCTGACGGCCATGTTGATGTTGGTGGGCGCTCCAATCTGGGTCCAGGCATTGCCGTCGGGAGACCAATAAGCCCTGAAGGTGTTGTTGGTGCGCGTCAGCCGCACCCAGTTGGGCGCGGTCTGTCCAGCGACCGTGGCAGAAGTGGTGTTGAACCCGGTGTTGGTCCGCCAAAGAAACTCGATTCCGGCGGTCGGTTCGACATCCGCCAAGGCCTGCCGGGAACCCGCCGTGAGCGTTTCGCGGATCATCACGGCGGCCTTGGCGTTGCCGGAAGTATTTTGCACGCTCACGACCCGGGCACGGATGTCACAGTTGGTGCTGATCGGAACATAAACATAAACAAACTGGCAGGCGTCGTTGGTGCCCCAAATGTCGGCACCGGAACCGGAGACGGTGAATTGGCCGTTGCAGTATGTGGCGCTGCCCGCCGATCCCACGGAGCCAATATCCTGGTTCAGCCAGGGTGCCGGTGGAGCTCCGCCGGGCAGTGAGGCGCCGGCCTCGGCCGAGGGCAGGCTCTCGTTGCCGGCATTGGTGACGGTGACCACGTAGAAGTAGGTCTGGCAGGTGGCCACGCTGCTGTCGGTGTAATTGGTGTTGGCGACGGATGCCGCGAGGGTGGTGTAGGGTCCGCCGGTGACCGTGGAACGCTTCACGTTGTAACTGACGCCCGGCGAACCATTCCAATTCAAAATAATCTGGCCGCTGCCGGCGATGGCGGTCAGGCCGGTGACGATGGCGGCGGGAGTGGCGCTGACTTCCGCCGAATTGACACTGGTGCCGTTGCCATTGGCCGTGACCACATAATAATACGTTGTCAAATTGGCAACGCGGTTGTCGGTGAAACCCAAATTAACACCTCCGATGTTTCCGGCAACAAGCGTGTAAGGACCATTATGGGTCGTGGCCCGCCACAAGTTGTAGGTGATCGCACCCGGCACGATGTCCCAACTGACCGTCACCTGCGCGTTTCCGGCGACGGCGGCGACTCCTGTGGGCGCGGCTGGCGGCGGCAGGGTGGCGGCCTCCGTAAGGATGATGTTGGTTGGGGTCAAACCAGTGGAAGCCGCAGTCAAAGTAATGGTGCCGGGTTGATTGATTGACTGGACGATGACTTGAGCCAGGCCGTTGAACACCGCGCGTTGACTTGCTTTGTCCGCCTCATGCGAACTGGGGTCGCCATTGCCGACCCCGAGAACGGCGGCGCCGGCGCTGATCGAGAAATTGATTTCATTGGCCGCCGTTGGAACAAGGTTTCCCTGCGCATCCAGAACGGCCACCGTCACCACCGAAACATCTTTCCCGTCCGCCAAAATGGTGCGACGGTCGGGAATCAGCGCAATGGCCGCCGGCGCGCCGGTGGTGACCACCGAATTCGTGATGACCGCCACCCCATTGTTATAGCCAATGGCTTGAAGCGTTCCTGCCGTGTAAGCGACGTTGTCCCATTCGACATGACCCTGAACATTGAGCGCCTGCCGTCCCAGGCTGACGCCGTTGGTGAACAATTCCACCGCCTGACAATTTCCAAAAGCCCAGACGTTGATGGGTTGTCCCGGTGTCGTCCAGTTCCAGTGCGGGAAGACATGCAGCACGGGTTTGAGCGTCCAGTTGGCCTGATAATAATAAAAGTTGTCCTTCGGAAAACCGCACATGTCCAGCGTGCCAAAATGCGAGTTGATGCAGGGCCAGCCGTAAGGCGTTGGTTCGCCGCGATAATCAAAACCCGTCCAGGAGAATCCGCCGGAAGACCACGGACGGGCAGAGTAATATTGCCACCAGGCTTCCGCCGTCTCCCCCCAGCTTACCGGGTTGAGGTCATAACCCCAGACGTAGCCGTTCGCGGTGTCATTGGTATAGATGCCGCGATCCGTAATCTGACTGGACGTTTCCGTGCCGATGATGGGCCAAGCCGGATTGCCGGTGTGAAACGTATCCTGCTGGCCGAGTTGATAATTGAAGCCATTCACATCCAGGACCGAGCTAAAGCCGGCTCCCCAAGAATTCAGGGCGGCGGTGCATAAGCGCGTGGAGTCCAAGGAGTGGACCAGGTTCTGCATAACCTGGATGATGGCCGCCCCGGTGGTCGTGCCTTGGAGGGGTTCCTCATTTGCAAGCGACCACATAAATACGGAAGGATGATTCCGGTCGCGGCGGATTTGACGGCTCAGCTCGCCCAAGGGCTCCGCATTGGTTCCCAGCCGGCGATTTTCATCCAGCACCAGCATTCCCAACTGGTCGCAGGCGTTGAGCAGCTCCGCCGTCGGCGTGTTGTGCGAGCTCCGATAGGCGTTCACGCCCATCTGCTTCAGCCGCTCGATGCGGAAATACTGCAGCCGGTCCGGCAGGGCGGAGCCGACCCCGGCCATGTCCTGATGGTTGCACATTCCCTGAATCCACACATGCTGCCCGTTGATGAAAACGCCGTTGGTGGCATCAATCGAAACGGTCCGCACACCAAACGGCGTGTTGTAAATATCCGCGACCGCGTTCTGGTTGCTGACTGTGGTAACCAGGTTGTAAAGATAAGGCGTTTGCAGCGACCACAAGTTCGCCGTCAACGACACGGTCTGCGTCACAACCAAATCCTGGCCGGCCGGCACGCTCACCGCCGAAGTCACCGTGGCAACCGGGTTGTTGCCAGCATCAAAAATGGTTGAAGTCAGATTGCCGCTGGCGGTCACCACCCCGCTTTGGTTGGTGACCTCAGTTTGGATGGTGATGGTGGCGTTGGAACCCACCAGCGAAGTCGTGGCCACATAAGTTCCCCATTCCGCGACGTGAACTGGATTCTCCGTCGTCAGCCAGACATGGCGGTAAATGCCGGCGCCCTCATAAAACCAGCCCTCAAACCGGCTGGCATCCACCCGCACCACCAATACATTCGTTCCGCCGGGATTGGCATATTGCGTGGCATCAAAATAAAAGCCTTCATAGCCGCTGACATTCCGGCCCAGGATGTGCCCGTTCAGCCACACCAGACAATTGCGATAAACACCGTCAAACTCCAGGAACAGTTTCTGACCAGCATAGCTTGCAGGCAGGGTAAACGTGCGGCGATACCAGCCGAAGTTGTTGGCCCCAAAACTGGAGTTGCCGACCGGTTTGAAGCCGTGGCCGGTGTCCGCACCCGCATTGAAGGGCAGCTCGACCACCCAATCATGCGGCAGGTTCAACAAACGCCAGGTGCTGTCGTTGTAGTTCGTCTGGACAAAGGAAACATTTTCCCCCGCGTGCGTGGCAAAGATGTCCACGCGGTTGGTTTCAAAGTAGGTTTCAGAGCTGGTTCCGGTGACTTCCGTGGAGTCAAGCTTGGCCAGATCCGGGATTTCAGGATAATAGGTGACGTTAGTGGTGACATCCACCGGGTCGCCCAACTGGAAGCGCCAGCCGGTATCCAATAAAATCCGCCCGCGGGGCGACGCCGTGAAATTGACCAGCGTGTTGGGGGCAATCGCATTGGGCGGGACGGCCTGGTCACGAATGCCATTGATCACGAGTGTGTAATTGCTGCCATAGACCAGCGGCGCGGTGGTGAGGATGACCGTGGTGCCGTTTGCCGCCAGCGATGCGCCGGTAATTGCCAGGCCATTGGAAAAAACGTAGTTCACCACGCTGGTCGCGCTGGCCGCGTCGAGCGCCTTGGAAAAGTCCACTTCCATGTTCGTTGTGCCGAGATTAAAGCCGCGCAGAGCCACCGGCGGGTTCGTGTCGAGCGTCACCGAAAGCGTGACTGGAGTGCTGGTCACCGCGCCATAACTGTTGGTCAACACCAGCTGATACGAACCGCTGTTCGTAACCGCCGCGCTGAACGCCAGCGTGTTGGTGTTGGCCCCGGCGAGGCTGGCGTAGCCGCCGCCGTTGTTGAACTGCCATTGCAGATAAAGCGGCGACGCGCCTGACACGCTGGCCGCGAAAGTCACCGGCGTCCCGGCAAATACATTGTTCGCCGGCGACACGGTCACCTGGCTGATGATTGCCGCAGTCACGGTCAGGGCGACCGGAGCGCTGGTCACCGCGCCATAACTGTTGGTCAACACCAGTTGATACGAGCCGGTGTTGGTGAGCGCCGTGTTCAACACCAGCGTGTTGGTGTTGGCCCCGGCGAGGTTTGCGTAGCCGCCGCCGTTGTTGAACTGCCATTGGAAGTAAAGCGGCGACGCGCCCGACACGGTGGCCGCGAAGGTCACCGGCGTGCCAGCAAACACGTTGTTCGTCGGCGAAACGGCAAGCTGGTTGATGTTGGGCTGGGTGGCCGAAATCAAACCCGCGTCAAAAACCGCGTCAAAACCATGACTGCTGCCTAAAGTGATGGCGCCGGTGACGGGAGAAATTAGCCCGATCTCGCCGCCCGCGTAAAGATTGTTGGCGGCGACGGCCATGGGTTCCCAGCCGGTGATGGAACTCGCCTTGCCGAACGAGTAGGCATAGGTTGAATTGGCCGCCAGCGCCACCGACAGGCCGCTCCATTTCAGCCAGTCGCCGTCACTGAAAGTGAAATTGGCCGAGGTGTAGGTTTGCAACAGCGTGGCCGTGGAACCCGACACGGAATAAAGGTGGAGATAATAGGGCTGGGCCGTGCCGATGCCGCTGTAAGTGGACGACCCCAACCCGCCGGTCTTGAGGGTCATGGAGGTCAGCACATATCCGGCTGAATTATTTCCCGTCGTAAATGTCTGCCCCGGTTCGCCGGCACCATGGCCAACTTGATTGTCGGTGTAATAATTGAGGCCGTCAGGCGCGGTCACGTTGCCACTGGCGCTCAACTGGGCGGCGTCATTTATCCCCGGAGTCGGCGCAGTGGCGCCCAGATCTATGAGCGTTTGCGCATGGACCGCTCCGGTCAGAATCATGAAGGCGATGACCGCCAACGCCATTTTCGGCTGGTTCATTTTGAGAAGACGGCCCCGGCAGTTGAAATAGGAAATAGACATAATTTTGTGTGTCAAGGCAATGGCGGCCCAACTTTGATGCGATAGAACTGCGCTGGCAACGTGGCCGCGTTGGTATCCACCCAGGAGAACGGCATCAGCGGTGAGTTGGTGATGAAGAGCGTGCTCCAATTGACCAAATCCGTGGAAACCTCCACGCCATAATCCGGTCCCACCTGACCGCCCACCTGGAATCCAAACTGGCCGTTGTTCAACGTGAACGAGGTGGCGATGGGCAGAGTGAGCGGATTCACCGTCACCGTGAAGCTCTGCGTCGCGCTCAGGCTGGGGATGCCGTCGTCGGCCACCATCAGTGAAATCGGATTGACGGTATTGGCGTCGGTCACGGCCGGGCGCCAGGAGAAGGCGCCCGTGTTGGGGTTCAACGTCGCGCTGCCCGGCCCGCTCAACAGGGTAAAGGTGAGGGTTTGCGGCGGCGCATCGGTGTCGGTGGCACTGGCCGTGAAGGCGACGGTCTGGCCCACGTTCACAGTCTGGTCGCCGATCGGCGCCAGCACCGGCGGCGTGTTGGGTCCGGCGGGCGGGATCAGCAGATCCACCATGGCATAGGGCGGGACGGAGACGGTGAACGAGTTGCCCAGCCTGGATACGGTGTTGGTGGAAACGGGATAGCTGGGAACGTCATTGGCGCCGATGAAATTGGCGAGGCCGAACTGGTACCGGACGCCCGTGTTGGCGAGCGTCGTCCCGTTGTTGATGCTCACGGTGACGGGGACGGTGAGAAGCGGGTCGTCGTTGATGAGCATGACGCCCGTCTTTCCGTCCAGTCGCGTTGTGGCATGGATCCGCAACAAGGCCTGGCCGGACGTGGTTTTGACGAATGTGTCACCGACATTGGCCAGCAGGCTGGCCATCATCGCGCCGTAATACGCGTGGCCGGGTTGCTGGCTGGCGGTGAGAATGTCGTTGTGCAATATCTGGTAGTCCACATTGACCGCGCCGTTTTCAATCCAGGTCAGATAATTGTCGGCGGCAAACAGGGCGACCGGGGCGCCGGTAACGTTTCCCCCTCCGGTTTCGGTGACGGCAATTTGCATCTGGGAGGCATGGGCGGCGCCCAGGTTGTTGGTCAATTGGGTGAAGCAATTCCTGGCGGTGGAGGCAATCGTGCCGGGCGAGGCCAGCAGGGAGGCGGCGTCACTGCCGGGGTACCAGTGAATGATGACAAAATCCAACACGTTGCTGCATTGTTGCTCCGCTGCCGTATTGTAAGCGGTCCGGCCGGTATCAAATCCAATGCCGCATTTGATGCTGGGATCCCGGGTTTTCATCGCTGTGATAAAAGAGAGCGAATTCGAGCCATAGGCCGTGGGAGAGAGAGCCGGCTGGCCGACGCGGTTGGTGGCGGGGATTTCCGGGTAATGGAGGTCGTATTCCCAATTCAAATTGGTGCCATAGTAGCCGTTACCGCCTTGTTCATTGCCGATTTCCCAATAGCTGACACCCCAGTTGTTGGTGAGGTTCGCATGCGCCACCCAGGCGGCGGCCACATTGGTGTCGCCTCCGGCGTTGTTGGCCGGGTTGGAACCATAATTGACAGTGACGATCGCCTGGGCTCCCGCCGGATTAACGATGTCGTTCATCACATTGTCAAAACTGTCGTTTCCATTGACGTACTGTCCATCAATGCCGGAATTGTTTTGCCAATTGTAAACGTCCGCCACCGAACCGCCCGGGAAGCGCACAGCCTTGATGCCGGCGGCTTTCAACTGCGTGGCAATGCTGGGATAATTGATCAGCACATTGTCGTAGGTGGCAACACAAACCCCCAGCCCTTGCAACGGCATCGTCGTGATGGGTTGGGAAGCATCCACCGTGACGGCAACGGGCGGATTAACAGTCACGATAGCCACGCTGCTGGTGGCACTGCCATAATTGTTGGTTACGATGATGTCATATTTGAAGGTGCCGGAGCTGGGTACCGTCACCGTCACATTCGTGGTGGTGGCGCCGGGAATGTTGGTCAGACTGCCGCTGCCGCCGTCGGTTTGCCACTGATAGGAAAGGGTTCCGGTGCCGGACGCAGTTTCAGTCAGGGTCAATATCTGTCCCACATAGACCGTGGTCTTGGGTGTGACAACCGGTGTATTCGCCGTGGGTGAGTCGGCGAACATTCCCAGGTCAAACACCGCGTCGTAGCCATGGCTGCCGCCGAAGGTCATGGTGCCGCCGGCGATGGGGATCAGCGCGATTTCACCCCCGGCATAGCGGTTACCGCTGGCAACGGCCATGGCGCACCAACCGCCGGGGGCGGGCAGCCGGCCGAAGGAAAACGCGTAGGTTGAGTTTGCCGCCAAAGGAACCGAGAGATTGTTCCATTTCAGCCAGTCACCGTCGGTGAATCCCGGGTTGCGATTGGTGTAGCTCTGAATCAATGTCGCGGTGCTGCCGGACACCGAGTAAATTCGCAGATAATAATTGGTGGTGGTCGAAGGAGTCCCGAATCCGCCACCGGAATCCAGACCAGCCGTCCGGATGGCGAGAGCGATCAAGTTGGTTGAATTGGTGCCCGTCGTGAACGTCTGGCCGGGCGGAGCGGCATTGTCGGTGTAATAGTTCAAGCCGTCAGGCTTGCCGGTGGGAGTGGTCGCCGCCGTGTTTCCGTTGGTGCTCAACTGCGCAATGTCATTCGGCCCCGGGGTCGGATTGGCGGCGCCAATATCCGTCAGGGTTTGAGCCTGAACGCCACCGATAACCACCGTGCCGCCCAACCACAACAAAACAACGATGCGCACGACTCTGATCCAGCACTTAAGATGTTGATGAAATCCAATCAACGGCCATTACCGGTCAATGGATTCCAAAACAGAAGGTTTTTGGCGGCAATCCCCATTTCGTTGGTATAATCCCGGGGCAGCATGTAGGTGGCACTCCCACCCACGGACAATAAATTCCCGCCTTTGACATGCAGATTGCCAAGGCCTTCCGGTTGGGTATTCCCAGCATCAGGACCAGGATAATTAGACCCATCATTATAACAATTGGCGTCTATGGTCTGATCCGGCTCCCACAGCAGATAACAGATTGGACTCCAGATCTGGCTTGCCTTGGGAGTTTGATAATTATACTGACTATTGGGTGCGGCATAAAAACAAGCTGCCCCGTTCATGACATAAGTGGATAAAGTGCAGGCGCGCTGGTACCAAAGGTTGGCCGGGTTATATGTCGGCTGGAGATCATTCGGACAAAGGAACGACTTTCCATTGGGCACGTATTGCCAAAAGGTTCCCTGCATGAGGTGAGCCATCTGATATTGGTCCCAATGGTTAACCGTATTGGGACCACCCTTGCCTGTGGTGATGGGGTAGGTCGTGGGATCCCCCGCGTACAACCATCCGGGAGGTGCTGCGGCATCATTTCCCCAGTTTGGCCACGCCATAAAATCCTGATAGTCGGTATTGTACATGTTTGACGCCAAGCCCAGCTGTTTCAAATTGTTCAGGCACTGGGTTCGCCGGGCCTTTTCCTTGGCGCTGGCCAATGCCGGCAACAACAGCGCGGCGAGAATGGCGATGATGGCAATGACCACCAGGAGCTCGATCAAGGTAAAAGCGTGGCTGCGAATCTCAGACCGTTTGCTGGCTTTGGAGTCCATCGTATTATTCTGGTAAAATGATTATTAACTAAAGGTTAGTTCTTTACTCGTTAAATGTAAAATTATAATTAGCTCAACATCTAAGAAAAGGGGCGTGTCTTTTAAGGACACGCCCCTTTGCGTGAATAGCAGTTACGGTACTTGTACCCGATAGAACTCCCGTGCTCCCGTTGGAGTAAAGGTGTAGGGAGACGTGTTCACATTGGTCGTCCACGGCCCACCCAGGCTGGTGGTCTGCAGCAGCGTGCCCGTCGGCCAGGTCAACTTCAGTTGGCCGCCGCCGACACTTTGTATCTGCAATTTGACTGCGCCCAGGTTCAAGCCCAGATCAAACGTGGCATCATAGGTGCCAGAAGAGCTGTAGCTGATGGCGCCACCATAGGGCGGAACCAGGCAAACCTGGCCGTCCGGATAAGGATTGCCTGTGACATTGGCCAGATTGGCGTAGCCGGAGCCACTGGTCAACCTGCCGAATGTGTACGCATAGGTGGTGTTCGCTGCCAGCGGCAGTGAGATGCCTGTCCATTGCATCCAATCCACGGCGTCGGCGGTAGGCCCGTTGGTCGCAATGACCGCATTGGTCTCGGAAGCATAGACTGCATATAGCGTCGCCACCGAGGTGTTGGTGTTGACGGTATAAATTCGCAGATCATACGTCTGGCCATTGGTGGGGTTCGGGAGAGCGCCACTGTCACCCGCCAGTAATAAGGCCACCGAGTTAAGAATGTATCCCAGCGGACTGGTGCCGGTGGTAAAGGTCTGGCCGGGAGGCGAAGAATTGTCCAAATAATAGTTCAGACCGTCCGGCTTGTTGGCTGCAGTCGGGGCAATGAACTGGGAGATATCGTTCGGTCCCGCTGTGGGCGCCGTCAAACCAATGTCCGTCAAGATGGCGGTGGCATTGGCTTCGAGAATAGTCACAGAAACCGGCGGGCTGGTCGCTGTCGGGGGATAGGCATTGGAGACTACCACCTGGAATTGATAAGCACCCGGAAGCCAGCCTGTGGTGTTCAGGACGAGATTGGACGAGTCGGTGCCAGTGCTGGTGCTGATGGCTCCGCCGCTGCCACCGTCCGTAAACCAATAATAGTGCAAAGGAGCGGCGCCGCTGGCGTCCTCGTTGAGAGTAATGGGAACTCCCGCCACAGCTCCTCCAAGAGGCGCGCCAGTGATCGGAGTAACCTGTGGGTTGTTAATGACAACCCCGTTCGCCATCAATCCCACGTCAAAAACGGCGGACTGGCCGTTGGTGGGCGGAACGTTGTAGATGTTAGTGCTGGAGTTGCCGAAGTAAAGGGCTCCGCCTTGGGGTAAGATCAAGCACAGTTGACCGCCGGCATACGGGGTGTTCGTACTTTGATTCATCGCCGTCCAACCATAAGTGTAAGCTGCGCCCGTCACTCCGGCCTGGTTTTCAAACGAGTAAGCATATTTGTGGTTGGGCGCGAGCTGCACGTTCAAACCGCTCCACTGCAACCAGTCGCCAAAGGTAGCGAAGGAGAAGCCGCTATTGGTGTATTCCTGAACCAGCGTGGCGTTGCTGCCGGTTGCATCAATGGAGTAAATGTACAAATAGTACGGTTGAACCGTGGTGATGAGGTTAAAGGTGCTACCAGCGCCGCCACCGGTCTGAAGAGCCAGGGAAGTCAGAGTATATCCCAGCGCATTGGCGCCGGTGGTAAAGGTCTGGCCAGCGCAATCGGAGTTGTTGTTATAATAATTCAAACCGTCGCCCGTGCCTCCACCCGACAACTGGCTGATGTCATACAACCCAGGCACGATGGCACTCCCCACGTCCGTCAACGAGGCCGCTGCCGTGGGATAAGAAACCGTCAAACTAGCCACAGAGCTGGTGATACTAAGTCCATTGTTTGGTCCTGCATCATGATCGGTGACCACCACATCATACTGGTAAAGGCCCGGGGCAGCTGTATTCGCCGTGACGCTTGAGCCCGTGGCTCCAGAAATGTTGACCAAGGCACCGCCGGTGCCGGCATCCCATTGCCATTGATAAGTATAAGATCCCGCGCCAAGCACAACTCCTGAAGTGACAGTCGCAACCGAACCAGTGCTTACAACCGTCGACGGTGCGAGTGTGGGCTGATTGACGCTAAAAACGGCCAGCGACAGGCCGACGTTCATACAGGCATCCTCGCCGGCGGCAGTGCTAAAATTACCGGTGCCCAAAGTCCCCCCAGCAGTTGGAATCAAGCACGCCTGCCCATTCGTGTAGGTATCGCCGGGCACCGCTCCCATCAATTCCCAACCCTGCACCCCTCTTTGGAACGAGAAGGCATAGGAGGAATTAGGCGAGAGTCCAACGCTAAGACCGGTCCATTCCAACCAATCACCTTCGAAGAAGGTAAATGAGGACTGCGACTTGTACGTTGCGAGGAGCGTCGCATTGGAGTTGGCCGGGTTATACGAATAAACGCGCAGATAGTAGAACTGGGCGCTGGTAACGAGACCGCCACCACTTCCGGCCGCAAAGACGTCCAGAGAATTCAGGGAATATCCACCCGCACTGCTGCCCGTCTGAAAGATTTGTCCGGGAGGCGAGCTGTTATCAATGTAGTAGTTCAATCCGGGCGGCTGGGCCACGCCGGTCAAACTCAATTGTGAAATGTCATTCGGTCCGGGACTGGGGCTGGACCCGAGGAGATCGGTGAGGGTTGCGGGAGTTTGCGCGCGACTGGCGTTGCCGAACATCACGGCAACTGCGGCGACCAAGGCCAGCATCAAGTTTCTTTTCATAGGGAAATGACGGAGTAATTTGATTTTCATAACTGTCTTTTTTTCCAACGATTTACCGAGTTTTGCATTTCTGAACCACAAGCCCTGACTTTGCTATTTTGATTGATTGGTTGGTTGTTTGCCGACAATGATTTGAATCACTCTAGCGTAAAACGACCCGCTGTCATGTCGTGAAAATACACTACACTTTAATAAAACTGATGCATTAAATTAGATATAATTATATTCACGGCCTTCGGGCCAACCGGAGGGTTTTCGGTTCGGGTGGGAATGTGCCCGCTAACCGTGGAGAACAGGCGGTTTCCGGCACCATCAGACGGCTCGACTATCCAGCCGGATCTCGAAGCAGATCTTGGTTCCGCCCCCCGGTGTGCTGCGGATGTCGCAGCGTCCGCCGATTTCCGCCAGCCGTCGGGTCATGTTTTCGAGCCCGTTGCCGGAGGCGAAGCGCCTGGGGTCATCGGAGGTCTTGTCCCGCGTTCCCGGCACGAAGCCGCGGCCATTATCCTCGATGGCGAGTTCGAAGGACGCCGTTCCGGGCTCGATGCGGATGTGGACTTCGGACGCCGCGGAATGTTTGACGACATTGTGCAGAGCCTCCTTGAACGCCAGGAAGAGGTTGTGGCGCACCTCGGAAGTCAACCGCCATTCGGGAAACTGCAGGGGCATGTCCAGACGGCAGCGAATGCCCGCGGTGGCCAGAATATCCTGGGCGAATTTTTCCAGGTAACTGGCCAGGCTTTCCATGGTATCGTGCCGGGGATTTACCGCCCACACAATCTCGTCCATGGACCGCGTCAGCTCGCGCGCCGTGTCGTAAATCTGGTTGAGGCCCGCGGCCGTCCGGACGGGATTGTCCGATTCCCCGCTCGCCGACTCGCTGAGCATGGTGATGCGGGTCAGATGGACGCCCAAGTCGTCGTGAATGTCATGGGCAATCCGCGCCCGCTCGTGTTCAATGGCCCGCTGCTGTTCGAGGCGTTCCAGCTTGCGCCGCATCCGGCGACGGGAAATGGTCCAGACGACCGCTCCGCTGGCAACAATCGTCAGGGCCAGGGCCAGCAGCCGGAACCACAAGGTCTGCCAGAAATACGGCAGCACCCTGAATGCGATGTTCGCCCCCTGATTGTTCCAAACGTCGTCGTTGTTGCAGGCGATGACGCGAAAGGTATAATTGCCGGGGGGGATGTAATTGTAATTCACGGTGCGCTTGGCTCCGGCATCCAGCCACTCGGCGTCCAGACCCGTCAGACGATACTTGAAGCGCACCTTTTCCGGGGCCACAAAACTCAACCCGCTGTATTGAAAGTCAACCCGGTGGCGACCGGGCGGAATGATCAACGGCAGCGCATTGGTGGAGCCCGTGACCAGCCGGTTATCCACCCACACGGCTTCAATCACGACCGGCGGAGGCAATGAATTCCGTTTCACGTGTTGCGGGTCCACGGCCACCAGACCCTTGCTGGTGGGAAACCACAAGCGCCCGTCTGGCGTCCGGCATCCCGCCGGCTGCAAGCCCTCGGAACATTCAATCGTTGGCAGGCCGTCATTGACGCCGTAGCTCAGGCAACGCACCTGGTTGATCTCCCCGTCGGCACAACGGTTCAAATCCGTTTCGCTGGCGCGGATGAGTCCATCATGCGAACTCATCCAGAAAAATCCCCGGCCATCCTCCTCAATGTCGCCGATGACGCTGTTGGGCAAACCCTGTTCGCGATTGATGACGGCGAAATGCCCCTGCTTGAACCGGCAGAGCCCGCCGCCAAAGGTCCCGATCCAAAGCGTGCCGCCCTTGTCAAAATGCAGGCATTCGATGAAATCGCTCGACAAGCCGTCGGCTTTGCGGAATCGCCGGATGCCCTGGCTGTCCAGGCAGGCAAGCCCGTCCCCGGCCATGCCGAACCACAGGGCACCCTGGGCGTCTTCGGCGATCGTGCGCACATCCTGCAGAGGCTGTCCCTGGTTCTCCTTGAACCACGTCGTCTGACCGTTTCGATTTCGCAGCAGCCCCTCCGTGGTACCGATCCACATGTCGCCGTTGCGGGCGTGCAACAGGGCGGGCATGGGTGGCGTGATTTTCTCCATTCCAGGGGCCATTTCGAAATGATCTCCATTTTGCACAAACAAGCCGCCGCCCCAGGTGCCCGCCCACAATCGCCCCCGTTCATCTTCGGCGAGCGACCAGACATAGGGATTCTGAATTCCCTGGCTGGGAATGGAGTAACTAAAATTGGTCCAGGCATTGTTTTGAAAGCGATACAAACCCGCGCCCTCGGTGCCAATCCACAACGCGCCCTCCTGGCCGGGGCAGACCGTCAATACCGCGCGGCCCTGCCATTGATCCGGCGGGGAAACGGTTTGAATGTTGTTCGGACGCAGGAGGACCAGCCCACCGCCGCCGATCCCGGCCCAGAGGTTTCCCTCCCGGTCTTCGCACAGCGAGATCACCCAGTCGGAGGGAAAGCCGCTGGCGCGGTCGAAGTGCAGCGGGTTTTTCAAGTCGTCAGGAAAAACCAGGTAAAGTCCATGGTCCGAGGTGCCCGCCACCAGCACGCCGCTGCGGGTTTCCAGCAACTGGGTGAGGGGCACGCTGCCCCAAGGGGTGTCTCCCAGATTTTCAACCCAGCGGCCGTCCTTCCATTTCCGGATCTGCCAGTCGCTGGCCACCCAGAGTCCGCCGTCATGGCTGGCCGCGATGCCGAGCACGTAGGCATTGGTGGCGATTTCATTAAACGCGGAAGAGTATATCTGGCCCTGTTCGAGGACTGATCCCCAGCCGTCGCGCGAGACCCAGATGTTCCCGCGCGTCGACCGGGTCATGTTCAACAGCTTGCCCGCCGGGCCGGCTTTGGGGTTCAAGACCAGTCCGTCCCGCACGCGGGCCAGCTGGCCGGATATGTTCATCAGCCAGATGTCATCGGATTCATCAGAGGCGATGCTGTAAATCTTGCCGCCGGTCCAAGCCGGATCAAATGGCACGGCCCGGAACCGGCCGTCCTTGTATTGCGTCACCTGGCCGCCTTCATCGCCGATCCAGAGTGTGCCGTCCGTCGCTTCAAACAAACTGGTGATCCGGCTGCTCCGCAGCTCCGGCGTGTTGTTCTCGTCAAAAGTCGTGAAGCGCACCCCGTCAAATCGCGCCAGCCCGCTGTAGGTGCCCACCCACAAATAACCGTCCTGGGTCTGCACCACGGCCGTCACCTTGTTTTGCGGCAGCCCGGCTTCGGCCTGCCACGAGCGGATGAAATAATTGGGGGCCGCAACGACCGGCACGAAAGAACCGCCGACGGCAAACCAACCGACCAACAGCAGAAGAGTCCGGCCCAAAGGAGAAACCAGGGTGTTCCGGCACGACATGGCCAAATGTTGACGGCCAAACCGGATTATTCGCAAGGACAAATTATCGGGTTTCAATCTCAAAACCACCCGACGGACCGTGCCATTGCCGCGATTGCACCATTTCAGCCGGAAAATCAGCCGCCAGCAGCCCCGCGGTGGACTCGTCGATTTTGATGACAAGACATTGACACCCGGCGCGGGTCATCATTGACTGAATGAAATCCAATTGTGTCATGAATCACCAACGAAACACCCTGCTCCTGACGGTCGGCCTGACCCTGAGCCTGCTGACGGTCGCCGCCGGCCGGCTGGCCGCGGCCAATCCATCCATGCCCTTGCTGAACGATCCGATTGATGTCAGCGGCGACTTCCGGGATTTTTCCGACCTCTATTATCTGGCGGACCGGCTGGCCGATTTCGATCCGGCCACCAGCGCGGGCAAAATCACCTGGCAGCGCGCCGAATATTTCACGCGCCAGGCGTTCGACAACATGCTGGCGGTCATCAAACCGGTCGAACCCAACGAGTTTCCCGCCGACCAATATGCGGCCAACCCGACGCTGCCGTTCAACCTCGACTTCGTCACGCCGCGAACCGTGCGCATCCGCCTGACCAGTGGCCCGCAGGTTCACAAAAATTACGAGGAGTTGATGCTGGCCGGCGCCGTGCCGCAGGATCATTCCTGGAAATACAGCCAGATCGAAGGCGGCCACCGCTACACCAGCGCATTTGGCTCGGTCACGGTTTTTGAAAATCCCTGGCGCCTCGAATTCCGCGATGCGCAGGGCAAATTGCTCACCCGGACGGACCATGACTCGGACAACACCAGCACGTTTACGCCCATCCTGCCCTTTTCCTTCGTGCGCCGCGCCGCGGATTATTCGCGGAGCGTGGACGCGGTGTTCACACTTTCTCCGGGCGAAAAGATTTTCGGCTGCGGCGAATCCTTCACCAGCCTTGACAAGCGCGGCCAGAAAGTCGTGCTGTGGACGGACGACGCCAATGGCATCCAGAACCAGGGCATGTACAAGCCCATCCCCTTTTTCATGAGCAATCGCGGTTATGGCATGTTCATTCACACCTCCTCGCCCATCACCTGCGATTTCGGGAATTCGTTCAGCGGCGTCAATTCCCTGATGATTGGCGATGACGCGCTGGATCTGTTCGTGTTTTTTGGTTCGCCCAGGGAAATCCTCGATGAATACACCCAGCTCACCGGCAAGGCGCCGCTGCCGCCGCTCTGGTCGTTTGGCCTCTGGATGAGCCGCTGCACTTACAACGCCGAAAAACAGGTGCGCGACATCGCCGCCCAGTTGCGCACGAACAAAATCCCGTGTGACGTGCTGCATCTCGATACCGGCTGGTTTGAAACCGACTGGCAGTGCGATTATGAATTTTCCACCACCCGCTTCCAGGATCCCCGGAAGATGCTTTCGGACCTGAAGGACGAAGGCTTCCATGTCTCGTGCTGGCAGCTGCCATACTTCGTGCCAAAAAACAAACTGTTCCCCGAGCTCCTCGAAAAAAATCTCGTCGTCCGCGACGCCAAGGGCAACCTGCCCTACGAAGATGCCGTCCTGGACTTTTCCAATCCGCAAACGGTCGAATGGTACCAGGGCAAACTCGCGAACCTGCTGAAACTGGGTGTGGGCGCGATCAAGGTGGACTTCGGCGAGGCCGCGCCGAACAACGGAATTTTTGCCGACGGCCGCACCGGATTTTATGAGCACAATTTGTATCCGCTCCGCTACAACAAGGCCGTCGCCGACATCACCAAACAGACCACCGGCGAGAACATCATCTGGGCGCGTAGCGCCTGGGCCGGCAGCCAGCGTTATCCCATCCACTGGGGCGGCGACGCCGAAAGCACCGACCAGGGCATGGCCGCCGAATTGCGCGGCGGGCTGTCGTTCGGCCTCTCCGGATTCTCGTTCTGGAGCCACGACGTGGGCGGCTTCACGGCGAACTCGGTGGCCAGCATGGACAAGGATTTATTCGCGCGCTGGCTGGCCTTCGGGATGCTGAGTTCGCACAGCCGCTGCCACGGCATCGCGCCCAAGGAACCTTGGAATTACGGGGAGGCGTTCATGGATGAATTCCGCGCAATCGACGAGCTCAAATACAAGCTCATGCCCTACGTTTATGCCCAGGCGAAGGACAGCTCCGGCCATGGCCTGCCGATGGTGCGGGCGCTGTTCCTCGAATATCCCGATGACCCGGGTTCGTGGAACGTGGACGATGAATACCTTTTCGGCTCGAGCATCCTGGTCGCGCCGCTGCTGGAGACCGGTTCCACCGGAAGGAATGTCTATCTGCCGCCGGGAACCTGGATCGATTATCAAACCGGAAAATCCTATGACGGCGGCTGGCAAAAAATCGAGGCGGGCAAACTTCCCATCGTGATGCTGGTGCGCGACGGCACGGTCCTGCCGCACATCGCGCTGGCGCAATCCACGCTGCAAATGGACTGGTCGAAGCTGGAACTGGTCGTCTTTGCCAAAACCGCCACAACGGCAACAGGCCTGATCTGCTTGCCGTCCGACAATGTGTTGCATGAACTCACGCTGAACAAAAGCGGCAGCGGCTTCCAGATGGAAAACGATCCGTTTGCCGGCAAGGTGGCGTGGAAAATCCACATGAATTCTGATAAATAAAACAACGTTGCCGGACAAACCATCCTCAACCGCCGGCAAAAAACAATTTAGTTTCACCACATGAACAACCACGTTAAGGCCCTGTCCATCGCCGCAACCATTCTTCTAAGCGCGGTGCTGCCGCAAACATCCCCGGCCCAAACTGCATCGCCGGACACCGCGACCGCCGGACGCGAGCGGCTGCTGATGGACGCCAACTGGCGGTTCGCGTTTGGCCATGCCACGGATCCCAGCAAGGATTTCGACCCGGAACCGGCCAGGACCGCGTTCAGCTATTTCGCCAAGGCCGGCATGGCGGCCGGCGCGGCTTCGCCGGACTTCGACGATCGCGGCTGGCGCACGCTGAACCTGCCGCACGATTGGGCGGTGGAAGCACCGTTCAGCGAGCGGGGCAGCGCCAGCCACGGTTACAAGGCCATCGGGAAAAATTTCCCCGCCACCAGCGTCGGCTGGTATCGCAAAACCTTTTTCGTCCCCGCCAGCGATCTCGGCCGCCATATCACCGTCGATTTCGACGGCGTGTTTCGCGATTCGCAGGTCTGGGTCAATGGTTTTTATCTCGGCCGCGAGTCGAGCGGTTACAGCGGGTTTGGTTATGACCTCACCGACTATCTTAATTATGGCGGCAACAATACCATTGTCGTCCGGGTGGATGCTTCGCTCGAAGAAGGCTGGTTCTATGAAGGCGCGGGCATTTACCGGCACGTGTGGCTGACCAAGACTGCGCCGCTGCACGTCGCGAAGTGGGGCACGTTCGTCACGACCGAGGTGAAGGATGATTCCGCTGACGTGACAGCGCGGGTCACGGTCAACAATGACGCGACCAAGGATGCCGCCTTCGAAATTCAGCAGACGATTCTGGACGCCGACGGCAAGACTGTCGCGACGGGCGAATTGAAGGACCTGTCACTCCAGCCGGGTGCAACGGCCCAGTTTTCCTCGGCTCTCGAGGTCACAAATCCCAGGCTCTGGTCGATCGAAACGCCCTGCCTGCACAAGCTGGTCACCACCATTACCAGCGGTGGCGCCTTGGTGGACCGCTATGAAACCCCCTTCGGCATCCGCACCCTGCGCTGGGAGGCCAACGAAGGATTTTTTCTGAATGGCCGGCGCGTGGAGTTGAAGGGCACCTGCAATCATCAGGACCATGCCGGGGTGGGCGTGGCGCTGCCGGATGAATTGAACGTATTTCGCCTGGAGCAGCTGAAGAAGATGGGGTGTAATGCGATCCGCACCAGCCACAACGCGCCCACGCCCGAACTGCTCGATGCCTGCGACCGCCTCGGCATGCTGGTCCTGGATGAAAACCGCGAGTATGGCATCAATCCCCAGGAGTTGAACGAACTGGAGCGGCTGATCGTGCGTGACCGCAATCATCCGTGCGTGGTCCTCTGGTCGCTCGGCAACGAGGAATGGTCCATCGAAAGCAATGAAAAGGGCACGCGCGTCACCCAGACCATGCAAACGTTCGCGCAGCGGCTGGACCCGACCCGGCGTTTCACCGTGGCCATCAGCGGCGGCTGGGGCCAGGGAAGTTCCGTGAGCATTGACGTGATGGGATTCAATTATTACACCCACGGCGACGGACCCGAGACGGGCAACGACCGGTATCACGCCCAGTTTCCGGACAAGCCGTCGGTGGCCACCGAAGACGCGAGCACCTTTTCCACGCGCGGCATCTACATCGAAGACCGCGACCATCAGCATCTGACGGCGTACGACGTGAACAAGCCCGATTGGGGCGTCACCGCGGAGGAGTCCTGGTCGCATTACGCCCCGCGGACCTATGTGGGCGGACTTTTCCAATGGACCGGCTTTGATTATCGCGGCGAGGAAACTCCTTTCTACTGGCCGGCCATCAGTTCACAGTTTGGCATTCTCGACACCTGCGGGTTTCCCAAGGACAATTTTTATTATTACCAGGCCTGGTGGTCGGACCAGCCCGTCCTGCATGTGTTCCCACACTGGAACTGGCCGGGCAGGGAAGGCCAGGAAATCGACGTCTGGGTGCACAGCAATTGCGAGGAGGTTGAGCTTTTCCTCAACGGCCAGAGCCAGGGCCGCCAGACGATGAAGAAAAATTCGCATCTGGAGTGGAAGGTCAAATATGCACCCGGCACCCTGCTCGCCCGCGGTTACAACGGCGGCAAGGAAGTCCTCACCCAGCAGGTGGATACCACCGGCGACCCGGCCGCGCTTCAGCTCACGCCGCATCGTGCCAGCATCAACGCCGACGGCGAAGACGTCTCGGTCATCACCGTGCAGGTCACCGATACGCAGGGCCGGAGGGTGCCGACCGCGAGCAACCCCATTACATTTGGAATCACCGGGCCCGGCAAAATCATCGGCGTCGGCAACGGCGATCCTTCCTCGCACGAGCCGGATCAATACGTTGCCAGCGTGAGTTCGCTTCCGCTCGCCGGCTGGCGCATGAACCCGGTGGACAGCCTGACCAACCGCCCGGAGACCGCGTTTGATTTCGACGATTCGAGCTGGCCGACCGCGTTCGGCGGACGGCGCGACAACACCAACCAGCCGACACAAATCACTGTGTACCGCGGCAGCTTCGAGTTGCCGGAGAATTCCAGCGGCGCGACGTTCGCGCTCCTTTTGCGCAGTCTCGGGCCGGAACAAACGGTCTATCTCAACGGGCAGCCGGTCGCGGAACACGTTTTGCGCGACGATGCGACCCGCGAGATCACTCTTGCCGCCGACGCCTTGCGGCCCGGGAAAAACGTGATCGCCATCGTGGCTGCACCATCCGAAGTCGCACCCGGCAAGCGCGGCGCCCGCAACCGGAATCAGGACAATCCCGGCTTGGTTCGGATGACGGTCCCACCAGCCCCCTGGAAACGCAGTCTTTTCAGCGGACTCGCCCAGGTCATCGTGCAATCGACCGGCCAGCCGGGCGAAATCAAACTCACTGCCACCTCGCCGGGCATGACTGACGGCGTGTTAAAACTGGAAGCTCAAACAACAACCCCGCACCCCGCACTCCCATGAAACCACAATTCTCTTTGGCTTGTATCGCTGCCTTCGCCTTGGGCCTGGCCAGCACGAACGCCCAAATAAAACCTGATTCATCCGTCCCACACCTGACCTGGCAAGGCACGGCCATGCAGCTGGTCGTGGACGGCAAACCGTTCCTGATCCTGGGCGGGGAATTGAACAACTCCAGCGCCTCCAGCCTGGAATACATGAAACCGCTCTGGCCCAAACTGGTGGCATCCCACCTCAACACGGTGCTCGCGACGGTGAGTTGGGAATTGATCGAGCCGCAGGAAGGCAAATTCGACTTTCACCTGGTGGACGGCCTGCTCCAGGACGCCCGGGCGAACGATCTGCATTTGGTTTTGCTGTGGTTCGGCAGTTGGAAAAACGGCAAGTCCAGCTACCAGCCGCTCTGGGTTAAAACCAATCAGGACCGGTTCCCGCTCGCGTGCAGTTCGGACGGCAAAAGCATGCCCATCATGACCACGTTCAGCGACGCCAACCGCGACGCCGACGCGCGCGCCTTCGCCGCGCTCATGCGGCATCTCCGCGAGGTGGACGGCGAGAAGCACACCGTGCTCATGATCCAGGTGGAGAATGAGGTCGGCACACTCGGCGACTCCCGGGACCGTAGTCCCGCTGCCAACGAAGCCTTTGCGAAGCCGGTGCCAAAGGATTTGATGGATTATCTCATCCTGCACAAGACCACCCTCGCTCCGGAATTACTGAAAGGGTGGGCGGCCCATGGCTCCAAAACCTCCGGCACCTGGGAGGAAGTGTTTGGTCCGGGCAAGCCGGCTTCGGTCCAGCTATACGGACCTGATCTGACCGACAAGAAAAAGGATGTTTATTGGCGGCAGTTGAACTGGGCGTCGGATGAATTCTTCATGGCCTGGCGCTATTCGATGTATGTCAACCAGGTGGCCGCCGCCGGCAAGGCGGAATACGACCTCCCGATGTATTGCAACGCCTGGCTGCAACAGCAAGGCTGTCCGCGCCCCGGTGAGTATCCCAGCGGCGGGCCGGAGCCCCAGGTGCATGACCTCTGGCGGTTTGGCGCGCCGGCGATTGATATCCTGTCGCCGGACCTCTACATCGAGCAATTCGCCGAGACATGCGCGCGCTACACCCGGAACGGCAATCCGTTGTTCATCCCCGAATCGAAGGCTGGCGCGCAGGGGGCCGCCCAAGCGATTTATGCGTTCGGCGCGGGCAATGCCATCGGCTATTCTCCCTTCGGGGTTGACCGGTTTGCCGGTTCCGACCTGGAACTGGCGCGCGCTTATGATTTACTCTCGTCGGTGTCTCCGCTGATCCTGGCCAATCAGGGCAAAGACACGATGACGGCCGTGTTGCTGGATGCCACCAACGCGACGCAAACGTTCCGGTTGGGGAATTACAAAATCGAGGCGAAATTCTGGGTGCCTCCCCCTTGGATGCACGCGACCAATACCATGCCGGGATCCATCGCCGGCATTTTCATTTCCACCGGCCCGGATGATTACATCATCCTGGGCAGGAACCTGGCGGTCAATTTTTACAGCACCAACGAATCCGAAAGCGTGGGCATCGGCACGGATGAGGAAGGTGTTTATGAAAAAGGCCAGTGGGTTCCGGGCCGCCGGTTGAACGGCGACGAAGTGTACGAATGGCGGACGCTGCACTTCCGCGACGACAAATACAGCATCCAGCACGTCAAGCTGTACCGCTACCGGTGAAATTTGAGCCGTCACTTTTTATCAGAAGCCGGATTAAATTTTGCCCAAATCAAACCCCATGAAATGCCGAGCGCTTTTACTGTCCGCACTTTGCCTGTTTTTTGCCGTCACGATCACGCGCGTTCGGGCCGAATATCAATATGCATTTCAAGACCCGAGCCTGCCGGAGGAAGTGCGCGTCACCAATCTGGTTTCGCTGATGACGTTGGAGGAGAAAGTGGGCCTGCTGCGATTTCGTTCCGAGGTGCCAAGGCTCGGCGTCCCGCGACTGGGTTCCGTTGAGGGCATTCACGGCGAAGCGATGGGGGGCGTGGCCAATTGGGCGCCCAATCCGCCCATTGCGACGACCATATTTCCGCAGGGAATTGGCCTGGCGGAAACCTGGGATCCGGACGTCCTCCGCCAGGCGGGCGCGGCGGAAGGTTACGAAGTGCGTTACATCGCCCAGAAAAAAAGTTATCACCACACCAACCAGCTCGTCGTCTTTGCGCCCAACGCGGATTTGGGCCGTGATCCACGCTGGGGCCGGACGGAGGAATGTTACGGGGAGGACCCGTTCTTGAATGGAACCATGGCAGCGGCATTCGTCCGGGGGCTTCAGGGCGACCATCCGCGGTATTGGCAGACCGCGTCGCTGCTGAAACATTTTTTTGCGAACAGCAATGAGGACGGACGCGAAGGCTCGTCGTCGGATTTCGACGAGGCGCTGTTCCGGGAATATTATTCCATGCCCTTCCGGATGGGATTTGAGAACGGTGGCGCCCGGTGTTTTATGGCGTCCTACAACGCCTGGAATAACATTCCCTGCACCGTCCAGCCGGTGATCAAAAATGTGGCCATAAAGGAATGGGGCGTGGATGGGATCATTTGCACCGACGCCGGCGCCTATCGCGACCTCGTCAACCAATACCACTATTTTGCCACCACCAATGAAGCGGCTGCGGCCTGCGTCAAGGCGGGCATCAATCATTTTCTTGATAATTATCATGCCGGCGTGGCCGGGGCGCTGACTCACAACCTCCTGGCGGAAACCGATCTCGACGAAGCCATCAAAGGCGTGCTGCGAATCTATGTCCGGCTCGGGCTGCTGGACCCGGCCACCAACAATCCCTATGCCGGCATCGGCGCAGCCTCCGAACCCGAGCCGTGGACCACGCCGGAACACAAGGCGGTCGCGCGGTTGGTGGCGCAGAAGTCCATTGTCCTGCTGAAGAACTCGGAAAAGCTTCTGCCGCTGGACCGGACAAAACTCAAAACCATCGCCGTCCTCGGTCCGCGGGCAAACCAGGTTCTGTTGGACTGGTACAGCGGCCTGCCGCCTTACCGGATCACGCCGCTGCAAGGCATTACGGACAAGGTTGGACCCGGAATCATCGTGAACTTTGCCACCAATAACGCCCACGGTGAGGCCGTCAAAATCGCCCGGACCGCCGACGTGGTGATTGTCTGTGTCGGCAATCATCCCACCGGTGATTTGACAAACTGGGCGAAGGTCGCCCTGCCCAGTTACGGCCGCGAGGCCGTGGATCGCAAATCGATCACGCTGGAGGACGAGAAGTTGATCAAGCAGGTCTATCGGGCAAATCCGAGGACCATCGTGGTGCTGGTTTCCAGTTTTCCGTATGCGATCAACTGGACGCAAAAGCACGTGCCGGCAATTGTCCATATGACCCATTGCAGCCAGGAGGAGGGGAACGCGCTGGCGGACGTCCTGTTCGGCGATTACAACCCGGCCGGCCGGCTGGTCGAGACCTGGCCGGAGTCACTCAAGCAACTGCCCCCCATGATGGATTACAACATTCGACAGGGACGCACTTACATGTACTTCAAGGGTGAGCCGCTGTATCCGTTCGGCTACGGCTTGAGCTACACGACGTTTGAATATTCCGATATAAAAACCAGCGCGCCGACACTCGCCAAGGACGGTTCGCTGACCGTAAGCGTGAATGTCAAAAATACCGGTGACCGCGCGGGCGAGGAAGTCATCCAGTTGTACACGAAACACCAGGCATCCGCATTTGAACACCCGATTCAGGAACTGCGCGGATTCAAACGGGTGGCGTTTCAACCCGGTGAGCAGAAGACGGTCGAAATCCCTCTGACCGCAAAATCACTCGCCTATTGGGACGCGACTCAACATGCCTGGAACGTTGAAAGCGGGGCGATTGAGGTCCGGGTTGGCGGTTCCTCGGCGGACACACGGTTGAAAACCGCCATCACCGTCGAGTAACACCACGCATGGAAAAATCTGTCAAATTCCGGGGCGCCGTCGGACTGATCGTACTGGGTTTGACCTGCCCGGCGCTCGCGCAATCCATGAACCCGCAGCCCCCGCCATCGGAGCCCTACCTCTGGCGCAACGTGGTCATCGGCGGCGGCGGATTTGTCACGGGAATTGTCCCGCATCCGCGCCAAAAAGGTTTGCTGTATGCCCGCACCGACGTGGGCGGCGCCTATCGCTGGGATGCTTCCGCCCAACGGTGGATTCCCCTCACCGATTGGATCGGAATGGCGGACGTGGATCTGACGGGCTGTGAGAGCATTGCCGTGGATCCCAACGATCCCCAACGCGTTTATCTGGCCGTTGGCACTTACAGCCGGGGCAACGCCGCCATCCTGCGCTCGGAAGACCAGGGCCGCACATTCCAGCGGACTGACGTGACTTTCAAAATGGGCGGCAACGAAGCCGGACGATTCAACGGCGAGCGGCTGGCGGTGGATCCGAATGACGGCAAAATTCTATTTTTTGGTTCACGGCGGGACGGGTTATGGAAGAGCTCCGACCGGGCGGCAACCTGGCAAAAGGTGGAAAATTTTCCAGCGGCAGGAGCCCGCGAAGCATCGTTGACAGATGACGCTGACTCCCGGCCCTGGTTTGGCTTTAATCAGCAGCCGGTCGGCATTGTGTGCGTTTTATTTGATCCGTCCGGCAGCCAGCCCGGCCTGCCGACTCCTGCGTTGTATGCGGCAGTCTCCACCACGGAGACCAATCTTTATTGCAGCACCAATGCTGGCGCCACCTGGCGGGCGGTGGCGAACCAGCCCGTCGGATTGCGCCCCAATCACCTCGTCCGGTCCCCGGATGGAATGTTCTATCTCAGTTACGGCCGGGAACCGGGTCCGAATACCATGACCGATGGAGCAGTCTGGAAATTCAATCCCATTGCGGGTGTCTGGACCGACATCACGCCCGTCAAACCGCAGAATTCCAATCAAACTTTCGGCTACGGCTGCATCGCGGTGGATACACTTCATCCGTCCACCCTCATGGTCACCACGTTTGCCCACTGGCAACCGCACGATGAAATTTTCCGCAGCACCAACGGCGGCGCCAGTTGGGAGCCACTCTGGGATGACCATGCCCGATGGGACCATTCCAGCGCGCCTTACACCCGGACCCGGTCTCCGCACTGGATGGGCACAATCGTGATCAACCCGTTTGATTCAGGCCAGGTGCTGTTCACCACCGGCTACGGCATCTGGAGTTGCACCAATGTAACGGTTGCCGACGCGGGCCAATCCACCGGGTGGATGTTTCTCGATGCCGGCTTGGAGGAAACCGTGCCGCTGGCGCTGATCAGTCCGGCAACGGGTGCGCATCTGTTGAGCGGGGTGGGCGACATTGACGGCTTCCGGCATGACGATCTGAGCCAATCACCGGTGGAAGGAACCTACTCCGGCCAGCGCTATGGCAATACCGAGGACCTCGCGTTGGCCGGAAGCAAGCCGGACCTCATCGTCCGCACCGGCACCGGAGGAGGCCGCGGAACGAACCGCACGGTGCATGCGTCAATTTCGGAGGATGGCGGCGAAACCTGGAACATGCTGGGCAGCGACCCGCCAAGCAGCGGCGGCGCAGGAACCATCGCCATTTCTACGGACGGTAAGATCATCGTGTGGACACCGCGCCGCAGCGCTCCGTACTGGTCCGCGGACCGTGGAGCCAATTGGAACGCTTGCACCGGACTTTCAGACGGCATTCGCGTGGTCGCCGACCCGGTGAATCCGGCGCAGTTTTATGCCTGTGACATGCGCGCCGGCCGCATCCTGATCAGCACCAACGGAGCCGTATCCTTTGCTGCGACCCCGGCGACTTTCCCCGCAGTGGAGAGCTTTGGCGGCGGGTTCGGCGGCGCGGGCGTCATGCTGTCGGCAACGCCCGGCACTACAGGCGATCTCTGGCTCGAGTTTCGCTCCAACGGGCTTTACCACTCGACCGATGCAGGCACGACCTTCACGAAATTGGCTTCCGTGCAGGAAGCCGATTCACTCGGATTTGGAAAAACCGCGCCCGGACGGAAATATCCGGCGCTGTATCTCGCCGGCAAAGTCGGCAATCTGCAGGCACTGTTCCGCTCCGATGATGCTGGAGAAAGCTGGGTGCGCATCAATGACAATCAGCATCAGTACGGCTGGATAAACCACATCACTGGCGACCCCCGCATTTTTGGCCGGGTTTATTTCGCCACCGGCGGGCGGGGCATCATTTACGGGGACCGGGCTTCGGACCCCGGCCTTCATTCAGACGCAGCAGGCTGGCATTGATGGCCGGGCTACAAACTGGCGAATTTTTGGCGGTTGATTCACTGCGTCTGACCCAATCCAGCGATCCAATCGCCGCCATATTCCTTGTAGGTGGAAAGAACTTTTTCGCCGAGGATTTGCGACAGGGTTCTTTCGGTTTCCTGCTGGATGGCATTCAAGGCGGACTGTTGGGCATCGGGGGACAGGTTTGAACTGGCGCGCACCTGGTCCGCCTGGGCCTGGGCGGCTTGCTGCACACCGAGGCTCTCGGCGACCACGCTGTCGGGCAGGCTGTACCGTTGCGTCACGTTGTGCAACGCCTGATATTGGTCGTTGTTCGCCAGTTGATATTGGGCAAATTGGTCCGGGGGCAATGCCGCTTGGACGGCACTGTCAAAACTGGCCTGCAATTCGTTCTGGCGCACCACCCGCTCATCATCCGTCAGATCCGGGCTGGCGAGCGCGTGTTCGGACTCAGCATACCGGGACCGCAAGCCGGTCAGGGACCGCCACTGGTCTTCCGTGGGAGCAAAACCCGGCAGGCTGCCGGCCCAATCCGTCACGGCAGATTCCCGGAGGTGCAGTTCGGCCAGTTCATCGGGCGTCAACAACTGCTTCTCCGCTTCGTCAAAATCCTGCTGCCACTTCTGGAGGCGGTCCTCGTCTTCCTGCGTGGGCACGCCATTCAGCCGCGAACCAAGGGTCTCGGCCCAATCCGCCAATTGTTGCTGGTGTTTTTCCTCCAACTCGATCAACTGGTCGCGTTCTTCCGGTGACAGCCACGAACGTTGTTGCTCCAGTGCCGCCCGCCGGGCTTGCCGTTCAGCTTCGGTGATCAGGCCGTCCCGACCCAGCACGTCTGTGATCAATTGCAGCCGTTCCGCCTTCAACGATTCCAGCGCCTGCCCCCATTCCGTGCGGGGGAATTTCTGGCGCCCGGTCAGTTCACGGCGCAACACCATGTCCCAGTACCGGTCCTGGAACGAGTCGAGAATGCGGCGGCGGCGCACCCCGAAACGTTCGTTGATGACGGCCCGGATGATCTCGCGCATCGTGATTTCCGGGCAGCCGATGGCGAGCAGGTTGCCGCGATAGGCTTGCAGGTCTTCGGACGCAATCCGGCGCCAGAGAAAAGGCGGCCCGTCCGAGGCAGGCTTGTCGATCGCCGCCCCGGATTGCAGGTTCGTGCCGATGACGAGTGGCCAAGCCGCGGCGGCCAGATCCGGCGCGGGTGTTTTTTTTGCCGCCAGAAAAATGGCGGCGGCAAACGCCACATTCAGCGCCACGGACAACCAGATGAGGCCACGTGGTTTCATTGCATTCCCATTTGGGTTGGCGGTTCCGACTGCTGGACGAGGGCATCGAGCCAGCTTCCCGGTCCTTCCAAATAGTTGTGATAACGACTGCCCAGCACCGGGGAAATCGCGTTCATCGTGGCGGCTTTGAGGACGGCCACAGCCGTGGCGCGTTCCTCCGGAGAAAGTGTCCCGTCCTTTTGAATTTCGGCCGCCTGCGCGTCCGCATTGCAGCGGGCCTCGTAAAGGCTGATCGCGGCAGCCTGGGACAGTTGGTTCTGCCGGGTGAAGGCGAGGGATTCGCGAAAGTTAAAATCCTGCGCACGCCGGTAATCCGCAAAACGTTTCGGGCCGAGCAGGCTTTTGATCTGCGCTTCAAAGGCCGCTTTTTGGCGGGCCTGCTCCGCTTCGGACAAGGGCCGGTCGGGAACAAAATCATCCTGCGCCATGTCTTTGAACGGCTTTGACATTCGAACCAGTTCCCGCAATTCATCGCGGCTGATTGCGACGCCATCAAAATTCATGTCATAGAACAGCAGAAAACCCTGCTGCGCCCGCAACTGGAGTTCGTCAAGCTCCGACGCGTCGAGCTGCCCGGACAGATCAGCCTCCAGCCCCGCATAAAGCGCCAGCAAACGCGTGCGGTCTTCGTCAATCAGAATATAATTCGCATCCTCCCGGATGGCTTGCGCCGCTTCGGTGAATTTGTCCCGGAGAAACAACACCGGCAAGACTTTGTCATCCGGCAGAAACCCCCACATCAAGCTGGTCGGCAGGTCCTGGTTCCAGACGTCATCGGCATGGCTGTCCCACTCGTATCCGAGCAACGATTTGACCAGCGCCCGCTTCGCCTGCCGCAATGCAAACAGTTTCGCCGACCGGCTGCGGGACGCCTGGCGGCGCTGATCCGCGCCCGTCCAGGGCGGCGGGCAGACCAGATCGGATTTGGTTTTTTGCTGATAAGCATCATCGATGGCAGCGACGATGATGTCGCGAATCAGCCAGTCCGGGCAACCCACGGCGCGAAGATGGGCGATGTATTGAGGGTAGTCGGCGGACGCAACCAGGCTCCAGGGACTTGCGGTTCCCGGCGTTGCGGTTGCTGCCGGGATCGGCTTCCCCTCCCGCAAAGCTGACGGCGGACAGTTTGTTGGCGAGGGCACGTTCGTCTGTACGGTTGAACCCTGTCGTAGGTCAACCAGCCAGACAGCGGCCAGAACCAGATTGCCCATCAAGGAAACGGCAAGGAAACTGGGCGGCTTCATGTGGTTTCAAAAGATGATCGCGGAAATTTCCGGCATCAATTATTCATCCGTAACGCATCTTGTTGGCGGACGGAATCAGCCCACTCGCGCATGCTTTTCGCATCTCCGGGCTTGTTCATCTCCTCCAGCAGCGCGGCATACTGGTCGAGCACGTCAGCCACCGGCGATGCTTCGGGGCCGACGTTCTGCTCCATAATCGTCAAAGCCCGCCGGTATTGCGCTTCCGCCTCCGCATATTTTTTCTGGGCGCGCATCGCCGTGGCCAGCCCCATAAGCCGGGGCGTGAGCTCGGCACTGTCGGCGCCTGCGACTTTCTCCACGATCGGCAGCGAGCGGTTGTAAAACGACTCGGCTTGATCGGGCTTGTTCCCGGCAAGGTAGATTTGCGCCAGGGAATCACAACAAACCGCCACGTCCAGTTCCGCATCGGGACCCGCGCCGGGCCCGAGGGCTTTTTCGCGAATGGTGAGCGCTCGTCTGGCCATGTCTTCGGCTTCATCATATTTGGCGCCGGTCCGGTAAAAATCGGCCAGCGCCAGCAGATACTGAACCTGATCTCCCTCGGGAGCATTCGTGGCCATCTCGACCGCGGCCAACGCCTGCTGGTAGCCGGCTTCGGCTTGAATGTTCCGACCCTGCAGATGATAAACCTCCGCCAGGTTGCGTTCCCACCGGGCCACTTCCAGCGGATTGGGAGCGGGAGCGGCACGGACGATGTTCAATATCCGTTGATAGAGGGAGGCGACCTGATCGTACTGGACTTTGGTGTAATAGTAAAAGTTTGCCAGGCTTTCCAGCGGCGCGATCAGATCCGGCTGGTTTGTGCCAGCGGCTTTTTCACAACTGGCAACGGCAGCCTCGAACATCTGCTCGGCCAGATCATTTGTTCCCTGTTGACGATAGACCTCGGCCATTTGCACCTGGCTCCTGGACAGACGGGTATCCGTGGGACCAAAGGTGCCGGCCAGATCCAATGCTTCGCCGGCGAACCGCTTTGCGGCTTCCAATTCGTTGGCCCTCAGCGCGCGGGTGGAGTTGTAAATCAGCACCCGCCATTGATAAGACTGCCGCAGTGAATTTGCCTCCTCGGTCCGATTCAAACCGTCCAGCAGGGCGGTGTAATCATCCAGGACGGCCTTCACCACGGGATCTCCCGGTTCGAGCTGGTCTTCTGTGACGGCAAACGCCCGTTGGTAAAGGACCGCAGCCTGATTGGTTTCGCCTTGGGCCGCCAGTGTGGCCGCCAGACCGGCCAGGGGGCGCGCCAGATCCGAACTGTTCTGGCCAAGGGCCTGCTCGACCATCGCCACCGACCGGCGATAGAGTGGGTCCGCCTGGTCAAGCTTGCCCCACGCACGGTAATTCTCTGCCAGCCCATAAAGTGAAATAGCCAGATTCATCTGGGCCTCGGCGTTGGTGTCTGAGGCGGCGGCTTTTTCCTGGATGGCCAGCGCACGTTGACACAGCGCCTCGGCTTCGTCGTATTTACCCCAATCATGATAAAAGCCGCTCACCACCAGCAAACAGCCCGGCAAATCACCGCCATTTTTCACGGCCAAATCCAGCGTCTGCCGGTAGAATGGTTCGGCCTGGGCATACTGGCCCTGGATGCGATAAACGGCGGCCACTGCCCGCGCCCGCTGCTCCACTTCGGCATCATCCCGGGGTGATGCGTTTTCGACCAGCTGAAGGATTCTCAGGCACAACGGCGTCGCCAGATCATATCGGCGCTCGGCAAAGTAGTAGAAGTTCGCCAGGGTATCCAAGGGCATAACCAGGCTCGGATCATTCGTTCCGAGCGCTTGCTCGCGGCTCGTGATGGCTTCCTTGAAAGTCTGCTCGGCCAGCTCGGATTTGTTTTCCGTCTGATAAATTCCCGCAAGATAAACCAGGTTGGTGGTCCGGCGCGCATCCGCCGGACCGAAGTTGCCGGCGGTTTTCAGCGCTTCGACGCAATGGTGTTCAGCCAGAGCATAAGCCTTTTGATGCAATGCCGCCGCCGCGTTTTTCATCTGCTCCGCCCAGATTAGCTCCGAATAGTTGTCAACAGATGTCGCCTGCGGTCGGCGGGGAACTTCGCCCGACTTTGACTGCGCCGGAGATACAACGTGTCGGCAACCCAGCCCGATAAAACCAAAGGCGATGACGGAAACAATCATCCGCGTCGCCCAGCGATACCGTCCCATTCCATGAATGTTCATATGGCTTAACTCCATTTAAAATTACGGAAACATTGTGACCATCGGGACTGGGGTTTGGCGCTCAAATCCATTCACAAGCATTGGCCGAAGCCATCCTGGAAATAAGAGACGGGCGAAACCGCCCGTCCCTTTGAAACCATTTACATCGCCGACGGGTTAAGTCCCAATGGAGCAGCTGTTCATGTACCAGGTATGTGAGCTGCCCGATCCGAAGATTTCGAATCCGATGCCGACGCCGCCAACGTTGCCGCCACTGCTGAAGTACCCCTTGCTGGCGCCCCAGCGGAAGAACGTGCCCAGGTGCTGCGAGCCTGAACCGGAATTGCCATGCCGGAGGAAGGACAAGGGGCCGCCTCCCTGCCAGTAAACGTCCCAGGTGGCTCCGTCAATGGATTGGCTGGAATAGACCTTGGATCCGCTCGGACCCACGCCGCCGCTGTTCCCCTCCCAGACCATGACTTCGGTGGGAACCCAGCAGTCAAACGAGGCGTCCCAATACGTGCCGCCGGGCGCACTCCAGTTATAGCTGCTCGATGAAGTGTAGGCGCTGACCGTCTTGCCGATGTTGTTCCTGGCGGTGTTGGGATAAGCCTTGACGCCGCCGCCGGTGGGAACCGAGCTGACCACATTCCACGAGGTGACACTGTTCAGATTGCAACACTCGGAAGCCGTGCTGCCCCATTCGTCGCAGTAGAATTCGTATCCGCCGCTGGAATACGTGCCCCACTGGCTGCAGGAAGTCCACACGTAAGCATTCGCCGCCGCCGGCAAAAGCGCCATCACACCCATGATGGCGAAACCGTTGATTATGGATTTCATTGACTCGTTTTTGGTTGTTTTCTTCCTCCCCGCAGGCGTGAAACCCGCGGGGTTGTTTGGAGTGTGCCGTCTTCCAGTGGAAGAATTTCTGTCCAACGGCATCGGGCCGCATGTGATGCACATACCACCCAAATCTAAGGAGCCAAATCGAAGCCCTTTAACCCGTTCCTGCCGATTGTTTAGCATGTATTACGCAGAGACAAAGCTGCATTTATATTTGAACATTCGCTTTATGCAGCACCGTTTTTTAACCCGGCCCCAGCACGCAGCGACTCCGTAAAGCCGGTTGCATTTGGGGACATTAGGATTCAAACTTTACAGTATAATTTGAAGAAAACCAGTCCCCAAAACTGATTAGGTGAGAACCTTCGTTACTCCTTCGATGCAGCCTGCCCGCCGGGAGTGGCCGTGGTCGCCGCCGGGGAAGGGAGGTACCGGGCAACGGCCTGGGCGCGGGAACCCACGTGGAGTTTCTCATAGATGTGGCGGATATGCGTGCAGACCGTGTGGACACTAATGCCGAGGGAGTCCGCGATTTCCTTGTAATAATCACCGTGCGACAGCAGCTTGAGGATGGCCTGTTCGCGCGGCGTGAGGCCTTGTGGCGCCGTTTTTTCCGGCTGAGGCTGGAACGATTGCACCAGCTTGCGGGCAATCTGGCTGGTCATGGCCGCCCCGCCCTCATGAGTCAATTTGAGCGAGGCGATTAATTCTTTTTGCCCGGTTTCCTTCAGCAAATAACCGCTCGCGCCCGCCATCAGGGCGTTAAAGATGTGATCGGTGTCCGCATACACCGTCAACATCAGAAACTGGGTTTTTGGCATCAACGCCTTCAGGCCGCGCACACATTCGATACCGTTCATGCCGGGCAGGTTGATATCCACCAGCAGAATGTCCGGTGCCGCCTGCGGCAATGACGCCAGCGCGCTTTCGGCACTGCCAAAGACGCTCAAACAATGAAATCCAGTGGCCGTGTCAATCCATCCGGTCAGGATTTGTCGCACCGGGGCATCGTCTTCGATTATTGAAACAGTGATGTTCAAGGTGGCCCCTTGAGATTTATCATAACTTGGGGACGCGAGAAGTCCTCAATTCTCAGGACAGGCCGTTCGACAACAACAAGTTTGGAGCGAACCGCCGATTTCAGGCTTGCTCAAGCGGAAAGCCCTTTCAACGCGACTGTAAATGTCACCCGCGTTCCTTTTCCCGGCGCACTTTCAATTTCGCAGCGCCCGCCGATTTGAGCCAGCCGCTGCCGCATGTTGGTCAGGCCGTTGCCGATCGCGTGGCGGGGTTGATCGCCGGGTGTCCCGGCCGGTGAGATTCCCGGCTCAAACCCCTTCCCGTCATCATCAACCGTCAGGATAAAATTGGCCGGCTCCACCGTGAGAGAAATCCGGACTTCGGATGCCCCGGCATGCTTGATGGCATTGTGCAATGCTTCCTTGAAAGCCAGAAACACATTATGTCTCACCTCGGCGGTGATCGCCCGATCGGGGAACTGGGACGGCATGTTCATCCGGCACCGGAGGCCAGCGGTTCTCAGCCAGTCCTGACCGAACTCCTCCAGGTAGGCGCCCACACTCTCGAGCGTATCATGCCGGGGATTGACTGCCCAGACCACTTCGCCCAGCGCCCGGGTTAATTCCCGCGTGGTTTTGTGAATTTGATCGAGATGGCCGGACACCTCCTGCGGATTGCTCCTGGCCGACTCGCTCAGCATCGTGATGCGCGTCAGGTTCGCACCAAGGTCATCGTGAATGTCCTGGGCGATGCGGATCCGCTCGCGCTCGACGGCCTGCTGCTGTTCCAGCCGTTCCAACTTGTGCCGCGTCCGCCGGCGGATATCCAGCCAGGCGATCCCGCCTCCGCCCAGCGCGGTCATCACCCCTCCAGTGATCCGGAACCACCAGGTCTGCCAGAACGCCGGCAACACGGTGAACGCCAGCGTCGCCCCCGTCTGGTTCCATACACCGTCGTTGTTGCAGGCCAGCACTTGAAACCGGTAGTTGCCCGGAGGCAGGTGACTATAATACGCCTTCCGCGGCGACGAGGACTCCACCCAGTCGGTCTCCACGCCTTCGAGACGATACCGGAAACGCACCTTTTCCGGGGCGATAAAACTCAGGCCCGTGAACTGGAATTCATAACGGTGCTGGCCCGCCGCAATCCGCAACAGCGAGGCGGGCGCCGCGCCTTCGCTCACCTTCTGATCATCCACGAGTAATTGCTCGATGACCACCGGCGGAACAAAGGAGTTGGTTTCAACCCTGCCGGTATCCACCGCCACCAGCCCTTTGCAGGTCGGAAACCACAGCCGGCCATCCCCGGTCCGGCAGGCCGCGGGCTGGAATCCGCCCGAGCATTCGAGCGTCGGCAGCCCATCCCCCAGTCCATACGTCAGACAGTGCAATTCCTTAATTTGACCGTCTGCGCAGCGATTCAACTCGGTTTGGTTGATCCTCATGATGCCGCCGTGGGAGCTGATCCAAAAAAATCCCCTGCCGTCGTCTTCAATGTCGCAGATCGTGTCGTTCGCCAACCCCTGGTCTTTTGTGATGGCCACGAACCGGCCGTTCTTGAACCGGTTCAATCCTTTCAACGTGCCGATCCAGAGTGTGCCGTCGCTGTCGAGATGGAGGCATTGCACAAATTCACTGGACAGACCGTCGCCCAGACGAAACTGGCGCAGCGCTCCATTTTGGCGCCGACCCAGCCCGCCGCCCGACATGCCAAACCACACCGTGCCATCGGGGGCGGCGACCACGGCCCGCACATCCGGCAAAGCGATCTCCGGCTCACGGGCCAGCCAGGTTGTTTTGCCCGGCTCGTACCGCATCAAACCAACACCGGTACCGATGAGGAGTGCCCCGTCTGGCATCGCAAACAGCGCAGGAATCGGAGCATTGAAATCTGCCAACTCCGGCAGCACCTCGAATCGGGACCCGTTCCATCCGAGCAAACTGCCGCCCCAGGTGCCGGCCCAGGTTTTTCCCTGCACATCCGGCAGGACCGACCAGATATAACGATGCCGCAGGCCTGAACTTTGATCAAAGTTGGTCCAGCTGCCGTCTCGAAAACGGTACAAGCCCGCCCCTTCGGTGCCGACCCACATTGCGCCATCCGAATCGCGCGCAACCGAAAGCACCGCGCGTCCCTGCCAACGGTCAGGCGGGGCCAGGGTGGTGATATTTCCGTTGCGCAACCGGACGAGACCATTGTTGCCCGTTCCCGCCCACAAGTTGCCCTCGCGATCTTCACACAGAGAAGTAATCCAATCCTCCGGAAACCCGTTGGTATGCGATAATTGCAAAGAACCCTGGCCGGGAAAAACCAGGCAGAGTCCGGCATCGGATGTCGCCGCCACCAGATACCCGTCCTTCGTCTCAATCAAGTCGTGAGCCGGGGTCAATCCCCAAGGCGCCGGTCCCAGGTCTTCGGCCCAACGCCAGTCCTTCCATTTACGCACCAAGCCTCCAGTCACAATCCAAAGTCCCCCGTCGCTACTGACGCTGATTCCCCCGATGGAAGCATTGGCGGAAGCCGGGTCGGGCCGGATGACCTTGAGCCGGCCACCTTCCAGCAGCGACACTTCGTCGTCCCTTTGGATCCAGAACCCACCCTTGGGCCTCCTGGCCAGAGCGAGCAAATGCACGACCTTGCCTTGGGGCGATGGAATGACCAAGCCATCCCTCACGCGGGCCAGCTCGCCGACCTCGTTCAAAAGCCAGATGTCGCCTCCCGCATCGGCGCCGATGCCAAAAATCTGGCCGCCCTGCCACGAGGCCTTGACGGGAACGGTCTGGAATCTTCCAGCCCTATAGCAGGTCAACTCTCCGGTTTCATGTCCGATCCAAATTGTTCCGCCCGAATCTTCAAACAGACACGTCACATGTTGACTCCGCATCTCCGGCGTGTTGCTGTGGTCAAACACCGTGAATCGCACGCCGTCGAACCGCGCCAAGCCGCTCCGCGTGCCCAGCCATAGATAACCGTCGCGCGCCTGGATCACGTCCGTCACCCGGCTGCCGGGCAATCCGTCATCTGTCGTCCACATCCGCGTGATATAGTTTGGCATCGAGGCGGCGAAAGTGGTGGAGATTAGTGAGATACACCAAAACGCCCCCATTAAACCCACCCAGGCAAACGATTTGAGCCAGCAACTGAATGATGCCACCAGACGGATGCGGACCGGCAAACAAACGCTCTCCGCAGACCATGATCCTGCCCCAGGCTGGCAGATAAATTTTGGATTCATGAGGCATCCATGTTTTAGTTGAGTTGGGTTTTAAAGTCCACAGGGGATTGGCGTCAAGGTGGTGGTGGCGCGACCTCTGGCCCGAACCGGATCGACGCCGGCAGTATATCTTCCAGCTTGCATCGTCTGGGGCTTTCGGAAAAAGTGCCGGCCACATGCGGAACCCATTCTGTTCTCTCTGCCCGGCCGCCGGGATGTTCGTCAGCAGTATGTTGCTTGCAGCCACATGCTGCTTCGCCGGTAATTACACCAACTTCGACGTCGCCATCTACATCCCGGTCGGCGTCGTGCAGCGTTTCGAAGACCCCGAAAACCTGACCAACGACTGGAACCGCATCCACGCCCAGTTGAAGGTGGACAAGGTGTACATCGAGGCCCAGCGCAACCGGGACCTCGCCAGCGATGCCTTGCTGGAGCGGGTCAAAAAATTCTTCCTCGACCGCGGCGTGCGGGTCGCTGGCGGCATGGCGCTGTCGGCTGGCGGCTCCGGGCAGTTCCGCTCGTTCTGCTACACCGACCCCGCCGACCGCCAGTTCGTCCAGCAGGCCGCGGAACTGGCCGCGCGGCATTTCGACGAGATCATTCAGGACGATTTCTTTTTTGTCACCACCAAGAATGATTCGGACATCGCCGCCAAGGGCACGAACACCTGGACGCAGTTCCGGCTCGGTTTGATGGATGACGCCGCGGAAAATCTCATCATCAAGCCAGCCCGGGCGGTGAACCCCAAGGTCAAACTCGTCATTAAATTTCCCAACTGGTATGAACATTTCCAGGGCCTGGGCTATGACCTCGACCGCGAACCCAAGCTGTTCGACGGTATTTACACCGGCACGGAAACCCGCGACCCGGCCATGACCGACCAGCATTTGCAGCCGTACGAGAGCTATCTCATCATCCGATACTTCGAGAACATTGCGCCGGCACGCAATGGCGGCGGCTGGGTGGATACCTACAGCATCCGTTACATTGACCGCTACGCCGAGCAGTTGTGGGACACGATGTTCGCCAAGGCGCGGCAAATGATGCTGTTCGAGTGGTCGGCTATGAGCCGGCCCATCCCAATGGGTGATCGCGCCGTGTGGCAGGATCTGCACACCAGTTTCGATTACAACCAGCTGTTGCAGGCCTATACGAATAATGCCCCGGCCGGATCGCCTGAACCCACCATCGCGCGCGTCGCCGGTTATGCCTTGGAACAAGTGGACCCGTTCATGGGCCAACTCGGCAATCCGATTGGCATCGCCAGCTACAAACCCTATCAATCCACCGGCGAGGATTTCCTGCACAATTATTTGGGGATGATCGGCATTCCCATCGACCTTTATCCTCAGTTCCCGACCAATGCGGACCTGATCCTGTTGACTGAATCCGCCAAGTTCGATCCGGAAATTGTTGCCAAAATCAAGGGGCAGTTGACCGCCGGCAAATCGGTGGTCATCACCTCCGGCTTGCTGCATGCGCTCCAGGATCGGGGCATCAAAGACATTGTTGAAGCGCGGTACACCGACCACAAGGTGCTTGCGCATGAATACTTCGGCGGCTTCGGCTCCGGCTCCGGCTCGACGCTCGCCGGCGGGAAAGGCGAGGACATCCTGTTCCCCGAAATCTTCTTTCTCACCAACGACGCATGGCCGGTCGTCCGCCTTCTGGCCAACGGCAATGGCTATCCGCTCCTGCTGATGGACCGCTATTCCAAGGGCGTGCTTTACATCTGGACGATGCCGGAAAATTTCAGCGATCTTTATTCGCTGCCCCCAGGCGTCACGAGTGCCATCAAGAATTATGTGATGCGTGGGTTCCCCGTCCGGCTCGATGGCCCCAGCCAGGTGGCGCTGTTCGCGTATGACAACCACACATTCATCGTCGAGTCCTATCTGCCCACCGAAACCGACACGAAGGTTTCCTTGACCGGGAATTTCACGCGTCTCAAAAATCTGGTCACCGGCGAAGTGATTACCGGCCAGGCTCCGACGCAGGGACCGGGACGCTGGCGGGAAACCGAGGAGAACCGCACGTCATTTAACATTCATCTGCTGCCACACAGCTACGCCGTGTTCGCCGCCGGGAAATGAACCCAAATGGCCTGTTGGCGAATTGATGAAAATGTGATTCATTAGTGCCATGCCGTTTGTTTCAAAAGCTTCGAAATCCATCCTGTCATCCTTGGTTGGATCAATGCAAACCCGCAAGCTCGAATTGATTTTGGTCTTGTTCCTGTCCGCCATGACGTCCTTTGGACAGACCTACAACTGGAAGAACGTGGTGATCAAGGGCGGCGGGTTTGTCTCGGGTCTGATCACGCATCCGAATGCCCCGGGCGTCGTGTATGCGCGCACGGACATCGGCGGCGCGTATCGCTGGAACGCCGCCGGCAATTCCTGGATTCCCCTGCTCGACTTCGGCGCAGACGCCAACATCTACGGAATCGAGAGCTTCGCGATTGATCCCTCGGACAGCAACCGTCTTTACATCGCCGCCAGCCGCGGTTCATCAACCTTGAAATATATCCTGGTCTCCACCAATCAGGGCGCAACCTTCACGTCGTTTACGCCGCCGTTCTCGCTGGATGGGAATGCCCGCGGCCGGGGCGGCGGCGAGCGGATGGCCGTGGACCCAAACCTGAACAGCATCCTGTTCTACGGCACCAAGAGCCAGGGTCTTTACAAGAGCGTCAATTCCGGCGCGACCTGGTCGCTGGTGAGCAGCTTCCCGGTCAGTACCACGGCCAATGGCGTTGGGATTGTTTTCGTGCAATTCGTCAAGAGCAGCGGGTCGCCCGGCAGCGCCACGCCGGTGATTTTTGCCGGTCTCTCCCAGACCAACAACAGTCTCTATCGCAGCCCCGACGGTGGCGCCACCTGGTCGTTGGTTGCCAATGCCGGGCCGGCCACGCTCATGCCACATCATGCCGCGCAGGACGGGTTGGGGAACATGTACATCACCTTCAATGACTCCTGCGGTCCCAACGACAATGTCACCACCGGCGCCGTTTACAAAGTCAATCTGTCCACTCTCGCGTCCGCCGACGTGTCTCCCATCAAACTGTCGGGCGAGCAGGGCGGCTGGGGCGGCGTGTCCGTGGACCTGCAGCATCCCGCCACCCTGGTGGTTTCGACCGTGGACCGCTGGTGGCCCCCGCCTTACGACCAGATTTATCGCAGCACCGACGGCGGCGTTTCCTGGAAAACGACGGCCTCTGGCCTGCCCGGGAACAGCAGTGCGCCGTGGGCGGTCGCGCGGACTCCGCACTGGTGTGAAAACGTTCAAATCGATCCTTTTAATTCCGACCGCGCCTGGTACGTCACCGGCTACGGCGTCTTCAGTTGCGCCAATCTGACCGCCAGCGATTCGGGCGGAACCGTGAACTGGAATTTTACGAGCGACGGCCTGGAGGAAACGGTGCCTCTGGGGCTGGCCAGCCCGCCCACCGGGCCATACCTGTTGAGCCAGGTGGGTGACCAGGGCGGGTTCCGGCATTTCAATGTGGATGTAACTCCTCCACTGGCAGATTATTTTTCAACGCACCGCGGGACATCCTCGGGCATTGATTTTGCAGACAATGATCCGAACATCATTGTGCGCCTTTTTTCGGACGTCAACTGGGGCTCCTGCTCGCTGGACGGCGGCACCACCTGGCAGGATTTCGTGACGAACACCCTGCCAGCGCTCAATGGGTCGGGCAACGTTGCGATTTCAGCCGACGGCACCCGGTTGGTCTGGATTCCTTCCACCGTGGCTTCCACCAACCGAATGGCGTACTACTCAATCGACCACGGAGCCACCTGGACAGCTTCAACCGGCGGCCCCACGGGAAACCGCGTACCGGTCGCCGACCGCGTGAACGCCAGCAAGTTTTATATCTATTCCGGCACCCGGATTTATGTCAGCGCAAACGGAGGCACGAATTTCACCGCGAGTGGAACGCTTGCCTCCGGCGGGGGCACGCCCTGCGCCGTGTTCGGCCACGAAGGTGACCTCTGGGTTCCACTCTCGGGCAGCGGCCTGGCGCATTCAACCGACTCGGGCGCGACCTTTGCGGTCAATTCCGGCGTACAGGCAACATTCGTCAGCGTCGGCATGACCGCGCCGGGCCAGAGTTATCCGGCCATTTTCGTCAGCGCCACCATCGGCGGTGTGTTCGGTCTCTATCGCTCGGATAACGGAGGCGTCTCCTGGACACGCATCAACGACAACCAGCATCAATTCGGCATTGGCAACGGATGGCTCCACAGCTTGTGTGCCGACCGGCGCATTTATGGCCGGGTTTACTTCGGAACGGAAGGACGCGGCGTCATTTACGGCGATATCCTGTCCAACACTCCGCCGGTGCTGGCGGCCATCAGCAACTGGACGGTAAACGTCGGCCAGACCGTCGCCTTCACCGCCAGCGCCACGGATACAGATCAACCGCCGCAGACCCTCACCTTCAGCCTGCTGATCGGGCCGGGCAGCGCGACGTTGAACACCAACACTGGCGCCTTCTCATGGCGGCCATTCGTAACGGATGCCAATACGACTAATCCGATTTCACTGATGGTGGCCGACAACGGCACCCCCAGCCTGAGTGCAACACAAAGCTTCACGGTGACGGTGAACCCACTCACCCTGCCCACCGCCACCTCGCTCGCGTTGAACAACGGTCTGTTTGCATTCCAGGTCAGCGGCCAGGCGGGTCCGGATTATGCCGTGCAGGTGTCGAGCAATCTGGTGGACTGGCGCACGCTGTTCATCACCAACTCACCGCCGATGCCGTTTGCGTGGATCGACTCCAACCCCGCGACGTTGCCGGCCCAGTTCTATCGCATCCAAGTCGGGCCGCCGTTGCCTTAGAGTAAGGGTGCGTCACTCTGAGACTGTCTCATAACTCCATTTTAAGGTGGCAGCCGACGTGCGTCGGCTCATTATTCCTGGAAATTCGTCCGAGATTGGAGCGGACTCACGTCCGCTGCTACGGTTTCAAGACAATCTCACTCCTTGCGCTCCACAGTCATAGTCATAGTGCAACGATCGGCGTGCAGCACCCGCCAACACTTCCTGCCGCCCTCGCCAGCCTCATCATTCCATGCTTTACAATTCCCAGTGTCAGACGGAATCTCATTTACAATTCCTTTTGAATTGCCATGAGTGCTTCACTCAAAATAATTGAATATCCGCACCGGCTCGCCCCCTCATCGCGATATTGCTTCTCCCGCTTGCAGGCTTCGCCGCGCCGGTCGCCGAAGATCAGCTGCTTGCCTCAGCCAATCCCGGTTTTGCATTCAAGTTGTTGAAGCAGCTCGCCAAGGCCCAGCCGGGTGGCAATATTTTCATCTCGCCCTTCGGCGTTTCCACGGTGTTGCAAATGGCCGGCAACGGCGCCGGAGGCCAGACCAAAACGGAGATGCAACAGGTTTTGGGTACGACTTCCCGGATGCAGGCCGTCGTGAACACAGCCAGCCGGGATATCAACCAATCCCTGAACAACTTGGACACCAATAATATCCTCACCATCGCCAACGCGATCTGGTATCAACAAGGAATTCCCGCCAAACCTGATTTCATTTCCTGCAACCAGCAATTCTTCGGGGCAACAGTAGATGCTCTCGACTTCACCAACTCCCATTCGGTTGAGGTCATCAATTCATGGGCCAGCGAAAAAACGCGAGGGAAAATCACCCATATTGCGGACGGGATGATGTCTCCACCACCCGACCTGTTTCTGGCCAATGCGGTTTATTTCAAGGGGAAATGGCAGCACCCGTTTGAGAGCAAGAACACAAAAAACCGGGTGTTCCATTTGCGGGGTGGAAGCCAGAAACAACTTCCGATGATGGAAAAGAGCGACCGCTTTTCCTATCGGCGCGGGTCAGGTTATCAGGCGGTGCGTCTGCCGTATGAAGGCTACAGCTTGGCGATGTATGTTTTTCTGCCCGATCCCGGCTCCAGCCCGCAAAAGCTTGTGAGCATCATGACCGGCGACAAATGGGAACGGGTCACCCGGCCGGGGTTTGAAGACCGGGAAGGCATCGTCGTGCTCCCGAAGTTTAAACTCGAATACGGCGTGGAACTTGAACCACCACTAAAAGTGATGGGAATGAAAGCGGCGTTTGAAAGAGGATCCGGCCCAGTAGATTTTTCGGGAATATCCAACCGGTCGCTTTACATCTCGGCTGTTCGACAAAAAACGTTCGTCGACGTAAGCGAGGAAGGCACCGAGGCGGCGGCAGTGACCGATTTAACCATGTCGGCAGGGGCGGAAATCAATCCGCCACCGCCGCCATTCCAAATGATTGTGGATCGTCCGTTTCTATTCCTGATTGCGGATGAACAGACGGGAACGATTTTGTTCATGGGGCTCATTTTTGAGCCGAAGCTTTGATTGCGTGGTTGTTAATAAACACCCACAGTCATTTCAGACACGGAGTTTTACAACTGAACCACCTGCCGGTCGCCCTGGTATGAAATGGTCTTGTCCGGTTTGTCGGTGGTCTCCACGCTGGTGCCGTGTTCTTTGCCCACGATGATGACGTTGAAGGTGCGCTCTTTCAACATGCCGGGAAAGGTGCCTTTCCGGTCATCGATGGTGAGTTGACGTTTGGCGTCGTCCCAGTGGAAGGCGATGGTGGCGTGGACGCCTTTCTCGTAGTTGTAATTGTCGTTCTCGTCCTCGTACAACGTAAAGCTGCCATCCGCACCGGGATAAATTCGCAATTCAATTGGATCGGCCGGTTTTTCCGCCGCATATTGAATGAACGGGCCCATGGGGATGATGGAGCCTGACCGGATCAGGAGCGGAATCTTGTCGATGGGCGCATCCGCTTGGATGGTCCGACCGCCCGGAAGGGTCTGGCCGGTCCAGAAATCCACCCATTGCGTTCCGGCCGGCAGATAAACCGATCGGGTCTGCGCTCGCGGCTCGACAATTTGTTCGCGGGCAAAAATTTCCGGCGTCTTCCAGAAAAGCTGGGCCTTGAAGGCGCCCAGGACCGAATTGGCCGTCTCGCAGGCGAAGTCATATTCCTTGCCGGCCTCGAGCTCCACCGGAACGGTCATGGCTTCCGTCGCGACATAATTGTTGGGAACCTCCTTGCCATCCAAAAAGACACGCTTCGGACCGAAGCTTTTGAAATGGAAACGATAGGTCCCGGTTGCCTTCGGCACCAGCTTGCCTTCCCAACGCATCGAAAATTTGGGACTGGTGATGTAATCGGGCCAGCCGGTGTACCAGTAAAGGTTGACGTTGGTCTCCACCTGCTCGTGGCAGAGGGTCTGGAACTGGTCGTCGCTGTAATATTTGACGTTCAGCCCCGGCTGGCCGTCCTTTGTCCGGAAGAATTCCGGCGCGATGGGGATGCTGTTCTCCGGCGGCCGATGGAGCATGTATTCCGTCACGGGACAAACCATGATGGCCGGCCCAAACATGAACTGGTCGTCAATGCCATAGGTTTTCTGGTCCGCGGTAAAATCCATGGGCAGGCCGCGCATGATGGTGTAACCGCTGTCCGTCACCTGCCAGGCCAGCGAATAGATGTAGGGCATCAGGCGATAGCGCAGGTTGTCGAACTTCACGAGCACATCGGTGAAATCGCCGAACTGCCAGATTTCCCGCGGTGTTTCCGAGCCATGCGAGCGGAAGATGGGGCAAAAAGCACCCAGTTGAAACATGCGGGTATATAACTCCTGATAGGCCGGGTCCTTGCCCCCATTCGGAAACACGCCTTCGTAGCTGCCGATGTTGAAAGCGCCGATGTCAAACGTCCAATACGGAATCCCGGCCATGGAATGATTCAGGCCGGCGGTGATCTGCCGCTTATAGACATCCCAGTTTGCGCCGATGTCGCCCGACCACGTGGTGGCGGCCGCACGTTGTTGCCCGGCGAAAGTTGAGCGGGTCAGGATATACACGCGTTTCTGGTCGGTTTCCTGCCGTTGATGTTTATAGATCGATTCGGTGTCGAGCAGCGGATAAGTGTTGAGATAGCGGGCAAACGAGCCCAGATGGTTGGTCCCCACCCGTTTCATTTCATACTCCTCCGATTCCTTGGTGATGGCATTGACAATGTCGGGTTCGGTTGAATCCATCCACCACCCGTCGATTCCCTGCGAGAAGAGACCCTGGCTCACATACTGCCAGTACAGGTCCTTGGCCGCCGGATTATACACGTCGAAGTATTTGAAGTTGGCCCAGCCCACGGTCGGATACAGATAACCCTTTTTTTCCATGTCCTGGTAAATCTGCGTGGCCGCGCCGAGTCCCGCCCAGATGGAAATCATCAGGTGGAAATTTTCCTGGTGCAAAATATCAATCATCTCCTTCGGCTCGGGATAGGTGATCGGATCGAAGAACATGCCGCTCCAGTTGCTGTTCCCGCCCCAGTAATTCCAGTCCTGCACAATGCCATCGATCGGAATCTGGCGTTCGCGATACTCCCGCGCGACCGCCAGCAGCTCATCGCGATCGGCGTAATGCTCCTTGCTTTGCCAGTAACCATAAGCCCATTTGCCGTACATCGGCGCCACGCCGGTCAGCTCGCGGTAGCCGGCGATGGCGTCGTCCATGTTTGTGCCGCCGATGAAATAGTAATCAATGTTGTCGGCCACCTCCGACCAGAGCGACATGTGTTCCGGGTCGTCGCTGAAAATGGTTTTGGAATAATTGTCCCACAGCAACCCGTAACCCAGGGTGGAAACCAGGAACGGGGTGACCGCCTGGGTGTTGGCCTGCACCAGCTTGACGGTGCGCCCGCGATAATTCATGTAACCGGATTGATGCTGGCCCAAGCCGTAAATCCCCTCGTCCGGCGAGAGTTTGAAATTTTGACGGACACTGAAGGCGTTGGTTTCAAACGCGATCTTGACCGGAGCAATCTCTGCTCCGCCCTGTTCCTGCAAAATAATCTGGCGGTCGGCGGTCAGATATTGAATGACGCCGTCATGTTTGGACAGTTGCAGGGTGATTTTACCGGAACCGAGCGTGATGTTGTCGGCGTTCTCCTGAAATTGGAGATTCAAGTCCGGCAGGTTGGTTTGAATCACGACCAGGCTCGATTTTTCGGGTGTTCCGGCGGGCAGCCATTTCACAACACGAACGATGTCGGCAGCGTAGAACTGTACCTTCACGTTCAACGCAGCGGTGTTCAGTTGAACCCCGTTTGGGATGCGTTGGACCTGGGCTTGAGCCGGCGGTTGTTCCACTGGTGCAGCTTTGGCCGCAACCACCAGCGGAGCCTGGTCCGCGGACGGTTTCGTCTGACAGGATGCCAATAGCAGGCTCAGGCACAAGACACTGAACAGGGCGGCTGCTCGCGCGAGGGAAGGGAAGATTTTCATAACAGTTGATTTCTTTCAAGGTTTGCTGGTGATGCCTTGTCCCAGAGGGACCGGATGGAAATGGCCCGGCGTTTCAACGCCGGGAGCCCTTTCGTGAACGGGCGAGTCCCGCAGGGACGGCTGAACGAGCGTCTCGGATCGTGTGGCAACCGTCCCTGCGGGACGTGACTCAAATCGGACCTGAACCCGGCGTTAAAACGCCGGGCTACTTTCATTTGTCCCTCCGGGACAAACATGGGTTCAGCCTTCAAGAACAGCTTGAACCTGGATCGGGGTTGACTGCGGCGGACGCACGGGCAACAAGTTGCCCGCGATTACCTTCCCATTGACCAGCAGCTTCTTCACGCCGCGCTGTTTGCCCTTTGGATTCTTCACCTCAATGACATAGGTGTTGCCGCGGAAACGGCGCGTGACGCTGAAACCCTTCCACTTCGACGGAATCACCGGGTCCACCCGCAGACCATCGTAATCGGTCCGGATGCCCAAAATCCATTGGGTGATGGTGAAGTAGGTCCAGGCGGCGGTGCCGGTGAGCCACGAGTTTTTCGCTTCGCCGTGGGTCGGCGCGTCCTTGCCGGCAATCATCTGGGCAAACACATATGGCTCGCAACGGTGCACGTCGCCGATTTTCTCACGCGCCGAGGGATTGATGCGCGTGTAATAATCAAAGGCGCGGTTGCCGTTGCCGACCATGGTTTCGGAAATGATGATCCATGGATTGTTGTGGCAGAAGATGCCGGCGTTTTCCTTGTAGCCCGGCGGGTACGAGGAGATTTCGCCCATCTCGATGTAATACCTCGTGAAGGCCGGCTGCTGGAGCACGATGCCATGCTTCGTGGCGAGGTGTTTGTTCACTGAATCCAAAGCCAGTTTCGCCTTGCCGTCCTTGAGGCCAATGCCGGCCATCACGCACATGCCCTGCGATTCGATGAAAATCTTGCCCTCCTTGCACACTTTGGAACCTATGGGCTGGCTGAAGTCGTTGTATGCGCGGATGAACCAGTTGCCATCCCAGCCGTGCTGGTAAATGATCTTTTCCATTTTGGCCGTCTCGGCCAGGCAACGTTCGGCTTCCTGGTTCTGCTTGCGCTTCTTGGCAATGGCAGCAAGTTCCTTCCCGGCCATGACAAACAGCCCGGCGATGAATACTGATTCGGCCGTCGTGCCGTCCTTGTTGGTGGTGGTCTGAAACGACTGGCCCGGCGTGTCGGAAAAGCAATTGAGGTTCAGGCAATCATTCCAGTCGGCGCGGCCGATGAGCGGCAGGCCGTGCGGGCCAATGCGCTCAAGGGTGTAATTGAAGCTGCGGCGGAGGTGCTCGTAAAGCGGCTGTTCCGAGCCGGGCTCGTTCTCGAACTGCACCGGCTCGTCGAGGATGCTCCAGTCGCCGGTTTCCTTGAGATAAGCCGCGACCCCCAGGATGAGCCAGTGCGGATCGTCGTTGAACCCGCTGCCGATGTCGTTGTTCCCGCGTTTGGTGAGCGGCTGATATTGATGAAACGCACCGCCGCTCTTGAGTTGCGTGGCGGCGATGTCGAGGATGCGTTCGCGCGCGCGGGCGGGAACCATCTGGACAAAGCCAAGCAGGTCCTGGTTGGAATCCCGGAAGCCGAGGCCGCGGCCGATGCCGGATTCATAAAACGACGCCGAGCGCGACATGTTGAACGTGGCCATGCACTGGTAGGCGTTCCAGATATTCACCATGCGGTTGGCATGAACGTCGGGCGATTGCACCTGGTAAACGCCCAGCAGGCCGTCCCAGTTTTTGCGCAAGGCCTGGAACGCGGCAGCGACGTTTTTGCCGTCGAGATATTTTGCGATGACGGGCCTGACGGTTTTTTTGTTGATGGTCTGGGAATCCGGCGGGTCGAATTTTTTATCCACCGCATTTTCGTGATAGCCGAGGACAAAGATGATTTCCTTGGTCTCGCCGGGCTTTAAATTCACTTTGACGTGATGTGAACCGTGCGGCGCCCAGCCGTGCGCGACGGAGTTGAACGATTTGCCGGCTTCCACCGCCGCCGGGCTGTCCCAGCTGCGATAGGCGCCGAGGAAGGTGTCGCGTTGCGTATCAAAACCGGCGAGTTTTTCCGAGCAGGCGAAATAGGCAAAGTGGTTGCGGCGCTCGCGATATTCGGTCTTATGGTAGATGACCCCATCCACAATTTCGACCTGGCCGGTGCTAAAATTGCGCTGGAAATTGGTGGCATCATCCTGCGCGTCCCACAGGCAGAACTCGATGCTGGAAAAGAGCGAGAGTTTTGCGGGTTTATTGCGGCGGTTCGTCACCTGACATTTCCAGATTTCCAGCGTTTCACCCAGCGGCACGAAATAGGTGGTTTGCACCTCGATCTGACGGTAGCTCGAACTGATGGTGGTATAGCCCATGCCGTGACGACATTCGTATTGGTCCAGCTTGGTGCGCGTGGGCTGCCAGGACGGCGACCAGAATTTGCCGTTCTCATTGTCGCGGAGGTAGAGGTAGCGGCCGCCGACGTCGAACGGCGCATTGTTGTAGCGGTACCGGGTCAGGCGGCGCAGGCGGGCATCCCGGTAAAACGAATAGCCGCCGGCGGTGTTCGAGATGAGGCCAAAATACGATTCGCAGCCGAGGTAATTGATCCACGGCAGGGGAGTATCGGGCTGGGTGATGACGTATTCGCGATTTTTGTCGTCAAAGTATCCGTAACGCATAGTGATGTTGAATTTTCGTGTAAAATATCAATGAGCAGTGGCGGCGGCTTCTTCTGGCTGGGTCGGCGACTCAGGCAGGGGATCCGGTGTGGGTGCCGGCAGCCGGTCATACCAGGATTTTTTCAGGATGAAACAGGTGACCGCGAGCACCACCAGCGTGATGGCGGCGTTGCGAAAGTGACGCGTCACCAGGAACATGGCCAGCACGATGAAACACGTCTGCCAGATGGTACCAACCACGATATTGAACATGTCGCGGAAGAAATCCTTGTTCCGCTGAAAGCCGGGGTCTTCCTTGACCACCAGTGCATGGACCGGCCCCCAGAATCCCCAGGGCCGCACCCGGCGATAAAAAGCCTTCAAGACCTGGTCCTCTTCCGGTTGGGTCAGGAAGGTGGCAATAAAACAGCCGACCAATGAAATCCCCAGGATGATCGGGAACGTGTTGATGGCATGGAGTTGCGGGAACAGCACCGGCATGGTCAGCGAACTGCCAATGCCAGTGAGCATGCCCCAGAAATAACCCCAGCTGTTGAACCGCCACCAATACCACTTCAGAACGTTCGAGGCCGTGTAGCCGCCCCACAGACCCGACACTATCCACTGCACGATCGAGTCGATGGAATGCGTGATCAGACCGAAGAGCAGGCCGACCACGACGACCGTGAAGGAGGCGACATAGCTCAGCCACACATAGCGTTTTTGGGAGGCGTGGGGATTGATATACCGTTTGTAAATGTCGTTGACGAGATAGGCCGGGGCCGCGTTGACGGTCGCCGCAAAATTTGACATGAATGCCGCCAGCAGGCCGGCCATGAGCAGACCGAGAATGCCGACCGGCACAAACTTCGCCAGGGCCAGCGGCAATATTTTTTCAAGATCCAGATCCTTGCCCATCGCCGCCAAATCCGTGGAGTAGAAGGCCAGAGCCAAAGCCGTCAGACCCATGATCATCATGTACCGCGGGAAGAACAGCACCACGTTGACCGTCGAACTCATCAGCGCCGCCTCGCGGGGGCCCTTGGTCGAAAGAACCCGCTGCATGTCATAATTGGGCGCGGGGCCGGCCGCGCTGATCAGGATTCCCTTGAAACACATCATCATGAAGAAAATGCCAAAGAGCGAATAGCCGTCCGTGGCAATCCGGTTGTTGATTTCGGGAATGGAGGTCCAATTCAAGTTCAGGTTCCAGCCGAAGAACAAATCATGCCAGCCGGCCGGCACCACCTTGTCGAGCATGTCTGGAGCGACCTTGACCATGGCAATGATGCCAATGGCGATGGAGGCGACGGTCAGGATGCAAAACTGGATGACTTCGGTAAAGACCACGCTGAACATGCCGCCTTTGACAACGTAGAATGTCGTGATGCCCATCAGGATCCAGGCATAGGTGTCATCCGAGAGATGTCCCGGCAGGAATTCGCCGGCGAACTTGCCGATGCCCTTGGACGCGTAGGCAAGGAACCCGATCACACTCACCAGCGCAAACACGACCACGATGATGTGCGACGCCGTGGCGCCGGGGCCCTTGCCGAACCGGGTCTGGATCCATTCCGCCCCGGTCATGACGTTGGAACGCCGCAGCCAGATGGACATATAAACCATCAGGAAAATCTGGTTGAACACCGGCCAGAGCCACGGCAGCCAAACCCCTTTCATGCCATACGTGGCCGTCACATACACCAGCCACATGGTCCCTGAGATATCGAACATGCCCGACGCGTTGGAAACGCCCAGCATGTACCAAGGCAGCTTGTTGCCACCCAGAAAATAGGACTTCATGTCCTTGGACGCCCGTTTGGAAACCCAAAAGCCGACAAAAATCGTGGCAATCAGATACAGCGCAATAATGCTAAGGTCGATCCAATGTAGTTGCATAGAATGGGAAAGGGATTTTGCGTTAAAGGATGGGGACTGGTGTGATCAAAACGGCATGGAACGAAACGGACCGGCAATGGGCGGAATTCATGACGGGGAGCATATTTGGCACCGGGAGAGTGTGCAAGACACAACCGGAAACCATGCGTCATACAAATTAATGACACCGCCGCCTGCCTTGGGTGCTTGCAAATAAAGGTAAAAACCGCTTGGCTGGGCGGATGATACCCCGAAATCCCGGTTTGAACTCAAAGACCTGCCACCAACACCGCGGAAGGGCTGGTTGGGCGATTGGCCTGATGACGGTTTTGCTCATCCACTCTGCCAGGGCCGCGGAAGAGGTATCGCTCCAGATCCGCCTCAACACGGTCGGGTACCTCCCCGGTGCGGAGAAACAAGCAACCATCGCCGCGCCCGGCACAAACTTTATTGTCATTCGCCTGGCCGACAACGCAACCGTCTTGAGCGGCAGGGTCACCGGCCCGGAGTTGAACCCGGATACGCAGGAACAACTTGGCACGGCGGATTTTTCGGCAGTCACCCAGCCCGGCGACTACCAACTCGACGTGCCGGGCGTGGGTCGTTCCGCACCGTTCCACATTGCGACCGGCATTTACCGTGAACCGTACCAGACCGTCATGCGCGGATTTTATTTGTGGCGGTGCGGCACGGCGGTCAGCGCCACCTATCACGGTGAAACCTTCGCCCATGCCGCCTGTCACACCAACGATGCGTGGCTGGATTACGTCGGCGGCGGACATACGAACAAGGACGGCACGAAAGGCTGGCATGACGCGGGGGATTACAACAAATACACCGTCAACGCCGGCGTCGCGGTCGGCTCTCTGTTCCGCGCCTGGGAGGATTTCGGCCCGCAACTCCGCCAGATCCGTCTCGACCTCCCGGAGTCCGGCGGCAAACTGCCGGATTTTCTCGCCGAGATCAAATGGGAGATGGACTGGCTGCTGACCATGCAGGCGCCGGATGGCTCGGTGTATCACAAACTCACCACCCGGGGCTTCGGCGGTTTCATCCCGCCGGAACTCGAGACCACCAACCGTTACTTCACGCCTTGGGGCAGCGAAGCCACGGCGGATTTTGTGGGGATGACCGCCCAGGCTGCCCGGATTTTTCAGCCCTACGACCCGGCTTTTGCCAGCCGTTGCCTGCAAGCCGCCCAATTGAGCTACAAGTTTTTACAAGCCCACCCGGAATATCATCCGGCCGACCAGACAGGTTTCCACACCGGCGTCTATGAAATCAATCAGCCTGACCACCGGCAGAATGGCGTTCCGCAAAATCGTCTGTGGGCGGCGGCCGAACTCTGGGAAACCACCGGCTCACCCGACGCGTTGGCTGATCTGGAGACCCGCATCAAAACGGTGCATGGCCAGGTGGACGCGGATTTCGATTGGGACGAAGTGAAGGATTTGGGACTCATCACCTATCTTTTTTCCGCGCGACCTGGCCGCGACCCGGCCCTGGTGAAACTGGTTCACGACAACCTGCTGTCGGTGGCGGATGACATCGTACAAACCGCCAGCCGTGATGGTTACAACCGTCCGTTGGGCTCGCGGTACTTCTGGGGCGACAATGGTGGCGTGGCCCGCCAAACGATCATTCTCATGGCCGCCAGCCGCCTTTCACCCGGCAAACCGGTTTATCGCGGCACCTGCCTCGACGCGCTGAATCATTTGTTCGGGCGCAACTGCTATGGCCGGTCGTTTGTCACGGGCATCGGTTTCCGTCCGCCGCAACACCCGCACGATCGCCGCGACACCGGCGAATACCTGGATCATCCGTGGCCCGGCTATCTGGTCGGCGGCCCGCATCCCAAGGCCACCGACTGGCATGATGAACGGGGGGATTTCCGGACCAACGAAATCGCCATCAACTGGAATGCCGCGCTGGTTTACGCCTTGGCCGCCGGCCTGCCGGATCTGGCGGAATAATCGAATTTCCATCCGCGGATCGCCGCGTGGAAACCCTTGCCGAATCAAAAAACTGTGTTAAATAAAATCACGGTGGACGCGGGATGTATGAAATTCGCGATCTTGTTCTCCCTGGCAACGCTGCCGGCACTGGCGCAGACCAACGTTGGCGGTTTCACCAATCGTCCGGATGAAATTTCAAACTCACCGCCAGAACAATTTCAAAGCCAGACCAACCTGGGTCCGTCCATCGTGCAACAGGCCGAGCAGATGCGGGCCGTCTGCATCAACGGCCGCCGCTCCATTTGCGGCAAGGTGCTCAAAATCCTTCCAGACGGGCTGGTCGTTGAAAGCGGCTACACGAATCTGCTGCGGAAACCGCTGGACCGTTCCTGGCTCGTGCCCGGCACGGTCACCGCCAGCCGCGACCCCAATCTGGTGGAAAGCAACACGCCCGGTTCCATTTGTGCCGGCCTGGTGGCGCTCACCAACCTTCCTAAATCGCGGCGCGCAAGGCCCAAACTCTACGATTATGTCGTCATTGAGGGTTATCCCGCCGGCCAGTACTCGTACACTTCCGTCGGCAGCCTCCAACGCACGGTTCGCCGGTTTTCCGCCAGCCTGGAAACGGCCGTCAGACTGAATCTTCAGGCCGATGAAAACAAAATCCCGGCTCCCGCCGGTGAAGTTAAATGAGGTTTGCCTTTCGATTCCCTGAAAAATATTCCCGAGTGGCAGTCATTACGGTGGCGCTGCTGATCTTTGTTGAGGCGCCCGGCTTCCCGCTTGCCACCGCGCCGCTTTTCCCCGCCTACGGGCTGCATTCACGACCGCCCGCCAGGGCTTATCTGCTCCTGCCGGACCGGGCGGACGGCGCGCTGCCTCCAAGGCTTTCGCAAACCGGCGCTTTCAAGGATGTCCGCCAGCTGCTGCCGGACAACGCTTTGATTCCTTATGATCTCATCCTTTCATTCTGGTCAGATGGCGCGGCGAAATCGCGCTGGATCGCCGTGCCCGACAATGCCGCCATCAAATTTTCACCGTCCGGCGAATGGGCGTTCCCCCCCGGCACGGTGTTCGTGAAACACTTTGAACTGGCGACCGACGAAACGCATCCGGACCGCCAACGCCGCCTGGAAACGCGGCTGCTTGTCTGTGATCGGAACGGCGGCGTGTACGGCGCGACCTACAAATGGCGTCCCGACAACAGCGATGCAGACTTGTTGAGCACCAACTTGACGGAAGCCATTGCCATCAAGACCGCGACCGGCACGCGAACGCAGATGTGGTATTACCCGAGCCGCCAGGATTGTCTGGTTTGCCACACCGCCAACGCCGGCGGCGTGCTCGGCGTGAAAACCCGGCAGTTGAACCGGGACCTGACCTATCCGTCCGGCGTCACGGACAATGAATTGCGCGCGTGGAATCACATCGGCCTCTTCGAACCAATATTTGATGCAGCGGCTCTGCCGGATTTTCCCCGGCTGGCCGGGGCGGACGACCCGACGCGAAGCCTGGCCGACCGCGCCCGGTCGTACCTGGATGTCAATTGCGCCCAATGCCATCGCCCCAAGGGCACGGTCGCTTATTTCGACGCGCGTTACGACACGCCGCTGGCCCAACAGGGCTTGATCGATGGCCCCGTGTTGATTGACGAGCGGATTGACAACCCGCGCGTCATCGCGCCGAACGATCCCTGGCGTTCCATTCTGTTCATGCGGGCCAACACGACCGAACCGTTCAAGATGCCGCCGTTGGCCCGCAACACGATTGACGAGCGGGGAATGAATTTGCTGCGGCAATGGATTGACAGCCTGCCGGGCCCGCCGGTATTGCCGCCGCCCGAGATTTTCCCACGCGGCGGCAATTATGACCAGCCAGTGGCGGTGACTTTGAAAAGCGAGCCGGACGCGATCATTCGTTACACCCTGGACGGCACCGTGCCGACGGCGTCAGATTTGCCTTATGAAAAGCCGATTCAACTGCATCGTCCGACGATTCTGCGCGCAAAGGCATTCAAGCCCGGCTGCACCAAAAGCATCACGGCGCAGGAAATTTTCATCATCGGCGGGTGAAGGCCACCCGCCGGGTCACGGGGTAAACCATCGGTTCGTCGGATTTTGATCGAGGTAAAATTGATCCAGCCGCATCGCTTCGGCGTGCCCATCCATGAAACCTAGGCCACAGCGCTGGGCATGACGTGGCACCGGCCGGGCATCCGCGTCGTCGTTGATGCTGGAACCGGGCGCAGTCATTTTGAACGTGTCGGGCCGCGCGGTGGTGAAATCGTCTTCGGTGCCGACTTCGCCCATCATCACGGTGGTTGTGGGCGTCCGAAAAGCCGTCAACCGGTTTGGCGTGGTCACGCCCGGATCCGTGAGGTCAACAAATCCAAGTTCATTCAGCCCGTAGGAAATCTGTTGGGACGCCAGGTCACACGGACAGAGATGGATTTGCGGGGTTTTGACGTAGGGGTCGAGCAAGACCGGCCAGTCCACTTCGTCGCCGTTGGCGTCATCGTACGCCACCGGCGGCAGCAGGTTCCCATCGTCGTCGACATACAGGAAGAGGGCCAGGGATTGCTCGCGCAAATTATTGACGCAAGTGAGTTGCTGTCCCTTCTGTTTGGCCCGGGCCAGGGCCGGCAGCAACAAGGCCGCGAGCAGCGCGATAATCGCGATGACCACCAGAAGTTCGATCAACGTGAAACCGGGCCGGCCGCGTTTGGGAAAGCTTCGAGACCTGACGGCGGCAGAATGAACACGGGTCGGGTCCATGTTTATTTTGCGGCCGGCACCGCCACCACGCCCCACGGACCGCCCGGGGACGGGATGCGGGCAATTTCTTTCTCGGTGGCGAGGTCAACCACCGAGACATCATCCGAAGGGCCGTTGGCGGTGAAAAGATATTTTCCGTCCGGTGAAATGGCGATGCCCCACGGGCGTTTGCCAACCGGGATCAGGTTCAGCACGGCATAGGTGTTCGCGTCCAGCACGCACACCGTGCCGCCGCGGCCGGTGCTGGCGTAAATCTTTTTCCCGTCGGGCGAAACCTTAACCGTCATCGGGCGCGAACCTTTCGGCAGCGTGATGACTTTCAAGAGGGTCTGGTGGGTGGTGTCGATCACGTTCAATTCGCCCACCGACTCGGACGGAATAAACGCGCGCGAACCGTCCGGCAGAAAGGCCACGCTGCGCGGCCGCGGGTGAACTTGGAGGTGGCCGATGACTTTGTAGGTTTTGGCATCAATGGCAAAAACGTCCCCGGCCGTCTCGCATGTAACGTAGAAAAAGCTCCCATCCGGACTGACCCCCACGCCTTCCGGCTCACGGCTGACGGGAACAAAAGTCACGACCTTGCCGGTCGTGGCGTCCAGGATGGTCGCCGCGCCGACGTCTTCATTGGCGATGTAAATTTTCGCGCCGTCGGGGCTCAGGCAAAACTGTTCCGGGTCGGAGCCGGCGGGAATTTTGCGCAGGAATTTTCCCTGCCCGGCGTCCACGAGCCCGATGCCGTCGGCCGATTTGTCGGCCGGCTGCTTGTCCTCGTCATCGGCCTGATTCTTGAGCAGGATGGGATTGCCATTCGCATCGAGCTTCGGCGGCGGCTCAATGGGCGTGCCGCTCAGCGCCACGTAAACCATTTTCCCGTCGGGACTCGCGTGAATGCCGCGTGGACGCTTGCCGACGGCAATGGTGGCGGTGACCTTGAAGTCGGCGCCGCTGATGACGGTGAGGTCGCCCGATTTTTCGTTGGAAACAAAAATTTGATAGTCGCCGCCCGCCCGGCCGGGGGCCGGAAACGCCCCCCAAAGGATCAGGCTGCACAATAATGCGGCCGGGAAAACCGGCCGGGAGTTTGTATTCATCGTGGATTCAGCTTACCTCATTATCAGAAAAAAGCATTCATAAAGGTTGTCATCAATTTTTCTTAGCATAGGACATTGATTTGGCGGCTGAATTGGGTACATTAGGGGCACTCAGTCCGAAAAGCCCCTGGCAATTCGGGGGCTTTCCGACTGGGTTATTTATGTGCGTAACGGAAGTCTTTGAACCCGACCGGATGCTTGAAAAAGCTGTGTTGATTCATCTGCCCGCCGGTTCACCCGCGCCCAAGGAGTCGCCCGGACCCGCCATCGGCCAGCGATTGAGGCTCAGGAAGCTCCTGGCGGTGGCGGCTGTCATCCTGGCCGCGGCCTGGACCGTTGGTGCCCAGACACCTGCGACCCTGACGGACCTCGGCGCCACGGCCCCGACTCCGGGGTCCTCTGATATTTCCCAGTTGAGCACTGCGGGCAACACCAAGTTTCCCGACACCCTGAATTATTACACGGACAATCAGACCGACCACGCCGCCGGCGAACCGGGCCAGACGTTCACCGCCGGGAACAACGCCGGCGGGTACACCCTGACTTCGCTTTCATTGCAGAGCGCCGGACTTGATTCCGGGGGTGGCTCACCCGGCGGTTCGATCAACTACCTGCTGCATATTTACTCCGTCTCGGGCGGGAATGTAACCTTGCTGGCGACTTATATCAGCGCTGCGCCGGTCAGTTATGTGGATGGCGACTGGTTGCAGTGGAGCGGCCTTTCCGTGACGCTGTCTGCAAATGCGACTTACGCCTATTCTTTTGGCAAGGCCGCCGCGGGCGGTGGCTGGGACGCCATTGGGGTCGCCAGCGGCAACCCGTATCCCGGCGGTGAAATTGGGTTGATTCCCCCCGGCGGGGGAGCGATCACCTTCGGCAGCAGTCACGGTTACGATGCAACGTTTGACATCGGATTGGGTCTGCCCGGACCGCCGACGGTGGCGGTGGTAACGAATTCCCCGGCGACGGGCATCCAGGCGGCGGTGGCAACGTTAAATGGGCGGATCGTTTCGACCGGGGGGCAGACACCGGCCGTCACCCTTTATTATGGAACGAGTGATGGCGGCACGAATGCCGCAGGCTGGTCCCACACCGTGAACTTGGGTCAGCAGTCGGGGGCTTTTGCCGCCACGGTTTCGGGTTTGTCCACCAACACGGCCTATTTCTTCACGGCTTCAGCCTCGAACAATGTGGGCACGGCTTGGGCCGCGCCTTCCCAAACCTTCACGACGCTGGCCTCCAATCCGCCAGTGACCTTGTCGGCCATGTTGACGTATCACAATGACAACACCCGCCAGGGCGCCAACACCAACGAGACCGCGCTGACGCCGGGAAACGTCAATGTAAACAGCTTCGGCAGGATTTTTTCCTATTCGGTGGACGGACACGTTTACGCGCAACCGCTGGTCATGACCAATGTGGCCATTCCCGGCAAGGGGGTGCATAACGTGGTCTATGTGGCCACCGAACACGACAGTGTTTATGCCTTTGACGCGGATAGCAACGCAGGCGCAAACGGCGGATTGCTTTGGAGCACCAATCTTGGCATTTCGGCCGTGATGCCCAACAACGATTTCGGGAACCGGTATGGAGCCTATCACGATTTGGTCCCCGAAATGGGCATCACCGGCACGCCCGTCATTGATCCGGTCTCCGGCACAATCTATTTCGACGTGTTTACCCATGAGGGCGCCAACATCTACTACCACCGCATTCATGCCCTCGACCTCACCACTGGCAATGAAAGGCCCTACAGTCCGGTGCTGGTGACCGCATCAGTTCCGGGAAGAGGGGTGGACAGTTCGAATGGAGTGGTGAGGTTCAACCCGGAACAGCAACTGCAACGGCCGGCATTGACGCTGGCCGGCGGGAAGTTGTTTGTGGCCTACGGCAGTTATGCGGACACCGATCCCTACCACGGTTGGGTCATTGGCTTCAACGCCACCAATCTGTTGTTGTTGACCAATTTTGTCTTCAATACCACCCCCAATGCCACCACTGCTGATTTTGGGGGCAATGCCGCTGAAGGCGCGCTCTGGATGGGCGGCAACGGACTGTCCGTTGATGCCAACACCAATCTGTATTTTGAAACCGCCAACGGCTCGTTTAGCGCCTACACCAACGGCGGCGATTACGCCGACAGCTTCATGAAGCTTTCAACCACCAACGGACTGCAGGTGGCGGACTATTTCACCCCCGGCGACCAAGCCAGCATGGCGGCCAACGACGCTGATCTCGGGTCGGGTGGACCATTGTTGTTGCCCGATTCGGTCGGGAGTGTGGCCCATCCACATCTGATCGTGGGGGCGGGCAAGACCGGCGAGATTTTCCTGGTGGATCGCGACAGCATGGGGCACTACCAGTCCCCCTATTTGCAATCATTACCCGGCGCAATTGGCAGTGCGTTTAGCTCGCCCGCTTACTTCAACCACCAGATTTACTATCAAGCCGACGGCGACGTGATGAAGGCGTTCGCCATCACCAACGGAGTCCTGACGGCTGCGCCCGTGTCCAAATCCGGCACGTCCTTTGGTTATCATGGCTCCACCCCGGTCATTTCCGCCAACGGCCTCGTTAACGGCATCGCCTGGGTGATTCAGGCTGATGCTTATGCCAGCAGCGGTCCGGCAGTTTTACATGCTTACAATGCCACCAACCTGGCCCTGGAACTTTACAACAGCAGCCAGAATCTTTCCCGGGACAACCCCGGCGGCGCGGTCAAATTCACCGTGCCCACCGTCGCCAATGGCAAGGTCTATGTTGGCGCGGAATACATGCTGTCGGTTTTCGGCAACAGCCTCTTCCTGGCGACGCCAGTCATCACACCCAACGGCGGCATTTTCACCAATTCGGTGACCGTGACCCTGTCCGATGTGTCTCCGGGTGTCAGCCTTTATTACACCCTCGATGGATCCACCCCGACCACCAATTCCATTCTTTACACCGGCCCGCTTCTGTTGACGAACAGTGTGGCCCTCGCGGTCGTGGCCACGCAGGCCGGCTCGGTAAACAGCGGCGTGACCGTCGCGAGCTTTATCAACAGTTCAGCCATTGGGAATGGAACGGGGTTGTTGGGCCAGTATTGGACCAACACCACCAGCGTGGCCTTCACCAACGTGTCGTTCAACACTCTGCCAACCTTGACGCGCACCGACGCCGTGGTGAACTTCAATTGGAACACCACCGGGCCGGATCCCAAGATAGGGCAAACCAATTTCACGACCCGCTGGACCGGTTCTGTACAACCCCAGTTCAACGAAACCTATACTTTTTACGCCACCGCCGATGACGGGGTGCGCCTGTGGGTGAATGGCCAGATGCTGGTGAATGCGTGGGTCAATCAGGCGCCGACGACCTACACCGGTACCATCGCCCTCAAAGCCCAGCAGCTCTACAACATCCGCATGGATTACTTCCAAGGCAACGGCGGGGCGGAGGCGATGCTGGCTTGGAGCAGCCCTTCCACGCCGCAAACCATCATTCCGCAAACCCAGATTTATCCCTACACCAATCCGCCCCCCACGGTCCTGTTGACCAGTCCAACGAACGGCTCCACCTATACCGCCAGCGCCAGTGTCACGATCAATGCCAGTGCCGATGCGCCGTATAATCCGGTTAGCGCGGTGAGTTTCTACGCCAACAGCGCCCTGCTTGGCAGTGTCAGCAATGTTCCCTACGCGTTGACCGCCACCGGCTTGGGATCGGGCTCTTACGCGTTGAAAGCTGTCGCCATCGATGGCAGCGGCTTGAGCAGCACCTCCTCACCAGTCAACATCACCGTTGCGGCCGGCACCGGCCAGCCTTACGGTCTGACGACCCTCGGAACCGTGTCACCATTCCTCAACATGCCTTCGACCTACAACGGTTCGTTGCCACTATTGCTTTCACAAACCGGCGTGTTCACCAACACCCCGAACCTGAGCCCAGCCGGCGGACTGATTCCTTATCAACCGAACGTGTCGCTTTGGGCCGATAACGCTCTGAAAATTTATTACCTGGCCGTGCCCAACACCGGGGCGCCCTACATGCCCAATGAACAAATCGCTTTTGCGCCCACCGGAACCTGGTCGTTCCCCGCCGGCACTGTCTTTGTCAAAACCCTCGAATTACAAACCAACGAAACCAGCCCCAATTCCCTCCTGCGCCTCGAAACCCAGGTGCTGGTGCGCGACATCAACGGCCAGGTTTATGGCGTCACTTACAAATGGCGCCCCGACAACAGTGACGCCGATTTGCTCACCACCGAACTCAGCCAGGACATCGTCATCACCACCGCCACCGGCACCCGGACCCAGACCTGGAATTATCCCAGCCCGGCGGATTGCCTGACCTGTCACACGCCCGTGGCCAATTACGTTCTGGGGGTCAACTCCCGTCAGTTGAATGGGAACCTCACCTATCCGGCCACGGGGAACACGGATAATCAGCTCCGGACGTTGAACCGCCTGGGATTGTTGAATCCCGCCTTCAACGAAGCCGCCATCACCAACTTTGAAAAGCTTTCCGCGCTCACCAATCTGACCGCCTCGCTCCAGGAACGCGCCCGTTCCTACCTGGATGCGAATTGTGCCCAGTGCCATCAGCCCGGCGGGACCGGGGTCACATATGATGGCCGCTACGACACGCCGTTGCCGAACCAGAACATCACGAATTACCCGGCCTCGATTTCGCTGGGCCTCGACAATGCCTGCATTATCAAGGCCATGGACCCCTGGCGTTCCGTGCTCCTGGTCCGGATAAACACGACAAATTCAGACATCCAAATGCCGGATTTCCGCACGCTCATTGACACCAATGCCGTGCAGGTGTTTACGGACTGGATCAACAGCCTGCCGGGGATACCGGCCCTGGCCCCGCCCACCATCACGCCCAACGGCGGCACCTTCGGATCCCCGGTCAACATCACGTTGCAGGCGCCCGATCCCAACGCGTCGATTTACTACACGCTCAACGCCACGCTGCCCACGACCAATTCGCTCCTGTATGCCGCGCCGTTCACACTCGGCAGCAACGCGACGGTCACGGCCAGCGCATTTGAAACCAACTACAACAACAGCGTGTCCGCCAGCGCCCTGTTCCTGGTGCAGCCCATCTTTTTCACCGGGCCGGGCCTCTTCACCAACCAAATGTTCCAGCTCGGCTTCTCGGGCATGGCGGGCAGCAATTATGTGCTGCTGGCAACGACCAATTTTGTCAACTGGACGCCGATCAGCACCAACCTGGCCCCGGCCAACCTGTTTAACCTGATTGATCCCTATGCGACCAACTTCCGATATCGGTTCTATCGGGTTCTGGGACAATAACCCGGTTGCCGTCAGGTCCGTCCGCGTTCACGCTGCGTTCACGCTGATCGAACTGCTGGTCGTCATCGGCATCATCAGCATCCTCGCCGGCCTGCTGTTGCCCGTGCTGGGCCACGCCAAACTGCTGGCCGGTCGGACCGACTGTCTTTCCAATCTCAAGCAAATCGGCATATCCTTTGCCATGTATCTCAATGACCATCAGGACACCTTCCCCGATCGCCGCGATCTGAAGGCGAGCCTGCCGGGCGGCTACCATCCCTGGACCAGCTGGCCTCCCTCCGATCCCCGGGGCGGTTGGGCCGCCACGGTTTTCCGGGACCAGGGCGCGAGTGATGGCATCTGGTCCTGCCCGGCGGCGGAGAATTCGCCGGTCGGCAACGCGGTGCAATCCCTGCAGGCCATTTCCACGGACACCAACGCGCCCGAATGCCGCTACTGGCTCTGGCGATTTGACCGCACCAATGTTCTAACCGATCCCACCATGCTGGAGGATTTTTGGACCAAGACGGTCACCAAGGCGGTGTCCGATTTGCAAGCGGCCAATGATCCCACCATCGGTCTGATCTCCGGCCCCAGCGATGTCGAACTGGCTGTTGATTCCTACTTTCCAAAAACCATTCCGACGGTTCCCACCGCACTGCTCGGTCGCACCATTCATGCCGGCGGCCGTAACCGGGTGTACCTGGACGGTCACGTGCAATACATCAAAGACCCGCGCACCCCGCTGTAATTCCCGCCCCGCGGCCTTCCTCCCAAACGCAGCAACCCCTCGGATAATTTGAAAACCGCACGTTTCCCCCGGCAAGCATGTGGGGGGAAGGTCTTCTTCTGCGAGGCTGAAAGGCCCTTATTTTTCCACTGATGCTTGCTCCAGGTGAAAACCGCCTTCCAGATGAATGTCGCGTGAGGAACTGCCGATCTGGATTTTGTAATCGCCGGCTTCGGCCACCCAGCCGGCTTTCGCCGGGTCATAGAAGGCAAAGGCCCGCTGGTCGAGCGGGATGGAAACGGTCTGCGTTTCGCCGGGCTTCAATGAAATCTTTTTGAAGCCCTTCAACTCCTTGAGCGGACGCGCCACGCTGGGGTCGTTCTGATGGACGTACAACTCCGCCACTTCCGCGCCGGCGCGCGAGCCGGTGTTGGCAATTTCAAACTCGGCTGTCACCACCGGGCCGTTGGGGTCCAGGCCGGGAACAAGTTTCAGGTTGGAATACTCAAACGTCGTGTAGCTCAAACCAAATCCAAACGGGAACTCCGGCTCAATATTCTTCGCGTCGAACCAGCGGTAGCCCACCAGCAAGCCTTCCTTGTAGAACAGCGTGCCGTTTGTGCCCGGATACGTGCCGAGGGCGTGGGCCGGCGAATCCAACAGTTGTTTCGGATAGGTCACCGCCAGCTTGCCCGACGGGTTCACTTCGCCAAACAAAATCCGGGCGAGCGCATGGCCGCCTTCCATCCCGGAATAATGCGCCTGCAACACCGCCGGCACCTCCGCCAGCCACGAGCCCAGTTCAATCGCCGGTCCCGACACCAGGACCACAATCGTCCGCGGATTCGCCTTTACCACCTTCTGGATGAGTTCATCCTGACCGTAGGGCAGCCGCAGGTCCGTCCGGTCCCAGCCCTCGTCGTCCTGATGGCGCGAGTGATTGAGCCCGGCCACCACGATCGCCACGTCCGCCTGGCGCGCCGCTGTCACCGCGCGTTCCACGAGGTTGGAGTCGGTGCTGAACCGGCTGTAACCGGCCGAATAGGTGACGTTCGCCCGGGTGCCGACGAACTGCTCGATGCCATCGAGCGGGGTGACTTCGTACATGGTCTTGACGCCGGCGCCAAAAAAGCCGGCCGCATTGTGGCGCACCGCATTTTCACCAATCACCGCCACCGACGTGAGGTTGGACACATTCAGCGGCAGGGCCTGGTGGTCGTTTTTCAGCAGGACCATGGATTCCTCGGCGACGAGCTGCGCGGTCGCCCGATGTTCCGGCGTGTTGAGCGCCCCGGGTAGCCGCACGGGATCAAAGATGTGGGCGGCGAACATGGGACGCAGGCTGCGACGCACCTTGTCGTCCAGCACCGCCAGGGGAATGCCGTTGGTGCGCACGGCCTCCAGAAACGGGGTGGCCAGGAAAAAATTGGTGTAGGCCGATTTGTCCTCCGACCCGACGAGCGTTCCCATCTCCACGTCAAGCCCGCCCAGGGCCGCCTCGCGCATGCTGTGCGTGCCGCCCCAATCCGACATCACCAGCCCCGGGAAACCCCATTCGCCCTTGAGTATCTGGTTGATGAGATAATGGTTGTAGGCGCAGTACTCGCCGCGAAATTTGGTGTAGGCGCCCATCACGGCCCAGACGTGGGCCTCCTTCACCGCCGCCTCGAATGGCGGCAGGTAGATTTCGCGTAGAACACGTTCGTCCATGTCCATGTTGATGGTTCCCCGGCCTACCTCCTGGTTGTTGCCGGCAAAATGTTTCACACAGGCCGCCACGTCGTTCGATTGCACCCCTTCGATATAGTTCACCCCCAGGCGCGCGTTCAGGTACGGGTCTTCACCGAGGTACTCGTAGATCCGGCCGCAAATCGGGGTGCGCGCAATATCCACAATCGGCGCCAGGATGATGTCCTTGTTGCGCGCCCGCGACTCCTGCCCGATGACGTCACCGAAGGCCGTCGCCAGATCCACGTTCCAGGTGGAACCCAAAGCGCTTAACGCCGGCATCCAGGTCGCATAATCGTCGGTGTGTCCGGAAGCGTTCCACGAGTAGGGTCCAACGTCTTCGCGCACGCCATGCGGACCGTCGTCAATCCAGCGGCGTGGGATGCCCAGCCGCGGCACGGCGGCGGTGGAAAATTTTGAGTCGGCATGAACCTGGGCGATTTTCTCCTCCAGCGTCATGCGCCCAAGCAGGTCATTGACGCGTCGCTCAACGGGTTGATTGGTATCGAGATAGAGCGGCCGGGCAGGGGCCGGCAGGGAACCGGGCCCTAGCAGGAACAGCACAATAACAGCCCGCGAACGATGCAGAGAATTGACGATGAACTTTATGGTATTCATTCAGAAGGATTGAACAAAGTCGCTATCGGCAAATCAATTAAACTTCAGGGTCACCGCTTTGCCGCGATAAGTAACGGTCTGGTCCGCCTTTGGGGTGAATGAAAATCCAACCGGCTTGTCCTTGGTCACCAACACCGCGTGGAAGGTGCGATGCTTGAGCATCCCTTTGAATTTGCCCTGGCGCTTGCCGAGGGTCAGCGTTTTGGTGGCGTCATCCCACCGGATCGGAATGCAAGCGAACGCGCCTTTTTCATAACCGTAGCTCAAACCGTCGTCCTCGTAGAGCGTGAACGCGCCGTCCGCACCCGCATAAACATACAGCGTGATCGGATCGGCGGGTTTCTCGCTGGTGTATTGCAGGTCGGGACCGGACGGAATGATGGATCCCGCCCGCACGAACAGCGGCATCGAATCGTAGGGCGCCGCCGCGTCAATCGTCTGGCCGCCCGCCGTGCTCGTGCCCGTCCAGAAGCCATACCAGTCGCCGGTGGTTGCCGGCAGATAAACATTGCGGCTGCGAGCCTGATACGTGGTGACCGGCGCCACCAGAAAAGCCGGACCGAACATGTATTCATCAACGAGTTCGCGGGCCGTTGTGTCGCCTGGAAAATCCATCACCAGCGGCCGCATCATGGTGCCGGCATCCTGAGTCGCCGCCCCCGCAAGCGAATAAATGTAAGGCAGCAGGCGGTAACGCAGGTGGTCGAATTTTACGATGGTCTGGTAGGCCGGATGCTGGTCGCCGCCAAACATCCACGGCTCGCGCGGCTTCAGCTCGCCGTGCAAACGGGTCAACGGAGAGAATGTCCCAAACTGGAACCAGCGGGCGTTGAGTTCACGGAATTCCTCCGCGTCCGCGGGAGCGGGATTTGCCGTGGAGAATTTCCCCTCCATCGTGTAACCGCCAATGTCCATGGTCCAATACGGCATGCCGGAAACGCAGAAGCCCAGGCCCGCGGGAATTTGTTTGGCCAGCGCCGTCCACGTGGCCGTCGTGTCACCGGACCACGTCACCGTGCCGTAGCGTTGAATCCCGGCAAAACCCGAGCGGGTGAGGATGAAGACGCGCTGGTCGGGTTTGGCCGAGCGCTGACCTTCGTAAATGCCCCGGCTGTTCATCAAGGCCCAGCCATTCATCACCCGCGACGCCGTGCCCATCGCCGTGGGATTCATGTGAATGCGCTGTCCTTCCAGCGTGGGAGGCGAAGCCGTCAGGTCGGGTTCGCTCGCGTCCATCCACCACGCGTCAATGCCCTTGTCAAACAACGCCGGCTTGATCTGGTCCCAAAACAGCTTGCGGGCGGCCGGATTGAACGCATCGTAAAAAGTGTACGGATAGTTGATCCAATCGATCAGGTTCTCCTGGAGATTTGGCTGATACAGGAAACCGGCCTTGTTCATCGCGTCGAAATTTGTCGTGCCGGTATAAAATTTGCCCCACACCGAAATCATGACGTGCGCGTGCAGGTCATGCAGGGCTTTGATCCACGCGTCGGGATCGGGAAACCGACTCGGGTCAAACGCGTGCGACCCCCAGGCATTCGGGCGCCAGTATTGCCAGTCCTGCACGATGTTGTCGAAGGGGATGGCGCGCTGGCGGAATTCCTTCACCACGTCGAGGCTTTGCGTGGACGTCTCGTAACGCTGGCGCGATTGCCACAAACCGAACGCCCACTCCGGCAGCATCGATGCCTGACCGGTCAACTGGCGAAAGCCGGCGATGACCGTGTCCAGCGCCGGGCCATACACAAAATAATAATCCTCCCCGTCGGCAACCTCGGACCACAACGACGTGCTGTCATCGGCGGCCGGCGTCTTCCAGGTCAACTGCATCGTGGTGGCCTCATCGCCGCCGTATTCAATTTTGATGGCGTAATGATGGCCGGCTTCCAGGTGGACTTTGATCTGGTCGTTTTCGGTCAGCCAGCCCTGCCGCCAGTGGCTGATGACAACTTTGCCGTCCAGCCACATTTTGATGCGCCCGTTCGAATAGGTTTTAAGCTGATAATCGCCGGTCGCGGGTGAAACAAGTTCGCCCTCCCACCGGTGCCAGACTCGTGTGCGGTTGGTGGAGACAAAGGAAATGTCGCTGGTGGAATGCAGGTCCGCCGGTTCGTCGGGACTCGCGGCGGCAAACGTGCTCGAGGTGAGGGCGCCGGGCTGATTGGAAACATCCACGAGGCAATCGGCGGGGATCGGCACAAATTCGCGCAGGTCGCCAAAGCGCGTGAACGAAAGATTGTCCCACAATACGCCGTACCCGCGGCTCGAGACCAGGAACGGCACGACCACGTGGGTGTTGTGCTGCCACAGGTCGAGGTCATAACCCTTGATATCAAGGACGCCAATCTGCCGCTGGCCGAGGCCGTAGAGCGACTCATCGGCATTCGGTTCCCATTGCTGGCGCACGTGGAACGTTTGTTCCCCCTGGACCGCGGCGGGTGTCAGGGTCCGGCCCCTTTCAGCCAGGATGGGTTTGCCGCTGGCATCGAAAAATGAAACCGCGCCGGTGGCAAGATCCACCCGCACCTGGAGTTTTGCCGTCGCGAGCGTTGCCGTATTTCCCTGGGTGTCGAGTTTCCAGCGCGTCTTTTCCTGGTGGCGCACTTCCGTGGCCGGCGTGCGGCGGGCGAAAAACGCGCGGTTTCTCGCGGATGAAATGCGGATGACATTGTCGGCGAAAACCTCCACCTGGAGGAAACCGTCATTGATGGGAACAAGGATGCCGTCGGCGAGTTTTTCCGGCGACGGAGCGGCGGCCGCAGCGGTCAATTGGCTGCCGGCTGCAATCAGGACAAACAGAACCAGATGCTGGAGAAATGTTTTCATGCTAAGATTCCATATTTAACCAATCCGGGGCTTTCGGCAATTTCGGATAATGACATCAAATCACAGGACTTGACGCGGCCAAGATTTTCAAACCGGCCGAGGCTGTTGTAAAGCCAGCCATGTCCCATGGGAAAAAGTGGCGGGAGCGGCGGGGCTCGAACCCGTAACCTCTGCCGTGACAGGGCAGCGCTCTAACCAATTGAGCTACGCCCCCGCGATGGGGCTTGGGAAGCTAGAAGATGCGCCGGAGAGCGTCAAGCGGCTTCGCAGAAAAATAAATCCGGGCAGCAGACGCCAAGGAGGTGGGGGTGGGGAACCCCGCTGAAGAAACGTACTGCTACCCGAATGATGCAATGTTACGGTATTGCAACACTTTGTCAATAAGTTCCAATTAGATATTGTTCACACCCAGGCCGCTCGCCTTAGCATCTCTTGGCTTTACGATGGCAAGTTTTTGCATAAAGTGCGTTTATGGTTGCACTTGAATCCATTGCGTTATTTCGCGGGCTCGGCCACGACGAACTGCAGGCCCTGCGTTTGATCGCCCAGGAAAGGCATTTTCCCGCCGCCGCCGGCATTTTCCACGAAGACGACCCCGGCAACGGCGTCTATGTCGTCAAAAATGGGCTGGTGGCCATTTCCAGCCTCGTGGGCGACAACACCCGGCGGGTCTTTTCCCAGCTCGGGGCCGGGGAAATCTTCGGTGAAATGGCCGTGATCGAAGATCGCCCGCGCTCCGCCACCGCCACGGCGGTCAGGGACACGGACGTTTTTTTCCTCCCGCGCGGTGAGATGCTATCGCTCCTCCAGCGTTCGCCCGCACTGGCGTTCAACCTGCTGCAGCACATCAGCCAACGCCTGCGCGAGTTCAACCAGTTTTACCTCCGCGAAGTCCTCCAGGCCGAACGCCTGGCCGTGGTCGGCAATTTCGCCCGTTCCATCATCCATGACCTGAAAAATCCGCTCAGCATCATCAGCCTGTCCGCCGAGATGCTTGACCGGCCCACCAGCCGCCCGGAAGCCCGCGCCCAAGCCGGGAGCCGCATCCGCCAACAGGTCGAACGCATCAACGACATGGTCAGCGACATCCTCATTTTTACCGAAGGCAAACGGATGGACGTGGAGGTCAAACCCGCCAGTTACCACGCTTATGTCGTTGATTTGATCGCCGGCCTCCGGGCCGAGGCGGAACTCAAGGGTGCGCGCATCGAGTTGCAAAACGAACCGCCCGCGGTCCTGATCCAGTGCAATCCGCGCCGCCTCAGCCGCGTTTTCCACAACCTCATCCACAACGCCGCGGACATGATGCCGGGTGGCGGCGTCATCACCCTGCGCTTTCAAAGCGACGGCACGGAGATCGTCACCGAAATCGAGGACGCCGGCCCGGGCATCGCCCCGGAAATCGCCGATAAACTCTTTGAAGCCTTCGCCACGTTTGGCAAGGCCCACGGCACCGGGCTTGGACTCTCCATCTGCAAAAAAATCATCGAGGACCACAAAGGTCGCATCTGGGCGCGCAACCAGCCGGGCCGCGGCGCCGTGTTCGCCTTCGCCCTGCCGCTGCCGTGAGGAAACGGGACTCGTGAAACGTGGGATGAGAATTACATTTCCCTCAAGCGCGCACTTTACAAATCACGTTTCACGTTTCACGCTTCCTTTCGCATGAACCGGATCAAACTCCTGCCCGAACACGTCGCCAACCAGATCGCCGCCGGCGAAGTGGTGGAACGCCCGGCGAGCGTGGTGAAGGAGCTGGTCGAAAACGCGCTCGACGCCCAGGCCGCGCGCGTGACCCTGGAAATCCAGGCCGGCGGCCGCAGCCTCGTCCGCGTGACCGACGACGGCACCGGCATGAGCCGGGACGACGCCTTGCTCTGCCTCGAACGCCACGCCACCAGCAAAATCCGGAAGGCCGAGGACCTGGCGGCGATTGCCACGATGGGATTTCGCGGCGAGGCCCTGCCCAGCATCGCCAGCGTCAGCCGGTTCACCCTCACCACGCGCGAACGCGACGGCGGTTCGCCCGAAGGCACGCAGATCATCGTCAACGGCGGGACCATCGCCGAGGTCAAGGCCGCCGGGAGCGCCACCGGCACCAGCGTCGAAGTGCGGCAGCTCTTTTTCAACCTGCCCGCGCGCCGGAAATTTCTGCGCGCGGAGGAGACCGAGGCGGCGCACATCCAGCATTACCTGACCCTCGCCGCGCTGGCCTATCCCGAGGTCGCCTTTACCTTTCACAAGGACGCCCGGCTCGTCTGGCAGTTGCCCGCGCAAAAATCCGGGGCGGACATTGCCAGCCGGCTCGACGCGCTGCGTGAACGGTTGCGCGCGCTGCTCGGCAACGAAAAACTGTTGCCGGTGAATTTTTCCGCCCCGCTCGACGATTCCGTCCAGCCGGAGGAAACCGACATCTTCGAGACGGCCGGCGCTTCAGACTCAACCCCCAACCCTCAACGCTCCACCTTGCGGGTGTGGGGCTTCATCGGCGCGCCCGGCGTCTCGCGCGCGACGCGCGATGGCCAGCACGTGTTCGTCAATCGCCGGCCGGTCGAGAACCGCGGACTCAACTACGCGCTGCTGGAGGGGTATCACACCGCGTTGATGAAGGGCCGTTACCCGGTCTGCTGCCTGTTCCTGGAAATCGACCCGGCCGCCGTGGACGTGAACATCCACCCGTCCAAGCGCGAGGTGAAATTTCATCGTGAATTTGAAATCCGGAAGCTGGTGGCCCGGGCGGTGCAGGAAACCTTGCTGGCGTTTCACGGCGGCGAGGCCCTGGCCCAAACCCAAAAAATCAAGGCCGAGGCCATCCGGCAGGCGGAACTCCAGCCCACGCCCACCTTGCCGAATTTTCCAGAAAAGTTGAAGCCGGCGACGACGGTGGAACCGTTAAAAACGCCAGGCCAGCAACCGCCCTTGAAAATGGGCTTTTCCCCACCGCCCCCGGCTGGGTCACCACCGCCGACCCTGGTTCCGAAACCGGAGTTTTCCCAACCCGCGCCGATTCCGCCATCCGCAACTCCGATAAATCGCGAGCTCGCGCCGAAAGACGGTGTCCGCAATCCGCAATCGCCGATGCCGCTTCTGAGCGTTCCCCTCCGTCTCGTCGGCGTCGTCGGCCGGCTTTATGTGGTGCTCGAATCCGACCGCGGGCTGGTATTGCTGGACCAGCACGCCGCGCACGAACGCATTTTGTTCGAACAGATGCTGGCCCGGATGGAGCAGGGCGGGACCGCACCGTCGCAGAAACTGTTGCTGCCGGAGACCATCGAACTGCCGGTGCGCGACGCGAATTTTCTGCGCGAACAACTGGCCGCGCTCATCCGGCTCGGCGTGGGCCTGAACGAATTCGGCGAGCGGACGTTCCTGCTGGACGCGCTGCCGCCGTTCGTGAAAACCGCCGACGCGCGCGGGTTCGTGCTCGACCTGGTGGACGAACTGAAGGCGGCGGGACGCGAAGTAAACCTCGCGCGGCTGGGCGAGCACACCATTGCCAAGACCGTCTGCCGCCACGCGGTGAAGGCCAACGACCCGTTGGGCGGGTCGGAACTGGAAAATCTCATCGAGGACCTGCGCCGCTGCGCCATGCCTTACACCTGCCCGCACGGGCGGCCGACCTTGATTGAAATGAACTACCGCGAACTGGAGCGCAAGTTCGGCCGGACGCAATGAAGAAAACGCAGGCCATGTCCGATCCCAAACCCAATATTCCCGGGACTGAAACCGATTCCTGTGCCGCGTCAGCTGAAAATGTTCCCGGCGAGCACTGGCGTTTTTGCCTGCAATGCGGCCACGAGTTGATCAATGAAAAGTGCAAGCTCCGTTGTCCGCGCTGCCATTACTTCATGAGCTGCTCGGATTTCGACTTCGCGGGGTGACACCATTCCCCTGCGGAATTGAACATGGACAGGGCGCGACACTCCGAGACTGTCTCATAACTCCATTTTTAGGCAGCAGCCGACGGGAGTCGGCTCATTATTCCTGGAATTTCGTCCGAGATGAGAGCGGACTCACGTCCGCCGCGACAGTTTTGAGACCATCTCACTCTGTGCGCGCCGACCCTGACGTTCGGACAGACGGCGGGCAGAAGACTGCCCGCCCGGCCAAGGTTTGTTCCGGTTAATACCGCAAAAGAGCCGGGTGACGGTTTGAAATTAATGCTTGGCATCCCACCAGTCACAATGGTAAGCAGTGCTTATTCTAAACGGGTACATTCGATGAGGGCTTCACGCGCATTCACCTTGGTCGAATTGCTGGTGGTCATCGCGATCATCGCAATTCTTTCTGCCCTGCTGTTGTCCGCACTCCATCGCGTCAAGGCCGGATCGCAGGCAACCACCTGCCGGAACAACCTGAGGCAATGGGGAGCGGCCACGCTGCTTTATGCGGCGGACCATGATGATTACCTGCCGCCTGAGGGCAAGTCCGCCCCGCTCGAAACGGATCTGGCCAACCCGGGCTATCATGGCTGGTATATCCAGCTCCCCGAACAAATGAATCTGCCGCGCTATCGGGACATGCCCTGGCGCACCAACTGGCTCATCCACCCGGGAACCTCGATTTGGATCTGTCCGGCCAATTCCCGCCGATGCGACGACAGCAGCGACACCAACAATCTGTTTCACTATTGCCTGAATGAACACGTCAACGGCACCGGAACAAGTTATAATAATCATTGCATGCAAATGGCCAACATCCGCCGTCCGAGCCAGGTGGTCTGGCTGTTCGACAACGGCGGGCTGGCGGCCGTCGCCCAATGGAACAATGTCCATTCAAATTTGCACAATCGTGGCGCCCAATTTGTCTTTATCGATGGTCACGTCGCGCGTTTTCGCAACAAGGAGTATTGGAATTTCACTGCCAACAAGGGCATCACCAACAACCCGGAACTGGCCTGGATTCCCTGAACCGGCGCTCAGGGCGCGCGCCGTACCCGGAAGAATTGCGCACCGTCCGATGCGTTGGTCGTGAAGGTGAAATCAGCACCGGTCGCAATGAGGTTGCTCACCCAAGGCGTCCAAGTGGTGAGGTTTGACGAGACTTCCAGGAGATATTGCCAGTTGCTGGCAGCTTCCCATTTCAACGAGACGATCTGGTTCGTCAGGCCGAGGGAAAGCAGGCGGAACGGCGTGTTGAACGGGTTGGCAAAAACCATAAACACCGGCAGATGGTCGGACGCGATTTTGTCGTCGTTGCTGTACAGGTTCGGCGGCACGGGATACAGCAAATCGGTGCGGAACACCTGGCTGGCGACGACGTTGGAAAAAAGTGACCCGCACGGCAGGATGTAATCGTAGCGCTTGGTCAGGGCGTTGGTGTCCTGGATGGACCAGGTCTGTTCGCTGCCGGTGAGAGAATTGATGGCGGTCGTCAGCTGCAATCCGGTTGGAACGGCAACCAGGCGTTGGAGGGACTGCGGATTGCTTGCCGGCGGCCGGAGGATGTCTTCGTTCATGTCGCCGCTCAACACGTATGGCTGCTGGCCGCTGGCCGGAAGATAGACCGTGGCGAAGAAATTCGAAACGGCCCCCGCCTCCGCCGCCCGTTTGGCGGATGAATCGGCGTCCGTGGCCGATTTCAAATGGGCGGTGAACACGTGCAACGGCTGGGGAAAACCGGGAACGGAAACCTGCGCCTCAAACAAATCACGGGTGAAGCCCGAACCGGTGTAGCCATAAGGCGTGAGGTCGGAACCGTGCAGCCGGCTGGTCGAGGCGATGATGGGAAAGCGGCTGAGGATGACACTCCGGATGTAGCCGTCGTCCATGGAATTGGTGACGAGGTAATAGCCCGGGCGGAAGGCCGTGACAAAATCCACCATTTGGGCCGTACAATTGTTGGTAACCGGGATTTCATTGAAAGTGATGATGTCCGGGTTGAGGTATTGCATCTGGCGGCCGATGGCCTGGACGTGCCACAGGTTTGTGCTCCAGTTGGTCAGGCCGTTGCCATGCACGTTGTAGGTGAGATAGGAAAATGCCGGCGCCGCGGTGCACCAGACGCTCAAGGCGACCGGATCGCTGAGAGTCGAACCGGCGGTGTTGGTGACCACGACCACATAAATGCCGGCTTGGGCAAATGTCACACCCGTCAAGGCGAGATTGGAACTCACCGCTCCCGGCAGGTTGGTACCATTGCATTGCCATTGAAAGGTGAGCGGCGGTGTGCCAGTGGCGTTTACGCTGAACGTGGCATCAGCGCCGTTCGTCACCGTTTGATTCTGCGTCTGGACAGTGATGGCCGGCGGTTGACCCGATTCACCGGAGACCACGTCGGCAAAGGACGTGCCCACCCGCAGGTTGTCCAGGCTCAACGCGCCTTCGCCGGTATTTTCGCGGAGCGCGTAGCTGACCACCGTAAAGGTCGAAACGCTTTCACCCGTCGAAACGCCGGAGTCGCCCTCCGCTGCCGGATTGATCCAAAGCGTGCCGACCGAATTGCTGTTCACCAGGCGGGTCACGATGGAGTAATCCGTGTTGAGGCTCAAATCCATCGGGACGGTGGCGCTGATGACCGTGCCGCTGGTCGAGGAGATTCCCAGCCGGAATTTTCCTGCCGCTGCCCCGCTGGTCAGCGCCCAGATGCGCGCCCGGAAACCGGTGCTTGCATCCTTGAAATGCGCAAAGTAAGCGCCGCCGCTGGCGGGCAAGGCGGTGAATTTGACCGTGAAGCTGGCATAAAACACGTTCGTCGTGCCGGAAGCCGGGTAAGGCTGGCCGGCCAGCGACGCGTTGACATCCTCAGTATTTGCCTCATTCAGCAACACCCGACCCGACGCGACCACCACTTCGCCGGTGACTGAACCGCTGTGATGCGCCCACACACCGCCACTCACGGTCACCAGGGGACCGTCGGGATAATTGAAGGCTTCGTCCAGCAGCAACGCCGCATCCGCCAGGGGGGCGGAAACCAGAAAGGCCGCGAGGGCAAGGACAACTTTGTTCACGATGATTACCGGGCATAATCTCAGGTCATAAACGAATGTAAATGGTCAGCGCTTAGTTATAAATTCCGGTTGCGAATATTTTTGCCCAGCTAATGTTTCCGCCTGTCCGCGCAACGCCGCGTCCGGCTCAAAATCCAACCACTCCATCCCCCATTCATCATGGCCCACATCGGACATGGCCTTTTGCCAGTCGCTCCGGACCAAAGCAACCGGCGGCGGCTGCACCGAGCCCTGGATGAGCAAACCCAGCTTGTTCCGGCGCTGCGCCGCGCCGGCGATCTTCTTTCCCTGCCACAGCAAATCAGATTTCTCATGGCCGGCAAAACATTGGCCCGGGCCGGTTTTATCGGCGCGCGGCGCCAGCTCGGTCATGACATTTAATTTTTCGAATGCGCGCTGGATCCATTCATGCACACGCCGGTAACTTTCCTCGGCTTTGAGCAAACACCATTCATGCCCCGGCGGAAACACGAGGCTGTAGGTCCAGTCCCCATCGTGCGGCACGACCCCGCCGCCGGTGGGCCGGCGGATGAGCGGACGCAGCCGGGTGACACGTTCAACCTCGGCGTATTTCTGAAAGTAGCCGAACGTGGCCGCCGGTTCGGTCCAGCCGTAAAACCGCAGCACCGGCCGGCCCAGGCGCAACACCGCCTCCAGCAACGCCTCATCCAGCGCCATGTTGAAGGCCGGGTCGGCGGGGCCGGAGCTCAGTAAAAACCAGGAATTCACAGACAGATTGTAGGAGACGACGTAAAGAGTCTCAAACTCGATTAGCCGGCCTCTGATTGGAAATAAGTTCCCTCACGCCGGCTCCTGCTTCACTCCGATTTGCGGACAAAGTTTGCTTATTTCGCAGTTCACGCAGTCCGGCTTGCGGGCAGCACAACGGCGGCGGCCATGCCAGATGAGCCAGTGACTGAACAGCGCCCATTGCTTTTGCGGCACGAGGGCCATCAACTCCAATTCGATTTTTTCCGGCGTCTGCTGCCGGGTCAGGCCAAGCCGCCGGGACAGCCGCGCCACGTGGGTGTCCACGACCACGCCGACGTTGATGCCGAAGGCATTGCCCAGAACCACATTGGCGGTCTTGCGCCCGACGCCGTCAAGCTGCGTCAATTCCTCCATCGTGCGCGGCACCTTGCCGCCATGAAGGGCAACGAGCTTGCGGCAACAGGCCCGGATGTTCTTCGCCTTGTTCCGGAAAAAGCCCGTGCTCTGGATGGCCTGCTCGAGTTCGGCGGGCGACGCGCTCGCGTAATCCGCAGCCGAGTGGTATTGCCTGAATAATTCCCGGGTGACGAGGTTGACCCGCTTGTCGGTGCATTGCGCGGAAAGAATCGTGGCCACGAGCAATTGGAGCGGGCTGGCGTGATCCAGCTCGCAATGCGCCCCGGGATAAGTCCGGTCCAGCGCCGCAATGATTTTCTTCAGACGCTCGGTTCGGGCTTCGATGGTTTCGCCAGGCATTTGCGCCGGATATTTAACAACAAAGGAACCAAGATGCTAAGAAAACTTAGTGGCTTTGTGGCTTTGTTGTTCAAAAATCAAACCAGCTGCGGCTCTTCAATTTCTTTCGGCGGTTTGATGAGTGGCGTGCCGTCGGCAGCTTCGGGATATTCGAAGAGTTTGCCTTCGTAGTTGCGGAGCAGCACGCGGTCGGTGTTGTGGCTCAAAACGTATTCCGGGTTGATGGGCACCTTGCCGCCGCCGCCGGGCGCGTCAATGACATACTGCGGCACGGCGTAGCCGGTCGTGTGGCCGCGCAACTGGGCCATGATTTCAATGCCCCGGCGGACGCTGACGCGCAAATGTGCCGAGCCGGAAATCAAATCGCACTGGTAAAGGTAATACGGCTTCACCCGGCACATCAGCAACTTCTGGATGTGCGCCTTCATCACCGTGACATCGTCATTGACGTGCTTGAGCAGGACCGACTGGTTGCCGAGCGGAATGCCGGCATCGGCGAGGCGACCAAGCGCGTCACGCACCTCCGTCGTCAATTCGCGCGGATGATTCGAGTGAACGCTCATGAACAGCGGATGAAACTTTTTCAGCATGGCGCACAGTTCCGGCGTGATGCGTTGCGGCAGGAACGTCGGGATGCGCGAACCGATCCGCAAAAACTCCACGTGCGGGATGGCGTGCAACCGGCCCAGGAGGAATTCGAGCTTGTCATCGCTGAGGAGCAGGGGATCGCCCCCGCTCAGCAGGACGTCGCGGATTTCCGGATGTTGCGCGATGTAGGCGATTTGGCGGTCAAAATCGGGATGAAAATCGTAGCCGGTCGCATTGCTCACGAGCCGCGAGCGCGTGCAATAACGGCAGTACGCGGCACAACGGTCGGTGACGAGAAACAGCACCCGGTCGGGATAACGGTGCACGAGTCCGGGCACGGGCGAGTGGGAATCCTCGCCGCAGGGGTCGCTCATCTCCCACGCCGCGGTGTGGGTCTCCTCGATGCGCGGGATGACCTGCTGGCGAATCGGGCAATGCTCGTCCAGCGGGTCGATCAGATTGAAAAAATACGGTGTGATGGCCAGCGCCAGCTTGTGGTTGGCCAGTTTCGCCCCGGCAAATTCCTCCGGCGTGAGCGTGGGCATCAGGCGCTGCAATTGCTCCGGGGTGGTGACGCGGTGTTTGAGCTGCCAGCGCCAGTCGTTCCAGTCGGCGTCGGAAACCTCGCGCCAGAAACCGCGGCCGGCGGAGCGGAATTGCTTGAGAGATTGGAGGCGGCGGCCCGCTGGCGGCTCCTCGCCATTCGCCGGTAAAGTGTCATCCTTCATTTTCAACCGGAACTATAAATTGGAATCGTTCCCTGTCAAGTTGACCGCTTTTACCCCGGCGGGTTCAAGCCCGGGGCACCTCCGGAGGGCGCGAAGGCGGCGGTTTCGACCGCCCGACGCTGCGCATCGAGCGCATCCAATCGATCGATCGTTTCGGCCGCGGTGGGCTGGGACAAGACCATCGGCGGATGTTTGCCAACGCGCGGCATGGGCCGGGTCCGATTGCCCAGGCCGAGATAATCCGCCAAGGCCTGGCGGTAGCCGTCGGCCAGGACCGCAAACGGCGTGGCCATGCGCAACTCCGAGAGTTCCAGGTCGCGCAATTTGAGCTGGAGGATCCCGGCCTGCTGCGACCGGTCAAAGTTGCGGATGACAGCCTGGAACGAAATTTCCGCATGGGCGGGCAGGGAATTCGACGCCGTGCGCATTTCCACCGGCACGCTGAGAATTTCATCCAGCCGGGCCCGGCTGGCCGCGGGCGTCCAGGCCGGGCCCGGATCGCGCGCCGCGAAGTTCACGACCTGCAGTGCCCACCATTTTTCCACCTCCAGCGGCCGCGAAAAATTTTCCTGGAAGGCGGATTGAAACGCCGTCTGCCAGTTGTAAAAGTTGGGCAGGGTTTTGAGCATTGCGCGCAAATGCGCCGGGCCGTTTTTCAATTCCAGCAATGCATGGACGAACAATTGGGCGCTGGCACGATAAACGCCGCCGTCCGCGCCGGACAGCTGCGCCTCGTCCGGCCAGCTCAATTGTTCAAACGTCAGCGCATCGTGATCGCGCAAGGTGCGCCGCGCGCCGGCCAGCGAATCCATGCCGCGGGCGGTCACGAAGATCCCACTGGACGGCTGGCCGGCGATCATTCTGGCGGGTGAGGACAGGATGATTGGCTGCCAGTCGAGAGCGAGCAATTCCTGGGACAGGCCGTCCGTCAGCCAGGCCGGAACCTCCGCGCCACGCGCGCGGGCGTCGCGGTTGGCGAGTTGCAGCAGCAGCACGCCGGTCAGGGCGCGGGCGAGACGGACGCGCGACACGACGTCGGGCAGTTGAACCTGATAATCCCAACCGTCCGGGGAATGCCGGGAGACGATGGTGACGACTTCGTCGGGTGATTGCGCCGGGTGCAGCACGAGAAAAATCTTCCCGCGCGGTGTCGTGATGGAATTCAGTCCCCCGAGTTCCGGATTGAGTTCCCGTTCCAACGAGGCCTTGAAACGTTCGGCGGAAACGGCCAGCAACGCCGGTTCCAAACGGATGAAACTGGCATTGGTGGCGATGTCCGGCATGGCGGCCAGCCGCGACCCCGCCGTGCCGGCGATAATGAACTGGCCGGAAACGCTGCGCGTGGCGCTGCTGTCGGGATATGGGTTCTGCGCGGGTGCCCGACCGCAAAAGACGCCCAACAAAACGACGGCACAACCCCAGCTGGGCAGGCGACGCGCGAGGGACATGGTCAGGTTTTGGGCGGCGGTTTGGCGGCCTTGGCTTCCGGCTTGGCCGCGGGCTTGCCGGCGTCGCCAGAAGTTTTGGCCGGGGCGGAATCTTTTTTGGCGGATTGTTTGTAACCTTCGCTCCGATAGTCGGTGATGTAAAAACCGCTGCCTTTGAAGAGCAAACCGCCGCCCGCGCTGATTTTACGCTTTACGCGGCCGTGGCCCCACTGCTTCCGCGGGCAGGATTCCTTGGGGCAAATCCGCAGCGGGCCGGCGGACATGGTTTGAACGGCTTCAAACTCACAACCGCATTTTTCACAGCGATATTCATAAGTCGGCATGGTCTTTTGAGAATGGTTCACTTCAACGGCAAATCAAATTGAAAATGTCAACCGCGCCGGTCACGGGGGCGGATCGACCGTCGTCGCGGGCGCGTTGGTCGCTGCGGGCATGACCCGGATGGCGCCATCCGAACTGACCTCGACGTTCAAATCGTAGTGGGGCGGGCGCACGGGCGTGGGCGGGGTGCGCTGCATCAACTGCTGCCCGCCGCCTCTCGCCTGCAAACTGGGATCAGTGCCTTCACGCAGCCATTGCATGCGGCGGGCGACGACCAGATCTTCCTTCAATTTTTTGGCCTGGGCGCGCACCACCGTCAGGTTGTTGAATTTGCCCTCCAGTTCGGCCCGGGCGAGCGTCTGGCGCTGCAATTCAGTCTCGAGAAAGGAGTTGTTGGTTTCGGAATCGGCGAGCTTCTGCTGCGTATCGGCGATTTGCGCGTTCAGGCCGGTGATGGCGCCGGAAAGCGCCGCTGCGCGCTGATCGAGCACCTGATTCTGCGTGGCCAGACCGGCGATGCGCTGGCTGAGACTGGCAATCTGGTCCTGGGCACTTTGGAGCGAGGCCTTGGTGTTGGCCAGGGTGCCCGAGGTCTCAGCGAATTGATTGCTGAAAGCCAGCGATTCCTCGTGGCTGGCGGCAAGGTCGTTGGTCAGCTTGAGATTGACCTGTCCCATCTCGTCCAGGTTGGCCCGGGCGGTCACCAACTGATTGGAGAAGTCGAGAATGGCGTCGGTGTCCGTTTTAAACCGCTCGTCCGCCGTACGTTTCATGGCAAACAAGGCAAGGAGCAGGCCAATCAAGGCCACCGCGAGAATGGCTGCTCCCAGTTTCGTCTTCATAGCGCTTCCACCATGGCTTGGCCGGCCAATCCTGGCAAGTGCCCTTCAACGTCGGGTCATTGCTCCGGGGGCGTCGCGGGCGCTG
>JBAPQW010000013.1:0-4293 GCA_049280815.1 Verrucomicrobiia bacterium | reverse complement strand
GGCCCACACAGACCATGCCGCCGGAGCCGGGCTCCCCGGCCCTGGGCGCGGGCGACTGGGCTGCCGCGAGCCAGTTTACCACCGACCAGCGCGGCTTTCCGCGCGCGGTTTCCGACAATGTGGACATCGGCTCGGTGGAAATCCAACCCGGCCAGGCATATTGCATCGTTGTGAACGCGGCGAATTCCGGCCCCGGTTCATTGCGCCAGGTCGTCTCGAACGCTCCCCCCAATGCCACCATCACGTTCGACCCGGGCCTGTCGGGCCAGATCATCACCCTGGACAGCGGGCAGATTGTCCTGTCCAGCAACCTGACCATTGACGCCTCCGGGCTTCCGTATGGCCTGGTCATCAACGGCCATCACGCCAGCCGGATTTTCACAATCAACAATGGCGCCACGGTGAATTTAGTTTCCCTGGTTCTGTACAATGGTTATGCCACCAACAGTTACGGCGGCGCGGTTTCCAACGGTCCGAGTTCGACCGCCGTGATTGTGAACTGTCTTGTGATCAGCAATTCAGCGGACATTTACGGCGGTGGCATCGTGAACAACGGGATCATTTACCTGAACAACAGCACGCTGGCCGGCAACCACGCCGGCGAGTTTGGCGGCGGGCTCAACAACGACGGCAGCGTGGTCTTCAAGCAATGCACCTTCACCGGCAACTCGGCCTTAACCGGCGGCGGAGCTCTTTCCAGCGGCGGCGCGGTGAATTTGATTCAGTCCACGTTGACAGGCAACAGCACCAGCGGTTTCGCGGGCGGGATTCACAGCGGAGGCGCCGGCACTTTGTCTATCTCCAATTCCATCGTCGCCGGAAATAACGCGGCCAACAAACCGGATTTGGACAGCGCCTACACTGGGGTGACGAATCTAATCGGCGGCACCGCGCAGCTTGCCGCATTGGGCTACTATGGCGGGCCCACGCCCACCATGCCGCCTCTGCCCGGTTCGCCCGTCATTGCCGCAGGCAATGCCGGCATCGCCACCGGCCTGGGGAACGACCAGCGCGGCTTCCCGCGCATCGTCGGCGGGCAAACAGACCTGGGCGCGGTGGAATTGCAATCGCCGCCGGCCAATCCGCCGGTGCTGGAGAACGCCGTCTGGTACGGCGGCGGTGGCGGCGCAGGCGCCTTCCAATTTACTATGAGCAGTGCGCCCGGCGCTGATTTCACCGTGCTCAGCGCCACCAACGTGGCGTTGCCGTTGACCAACTGGACGGTGCTGGGCGAAGTCATGCAACCTCTGCCGGGCCAGTATCAATTCGTTGACCCGGGCGCCACCAATGCGGTGCGCTTCTACCGCGTCCGCTCGCCGTAAATGTGAATCGCAATTCATCTGCCAAAAGAAACCTGAGGCGGCCGATCAGCCTGTGCTGTGCAAGAACGAAGGCTAGACCAGAAAAAACTGGAAGGGGTTGAATGACTGTTCTTACATATTGTTGATAATCAACAATATATGGCGGAAGGGGTGGGATTCGAACCCCTTCGCCAGCGAAGGAAATGGCGCGATCCGCGCTGCTACGCCTATGCGGTGTCAGAAGCAAACGATCCCACCAAGATGGGTGCTTCGTGCGCTGCGAATGTCATTGCCAACTTGAATGAAACGCCATCCGCGCTGTATGCCGCCAACCATTCTGCGGCATTTATGCCCAACTTTATATGAACAAGCCTACGATTCCACTTGATGCGTTAAACCGGTTCCGCCATGCGGCGTCACAATATGCGCGGACCGCCAAGTTCCGCGCTTCACGATTGCTGCCTGCCAGTGAAATGGATCACTAAACTCCGGCCAAATGCCGTCAAATCCCGGCAAATCAACCTTCCGCTTGACTGGCATCACCTGTGATGTCATTTTATACTGCATGGAAATCGTGCAAGACACCAATGTCTTCATTGCCGCCCTGCGCAGCCAGGAAGGCGCGAGTGCGGAGGTGTTGGATCGCTGTCTGGCGCGCGACGATCAGGCCGTCATGGGCGCGGCCCTGTTTGCGGAATATGAGGAACTGGTGCAGCGGGACAGTTTGTGGCGGGACGTGCCAGTGACGGCGGCGGAACGCGAGGCGTTATTGGACGATTTTTGTGCGGCGGCAATTTGGCAGCCGATTTATTTTCGCTGGCGACCCAACCTGCCGGATGCGGACGACGACCACGTTTTGGAACTGGCGATAGCCGGTGGCGTGGAACATCTGGTCACGCACAACACGCGCGATTTTAGCCGGGGCGAGCTTAAATTTGCCTCGCCGCGCGTGGTGACACCGGCGCAACATCTGAAAATTGTAAAATGAAAACCATTCCTTATCGTTGTGATGATTCGCGGCACAAAGCGTTGCTGGGCGCGGCGCGATCCACCGGCACGAGCGTGCAACGGTTGTTTGACAACTTTGTCACGCACGTCATTACCGAGCGGCAGGCGGAAGCCCGGTTTGTAGTGCGTCAGAAGCGCGGCAATCCGGCGCGCGGTCGGAAGTTGCTGGCTGAAATCCGCCAGCGCGTCGAGTCTCATGCCAAATAATGACGACCGTGACATTCCCAGCGTGAAGCCTTAATCGCCATCGGGCTTTGGCGAGGCGCGCATCGTCAAGGTGGACCGCAGCGCAGCGAGGAGGACCTTGACGACGCGCAGCGAGCCATACCATGAGAGGGCGATTCACGCGGAGTCGGGATGTTGAACGGAGTTTAGCTGCGTTGAATTGACGGCGGGACGTTCGCGCAAATTTCGCGCAACATTCGCGTCTGTGGTCGTGGCCTCGAGCTGTGCTAAGGGAAGATGTCTGACGGAAAATTGGCCGTTTTACACCAGCGTCATCGCTGTGTGTATTACGGTCGCCAGCTTGGTAGCTCCGGTGTTACGTCAACCGCCTTGCATGGCAAGGAGAACAGCGTCCGTCATCAAATCAGGTTTCATTCGGTCGTCAGTGCATCACTTCACCAGCGCAACCTTGCGACATTCTTACCGCCGGTGTTTGGTGTTAGTCACAGATTTTTTAAGCAGCCGGGTTCACCGTCAGAGGCGAGATAAGTGTCATGGCCACTTTTCAACCTTTAGTCACTTACCCGACCCGAATTATTGATGATTCCGCATTCTACCCGGTCCGCCGCTCACCAACCAACATGCAAGCATTCCAAAAATTCTGTTGACGACTAAAAATTAACAATGTAATCTTTTAAAGATTACAACATTAATCTTCAGGTTGAAACCATGAGTGAAGTGCCTCAAATTTCTAAAACCGAATGGGAAGTGATGAAGATTGTTTGGTCACAAGCCCCCTGCTCGGCGGGACAGATTATCGCGGCTTTGCAGCAAGCCGATGCTTCATGGCATCCTCGCACGGCCAAAGCCTTTCTCAACCGGCTGGTCAAGAAGAAGGTCTTGGGGTTCAGCAAGGAAGGACGTGCCTATATGTATCGCCCGCTGGTCCGGCGCGAGGCTTGCGTGGATGCTGCGAGCGAGTCGTTTTTGGAGCGCGTTTTCGGGGGGGCATTGAAGCCTATGCTCGCTCATTTCGTTGAAAGGGATAAACTGACTCCCGATGAAATCCGTGAGTTGCGGCACTTGCTCAAGCAACACGATTAACCGATTTTATGCGCGAGAGCCTTTCCCACATTCCTCTCCTCCTGAAGATGTCTGGGGAAGCTTCGATGCTCATACTCTTGGTGCTGGCGGCACAATGGCTATGCGGGCAGCGCCTGCAACCGCGCTGGCGTCACGCATTGTGGCTGCTGGTGATGGTGCGCCTGGCTTTACCGTGGTCAATTCCCACCCCGGCCAGCCTGTTCAACGTGGTAAAGATACCCGCCTCGGCATCGCATGTGCAGGCATCACCCATTCTGGATAGGAGCACCAGCGTTCCCGTTGCGATCGTCCAGTCGGCGGCCACCGTCGGATCTTTCACGGGGGAAGGCTGGCGTGCGTGGCTGGTGTGGGTATGGACAGCCGGCGCGGTTTCTCTGGCAGGCTGTGCTTTGGCATGTCAATACTGGTTCAACCGCCGCATACGGCGGTTGCGCCCGTTGACTGATGGATCCACGCTCGGCCTGTTCGAAGATTGCAAGACACTCATGGGCGTTAGCACGCCGGTGTCGCTGATCGAGACCGAGGCAGTCAAAAGTCCGACGCTGTGCGGCTTTGTGCGCCCCCGCCTGCTTCTGCCGACCGGGTTGATAGCCGCGCATTATCGAAGCACTTGTCAGTTTACAAAAGCACTGGCGGCGTGGCAGCAAGTGTGGGCGCTGGGGAAGAATATAACTGACCTGAATGGCCGTCAGGTCGTGGACGAATCCGTTAGCGA
>JBAPQW010000012.1:0-11135 GCA_049280815.1 Verrucomicrobiia bacterium | reverse complement strand
GGGCAGACCAACCTTCCGGCGGGGACGTATTATTTGGGGGTGGTCAGCGAGGGGGTCAATTCGCAGCCTGAGACTGAGATTGGGAGCAACGCGACGACCTATGTGGTGCAGAGTCTGGGGTCGTTGTCGGTGAGCAATCTGGGCACGGTGGGAACGACCGATCTGCAGACCACCAACGCGCTGCTGGAGGGCGGGAATGTGGCCGCTTACCAGTTCACTGTCCCGCCCAATACCTTGGGAATGGAGTTGCGGTTTGAAGGTGTCGTGGGCAATCCGCTGCTGAGTTTGGTGGCGGGAACCCAGCTGCCGAGCGCCTATACACCTTATGGCGAGATCTACAATAGTACCGAAGGTGGGCAAGGCTATAACTGGGAGAGCGGTGATTTGGTGATATTACCCAACCCAGTGCCAGGTACTTACAGCCTGCTGGTCAATGCGAGCGCAACCGGAAATGGACTGGTTCCCGATGACACTTACGGCGTGCGGATCAGCCAACTGACGACCCCGAATCTTAATATCAGCAGCTTGTTAAACACCAACGGTGGGACGAATGTGGCCGCCGGCACCCTGGCAGCCACGGAGAGCGCATTCTTTGAAGTAAATGTGCCATCGAGCATTAACGGCGCGCCGGTCCTGGGTTGGAATCTCGCCCTGTCAGAGTCCAGCGGATCGCCATCCGTCCGGGTGCGTCAGAATCTTTTACCCGCCAATACGTGTGACACCACGGCCTTCGCCTCCGGCAGCATCGTGGTTGCGCCGCCTTACCTCACGCCGGGCACCTGGTATGTGGAGGTCAACTCCGCCATCGGCAGCGCAAGCTTTACCTTGACCAGCAGTGTCATCACGACAAATACCACGACCCGAAGTCCATGGGTGATGCCGGCCATCGGCCAGACGAATACAGCTCCTGGTTTGTTTGTGCCAGAATTTGGCGATACGGGTGTGGACACAAACGGCGTGGCGTTGCCGGGTGATCAGGGTGTTGACCTGGCGCAGGGACAGTATGATTTCTACGCCATCATGGTGCCGACAAACAATGCGGGATTGTTGCGCACGGAATTGCAGGCCATCAGCGGGACTCCCTATCTCTTCATTCGAGTGGGTGCGGTACCGACAAAAGATCATCATGCATCGGGCTCCTGTGACAATACATCGCTGATTGACGAGCAGTTGACGGGCAGCGGCACGGAATATGGCAATTGGGTGCCGTTGGACGGAAAGCTTGCCACGAATTTGCCGCCGGGGTTGTCGATGTTAAGCGTGTATGCCGCGGGCGACGCCAATGCACGCTATCGTCTCCAACTTTCGTGCGGCAACGATACGACCAACAGCCAGATGCAAAACACGCAGCAGGGCGGAATGTCCGCGGCCTGCAGTAACGCCATGGCCAATGCCTCCATTAGTACCTTGGTCCAAGATTTGCCGTTGGATGGGAGCATCATCTACAGCAACCAGGATCTGGCGGGGGGTGACTGGCGTTATTACCGCCTGCAAATCCCGACGAATGCGCCGAATTATCTGGTGGTCGACTGGACCGCCAGTCAGGGCAGCCCGCATTTATTCGTGCGCGATACCGTGCCGCCGGGTGACGGTTCATCCGTTTCTCAGAATTACAATTTATATCCAAATCTTGCCATCTCCTGGTCCGCGGACCAAAAGGATCAAGGGCCATATCCGGATTTCGCTTTGCCAGGCAGTGATGCACTGACCACGCCGCCCCTTCGGCCCGGCTCGATCTACTATCTTGGTTTTTGGTCTCCGGACGATGCGGCCTTCTCGGTCACTTGCTACACCAACGGGGGCTACATCAACATAACCAACGTCGTTTCATTGTTCGGCGGTCTGGTGGGTGGTTCAGTTCCGCCCCATGGCATCATGCAATATCGGATTGACGTGCCGGCGAATGCCGCGGCCATTGTTTTCAACGCCGGAAACTCGTCGAATTTGGTGCTTTCCCTGGAGCAAGGAACGGTTGCACTTCCAAACGGCCCGGCAGACTGGGTTAGCTCCAGCACGGTCAGCAACTTGGACCAGCCGTTGACCGGCGTGTGGCCATGGCTGCCTGGATACTCTTATTATCTTACGCTGACCAATACTTCAGGGACGGCGGGGACATTCAATCTGACCGCCCCGGATTTGGTGGCGGCCAGTCTGGCCAGCGATGCGACGGCAGCTTCGGCGAGTTCGATGAAAGTCTGGTTTTCCGTCACCAATGCGGGTAATGGGACAGCAATCAGCCCGTATGGCTACTGGATGGATCAGGTGACCTTGTCCGCCAACGGAACGCTGGCTGGCGCGATTGCATCATGGTCCTGGAATTTCGACGGCCCACTCGCCCCCGGGGCGTCCTACACGCTGACCAATACCATCACCCTGCCATCGCTTCCGGCGGGAACTTATTATTTGCTTTTGCAGACTGACGCCGGCAACTACGTCCCCGAGAACGACAAGGCCAATAACACTTCTGCCGCAGTGGGTTTCACCGTCGGGTCGGCGCAGCCAACCATAGTCGGGATACACCTGTCGGGGAACAATCTGGTCCTCAGTGGGGTCAGCGGACTGACGGGTGGGACCTGTTATGTGTTGATGGGCACAAACCTTGCGTTGCCGTTAAGCCAATGGACGCCAGTGGCGACCAATGTGTTGAGTGGCGGCGGGGATTTCAACATTACTGCCACCAATGCGGTCAACCCAAACGCCCCGCGACAGTTCTTCATTTTAAAGCTGCCATGACAGCCGAAATCAGAGTTAGCCGGTCCGACCGAACCGACAACGTTTCCGCCTTCGTTGACCCGCAGACAACAGCAAATCCTCGATTTTATCCTGAAATGGCAACGGACGGAGGGCGCTACGCCGACCTACCAGGAAATTGCCGATCAATTTGGTTTTCGCAGCCTGAATTCCGTGACGGAGCATGTGCGGCTGCTGCGTCAGAAAAGTTGTCTCGAATCCACTTCCCGCAAAGCACGCTCCCTGCGCTTCAGCAGGCAACGCGGGATGGCGCTCTCAGTTCCGCTTCGCGGTTCACGCTGTTTGGTCCCGCGTGCCTGGACGTAAGGCTTGGCAAGGTTCGATGCGCAATTAATCGAAAAAAAGACGCCCGACCGGAATTAAGATTCCCAATCGGGCGGACTACAAGCTGGCAATCTACTTTTTATCGTATTGCAGTGCCAGTTTCAATTGGGCAATCGCGTTGTCACATGCAGCGAGTGCGTCGACACGATGACCACCAAAGTCATGAGCTGCCGCTTGCATATCTTTTTTGGCTGCCTCCAGGGCATGAATCGCATGATGAATGGCGGGATGCCGTTCAGAATGTTCATTCCCCGGCTGGGCAGGTGTCGGAGGTGTGGTGTTTTGTGCAAAGGCCGTGGGAAGCAGAAAGGCCAGGAGGCCGGTCATGATCAGACCGGAAACGATGAGACTAATTTTCTTTTTCATAATGATACCGGTGTTAATATATTTTGTGCTGTTGATATAGCAGACGTTGAATTGGTGGAAAGGTTTCAACGAATTACTCAGAAATTGCGGCGATTGAGCCTGACAAGGCAACGCGGGATGGCGGCTCCAGTTCCGCTTCGCGGTTTAAGCTGGTTGGTCCGGCGTGGCTGAGTTCTGGACCTTAGAGAATTCCGCGGTATTCAAGTGGCGTGCCCTTGAAATCCTCGACAACATAGGAAGTCGGGGCATCGTCGCCGATTTCCGATTTACTATATTTTTGCCTTTCTTGTTCCACCCACCTGCACAGCCCCTCAAAAATTATTCTAGCAACTTCGAATGGGTTTTGCGGCGTTAAAACCGCTAAACACTGTTCGTCAACCTGCTTTGTTAGGGCAGCCGTCAGCCGTGAAGCGAAGCAAAGAACGCGTTGGTCACGGCGAATCTGAACAGTAAAATCACGCATTGACTTTTCCCCTGCCAAAAACCTTAATTCCCCGCCATGAGTTTATTACTGACAAGTCTATCATCAAAACAATTGCGTCGCGCTGCCACCCTAAAGGACAAAATCCAATCGCTCGAAAATGAGCTTGGTCGGATTTTGGGTGTTTCGACGAAATCCATTACAACTGTTGCTCCGAAGAAGAAACGCAAAATGAGTGCAGCTGGCAGAGCCAAAATCGCCGCGGCCGCACGGGCACGGTGGGCTAAAGTTAAGGGGCGGAAATCAGCCGCGAAGCCGGTCAAGAAGGCTCGCCGCAAAATGAGTGCGGCGGGACGTGCGAAAATTGCTGTGGCAGCCAGGGCGCGCTGGAAGAAGGCCAAGGCTCAAGGCAAAAACAGGTTGTAAACCAACGCGTCAAGATCGAGGCGACGAGGAAATGAGTTTCGGTCAACCTTGTAGGCCGTCTCAGTTCCGCTTCGCGGTTCACGCTGGTTGTTCCCGCGAGGCTGAGTACTGGACGTTAGTTGCCACCATAGTCCATGCATTCTCTTTCAAACAAGCTCCGTATCGTCTATCTGCCGTTTATATTGATCGCGGCCGGCTGTTTAGTCGGGTACTCGTTCCTAAACTGGCTGCTGTTGATCAAAATGGAGCTCTTCACATTGAACGAAGGGGTGGTAAATTTCTGGCTACCGTTTGGCCTTCCTTGCCTCCCGATTTTTATCTGGCTACGCCCGCGGCTTAAGGCATTACGGGTAAAAAAGCTAGGTCGTGGCAACCTGCGAGATTTGTTTTACTTTGTTTCCTGGGTGGCTGTCGCCATACCGATAACGATTGGCCAGCAATACTTGGCAACGGCAACGGGAAAGATCACGCATCTCGCGCAAATTAGCCAGATTGATCAGCTGCCAAAGACCAAGTACTATACGGTGCGAGATGCCGTCTTCGACAAAGCTGACGCATCGGTCGAACACACCACCCATTATTCGGGGAGATTCAACGAGAACTTCAATATGGCTATTTATCTCGCGTGCCCGATTGATGATTATGGTGACACACGCCGTGGCAATGTATGGCTGGGCACTGTGTACAAAAGGCAGATCAGCAGCCATCTATCGGATGACGAACGAGAGTCGCAGTTTCGCGATTTCTTCAATAGCTCTTTGGCCGCTTACAATAATTTGGATCTTCGAAGATTCTCCTATCTCGAAAAACTTGGCCTGAGCGATGACAACAGAGAGTTTGAGGCGGCGGCCAAGCTCAGTAAACTTTACCAGCCCGAAACACCCATTATCGTGTTGGAAGCCCATGCCGAAAATTTCAACGACCGGAACGGCAACAAACTGGCGTGGGTATTTGGAAGCTTCGTAATTGGCGCCGTCGTCTGGTTTCTAATGTTGCTGGCCGCGCCCATTGACGAAAAGGAGATGAATCGTATTTTGTCGGGAGAAAAACCGAAGGACGATGCGCCGCGTTTTGCGCGGATGGTTTTCCTTCCGAACCGCGGCTTGTTCGTCACACCGCTCGTGATCGATATTAACATCGCGGTTTTTGTCTGGATGGTTCTCGCGGGTTTGGGCGTTGTTTCATTCAATCGCAACGATCTCCTGGCCTGGGGCGGAAATTTCAGGCCAGCGATTTTGAACGGCGAAATCTGGCGACTTGTAGTCAGCATGTTCGTTCATGGCGGATTGATGCATTTGTTCGGAAATCTCTTCATGCTGTTTCTGGTAGGTACGATGCTGGAGCCAAAATTGGGCCATATACGATTCTTTATCTGTTATTTCATCTGTGGAATAGCAGGAAGCATTGCCAGCGTAGCGTGGCACCCGGCGACAGTGAGCATCGGCGCCTCAGGAGCCATCATGGGGGCGTTGGGCATCTTGATCGGTATATCATTTATCGAGAAGGAAAAGAACCCGAATCAAAAGAACAGTCTGATCAAAATGGCGCTTTTTATTGTGGGATACAACTTGCTCATGGGTTTGTTAATGGGCGGCTTCGACAACGCTGCCCACTTGGGCGGGCTGATCTGCGGATTGTTTTTCGGAGCTTTGTTCGGCATTTTCCCTGGATTGCTGGGGCATCGACAAAGTCACATTGCCAAACGGCATGGCGAGCATTCACACGGATATGCTGCGACCTTCCGATCAGTCATTCCAAGGTCTCAGAAGAGCGAACCGGTTGAGGACCAAGGCGGGAGGCATTGCACTGCTTGTGGCAAGCGCATCTCGGATGACGCCAAGCTTTGTCCGTTGTGCGGCTGGACGCAGCCGAGTTAGTTACCTGCCAACCGTGGATCTTCGGGCCATCGCATTTTGCACACTTTCCAGCATGAAGCACACACTCCTCCGATTCAGCCTGATGTAGGGCAAATCCCCGTTTTTCATGAGTAAGCGTCACGCGTAGCACCTCTGGTCAAGGTTCTCATAGCTATCGTATTTATGAGAGCTATGACATCTACGAACAGCCTCGATGCATCTTCTCCCGTCCCTTTGCCCCCGATTCAAAATGTGCCCGTCACCGTGGACAGCAAAGGCCGGGTGCGTGTGTCCAAGGAACAGCGACAGCTCATCCTGACCGAGTTTGAGCGCAGCGGGGTGTCGGCCACCGAGTTTGCCCAGCGGACCGGCCTCAAATATTCAACCCTGGCCGGTTGGTTGCAACGCTACCGTCGGACCAAGCCCAAACGGCGATCCTCACCGGTGCGTCTGCTGGAGGCGGTGGTCGAGCCGGCGCAGTCTGCCATGGTCCTGGTGGTGCATCTGCCCGGCGGCGGGCGGCTGGAGATTATTGTATCCTGATTGGCAATTGACCCCAAAGACCCCACATTACATATTAATGAACAATACGCACACGCGTAGCGGTAACTGTGCAAGGAGACCCCGCTGACTCCCACCAAAGCCAGGCGCCGTATGAACGCTTTGGCGCGGTCGGTTTCCTTCATCGCCGCAATGCGGGGAAAAATGAATCCTTCCCCGGGCAAATCGTTGAGGAGGCCGGCAATCTCGGGTCCAAAATGGATGTGCACCACGGACCCCGTTTTCATGCGAAAAAAGCCGATGGCCTGCTTTTCCCAATCCACGTCCTCGGCTCGCAACCGGGCGATGTCCGACTGGGAACCGCCGAGATGCCAGAGCAGCTTGTAATACATATGCCATTCGGGATTGCGCTCACCGGCCAGAATTTTCTCATGTTCTGGACGGGTGATGGCTCGCTTTTCCCGAAATTCGATTTTCGGCCAGAGCCGTTGCGGGATAATCGACTTAGGCAACCAATCCATGCCGAGGGCAAAATTGTGCAGGCGGCGGAGAAAAATGTTGGTGGAAACCGAGCCTTTGGAGAGGGCCGCCAGGAAATGGTCCGGCTGGGTTTCAATCAGTTTCAGGCGGCGGATGAAATCAAAGGGCCCCTGCTTCATGGCGCGTTCCCAGCGCGGCCGCGTATCGCCTCGCTTGGTTTGGGCGACGGCGTCCATGACGGTCTGCCACGTCCGATTCACGCAGTCGGGGTCTCTGGCCATCAGGTAGGCGCGGGCGATCTGCAGGTTGATGGCCGGCTGGCGGAGCGCCTCGTTGCTGGCGTGGCAAATCCGGTGCGCGGTTTGGGCATCCCGCGTCTTGAGACTGTTCTGTTTTTTCAGCACCCGGTCTTCCAGGAAGAAGATTCCGGATTTGCGTCGAAACACCGCATAGCGTGTTTTCATAGCGTATCCTTACCGTTCGCTTGAGGATACCGAGAGGGGGCAAAACCGCGTTAGCGGATACTGGGCGGCCGCGCGCGCCGTGCGCCCAGAAAGTGGACCTCCAGTGAATTTACTGGAGGTTTGGCTGGAAACTGTGTCCGTCTCATTCGTAAGTTCTTAATGTCCAGTCACTAAGAAATGGAGCCAATGGCCGGGATTGAACCGGCGACCGACGGTTTACGAAACCGTTGCTCTACCACTGAGCTACATTGGCTTAACTATTGAAAACAAACCACTTAAATGAGTGTTTTCTCTGAGTGTTTTGCTGCTTGCATACTCAATTTGTATATGGTATGTTTTTTCTGTCATGAAAACAACATTACCATCACCGACCAAGAGCAAGGCGGATGTGGAATGGGTCAAAACACCGTATCCCAACCTCATCCGCTACAAACCCAGCGGCAATTATTTTGGGCGTGTCCGGGTCAATGGCAAGTTAATTCGCCGCTCACTGGACACGCACGTCTTGACCGTTGCCAAGCTCAAGCTCTCCGACTTTCTCCAGGATCACCGTCGGCTGGCCGTCAACAAAGGGCAATCCGTCAATGGGGAGGTCATCATTGAAATGTTCAAAAAGGAAATCGAGGATGACCACAACAACAAGCCACGCACCAAGCTTTACAAGCAGGAGGTGCTGACGGCGTTGAAAAAATCGTGGCCGGAGTTGTATGCGACCGACATCGCCAAAATCAACCAGAAAGGTTGCAATGAATGGGCGGCGCGTTATGGCAAGGAGTATAGCCCGACGCGCTATAATGGGGCGTTGGGCATCGTGCGCCGCATTTTTGAGATTGCGATTGAACATGGCTACCGCGTGGACAATCCGGCCAAGTTTGTGGATCGCCGCCGGGTGAAGCCAAAGGAATTGCACCTGCCATCGCAGGCGCAATTTCAGGAAATGGCGACGCACATTGAAACTTCCGGCGCGGGACAGTCGAAGGATTGCGCGAATCTGTTTCGTTTCCTGGCATTCTCCGGTCTGCGGATAGACGAAGCGCGGCATGTCCTCTGGAACGATGTAGATTTCGAGAAAGGATTGCTCCATGCCCGCATTACCAAGAATGGCAAAGACCGTTGGATTCCGCTGAATAGTAGTTTGCGACAACTGCTGGAACAAATGCGCGTGGGGCGATCCAAAGAATTGCCGGACAAAACCGTGATGCAAGTCTTTGAATGTCAAAAGTCCATAGACCGTGCCGCGAAGCTGGTCGGTGTAAAACGGATCACGCATCACGATTTACGGCACTTGTTCGCCACGCGTTGCATAGAGGCCGGCGTGGACATTCCGACGGTCTCTCGCTGGCTTGGGCATCAAGACGGAGGCGCGCTGTGCATGAAAACCTATGGCCATTTACGCGATGAGCACAGCCAGCGAGAAGCGTTGAAAGTGACATTCTAAATTCGGACTCCGTGACTTTGTTTTTGGGTCTGCGCCGGTCTTTCAGAAATGGCGCGGGCCAGTTTGATTTCAAACGACTCGACGACGATGCTCATGTCTTGGTGTGGATATTTTTCTTCAAGGTGTTCTCGCACCTGTGCGGTCACGTCGTCTTTCCAAAGCTTAAAAACCTTTCGCTGGTCGTGCGCGAACGTCTGCAACACTTCTCTCGCATCGTGGCCGCTGTTCAAAACGTCTTTCATTTCCCTGGACTTCAACGGCAGACATTCGACAACCGCAAATTCCAAGCCGGCCTCCGTGCGACGGTGACAAACGGATGTGATTTTCGTCAAATCAACGGCATGTTGCCATTGCGTGCCGTCGTCGGTTTGGATGATGTGGCCTGATGACTGCAAGGCGGCTCTGAATGCTTCGTTTGCTGTCGCTGGCAAATTGTACTCGATATTGTGAAGGGCGTCACAGTTCGCTTTGAACTGTTTCAGATGTTCCGCGAAATGCTGTATGGCCTCGGCGTTAACCTGTTCTTGAAGTGGTGTGGGTCTTTCGTAGTAGTTCATAATTTACCTCAAATCGGTTTGCAGCAATTGGAGCAGTTCGGTTCGTGGCACGAGCAGTTTGCCGCGCAGAACCCGGCACGTTTTTAATTTCTGCCGCTGGATCAGCCGATACATGGTGAAATAATTGATGCCGAGCATATCGGCAGCTTCCTGCACGGAATAGGCGAGCCGCTCGGTTGGTGGCGTGGTGGTTTGTGTTTCGTTTTCTGGAATGGTTTCCATACGTCCTCTACTGGTTTTTCATTGGGAATAAATTTGGGCTTTGACCGGCTTGCTCCAGTCCATTTTGGGCAGGAAATGAATCGGATGAACGCGGAGCGCCACCGCCAGGTAAAACAACTGCGTCAGATCAATCCGCAATGAGCCGTCTTCAATTTTGGAAACGGTGCTTCGCGTAGCGTTAAGCCAGCCCGCATCCTGTAATCGGTCGGCCAGATAATCCTGGGTCCAGTCGAGCTCGTTACGCCGTTTGCCGACCTGACGCCCGATAAAATTCCGCTTTTTCATTGCGAACAAAATTCTGCCCCGGCTTTTTTATTCGCCGGACATTTTCTCATGCGATTCAATTTTCGTTGTTCGTTTTTTAAACAAAATTGGCAGCTTCAAAAAACCGACCTCCCAAGGCATGGCAAAGCCATGCCATTGGGAAGTGGGGGTCATCAAGCTGACAGCAAACCGGCGTCAACTCTCGCCATTTGGGCCTCACAGTTGAGGGACGCTCTCGCGCAAACAGGCATTTGCCTGACCTATAATAGGATTTGAAGGCATTATCGAGCCAGCTTGCGCCGACTCTAGCGAAGATGGAGAATCCAGACTTTCGTCCTGTCTCAAGAAAACCATTAGCACAGCCGAATCAAAATGCAAGCCCGGCAGGGTGAATAAATTTGCCGAGAGAATGGCCGCCTTTTTGCCGTCCATATTTTCACCGTGAAAATGCTCCGCGCGCAGAATCCTAGAGGCAAAATCCCCGGAGCCGGGCGGCGGGTGCAATGTGGAGCGCAGCCGGTTGAGGCGAGCAATACATTGACGCGCCGACCGGCGACGCATAATCACGCCTCTGATTCACGCGCAGGGAATTAGCGCGACTGCGCCATTTAAATGAAAAGTTGGCCGGTGTTCTGTGGACGTAAATCCAAATCAAGGGATTGGTGGGCGGGGTCTGGGGCGGAAATTGCCGCCCCAGCTTAGAATATTTGCTTTGCCTCACATAACAATTGTTTTCCTGATTTCACAAGACAGAATGTTTTCTGTGAAGAAGCTCATTATGGAGTTTTTGGGGTGTCATACAATTTACTCAATACGTTGAGCAAAATTACTCAATTACTAAAACGGTTACATTTTTCTTAAATGGCTTCGGTCTGCGGTCGGCAAGCGAAGGAAGTGAAGTGCAGGTGGAGAGACGGCTGGAACGAAACTGGAGCGTAGGTGAGACCCTGTTCGTGGCTTCAACGGGGCCGCGCCCGCGCGGGCGCGGAATTACCCATCCCCACCGTGGATGAAACCGAGCTGGAGAAGGCTTCAACGGGGCCGCGCCCGCGCGGGCGCGGAATT
>JBAPQW010000011.1:0-111647 GCA_049280815.1 Verrucomicrobiia bacterium | reverse complement strand
GCCTGCGCGGACACATCCAGCACTGACTTTACCGAGGGTGGGGCGGCATAAATCAATATCCGGCCGCCGGCGCCGCCATTCGCGCCGCCGCGAGCGGCAACTTGCGAACCCGAAACGTCCGAAAAAGTTTGCGCGGTCTGGAGCATGATCTGGCCGCCCGCGCTGCCGGAGGACGAGCCGTCACCGTTGGCGGTGATTTGAGAATTCGCACCCAGCGTGAGTTGATCGGAGGCCACGAGTTCGATGACGCCATTTTGATTTTGCACGGAGTTGGCCTGGATGAAACCGTTTTGGTTCACCACCCTGGCGTTCATGGCAATCGTCCCCCCGTCGGCGATGAGCTGGCCTTCGTTGTCCACCGAACCCTGGGGCAGGGTGACGGCCATGCTCATGCCGCGACCGTCGGGCCGCTCGCTCAACAGCACCGTCTGACCCGCCGCCAGGCCGACGCTGCCGCCGGGCGCTTCGATGCTCCCATGATTCTCAATCTTGTCGGCGATCAGAAAGGCCGAACCGCCATTGCCGATTTGAATCTGGCCATAGTTGATGATGCTGGCCAGCGGCGGCGGACCGTTGAATTCCCAGGCTCCGCCGGCATTTTGGGGCGGCAGGCAATTTGCCGTGGACACCACCAGCCCGGCCGCGCTCACGAACGAGTTCGGGCCGAAATAAAAACCGGAGGAATTGAGCAGCACCACGACGCCGTTGGCCCGCAGGCTGCCGTAAATCTGGGACGCGCTCCCGCCGTTGATGCGGTTCCAGACGATCGAGGAAGCCGACGGTTGCTGAAAAACAGTTGATTCCCCGGCGGCAATATTAAAGCTCTGCCAGTTCAGAAACGCATTCTGCGAAGCGTTGATCGTGAGTTGCGAGCCGTTGACCGTGGCCGTGGCGGAACCAGCCGAGACCGTCAGGCCCAAGGGATTGGCCATCGCGTTCGAGGCCAGATCGAGCATCAAAACACCGGCGATCAGCCGGCGGCAGATGGGGTGGCGGTGCAATTTACGCATGGCGATCCTAATTTTTGAGTTTAAGGCAACCGCGTCCGGCCGTACGTTACAAATAGGTGACAAGTTGTTGGCCATGACGATTTAGAATTGGGCACCCACGCCGAAATAGATGTGCATGTTCTGTTCGGGACTGAATCCCGGCTCGGCGCCCGTGTTGATCAGCGGGAAAGCCATGGTGAGTCGTGCATCGATGTGGCTGCCTATGTTCGCGGTGATTGCCCAACCCGTACCACAGAAATCCAGCTGGGAGGGATTCCCGGGTATGCTTCCAATCACGATGCCGTTCAACGAAGCCGTTTCCACGAAAACGCCGTTCAATAAATAAATCTGCCCGTAGTCCAGGAACACCGAGGCGCGAACCCAGCAGGGCTCTTCATGTCCTTCCATGCCCACCATGCCGATGTTGAACAACGGCGTTTGCGGTTCGATGGAAAAACGCCAGCCGGTGTCGCCATAGGACTGGCCATCCTGATAGCCCCGCACCCCCGCCGTGCCGCCCATGGCATATTGTTCGTTGCTGATCAGCGCGCCATTGGCCCACTGACCATCGGCATGAAGTTTCACCGTCCAATCCCGGTAAAGGGTCTGCACACGGTCCGCTCCCATTTGCAGGGTGATATAACCGGCCTGGGCGTTGGTCGTATAGGCCACTCTCGCAAAATCGGCGCTGTCCGAAAGCAGGCCCGCCACGTTGAAATTGGCCTGCGCGTTGAAAAAGGTGGTGCCCAGGGCGTCGGGAACGGAACCGTTCCACCCGACGTTGAACGGCAGATAAACCAACGTGGCAGACCTCGTTGGCTGGCCTGTGGCCACGGTGTTGCGGATGACCACCGGCTGGCCGGAACTGTTGGTGACGACTTCGGTCACGTAGAAATTATTCGTGTTGTAGCTCACCTGCTGGTAGCGCTTGTAGTCCACTCCCAATGACAGCGTGCTGCTCATCGCGGACAGTGGCGGCAACGGCAGGGACAGGCGTCCGCCAATGCCCTCGTTGAGCGTCACGTTGTCGCCGCTGGTCTGCGAATCGATTTTCAAAAGCGGGGTCGTGACCACATTGGTGGATGCACCGTATTGCACACCAGTGTCGGAGGTGGAACGGCTGGCGTAAATGTTCAGTTCCGGCCGTCCGGTCGCCGGCGGCAGATTGAATTTGTGGGTGATCTCGTTGTAACCGAAGCTGCCAGGGTTGGCCTCCACCTGCTGCTGCACCGAATTGTACCCCCCGAGCGGCAGGCGATAATAACCGCTGTAACTGGCGATCAAGGGATCATCAAAGGGCGTGGCCACGTAATCGTTTTCTCTTTTCATTTGCTCGGGCGAAAAGCTGTACTGCAAGCCCACTTGATGTTCCAGGCCCCAGAGGTTGTCGTATTGAGCGTTAAAGTTCATGCGCAAGTCGGGCGTGCCGGGTGTCCCCTGGTTGTTGAGTTCAAGCCGCGCGTGCAAGGGCAGCCGGTCCTTGACCTTGAGCGTGAGTTCACTGGTGCCCGGTTCGGGACCGGGACCGATGACGGGATAGATTTGCCGGTTGCGGTTGGCGTTGGCGGCGTCAAGTTCGCTTTGCAGCACGTGGGAATTCAACAGCAGGTTGGTGTGCAGGCTGGGCAGGGCGCTCATCACGTTGTTCGAACTATAGTAGCGGTTGCCCGTAACATTGATGGCCGCCAGCCGGCCTTCCGTCACCTGCACCTTTACCATCGCATTGGTCAGTTTCTGCTGGGGCAGGCCCACGGACACCGTCACGTATCCCCGCGTGCGATAGGCCGACTGAAGTTCCGTCAGCGCCGTGCGAATCCCGTCAAAGCTGACATTCGTCCCAAAATTGCCGTCAATGTTGGTCAGACTTGCGGCGATGGCTTCGGGAGACAGAACGGTATTGCCCAGGACCAGATATTTGTTCACGGCAAACCGCGGACCGGCATTCGTGGAAACCACATGAATCCGGGTGTCCTTCTCCTTGGCATCGATCTCACCCATCTTCTCGGACAAAGCCACGCGCGCCGCGGTCATGGCTTCCGGACTGGCTGGCGCAGTCGGAAAAGGGATGGCCAGTGGAACGGGATTGGTGGCGGGGACAAACGCAGCCGGGGCCGGTGGCGGCACCGGTTCGGCCACCGGGAGGTTCGCACCAGACGGGGCGCGATTACCGGAGCTGGAGTAGCGTTTGCCTGACACCAGAATCATGGGAAATGCCGCCTGAAAAACGCTCATCGTAACAATCCCGTTGGTGATTTGCTGCGGGGCGATGGCGATGCTCATCGTGGGATAGCCCTGATCGCGGTATTCCAGTTGCAGGTCTGAGGCGGCTTGCGCAATTTCATCCAGACTGACATCTGGACCAGTGTGCCTGGAAAGGACGCGCGCCAGGATGTTCGTGGCCAGAGTCGTGTTGCTTTTGACGGCGTAGGCCCGGACATCAAAGTGGGAAGCCGGGTTGCCCTCCGCCGGAGCCGTCGGACCGGCTTTGGCCGGCGCAACACCTGAATCGTTCTGCGCCAGGGCGGGTAAAACAAAATTCAACAGCACCAGAACGAGCAGAACCCCGAGACGCGTCCCCGGATTCGGGGAATTGCTCCGGGATGGCAGCGGAAGATTTTTGCGCTGGTTCTGCTGCCGCCATTCGCTGGGCGTCATCCCGAAGCGCTTTTTGAACATCATGTTGAAAAGGCCGAGATGATGGTAGCCGCTGTCATAGGCGACATTGATGATTTTGGCGTCCGAGTCCGCGAGCAACTGGCGGGCGTGTTGGAGGCGCAATTCAATCTGGCGCGCGCGGAACGGCACGGCGAACTCCTTGCGGAAGAGGCGGGTGAAATGGCGTTCGCTGCAATTCAACTGCCCGGCCAGGTCGCGGAGCGAACATTGGGAGAGTTCGGCCTCCGGCATCCGTCCGACCAGTTGCCGGAAACGTTCGAGGAGTTTGCCGCTGCCGTCGGGTTCCCACACCGGCGCGGGCAGCAAACTGGCAATGGCATTGGCCCACAGTTGGAGCAACCCGCAACGCACCGGCAGGCCTTCCTGGTGCGGTTGTTCCGCCAGCCGCGTGAATCGTTGGGCCAGCGGCTCGGCCGCGGTGAAGATTGAAACCCGGGCCGAGGGGTTGCTTGGAGCCACTTCCAGTTGATGCCACTCCGCCACCGTCAGCAGGCCGTTGAGGTATTGCGGCTGGATGACAAAAAACTGCAATCTCAACTCGCCCAGCTGGCTGGCCCGCAACACGCCGTTGCTGTTGCCGCTGGTCAGAAGACCATCCCCCGCGCCGAGCTGGCGGGCGGCCAACCCTGGTCGCAACCAGTAACCAACGCCGGACGCCACCCGCACCATGAACCATTCATGATGTTGGGGCGTCCATTCGCCGGAAGGACGCAACGTCAGTTCTTGCAGCATCAGGTGTCGGTCAATGATCACAGGCGCACCACACTGAAGGCGGCATGTGACAACCGTGCGTCAGCTTTGCGACGATTTTGAAACAAGCAACCGCGCTGACCGGACAGAAAGGGTCAAAAGAGACACTTGGTGGCCAGGGGCCGCCGCGCCATCCACAGAGTTGCTGCGGTTCGGCTGCACAAAGGAATTCGGGCGGATCGAGGTGGACTTTACAGATGAAATACTTCCCCGGAAAAGGAAGGCCCGCGGCCGCATTTACCAACAGGTCGGTCGGAAAAATTCAATCTGGGGCCCGCGAACCAGAAGGCATCATTCCTTTTTGTCACCTGTCTGTAACTTGACTGTTTTTAAGCTTCAATTGACAGTTAGAGCACTTTGCTTTCGGACGTGGAAAGCAGCCATCGTCATATTAACCCCATGAAGATTCTTACAGGCTTTGTCTGGGCGGGAACCCTGATCGGGCTGGCACTGACGGCCAGCCCGAGCCCGGCTCAATCCGTCTATACGCCTTACACGTTCACCACCCTCGCCGGAGATGCCGGCAATTCCGGCAGCACGAACGGGACGGGGAGCGCCGCGCAGTTTGATGCTCCTTTTGCGGTCGCCGTGGATGGTGCAGGGAATGTCTATGTGGCGGACACTGCCAATGACACGATCCGGAAAGTGACCCCCGCGGGTGTGGTCACGACGCTGGCTGGGAAAGCGGGAAGTGCCGGCAGCACGGACGCAACCGGAAGCGCCGCGCGATTTTACAAGCCCTCCGGCCTGGCGGTGGACAGCGCCGGCAACGTCTATGTGGCGGACACCCTCAACAACACCATCCGCAAAGTGACCCCCGCGGGTGTGGTCACGACGCTGGCCGGGAAGGCTGGCGCTTCAGGCACCAATAACGGAACGGGCGGCGCCGCTAGATTTAACACCCCTTTCGGTGTGGCCGTGGACAGCGCCACCAACGTCTATGTGGCGGACACCTACAATTTCATGATTCGGAAAGTAACTTCGGCGGGAGTGGTGACGACGCTGGTGGGCGCCGACGCGTTCCTGTTTAGCCCTTCCGGCGTGGCCGTGGACAGCGCCACCAACGTCTATGTGGCGGACTACGGCAACCATATAATCCGGAAAGTGACGCCGGCAGGCGTGGTGACGACCCTGGCGGGTTTCGCGGGCAGTTCCGGCAGTTCGGACGGAACAGGGACCGCGGCACGGTTTTACTATCCTTCCAGCGTGGCGGTGGACAGCGCGACCAACGTCTATGTGGCAGATTCATACAATTACACGATCCGGAAAGTGACGCCGGCGGGAGTGGTGACGACCCTGGCCGGGCTGGCGGGTGGTTCTGGCACCAATAACGGGACGGGCAGCGCCGCGCAGTTTTATCTTCCTTCCGGCGTGACGGTGGATGGCTCGGGCAACGTCTATGTCGCAGACACCTACAATTACACGATACGCAAAGGCATTCCGGCGCTTTGGATCCTCAGCTCCGGGCCGGGCTTTGGCTTCAGCGGTGGCCTCTTTGGGTTCGACCTCATGGGCCCGGCGAACCAGCTGGTGGTGGTGGAAATTTCAACCGATCTGATAAACTGGCTGCCCATCTGGACCAACACCTTCGGCTTGGGCACGCTCCCCTTCAGCGACGCGCAGAGCGGCACCAATTCCCAGCGTTTTTACCGGGCTCATAAGCTATGAAAGATATGGCCTGATCTTGACCCGTCGGCCTTTCAGGTCGTGGTTCCCCAGGCACTTCTCGTTGGACGCAACAGAATTGAATTAATGGCCAGATTGCAGGGAGACGAAATCCTTGAACCACGCCGAAATTGAAGGTAGGCTTGTCCCGCCCGTAGGCGAAATGGAAACATTGCGAATTTGCGAGTCTTGCCAGGCACCGCTTTCTGTGGATTCAACGCAGAGGTTATGTCCCAAATGCCTTGAAGCAGGAATGGTCCGCGGATCGCCGCCACGCCCGGACGCCGGTTTTTCTCCACCGCATCCGGATGCCCTGCGAAGTCTATTTCCCCAGCTCGAAATCCTTGGCTTGCTCGGTCATGGCGGCATGGGCGCCGTTTACAAGGCACGTCAACGCGGCCTGAACCGTTTCGTGGCCCTAAAAATTCTCCCGCCCCAGATTTCCCAGGTGCCGGGCTTTGCGGAACGGTTCGCCCGTGAAGCCCAGGCCCTGGCCCGGTTCAGTCATCCCAACATTGTCACCGTCATCGACCTCGGACAATCCGGTTCGCTTTATTACTTCCTCATGGAATTCGTGGACGGGGTGAATCTCCGGCAGCTGATGCAATCCCGTCAACTGGCGCCGCGCGACGCGGTGGGGCTGATGCCGCAGATTTGCGAGGCGCTCGAATACGCCCACGGCGAAGGCGTCGTTCACCGGGACATCAAGCCCGAGAACATTCTGCTGGACGGCAAAGGCCGGGTGAAAATTGCCGATTTCGGGCTCGCCAAGCTCGTCGGAGCGGCCGCGCCTGACCTCCAGTTGACCCAATCCAGCCAGGTCATGGGGACGATGCACTACATCGCTCCGGAACAATTTCAAAAAGGGCAGACGGTGGATCATCGCGCCGACATCTATGCCCTAGGGGTGGTGCTTTACGAAATGCTCACGGGCGAATTGCCGCTTGGCCATTTCGAGCTGCCCTCAACGAAAGCGGCCGTGGATTCACGCCTCGACGAAGCGGTTCTGCACGCGCTCGAAAAAAATCCCATGCGCCGGTACCAGCAGGTCAGCGAGCTAAGATTGCAGTTGGAAGCGATCGCCGGCGTCACCTCAAAACTGTCGCCGGAAGCAAGCCAGAAGCTCAGTTACGAATACCGCTCCAAAGCCACGCTGTTCGGCCTGCCGCTGCTGCACATGGCCATCGGGGTGAACCCGGCCACGGGCCGCCAGCGGAGTGCGAGGGGCATCATCGCGCTGGGCAGCGCGCCGCGGGGTGTGATTGCCTTTGGCGATGTCGCGGTGGGGGTGGTAGCCTGTGGAATAGTCAGTTTTGGCGTCGTTTCCATTTCGGTGGTGGCGGTGGGCGTGGTCGCGCTGGGCAGTGCGGCGGTGGGATTGTTGGTGGCGGTGGGAGGTGTGGCCATGGCTCCGGTGGCGATGGGCGGGGCCGTGTTCGGTTATTATGCCAGCGGGGCGATGGCCGCGGGGATGCACGCCATCAGTTCGGGGAGTGCCACTGATCCATTGGCCGGCAAATTCTTTAATCCCTGGGCAGATAATTTCATGCGGTGGGTATTCCTCGGGTCATTCGTCTGCATGCCCCTGTTTATGGCGCTGGGGATGGCTCCGTTGCTGATGAAAAAGATTTCCGAAAGCCGGAGAAAGCGCCGCTTTCAGCAGGAAAAATCAAAACCGGTCTAACTTCTCCCGCTTAACAATTCAAAACACTGGCCGATCTTTTCGCAGGGGCAATACACGGCGTAACCATTGTAAGCTCTTTCCGTTTGCGCCTCCTGGGGAATGAAGATCTTTTCACATTCGACGTACCGTTCGGGAACCAGCCAGATGCCCTGCACCGAATCGGCCGGTTCGTAGTCAAGCCGGAGAATTTCCCCTTCCGGCAGAATCCCTGCAAATTGCCGGCTCAGGGGACCGCCGTAAGTGATGACCCCTTGGATGGGCATTTCCTTGCGGGATTGAAGCCGCGCGTCTTTGTGAATCTTTGCCATAAGCCGGAAATTTTTTCTGGATGTTTAGAGTACACAAACCCGGCGGGGTGGGCAACAAAAAGTTGGGTTACAAAATAAGGTTTCACGGAATCGTTGGACTTAATCCAACCTTTTGCCTGAATCCGATTTCGTGTGGGCGTCGGCGCCGGCCATGGCCAGAATCGTTTGTCGCCTTTTGCAGAAGTCGCAGATCCTTCGTGTCCTCCAAAATGTCACCGGCTTGTTTCCAAACCTCCTTTGACCGGGTTGGAGGGAGTGTGGTTGACTGCAATTATGGCTGACATCAACTCGTTCGGTGGTTGCACCATATCCACTTTGCGCGAAAAGCGCCGGGACGGAATTCATGGCATCGCTTATTGCCCGATTTGCGACCACACCGGGGAGTCACCCGGCCACGGCAACGGCGGGAAGCATGCGGTGACCATTTCACTTGGCAAGGTTCGCATGCACATGCGCTTAAAACATCACGTTAATAACGGCACCGTCGCTGTGAGCCAATCCGGAACCCATGTCCGTTGACACTTTGCAGTTTCCAGAAAATCACAGGGCTCAACACATCAGGCCGGGGCAGGTCGCTTGGATTGCGTGGTGACCAACACGGCAGGAAATGACATGCATTCAATTTTACTCGTGATATCGAAACGGGAAAAAGACCAACCTGGCACCGGGCAGGTTTGGAAGTCGGTCGTGCCTGGCCTGCAATATCAGGCCACGCAAGCCAGCGGTGTTAAAACGTTGTTCGAAAATTGCTGGCTGATCCCTGCGGAGGAAAATGGGATGCTGTTTTTCGACCACGCCATCACCGTGGCGGATAATGCGAAACTCCGCTGCCAGATATGTTTGTTGCGGACGCCTCACGATGGATTTGCCCCCGGGCCGCCCAACGCCACGCTGAACCATCCCGCCGGAGCCGCCGTCCGCATTTTTCAGAAAGTTATCCGGTCTGCATTTGCGCTGCTGGCCCGGCGTGATACTGGTTGTTGACCCACATTTCAACTCCCGCCAGCTGTGGTTTGGAATGAATAGACTTATGCCTGCTTCAGTCTGACGGTTGCTTTCCAGGCCGCCACTTCCGGGACTCGTCGGCGTTTGTGTCATTTTCGGATGCTTCAGCCCCGATTTCTCCCCGGCGGGTAAAAAGTCCCGGGCGGTTTAACTCCGGAAGCACCGCGCCGCGAGGAGATTGGCCGCCACTCCAAACCCGGCCAGCACGGTCAACGGCAGCCATACCGCGCTGAAACCGCTGCCAAAACTGATGAGTTGATGCAGCGCCTGCAACGCCCAGCCGGTCGGCAAACAGAGGGCGATGGTCTTCATCACCGGCGGCCCGATCTCCAGCGGCCACCAGCAGCCGCCCAGCGCGGCCATGAGCAGGCTGGCCAGCACGCAAATCCCGGTCACCCGATCATGCTCGGCAACCACCGACCCCACCAGCACCCCCAGCGATCCCGCCACCCACGCGAATACAATCAGCGTCAATGTCACGCCCGGCAGGTTCGCGCCGAGGTTGACGTGCAGCAGGAATCTGCCCACCGCCAGAAAGAAAACAATCTGAACCCCGCCCAGCAGCATGAGGCCATAGATTTTCCCCATGACCACTTCCAGGCGGGTGACCGGGTGGACCATCAATCGCTTGATCACGCCGTTGCGCCGCTCCGCCGAGACGGTCGCCCCGCCGAAGATCAGCAGGTTCATCATCAGATACATCACCAGAATTCCGGGAAGTGAAAAATTGAATCCGGACGGCACCGGTTTTCGGCCCGCAAACTTGGCCTTCAAACTCACCGGATTCGGCGCGGCCATGACCGCGCGGAGCTTCGCTTCGGTCAGCGTTCCGGGCAGGTTCGTCGCCGTGGCCGCTTCGAGCAGATGACCGTTCATGGCAATCAAAGCCCGCACGAGCCGCACCTCGATGAGCGCCGCGTCCGCCTCCTCCCCGGCATCCGGCCGGAGAAACTGCACCTTGCTCTGCTGCTGTTGCAAAACCCGGCTTGTGAAATCGGCGGGAATGCGGAGGATGCGCGCGGCGGTCTCGCGGTTGGTCGGGTCCAGGAGCCACATGTTCTGCGAATTCAATTCGTCGAGAAATATCCGGCTGAGAAAATTGGTGTCTGCGTTTTCCACCAGCACCGGCGGCGTGCGATTGTAAGGGTTGCCCGGACCGTGATTGCCAACGCCCATGAAATACACAAACATCATCGGCATCACAAACAACCACACGTACGCGCTCTTGTGCTTGAGAAAGAGCCGCAAGTCCGTGCGGCCGATGTCGAGGATGCGTTTCAACGCCTTTCCTTTCTCGTAGCAGCCGACGTGAGGAGGCTCACTCTGCTTCGACCAGGAGAAGTTAGAGCCTCCTCACGTCGGCTGCGGTTTGCGGAGAACTTTGTTCCAGTTTGCATGGTTGGTTGCGTCTTAGGTTCGTAACCCCATTTTGAATCGCCGGCGGAACAACAGCGCCGCCAGGAGGATCAGCCCCACGCTCAGCAACGCGAGTTTCAAAGTCACCCAGCCCCAGGCGACATGCGTGCTGCCATACTGCAGGTTGCGCGCCGCGTCCACAAACCAATAGCTGGGCATCCAAGGCGTGACCTGCTCGCGCAGGAATGCCGGCAGTTGATTCGCCGGAAACGCGCAGCCGCCCGCCAGACCCAGGGCCATTCCCGCCATGTTGTTCAACACGGCCGCGCGACGTTCATCCGGCATGACCGCCACCAGCAGGGCAAAAAAGGCCGCGGCGAAACCAGCGTACCCGGCGGCGAGCGCCATCAGCGCCAGGGGATGCTGCCAGTGAATGCGAAAAATCAAGCCGCCGCCGCCGAGCAACATCCCACTGCAAAGCAGCAACGTCGCCACCGCAAACACAACCTTGCCGGCAAGGAATGGCACCAGTGATTCCCGCAACGTCTGGTATCGCTCAAAGGTGCGCTGCCGCAATTCGCGGTAGAGATCGCTCATCGCATTGCTGGCGATGAAAAGCAGAAACATCGCGGACATCCCCACCAGCAGAAACGCGAACACGCTGTTGGTGGAATCGATTTTCGAACCGCCGGCCCTGGCCGATGCGCCTTTCGATGTGCCACTCCCGGACACGACACTGTTGGTCATCCCGCTTTTGGATTCGACACTTTTCGATTCATCCACCGGCTCTTCCTTTTCGTAACTCACCAGTGGCGGATAAACGTAATTTTTGGCGGCCTTCAGCTTGTCGCCGGCGCGGTCAATCAGTCGCGAGACCTGGTGATAATCCTGTTTCCCTTCCAGCACGGCCTGCCAATCCGGAAATTCCGACTGGAAGTTGCGGGAAATCGCATTCAACCCGGTCACGACCGCGCCCAGCATTTCCTCCAGCACGGCGGGATGAATGGATTCCGCCGGATTTTTGATCAATTCCAGGCTGACCGCCTCGCTGCCCAGCAGATAATTGTGCATGAAGTTCGTGGGAATGATGAGTACCGCGCTGATTTTGTTGGCGTTAATCTCGCGCAGTGCGTCCTCGCGCTCCATGAAAACCGGCTCAAGATATTTGCCGCCCTGGTTTTGATTCGCCGATCCACGCAGAAAATCGGACAGCAGCGATTTGTCCTCGTCCACCACGGCGAACCGAATGCGGCCCAGCGCGCCGTTGTCGGAATGTCCGCCGAACACCAGCCCGATGAGCGCGGTCATGGCCAGCGGCACGAGGAGATTGATAAGCCATGGCAACGGGTTGCGCCAGGCACGGCGCAGGTCTTTGGCGAGGAGAACGCGGAGCATTTTATTCCCTCAGTTCGCGCCCCGTGAGTTGCAGAAACACATCATTCAAGCTGGGCCGCTTGAGCGTCACGTTCTCCACATGCACGGGCAGTCCAAGCAATTCCTTGAGGCAATCAGACGGATCCCGGGTGCCAATGGCCGCGACCACCAGCTGCCGCTCCGTTTTCTGGATGACCCGAAAACGTTGTTGAAATCCCTCCCACGCGTCCGGCGAAGCCTGCTTGAAATCCGCCTCGAGCACGAACACGCGGTCGCCGCCCAACCGCTCCTGCAATTCGCCCAGGGTGCCTTCCGCCAGCAACCGGCCGTGGTCAATGATGCCGATGCGCTGGCAAAGGTTCTCGGCCTCCTCAAGATAATGGGTGGTGTAAAGAATGGCCGTGCCGGACGCGCGGAGGTGGCGGATGAATTCCAGGATGTTCAGCCGCGCCTGAGGATCAATGCCCACCGTCGGCTCGTCGAGCAGCAGGAGTTTCGGGCGATGCAGCAGCGCGCAGCCGAGATTGATGCGCCGCTTCATGCCGCCGGAATAAGTCTTCACCGCGTCCTTCGCGCGATCCGTCAGCGTGAGCGCCTCGAGCAGTTCCACCGCGCGCGACCGGGCTTCGCTCGAACTCAAGCCCGCCATGCGGCCCCAAAATTCCAGGTTCTCGCGTCCGGTCAGTTCCTCATAAATCGCCAGTTCCTGCGGCACCACGCCCATGATGCGCTTGGCCTGCTGGGGATTGGACCAGAAGGGCTTGCCGCCCACGAAGATCTCCCCGGCGTCGGGTTTGAGCAGACCCGAAATCATCGAGATGGTGGTCGTCTTGCCGGCGCCATTGGGCCCGAGCAGGCCATAAATTTCGCCCGGACGAACCTCGAAGCTGACGGAATCGGCGGCCCGAATTGTGCCGAATGTTTTGGACAGGCGCTCAACCCTCAACAAGCTCATGCGGCCGATGGTAAAGTCAGGGGCACCAAGTGCCAAGTTGCGTTTGGCAACAAATGCCAACCGATTTTGTTTTGCTCATGACAAGCGCCGGTTTTCCTCTTGGAAATGGAAAGGCGCTGGTGCGAAACGGACACCAGCGCCTGTATAACCCAACTTGCACCATCGGTAGGAATGCCAGTTGCGTGCCCAGTCAACCACAGCCCGTTCATTTCGTCAAAGACGGGACGGAAACAAGCCCGTGACATTCCGGAAAACGACGCAGGCGGCCGGCGAGGGTTCCAACCGCGTGGTCAACCCGGCCAACGCCGGCGCGAAAGGCGTAACCGAATCGCCGCCGTGTTGGCGGGACGGCTTGGCGGCGGCGTCACCGCGATGGTAATAACCATGTTGGGAAAGGCAAAACGGCGCTGATGGCGGCGGTGTTCGGCCATGGGAAGACGGGCCTTAAAAATCTCCGATGGCGGCCTCTTGTAAAAAAGTCACATCGCGGGCGGGCTGTTTGCGGGTCAGAAGCGCTTCCACACTGGCTGCCAGCCAATCGTTGCGGTTCATCACCCCCGGTTCCATCCAGTGCCAGATGAAGTCCCGGTCCGTACGCTGGGCGCAACCCAGGAATTGCTTCACGGTCCAATCCAATTCTCCCGCCTCCTGCTTTTCGTCACCCAGCAGGCCGATGAACAATCCGGAAGCCGTGCGGTTGGTCTTCCCCTCGGCCAGCGAATCTAGCCATTCCACCAGCTCCAGCTCGCGCCGCTCCATTGAACTCATCGCGATGACAAGCACGTCGGCATCCGCCGCATCCTGCTCGATCATTTTCCGGATGGGTTCGCTGGCGGCCAGGGAATCCAGGTTCCACATTTCCGAGGAGGCTTTCCAATGCTCGCCGGCCAGTTTGGCGACCTGGCTCGTGGCCCAGCGGGCGCGCACGGCTGCGGCAAAATCCACGTACAACGAAAACACCCGCAATTTCCTTTCGACCAGAATTTCCGGTTCAATCAACGTTTCAGTTTGCATAGGTTTAAATCAATTACGGGCAAACCCTGAACCCGGATCGTTACGCCCCCATGAAGCCCCGGTGCCAATTCGGAAACATTTGAATGTTCCACCTACCCACGTCGCCATGGGATTTCGTGTCCCTGGGTAGGGACAGCGCGCTGCGCTGTCCGAGCCGCGTGCAGCGGCGCAACCATTTTATGCCTTGGCATCCTTGACTTTCGTCGCCCTCTCCACCCGCTGCACGCGGGCGGGAACACCGCAGCGCGGCGTCCCTACCATCGCAAACCTTGCCACGGCTGACTCTACCGGATGGATTCAACGTGTCTCGGCTGCCAATCATTCTTGATTAATCCCGGGTATTTGGCCGTCCCCAATCGTTGCCAAAGCAATTGGGCTTGCACGATGTGCCATACCGGAGGAAGGGCGTATGTTTCATCACGGGCAAAATGCTCCAAAAGGAATGACCGGTGCGGACGATATCCGCACCGGTCATTTGCGTCAGCGCCTTGATCGTACAATCCAAGGCGTAATCTCAGGTCATTGAAACGGCGGGAAGATCGTTCCCCCCACTGCCGGGCGGGAATTACTCATCGCGGCCAGAGGGATGGCCGTGGCTGGGAAGCCAACGCCCCCGACACTTTGGCTCAACACAATTTCGTTTTCGAGGCTGCCGACGACCGGTGAACCACCGTCATACAAGGTTTGGGCATTGAACACGCCCATGAAGCTGCCGGGCGTAAACTGGTCGCCCAACTCGGTCTGCGTGATGTCCTGATCGCCGACCAGGCTGGGGTCAATGGGATGAACCAGGACTTCCAAGCCCCACAACGGATAGTAGCCCAACGTAATGGGAGAGTAGTCATTGGTACCAGAATTGCCATGGATGCCGGCGCCCAAGGCCGTCGGCCAGACACCATTGTAGGACATCACATTGTTCCAGTTGGCGCTGCCCACGCCCTTGGAGTCGCCCATCGACAAATAGGAAATGGCTTGGTTGGCAGCGTTGCCGTTGTTCAGTGAATTCTTGATGTCACCACCGCCGACATATCCATAGCCCCAGTTCAGATTCGCATTGTTGAAGCCTGCCGGACCGACCACACCGTTGGGGGAGGCGCCAAACAAAGTGTTGGCAAGAACGGTGGGTGTATAGAAGAAGTTATTGGTATAGTCGTAGATATAGACGCCAACCGGATCATTGTACTGGTAATACTCCCCGGCGGTTTCGCAGCGGCGGGTGCCGGAGTCCTTGCTGCGCTGCATCAGATAAATAAACGTGTTGGTGTCTGTAATTTTGCTCGTCCAGGCCGCGAGCGGAATGCGTCCCTTCGGAATGCCGTATTCAGCCTGCTCCCAACTGACGTTGCTGATCGTGGTCACGGCGCCAGAGGCAGCCGCTGATTTGACCCAGACAAAAGGCTGCACGCATACGTTTTCTTCAACAAAGTTGCCCGTGGCCGGGTAGGGACTGGAAGCGCCGGACGCATCCGAAAAGCCGATGGTGGGGCTGTTCGTGCTGTAGTCCAGGCAATTTCCGCCGGCGGTGCCGTCAGCATTCGCCCAAACAAGCTTGGTGCTTTGTTCCGTCGTCTGGATGCCTTGAATCGAGCCGGTGAAAAGGCCGTGGATGGTCAGCGTATTGCCATTGAGATTCGTAAGTCCAGTGATCGGATTACCGGTCATGGCCCACGAAGCGGTGCTGGAACTAAAACCTGAACCGGCACCACCATGCGCGGCGTCGCCATAGTAAATCAGGGGAGCAGCGCTGAACAGCTTGGTGCAGGCGTTATAGACGTTGGCCCGGAACGCCGTGGACCCGGTGACATACACATCAACGTTGGCGGCCACGAGCGACGGGGCGGCGGCCAGGCCGAGCGCCAGGGTTAGGAGTAGCGTGTTTTTCATATTATAGGTTTGTTAATTTGGTTGATATTGTTTGTTAAAATGTGCGCTGGTTTGATGGGTGGTTATTGGGCGGTGATGACGTAGAATCTGATGTCGTCCGTGGTGGTATCCGTTATAGTGTGGACGGCATTATCACCACTTGTCAGGGTGCTGATGGCCGGCCAGTTGGTCGCGGCCGAGCCGGATGTCAGACTGTTGGTCCCCCGCAAGGTGTAAGTACCGTATAGGCCGGTCTTGTAGTTGATGGTGGAGGTGTTGCCCGAGCGTCCGATGGACAAGGTGACCGGAACCGAGATCGGGTACGCGACATAGGTCAGCGCGCCGTTGGTTGACAGCTCAAAATAGCCCAGCCATGTTCCCGGCGCATAACCGCTGGCGGGCGTCATCTGATAAAAATCAGAACGAACGACCTTTCCCGCAGTGGTGAAGGTGTTTAACGTGGTGTTCTCGGGGTTCCCCGCAAAATTGCCGTTGAATTGGCCGCCATACGCGCCCGCCAGGGCATCATGATAACTGACCCCGTCCGTATAATTGGGGTTGCCTGCACTGCTGTCCTCCTCGACCACGGCGGCTGGCGTGCTGACGGGATAGACCAGGAGATTCAATTCATCCAGCGCCCCGGGCGGAATGGTTGCCATGCGTCCGGCGGTGCCTGACTGGGCCGGACTGCTCGCGGCCGGCCATGGGACGGTCTGGTTGTTCAGGGAGGTTCTGGCCCTGGTCACAAACAGCGTGTTATCACTCAACCAGGTGAAGGCCGACCAGCTGACGCCGTTGGTGCCAACTTCGGCAAGTTGGTCGCCGGTGTATTGGGTGACGGGAATGATCTGATTCGGGGAGGCACTGGTGAACGTGGAAATCTGACCCGCATCAACGACCATGTCATTACCCCCCTTGCGGAAACATACCAACAAGTCTCCCACCGCATAACTGGTAAAATCGCCTGCCATGATATTGCCGGCAGCCACACTTGCCAGCAGAGCAATCAGTCCGACCTTTTTGTTTAGCTTTAGCATATGATTTAAAATTGAATTGTTTTTTGTTTCCAACCGTTCAGATTTCCAACCGTGACAACCGGGTGAGCTTAGGGATACTTCCGCCCGGCAACCTCCAGTAACCGGCCAGACACACACAGTTTGGTGACGGGCCGGGGCGGCGGCATGAAAATGGCGGTAACCATGTGTCTGACGGTGTTTTTTTCTGCCGGTCTGCGCCCGCCCTGGGCAAACGCTATGCGCGTAACCCAAATGTGACGTGCTCCCAGCCCTTCCCCCCACCCGCCGGACCGAAGCCAGCCCTCCACCAGGACGCTAAACCGGTCGAAATAGCGTCCGTCCGAAAAATTTTGTTTGCCCGGCGTCCGGAGGCGCGCACAATCCCCGGCCAACGCGCATGGCCTTCAAACTTTTTGCCAAACAAACGCAGGGCGTGGAATTGCTCCAGCGCTCGCTCGCCCGCGGGCGGCTCGGTCATGCCTATCTCTTTGCCGGCGATCAACTCGAAGCCCTGGAATCCCTCGCCCGCACCCTGGCCAAAACCCTGAACTGCCAGCAGCCCGTCACCACCGGCGGCGTGGCCACGGATTGCTGCGATGCCTGCCCCACCTGCCGGAAAATTGACCAGGACACCCACGCCGACATCCATTGGGCGCGGCCGGAATCCAAATCGCGCATCATCACCGTGGAACAAACGCGCGAGTTGATGCGCGAAATCCAGCTCAAGCCGACGGAAGCCGGATTCAAGGTGGCGGTCATCACGGCGGCGGACCGGTTGAATGTCCAGGCGGCCAACGCCTTTTTGAAAACCCTCGAGGAACCGCCGGCCAAATCGGTGTTGATTTTGCTTTCGACCGAACCGCAGCGGATTTTGGAAACGATTTTATCGCGCTGTCTGCGTCTGAATTTTTTCAGCGACGGTACCTGCCCCCCCGATCCGGCGCAGGTGGAATGGCTCGCCCGGTTTGACGACCTGGCGGCCAACGGGCAGAAAAGCCTGCTCAGCCGCTACCGGTTGCTCGACGCGCTGCTGCAACAGCTCGGCGAAACCAAGGCCCGGGTGGAGGCAGCCCTGACCGCCCACTCGCCGTTGCAACAGTACGATGAAGTCGGAAAAGACCTCCGCGAAAAATGGGACGACGAACTCGCCGCGGCCATCGAGGCGGAATATCGCCGCCAGCGGACCGAGGCGCTCCTGCTCGTGCAATGGTGGCTGCGCGACGTATGGCTGCATACCCTGGCGGCGGGCGGCAATTTGCTGAAGTTCCCCGCTGTTCCCGGCGCGGCCGCCATCGCCGGACGCATCTCCCCGCGGCAGGCAATGGAGAACCTGCAAACCCTGGAGCAAACCCAGCGATTGCTGCACACCAACGTGCAGGAGGCGCTGGCGCTGGAAGTGGGCCTGCTCAAACTGCATTTGTAGCCGGTGGCGGCAAAAATTTCGCGATGAAGTCCGAAAAGCCATCAACCGGGACCGGACTTTACGCGCTGATGTTCGGATTGTTTCTCGGACTGGCGATTCTGAAATTCGGTAATCCGGTCATCCTCGACCAAAAAATAACGCCCCCGGTTTCGCCGGGCGAATTCTGGGCGGACGCCTGGCCGACGCACTGGGCCAATTGGTTTTTTCTGCCGCTCGCGCTGGCGGGCGCCGGGCTGGCTTTCGCCCGCCGGCTCCACTGGCCGGGAGCTCGCGCCCTGTGGCTGCTGCCGTTGCTCTGGTTCGGCTGGCAACTGCTCGCCGCCACCCAAACAGTGGATGGGAATCTCACCTCGACCACGCTTTGCCAGTTCGCCGGATGCCTGGCCGGTTATTTCACCGGCGCATTGGTTTTGGGTCGTGAGCGGGCTTTGCAGTGGTTGCTCATCGGCCTGCTGGCAGCGTTTGCCCTCTGCCTTGTTCGTGGAATCAACCAGCGGCTTTTTGAATTCCCACAAAGCCGGCAGATGTTGCTGGAAGGCCAGCGCAGCGGTTGGACAAACACGCCGCCGGAATTGTTTGCGGAAATGAAACGCGACCAGGTGGTCATCACCACCAATGGCGTGGACGTGCCCAACCCGGCCATCCTTGCCAAATTTGCCAATGGGCGTGTCATGGGCACATTGGTTTATCCGAACGCACTGGCGGGTCTGGTGTTGCTGTTGTTCCCCGTGTCGCTGGTTTTGGCCTTCAACAGCCGTACGCGGTTGCGACCACCCCTTCCCGCCATCGTCACCGCCCTGACCATCCTTCTGGGAGCCATGGCGTTCTTTTGGACCGGCTCGAAACTGGGCTGGCTGATGGCCATGGCGATGGGCGGCCTCTGCTTGCTGCGTCTGCCCTGGCCAACCCGGATGAAGTGGACGGCCTTGATCGCGATCGCCGTGTTTGGACTCGGGATTTTTGCCGTCCGATTCCACGGTTATTTTGCCGCCGGTGCCACCAGCGTCGGCGCGCGGCTTGATTACTGGCAGGCGGCGGCAAAAACCACCCTCGGGCACCCGCTGTTGGGGACGGGCCCGGGCACCTTCCAACGGCCTTATGCCCAGATCAAGTCGCCCACCGCCGAAATGGCCCGTCTGGTGCATAATGACTACCTCGAACAATTCTCGGATTCAGGCCTGGTCGGCGGAACGCTCTATGCGGCGTGGATTGTTCTGTCGCTGGCAACCATCGGGCGCCGGGTCTGGCCGGCTGCCGACCCGGTGATCTTCGCCATTTTTCTGGGCGTGTCTGCCTGGTTCCTTCAAGGACTTGGCGAGTTTGGTCTCTATGTGCCCGCGCTGGCCTGGACAGCGTTCACCTTGTTGGGCGTTCTGCTCGCCACGACCGGAAATCAAATCGACAAGCAGCCGCGGGCTGGTTATGCTCCCCGCCGGACATGAAAATTCTTTTCCTGAACGGGCCGAATTTGAATCTGCTGGGACAGCGCGAGCCCGAAGTCTATGGCCACACAACTTTGGCCGAAATCGAGGCAAAGGTACGCGAACGCGCCGCGCAGTTGAAGGTGGCCGTTGATTTCCGGCAAACCAATCTGGAAGGCGAATTGGTGGGTTGGATCCAGCAGGCAAAAGGAGAGTTTGATGTGATTGTCATCAATGCCGCCGCTTACACCCATACCAGCATCGCGTTGCGCGATGCGATTTCGGCCGTGGGCGTGCCGACCATTGAAATTCATCTTTCAAATATTCATGCACGCGAGGAATTCAGACAAAAATCCTTGATCGCACCGGTTTGTTGGGGGCAAATAAGTGGGTTCGGCCAAAAATCGTATATTTTAGCACTGGAAGCTTCCGTTGACGTTAAAGTAACTAAATGATCGCCATATTTAAGGCAATATTCGGTAGTTTTAACTGTTTTAAATTTTTAAATTTTGCGACTTGACGATGTTTTTTCAAATGGATAACATCCTGTTCAACTTAATAAAGATTCAAGCAGGGTCGAACTTCGGCTGCTGCTTTTTTGGTTATTGAGGATTAAAACCGGGATTTGAGATTACTTTAACGAAAACGCACCGTGGATATAAAAGACATCAAAGCCATCATTGACCTGATGAAGAAAAACTCCATCACGGAGTTTGAGTTGGAACGTCAGGATTCAAAAATCAGGCTCAAGCGCGGTATCAACAGTGGCACGCCTGTTATTCAATATGATGAACCGGCGGGCGGCGGGGTGGCCCCGGTCTTGTTGCCAGCCGGCGCTCCATCGGCGCCAACCGGTGCAGGCCAAATCGCCGCCACCGGTGAAATTGAGGTTAAATCGCCAATGATCGGCACTTTTTACCGGGCGCCATCCCCTGAGGCCGCGAGCTACGTCGAGATTGGCACCGAAATAAATCCCGAATCGGTCGTGTGTATCATCGAAGCGATGAAGGTGATGAATGAAATCAAATCTGAAGTCAAAGGCGTGGTCACTCAGGTTCTGGTCGAAAACGGCAAACCGGTGGAATTCGGCCAGCCGCTGTTAAAGGTGCGGCCCGCGTGACTTTGCCGGGCCAAACATTCGTTAAATCCTGTTAGCCGCCACTGAAAGTCCATGTTTGAAAAAATTCTGGTCGCCAATCGCGGCGAAATTGCCGTTCGGATCATCCGCGCCTGCAAGGAATTGAACGTCCGCACCGTGGCCGTTTATTCGGAGGTGGATGCCAATTCCATGCATGTGCAGATGGCCGATGAAGCCATTTGCATCGGCAAGGCCGCCGCCTCGGAAAGCTACCTGCGCATTGACCGCATCATCAGCGCCGCGGAGATCGCGGACGTGGATGCCATTCATCCCGGGTACGGTTTCCTTTCCGAAAACGCCCATTTTGTCGAGGTTTGCGAGAGTTGTAACATCCGTTTCATCGGACCCAGTCCGCGGGCGATGCAGGCGCTGAGCGACAAGGCGGTCAGCCGGGCACTGGCCAAGAAAGCCGGCGTGCCCACCCCGCCCGGTTCCGAAGGGGTCGTGGAAAAAGAGCAGGACGCCCTGGCCATCGCCAAACAAATCGGCTATCCGGTGATGATCAAGGCGGTGGCCGGCGGCGGCGGACGCGGCATGCGGGTGGCGCACAACGACATTTCGCTGATCAAGGGTTATCACACCGCGCGAACCGAGGCGGAAAAGGCGTTCGGCAATTCCGGCGTTTACATCGAAAAATTCATCGAGAATCCACACCACATCGAGATTCAAATTCTAGGCGACAATAAAGGGCGCATCATACATTTGGGCGAACGGGATTGTTCCATTCAGCGCCGCAATCAGAAGCTCGTGGAGGAAGCCCCTTCGCCCCTGCTTGAGAACCGGTTCCGCAAACTGCGCGACAAAATCGGCAAGGCGGCCGTAAAAATCGCCGAAGCCGCCCATTACACCAACGCCGGCACGGTCGAATTCATCGTGGACAATCACGGCAACTTTTATTTTCTCGAGGTCAACAAACGGATCCAGGTGGAACATCCCGTCACCGAGGAGGTCACGGGCATTGACCTGGTGCGCTATCAAATCCTGCTGGCCATGGGCGAGCCGCTGCAACATTCGCAAAGCGACATTCAAATCAAAGGCCATGCCATCGAATGCCGCATCAATGCAGAGGATCCATTCGACGAGTTTCGCCCGAGCCCCGGCCGTATCGAAATGTATTTTCAGCCCGGCGGGCGGGGGGTGCGCGTGGACACCAATGCTTACGCGGGTTACACCATCCCGCCGACTTATGATTCGATGATTGGCAAGCTCATTACGTTCGGGAAGGACCGGCGCGAGGCGATGGATCGCATGAACCGGGCCCTCGCCGAATACATGATCACCGGCATCAAGACCACGGTTTCCTTCCAGCAAGCCATCATGCAGGATCCCAATTTCCGGCGGGGCGTTTATTCAACCGGCTTCATCGAACAATTGCTCGGCGGCGCCCGGCGTGAATTGATCGAGGAAAAAACCTGATTTCGGCAGCGGGTTTTGGGCTGAGAATTAAATTTGACAGCCGCCGCCCGCCGTTTATCTTGAGCCACCAATATTATGGCTGATATTCCGCAGAATATTCCGGGCGCCCCCGCCGGCGCTGTGCCGCCGGTCAAAAAAGAAACCGGCAAGGTTCAGCCCAAAAAGGAGACCGTTCGCATCAATTTGCCGCCCAAACCGTCCGCGGCCCCAACCATCAAACTGCCGACGCTGCCACCCGGTGGTCCAACCGGCGCCCCCAGTGCGGCGGCTTTGCCTGGGGCGGCCAAATCTGCCTCGGCCCCCGCAACGGCCGCCGCGCCCCGGTCTGCCGCCGCAGCTCCCGCCGCCGCCACCCAACCCCGTCCCACCGCAGCCCAAAGGCCCGCACCGGCCGGCCCTCCCACCATCGGCGCGCTCGATCAAATTTTAATCATCGCCGCGGCGGTGGCCGGATTGATTGCCGTCGGCACCGTGGTTTGGATGTTTCTTATCCTCAAAGACGCAGTCAGTTGAAACCGTTCTTTATTGCATTGTTTTTCGTTCCCCAAAAATCATACCTGACGTAATTATGGCCTCACCTTTGATTGTCACCCTCACCCAGGAAAGTTTTGCGCAACAGGTATTGCAGTCGCCGGTGCCCGTGCTCGTTGATTTCTGGGCCGAATGGTGCGGCCCGTGCAAGATGATTGCGCCGCTCCTCGATGAGCTCGCCGACGAATACGATGGCAAGGCAAAGATCGGCAAGGTTAACATTGATGAGCAGCAGGCCCTGGCCGCCGAGTACGGCGTGCGCGCCATCCCCACCCTGCTGCTTTTCAACAAAGGCCAGGTTGCCGACCAGATCGTCGGCGCGCGCAGCAAACGCGATTTCAAAACCAGCCTCGACCGCGTCGCGACCTGACCGCGCCAGCCTCGCGAGGCGGGGACTATGCCGCTCATCGCCACACCCCGCCAATTCACCCAGCGGGCGGAGTTCTATCATCAACTCGATCAGTTCACGTCGGCGGGCATTCCCATCATTCGTGCCCTGGAGCAAATCAAAGGCAGTCCGCCCGCCCCTTCATTCCGCGAACCGTTGCAACGCCTGCTGGATGAACTGGCCAAAGGCGCGACGCTGGCCGAATCATTGCGAGCTCTCGACTGGCTGCCCGAGTTTGACCTGGCGTTGATTGGAGCCGGCGAAAAAAGCGGGCGGCTCGACACCTGTTTCCGCCTGCTCGCCGATTATTACAACGACCGCGCCAGCGTCATCAAGCAGGTGATTTCCCAGCTCATTTATCCCGTCGGACTGATTCACCTGGCCGCCCTCGTATTTTTTATCGTGCTGCCGTTTGCCGCGTCACAGTTCAACGCCAGCCTGCCCCTCCTGGTCGCCAAGGCCGCGCTCATCCTCGCACCATTTTATGGCGCCGTCGCCTGGATGATTTACGCCACCCAGGGCAAACATGGCGAAGACTGGCGCGCGCGCATCGAATCGCTCCTGCGCCGGGTTCCCATTCTCGGCCCGGCGCGGCATTATCTCGCCCTGGCCCGGCTCGCGGCGGCACTCGAAGCCCTCATCAGCGCCGGCGTCAACATCTTCGAGGCTTGGGACATGGCGGCCACCGCCAGCGGCTCGCCAGCACTGCGGCATGCGGTGGCTGAATGGAAACCGCGCGTGGTTGCCGGTCAGATGCCGTCCGAAGCCGTGCGCCTGTGTCCGTTGTTCCCGGATACGTTCGCCAATCTTTATGCCAGCGGTGAGATCAGCGGCAAACTCGATGAATCCCTCCGCAACCTGAACCGGCTTTACCACGAGGACGGCACCCGCAAACTGAACGCCTTCGCCACCTGGTTGCCGCGCCTCGTTTATTTGCTGGTCGTGCTGTTGATTGCTTACAAGGTCATCCAGTTCTGGACGGGCATGTATGGTCCAAATAGTGAGTTGTCCAATGTTTTGAAAGGATTTTAATTCTGCTTGGCGTCCCGTCCCTTCGCACACTAACTTCGCCGCATGACCTTGACTGAACTGCTCGCCAATGAGGAACTTCGCCGGAACGAATTTCCGGTCGCCCGCGACAAAATCTTCCTCGCCCATGCCGGGGTTTGCCCGCTGCCCCAGCGCGTGGCCGGGGCCGTTTCCGCATGCGTGCAAGGCAGCACCCGAGGTGACCAGGAAGCCTTTGTCATCCACCGCCTGAACGACGCGCGCCAATTGGGGGCGCAATTGCTCCACTGCCAGCCCGAGGAGATCGCGCTCGTCGGACCGACATCGCTCGGGCTGAGCTTCGTTGCCGCCGGATTGAAGTTTCGCCGGGGCGACAACGTCCTCATTTATCACGACGATTATCCCTCGAATGTTTATCCGTGGATGGCTTTGGCCGAACGCGGCGTCGAAGTGCGCCTGCTCAACGCCCGCGGCCTCGGCGTCATCCGCCCGCAGGATGTGATGGGGCAGGTGGACGAAAACACCCGGCTGGTCGCGCTGGCGTCCTGCCATTTCATCAGCGGTTACCGACTGGATCACCAGGCCATTGGCAAATTTCTTCGCGGCCGCGGCATTTTGTTCTGCCTGGATGCGATTCAAACCCTGGGCGCATTTCCGACCACGGTCGAGCACGTGGATTTTCTCGCGGCCGACGCGCACAAATGGCTGCTCGGCCCCTGTGGCGCGGGACTGCTTTACGTCCGGCGCGAGTTGCAGGAGAAGCTGAATCCGCCGGTTTACGGCTGGCACAATGTGCGCAATCCGAATTTCGTCGCGCAGGAACAAATCGTTTTCCGCGACGGCGCGGCCAAATACGAGGCTGGCACGCAGAACCTGCTCGGCCTGGTCGGCTTGGTTGCCGCGATGGAACTGGGACTGGAAATCGGCGTCGAAAACATTGCGGCCGAATTGCTGCGCAAACGCGCGCAGCTGGTGCCGGCGTTGCAGGCCAAAGGCTTCAAGGTTTTGAATGCGGACGTAAAACCTGAAAACGCCAGCGGCATTGTTTCCTTTCACCAGCCCGCCAAAGATCTGGCGGAGTTGCACAAGAAGTTGACCGAGTCCGGTGTCGTCACGTCCTTGCGCACCGACCGCAAGGGACAAAATCATCTGCGCCTCTCGCCGCATTTCTACAACACGGACACAGAATTGCAGCGCGTGCTGGGAGGGCTTTAGCGGCGCTCGCAGTCGCGGTCACGACTCATCCTGCCGGCTATAATCGCGAATCGAAGCCCGCCACCACGGCGCGAGCGCGTCTCCCGAACGCAGCCAGGCTTCATGGTGCAGCCAGACCATGATGTGCTCATCCGTCATGATCAGCGACCTCTCCGTCGGGGTCAATTGGTCCGGACCGCCGGCCAGCAGTTTCTCACCCAGCGTACCGACTTGCGGGGTCCCCACGCCCAAGGCGGCAAATTGCTCGGCATAAACCGGGTTGAATTGTTTCTCGCGCAGCAACGTGACATGAATGGCGTTGACGTAAGGGTCGAGCACCGCCTCCGCCAGCCCGGCGTGCGGACGGCGCGGGGAGGGGTCTTCGGTGAGCTCATGGACCTTCATGTTGGCCCGGAGGGCGACCAGTTCCGCCGGCGGCGCGATTTCTTCCGGCGTAAGAAAAATTCCGAGCCGGCGGGCCAAGGCCCCCAGAGTGCGCCGGCTGGTGAATACGCTCAACGGAATGGACAGGGCCATGCCGGCGAGCACCGGCGTAAACCACCAAAACAGCGACGGCCCGAGCCGCCACATGAACCAACCCCAAACCAGCCCGATCAAGGTGTGCCCCCAATGCCGCCGGAGGGCAAAGGTCCAGGCGGTGCCGTCCGCCGCCGCGCGTTTTTGCGGCCCCCAGCCCACACTGACGCCGAACAGGTTGGTGACGACAAAGCGGGTGTGCCAAAGCATCAGCAACGGCGCGTGCAGCGTGGAAAAGACGGTTTCGGCCACGACACTGGCCGTGGCGCGCTGCAATCCGCCGAAGGCAAGGCGGCGGGGCGTGTCGTACGCCAGCTCAATCAACGCGAGTACCTTTGGGATCATGATGACCACCATGCAGATGACAAAAATCAACAGGGCGTGAGCCGTGCCGCTGATGTTCAAATGCCAGGTGAAGGCATGAACGGTGATGTCCGACAGGCCCGTGTAATACTGAAACCAGTGGATCCAGTTGAAGGTGAGCAGGAAGGCCAGCCACAACGGTCCGGCCAGATAACCGCAAATGCCGAGCATTAAATGCAACCGGCTGACGCCGCGCAACCCGCGGGCGAATAGCACGAGGCCATGCTGCAAATTACCCTGGCACCAGCGGCGCTCGCGCTGGGCGTTTTCAATCATGGCCTGCGGCGCCTCCTCGTAGCTGCCTTCAAGATCGTATGCGAACCAGGCCTCCCAGTTTTCACGCAGCAACAAGGCCGCCTCGACAAAATCGTGGCTGAGGATCTGGCCCCCGAACGGCTTGCGCCCGGGCAGTTGCGGCAGGTCGCAATACTGCATGAACGGCTCGGTGCGAATCAGCGCGTTGTGCCCCCAGTAATTTCCCAAATCAAGCGCCCAGTAGTTCAGGCCCGCAATAAAGATCGGCGCGTAAAGACGATTGGCGAATTGCTGGATGCGCCCGAAAAGTGATTCGCCGTTGACCGTGGCGGGCACCGTCTGGATCAGGCCGACGGTGGGATGCACTTCCATCAATTTCACCAGGTCCACGAGCGTTTCGCCCCGCATGACGCTGTCGGCATCGCAGACCATGAAGTAACGGTAGCGGCGGCCCCAGGCGTTGAGAAAATCGCGGACGTTGCCGCTTTTGCGGCCCTCATTGTTCAGGCGGCGGCGATAGTAAATACGCCCCAACGCGTCCAGTTCGCGGATCAAATCACACCAGCGGCGTTCTTCCTCGACCCGTTTGTCCGGGTCGGTGGAATCGCTCAGGATGAAAAAATCGAAACGCTCCAGCTGGCCGGTTTTTTGGAGCGATTCATACGTCGCGCGCAGGCCTTCGTAAACCCGCACGATGTCCTCGTTGTAAATCGGAAAAACAATCGCCGTGCTCGTGCCGGCGATGTCCTGGTCGCGATACTCTTTCAACCGGGTGATGCACCACCGGGTGCCGAACAGCCTCAGGAAAAAGCCATACACCCCGTGCATGGCGCCGACGGCGATGAACAAGAACAGAACCACGAACAAGGCGAGCAGCAGGGTGCGCGAGACCGACCAGCCGGTGCGCCAGAGCAGGTCGGCAAACAACCATGACACCACGCCGGTGAGCAGCACGGCCGAGGAATAAAACAAAAACAGGCGCCGGCCATGCTGGATGCGAGGCGCAGGCAGGATCTTCAGCGGCGGCGTTGGCATGGAGGCCGGCATGGTTTATTGGTGCGTCAGCCGGAAAACCAGCGCCAGCAACAGGCCGAACAGCAACCAGGCCAGCACCATCCGGAGATAAGGGATCCGGCCCAGATTGGTCAACGTGGCAATGGGACCGAGGTCGAGCGGACGCGGCGTCATTTTCGAGAGCTGGAAGTCCGGGCCGGCGCGCAAAAAACTCTCCCGCATGGCACTGATGAATTCCTCCGGCCAGGGTCCCGGCCGCAGGAATTGTTCCTGCCAGCGGCCCGGCATGTCGGCCAGCAGCAGGGCCAGGCGGCCCCGGGTCGAGAGCGTCTGTTCGCTGCCCACCGGGGACGTCTGCAGCACTTCCGCGAACCATTCGGTGACCAGGTGATCCATTTCCTCGGCGGCGAGCTGGGTGGCCGACCGAGTGGGCGCGGCGGGTGCGCGAAGGGCGGCCCGCTCCAACACACGCAGGACCAGCTGGCCGAGCAGGGCCTTGTTACGAACGCGCAGGGCATGGAAATAATTCTCCACCTTTTCATAGGCGGCATTCCATTCCTCCAGCGGGCGGCCCGCCAGATGGCCCGAGGCATCGGTCAGCGCGCCAATGCCATTCATGGCGGACTCCATTGATAAGTCCAGGTCTCACTCAAACGGTTGGTGCCGCTTTGCAGCGTGCAACGCAGGTCCACCGGGTCGTTGCCGCCCTTGGGCTGCATTTTCAAAATAACACGCCAGGTGCCCGAATCGGCGTTGCGCAGGACTTGATTGAAATAGACCTCCGCGTTGGAGCTGCAATTGGCAATCGCCTGAGGGGGATCATTTTCCGGAATGGCGTCGAGGCCAGGCCCGTCAAAATCAATCACGAATTGCCGGCCATTCCCCCCGATCACATCCAGCCCCACGCGCGTGGCCACGACCTTGTTTTCGGACAGTTTGCCGGTGTCGCTCATCCAACGCAGGGTGTAACTGAAGCGGCAGGGTTGCAGGGGCGCCGGTTTGTCCTTGGGATCCCAAAACACCACGATGTTGTCGAAGCCCTCGAAATTCGCGGTCAACTCCACCAGATGCAAATCCCCGTCGCCCCAGTTGCCCCGCGGTTCGATCCAAACGCTCGGCTCCAACTGAAACGAGGTGAACGAATCCTGATACGCCGCGAACGAGTGCTCCCGCTGCAACAACCCGAAGCCCCGGACGTTCGGGGCGGAAAAAATCTGGTGACGCATGACGGAAGGATTGTCCAGCGGATGCCAGAACACCTCGCCATTGTTCATGCGAACCAGCAGCCCGTCGCTGTCGTGCACTTCGGGGCGGTAATCATCGAACTTGTGCTCGGAATTCTTGCCGTAACAAAACATGCTCGTGAGGGGTGCCCAGCCGATGGTTTTCATGGGCAACCGCGCTGGATTCACGGCGTGGACCTGGTTGGTTTCGCGGAAAAAAAGCACCGCTTCGACATCCACCACGGTGGCCTCACCCGGGTGGATGATAAATTGATAAGCCCCCGCACAACTGACGCTGTCGAGAATGGCGAACATCGTCAATTGTCCTTCGTCCTTTTGCGGTTTGCCCAACCACCAGTCGGTAAAAATGGGGAATTCCTCCGGACGGTCCGGTTCGCCACAATCCAGGGCCAGTCCGCGCGCGGACTGGCCGTAACGCTGTCCCTTGCCCAGCAGGCGGTAATAGCTCGCGCCGAGAAACGCGCCGATTTCATCCCATTTGTTCGTGTCATTCAACTGGTTCAGCAGGCGGAATCCGGCATAACCCGTGTCCGTGGGGATCTCGTTTTGAATGTGCAACGCCCGGTAGTTGAAAAAATCCTGCACGAACCGGATGGGTTGCACGTGCGTCGCCGAGAATTCATTGACATGCACGGGTTCCTGGTAAAGGTAGCCCGGATGAAAGAATTCCACGCGAAACAACAGGTCATCCGCCGCCCACAAGGCCCGATCATGCCGGAACTCAATCTCACGATATTTGTCGTAATCGAGATTCTCCTGCCGCAACACCTTCGGCAAATCGGCGCGCGGCGAATGGAACGGCTGGCGTGCGCGTTCGAGGGCGCGCTGCGCCACGTAATTCAAATTGACCTCGGCGGATTCCGCCCCGATCAAGGTTGTACCGGCCAGCCCCAGTCCGATGGTTAAAATCAGGCACCTACATCGCCACATCGGGTCAATGAGAACTGAAGCGGGCCCAATATGCAAGTTCAGCCGGGAACTTGAAGTTGTTGCTTTTCAATCAATTACAACTCTGGACCAGCCGTTTAGTCCAATGTCTGCCGGTAGCGTTTGATGCCAATGGCCAGCATCACGAGCAAAAACAGCGCAATTGGCCAAAGGTCAGGCTCTATTTCGACCAGTCCGTTCCCCTTCAGCAAAATTCCACGCACGACCCGCAGATAATGCGTCAGGGGCAGAACTTCGCCGATATCCTGCGCCCAACCCGGCATGCCGCGAAAGGGAAACATATAACCCGACAGCAACAGCGACGGCAGAAAAAAGAAGAAGGCCATCTGCATCGCTTGCAGCTGGTTTTTGGCGATGGTCGAGAAGGTGATGCCCACGGCCAGATTGGCGGCAATGAAGAAAAAGGTCAGCACCAGCAACAAGGGCACGCTGCCGACGATCGGCACGTCGAACAGAAACTTCGCCGCGATCAAAATCAGGAAGACCTGGATGTAGCCGACCATGATATATGGCACAATCTTGCCGATCATCACCTCCCCGGGACGCGCCGGGGTCGAAAGCAGGTTTTCCATCGTGCCCCGTTCCCGTTCGCGCGTGATGGCCAGCGCCGTGATGATGATCATGGTCATCGTCAAAATCACGCCCATGAGCCCGGGCACGATGTTGTACTGGGTGATGTTTTCCGGGTTGTAATGTTGATGCACCACCAGGTTGAACGGCGGGGACGCGCCGCGCAATTTTGCCAGCGGCCCGGTCAGGTCGCGGTCCAGCACGGTGGTGGCCAGGAGATTGATGGCGCCGATGGCATAACCAACCGCCGCGGGATCGGTCGCATCGGCTTCCAGCAACAAATCGGGCCGTTCACCGCGCAGCAGCTGGCGCGAGAAATCCACCGGGATATGCACCGCAAACTGAACCGTGCCCTGGGCGAGCAATTTTTGAATGTCAGCCTCGTTCTTCGGTTCGCGGACAATGTCGAAATAACTGCTGTTGTGCAAACCCCAGACAATCGTCCGCGAAAAAACGCTGTTGTCCGCCGAGTAAACCGCCGTGGGCAGATGCTTCGGATCGGAGTTGATGGCGTAACCAAACAGGATGAGCTGGATCATCGGAATCCCGATCATCATGGCAAACGTCAACCGGTCGCGGCGCATCTGGATGAACTCCTTGGCCGCTATCGCGCAAAATCGGCGCCAGTTGAACTCGTGCAGTTTCAAGAAAAATTGTCCTCGGCTGTTTCCATCAGGCTGATGAACACGTCCTCCAGGCCGGATTCGACTTGTTGCCAGCGATAGACGCCCGTCATCCACAGACCCACGCTTGCACATAACGCCGCCGCGTCGCGCCCGCTGACATGCAACGTCGTGCCGAAGGCGACCACCTGTTCCACTCCGGGCCGGCCGCGGATTTTTTCCGCCAAGGCCGGCAAATCCGGTCCGGCGACCTCCCAGGTCGTCAGCCCCGCGGCCTTAACGACCTCCTCAACACTGCCCCGGGTGAGCAGATTGCCATAGGCAATGTAGGCCAGCCGGTGACAGCGCTCGGCCTCGTCCATGTAATGCGTCGTGATGAGCACGGTCAGTCCGCCGGCCGCGAGCCGGTGAATCTCCTCCCAGAAATCACGGCGGGCCTTGGGATCCACGCCCGCCGTCGGCTCGTCCAGCAACAGCAATTGTGGTTCGTGAATGAGGCAGGCGGACAAGGCCAGCCGTTGCTTCCAGCCGCCGGAAAGCGTTCCCGCCAGCTGTTGGCGGCGTGCCGTCATGCCGAGCCGTTCCAGGCTTTTTTTGACGGCGGCCTGGCGCTCCGGCACGCCGTAAATTTGCGCAATGAAATTCAGATTTTCCTCGATGGTCAGGTCCTCGTAAAAGCTGAACCGCTGGGTCATGTAGCCGATGTTCTTCTTGATGTCGCGGGAATCGCTGCGGATGTCAAAGCCCAGACACGTTCCGCTGCCGCCGTCAGGCGTAAGCAGGCCGCAGAGCATGCGTAGAAACGTCGTTTTTCCGCTGCCGTTCGGGCCCAGAAAGCCGTAGATCTCGCCGCGCCGCACCTGCATCGGAATGTTGTTCACGACCGTGCGGCTGCCAAACCGCTTCGTGATGCCCTGCACGTCAATCACGAGATCGTTCGCGCTCATAACTCACGGGTTTACCCGCGCGTCCACCGGCTGGCCGGGACGCAAATCGTCCGCATCCGTGGGGGAAAATATCGCCTCGATCATATAAACCAGCTTGGCGCGGTTTTCGCGGCTGTAAATCACCGGCGGCGTGAATTCGGCCTCGGTGGAAATGTAATTGATCGTCGCCGGATACGCACGGGGACCGCCGTCAAACGTCACGCTCACGATTTCGCCGGGTTTGATTTTCGGCAAAGCCGCCTGGGGCACAAAGAATCGCACTTTGATATTGGCCGGCGGCAGCAATTCGACGACCGGGTTGCCGGCCGCGACCCATTCGCCGGCGCGATACAGCGTGTCATGCACAAACGCATTCGTGGGAGCGAACTGCTGTTTTTGATCGAACGACCAGCGCGCCTTGTCCAGCGCGGCAGTTTGCGACGCCACCTGCGCCTGGTCGGCATCGCGCTGGGCCCGGGCCTGGTCGAGTTCCTCGGCTGAGATGACCCCCTGATCCGTTCGCAATTGCACCCGGCGGTTGAAGGCCGCCTCGGAAAGCACCTGGTTGGCCTGCGCCTGCGCCAGGTTCTTTTTGGCCTGATCCAACGCGGCCGCCTCGGAACCGCGTTCCAACTCGAACAACAACTGGCCGGTCTTTACCTCGCCACCGCGCGCCACGGCCAGATTTGTCAGCGTGCCGCCGAGTGGCGACGCAACATAAACGTATTCCCCTTCGACATAGCCTTGAAAGACGTTCGCCGGGCCCGGCGAGCATCCGGCAATGGGAATGGCGGCCAGCACTGAGACCCAGGTCATGATGAAATCGCTTCGACGCCGCATTGAACAAGGAAAGCCTATGCCGTGAAAATTTGCAAGTTTGCGTCGCTTCGGACAAATGATAAATTCAGGTCCGTATGAAAAGATTGATTGCCTGCGCTGGAGCGTTCATTTGTTTTGCCGGGACCCTAATGGCGCAAAACACCAATGCCAGCGCCAGCGTGCCCAACTGGATCACGCGCCCGCTATCCCTGGCCGACTGCCTCAACATCGCGCTCTCGCAAAACGCCACGATCCTCAAGGCCAAGAACGATCTGGATGCGCAGTATGGCGTGGTTGTGCAGACGCGCGCGGTGGTGTTGCCGCAGTTGACAGCCAACGGCCAATATAAAGATACCGACCGGAATGCGATCGAGAATTTTCCCAATGCCCCCAGCACGCCAAACCAAAACTGGAACGCTGGCCTGCAAATCACTCAATCCATTTATCAAGGCGGCAAACTGATGGCGGCAGTACGCGCGGCGAAGGTCACCAAGGAACAGGCCCTGGCGCAATATCAGACGACGCTCGCGGACACGCTGCTGGCTGTGCGCCTGGCGTATTACGACATTTTGCTCGCGGCGGAACAAATCAGTGTGAACGAGACTTCCGTCAACCTGCTGGAAAAGGAACTGGAAGACCAGCAACGCCGCTACGACGCGGGAACCGTGCCGCATTTCAACGTGCTGCGCGCCAAGGTCTCCGTGGCCAATGCGCGTCCACCTTTGATTCAGGCGCAGAACAGTTACCGCATCGCCAAAAACAACCTGTGCAATCTGCTGGGCTATAATCTGCCGCGCGAAGTCTGGGAAAACATTCCACTGAACCTGACTGACGCACTCGATGCATCGCCGTATCCAATCAATCTATCCGATGCCCTGCAACAAGCGCTTGCGAAACGCCCCGAACTGGTCGATTTGCGCAAAACCGAGGAGTTGCAGAAGCTCAACATCACGGATGCCAAGGCCGGCTACAAACCGAACCTTGAGCTTTTTGCTGGCTACAACTGGTTCAACGCGCAGTTCTCGCCACCCGTCGAGATTGACCACGCCATTGATGGCTGGAATGCCGGAGCGCAACTGAGCTGGGACATATTTGACGGAATGCTGACGCGCGGCAAAGTCATCCAGGCCAGGGCACTGCACGAAAAATCCAAAACTGCCGTGGACGAAGAGGCGCGCGACATCGAACTGGAAGTGCGCACCACCTATTCCGATTTCCTCGAAGCACAGGAGGTTTTGGAATCGCAAAAAACCGTGCAGGCCGAGGCCGAGGAGTCCCTGCGCGAGGCCAACGCCCGCGCCGACGCCGGCACCGGCACGCAGCTCGACGTGCTGGATGCCGAGAATTCGCTGACGCAGGCGCGCAGCACGCAGGTGCAGGCGCTGCACGATTATGACGCCGCGCGCGCCCGGTTTGAACGCGCCATCGGCGGGGAGATCATTCAAAAGCCGGCGCCGACAAACCCGTGATTTGCCGTTGACGACAACGGCGGTCTTGGGGGATTTTGTCGGGCTATGGCAAACATTCAACGGGCGCTGATTTCAGTTTCGGACAAGACGGGCCTGGTTCCGTTCGCACAGATCCTGGCCCGGGCCGGGATTGAAATCCTTTCCACCGGCGGCACCGCCAGGACGCTGCGCGAGGCCGGACTCACGGTGAAGGACGTCAGCGACCACACGGGTTTTCCCGAAATGCTCGACGGCCGCGTCAAAACCCTGCATCCGAAGGTCCACGGCGGCTTGCTGTTCATTCGCGGCAATGCCACCCACGAAGCCGCAGTAAAAACGCATGGCATCACTCCGATTGATCTGGTGGTGGTAAACCTTTATCCCTTTGAACAGACGGTGGCGAAGCCGGACGTGAGTCTGCACGACGCCATTGAGAACATTGACATCGGCGGCCCGTCGATGCTGCGCAGCGCGGCGAAAAATCACGACAGTGTCACGGTGGTCGTGGATCCATCGGATTACCCGGAGGTTGCCGGTCAAATCCAGGCGGACGGCGGCACCACCCTCGAACTTCGGCGCAAACTGGCGGCGAAGGTTTTTGCGCGCACGGCCGCCTATGATGGCGCCATTGCCACCCACCTCCAAAACGAATTCAACGCGGCGCCGGCTTCCCGCCTGCCGGCTTCACTCAATATCTTTGCGCCGCTGGTACAACCGTTGCGCTATGGCGAAAACCCCCATCAGGCGGCGGCGCTCTACGGCGGCTTTAACGAATTTTTCCGTCAACTGCACGGCAAGGAACTTTCCTACAACAACATTCTGGATTTGACGGCGGCGGCGGATTTGCTGGCGGAATTTTCAGGCGACCCGCCGACGCTGGCGATCCTGAAACACACCAATCCGTGCGGCGTCGGCCAGGGCGCAAATCTGCACGAGGCGTGGGACAAGGCCTTTGCGACCGACCGCCAGGCTCCGTTTGGTGGCATCATCGCCGTGAACCGCCCGCTCGACGCGGCGTGCGCCGGGGCCATCGCGGAAATTTTCAGCGAAGTCATCGTCGCACCGGATTTTTCGTCGGAAGCCCTGGGAATTTTGCAAAAGAAAAAAAATCTGCGACTGGTCAAAATCCTGAAGTCAACGCTGGCTTCGCGGCGACCCGGGGTGCGCAGCGTCGGCGCCGATTCATTTTTGTTGCAGGAACGTGATTCAAAAACGGCCGGACGGACGGATTTGAAAATCATGACGAAACGGCAGCCGACGGAGGATGAATTGAGCGCCATGCTGTTCGGCTGGCGGGTGGTAAAACATGTGAAGTCAAATGCGATTGTTTATGCGGCGGGGGACCGGACCCTGGGTGTGGGGGCCGGACAAATGAGCCGCGTGGATGCGAGCCGGATTGCGGTCTGGAAGGCGGGGGAGGCCGGGCTGTCGCTGAAAGGCAGCGTGGTTTGCAGCGATGCATTTTTTCCGTTCCCGGACGGGCTGATTACAGCGGCGGGGGCCGGAGCGACGGCGGCGATTCAACCCGGCGGTTCGGTTCGGGACGCGGAGGTGATTGCGGCGGCGGACGAACGGAACATGGCCATGGCGTTCACGGGCGTGCGGCATTTCCGCCATTAACGAAGGAGCCAGTAAATCAACGCAAACTGGGCGGCCGTGACGGCCACCAGCAACGCCCAGACACATGCTTCCCGCCGTTGCAAGCCGCGCTGGCGGGCGGCGGCCAGCCAGAACTGGAATTTGGCGGAGCCGACGGTGATGATATCACCACTGCGAAGGATTGCGGTCTGAACCGGTTTGCCGTTGACAGCGGCCAGGGCACTGGGCGCAGTGACCAGCGTAAAACCGTTCCGCCGGTCAAATTCCAGGGTAAGGTGCTGATCCCAGACGCCGTCGTCCTCCAGCTGCAGTTCATTTCCCGGCGCCCGCCCAATGTGGAAAGGGAAACGGCGGGCCGCGGATCGGGCGCCCGCCTTTTTTCCGGAAAGGATGTCAAACTGAACCATTAAAAAATCCGGCGCGGCACCTGGATCTGGTCGTTGGGATAAACCAGCGGGTCCTGGGACGAGTCCTGAATGGCCTTGTCGCAATTCACCTTGATGCGCTGGCCGCTGGCGCGGATGAGCCAGACCTTTTTGTGATTGGCGAAGTCGGTGAAGTCGCCCGCCGTGGTAATGGCCTTGGTGACGGTCATTTGGCCGGCGTAGAGCTGGCGGCCGGGCTGCTTGACTTCACCGGTGACGTAATAAACGCGATCGCCAGTGCTCACCGTGACGGTGATATGGCGATAAATTTTTGGCACATACAGATTATATATTTCGTTCTGAACTTCACCGGCAGTCTTGCCCGCAGCCTGAACATGGCCGATATCAGGCATGGTGATGGTGCCGTCCTCCTTGATGGGCTCGGTGTGCGGCTCGATGACTTCCGGCATGCCGGACAAGTTCACGGTAACGGTGTCACCAACATGAAAACGGGCAACTTCCGCCGCCTCATAGCCCGTCGCGGGCGACCCGATCATGCCCGGCGGCTCGGGCGTGTCGGAAAAGATGGGATCACTTGCTGAGGAGTAGCAACCGGTCAAAGCGACCCCGGCGAACAGCAACCCCCCGCCAAATAAAACCAAACTCGTGGTCTTCCAAGATAATTTCATCGTCCCTAATCCTTGCGAAACTGTGCGCACAATCAATACTTTTGTTTAATATCAACCGCCTCGGCGTCGTCGGCATCCTTTGCCTTCTCCGCCGGCTCCTGCGCATCCTCGTTGCGCGAATAATAATAACCACCGTGGTAGTATCCGGTATAGTAGTAATAACTTTCGTCCTGCGACATATTAATGTTGTTGAGGAGGATGCCGATCAGGTTGCCACCGACTTTTTCAATCAATTGCTTGGCGCGGATGCTCATCGGCTGCGGATAGCGGCGGTATTGAATGACCTGGATGACCATGTCCACTTCGCTGGCCAAAACCGAGGCGTCGCTCACCCCCAAAACCGGGGGTGAATCGAAGAAGATGAAATCATAGCGCTGCTTCAATTCGGCCACCATTTCCTTCATTTGGGCCGAACCGAGAATGCTCATCGAAGTGCTGGGCAGCTTGCCGCTGGCCATGAAGTCGAGCATCGCCACCCCGGTGGGCTGGATGATTTCTTCGAGTTTGTTTTGTTTGAGCAGATAATTGGTCAAACCCAGGTTATTGTTGACATGCAACGCCTTGTGCAAGGTTGGACGGCGCAGATCGGAATCCACCACCAGGATGCGCTGGCCGGCCTGGGCAAAAACAGTGGCCAGATTCACCGTGGTCATGGATTTGCCTTCTCCGGCGCCAGCGCTGACAACGACGATGGTGTTGAGCTTTTCATCCTTGCGGGAGAACAGGATGTTGGTGCGCAGCACGCGGTAGGCCTCGGCGTGCGGGCTTTCCGGACCTTCGTCGACCAGGTAGCCGACATTCTGGGGAATGACGCCCAGCACCGGCGCCTGGAACGCGCGTTCAACCTCGTCAATCGTCTTGACGCTGGTGTCCAAGTACTCAATGAAAAAGGCCAGGCCGACCCCCATGATCAAACCAATGATGACCCCGAGAATGATGTTCAAGGTTTTGTTGGGCTTGACCGGAGTCTCACCCGGTTCAGCCGGGCCGGTGATTTCCACGATTGAACTTTTGGGAATATCCAGGTCGAGCTTGGTCGCTTCGATTTTGGCCGCCAGCAGCTTGTTGAAATCAACCATGTTTCCCAGCCGGCGCTTGGCTTCCCAATAAGGCTGCCCGCGGATGGATTCCGCATTGTCTTTTGCCTTGGCCTCTTCCAGGGAGGCGGTGAGCGAGTCCAGCGCGGCTTTCTCAGATTCGGTCTGATTTTCCAGGCCAGCCATGATGCCGGCAACGCGGTCATCAACCTGGTGATTTAATTCGTCGAGCATGGATTGAACCCGGGTGATGTGCAGATCCGCCGGAGCATAATCGTTGGTCAAGGTGGCGTACTGCTGTTCCGCCTCATGCAACTTGGTCAAGAGTTCGGACAGGGCCATGTCCGGTTCCACCGTGGGCAGAACATTTCGCAATTTTTCCGTGCTCAGAACCTGAAGCTGGGTCAGTGTTTTCTCCAGCTTCATGTAGCGCGTCTCACCGTCCAGACGCATGGCATTGTAGTTGCGCAATTGTTCCGACGTCAGGGTGGAACTGGGCGTCAGGGAATTGGGATCATTGTCGTTGATGCCCAATTCCTTGCGCAGATTGTCCACATTGGTCTGTTCGGCCTGGATTTGCTCCTCCTCCGACTTGAACTGATCTTCCAGCACCTTGATGCCGTTGAGGGTGAGTTGGGTGCGCTGTTTGCGGCGGTAATCGCGATACACATCGGCAATGGTATTGGCGATGCGGGCGGCCTCATTTTTGTCTTCGCTATAGACGGTGATTTCGATGAGCTTGGTGTTGCGCACGGGAACCAGGTTCATTCGTCGCTTGAGAAACTCCATGGTTTCGGGAGTTTTAAGCGTATCGCCACCATTGTATTTCTTGCCCCAAGCCTCGTTCAGGTTGAGAGTTTCAATGACTTTTCCCAACACCACGCGATCCTGGATGACTTCAAATTCAGTTTGAATAAAATAGGGATCGTACGGATTATAATTCGGCGTGCCGGTGATGCCCGGGATGTCCGCCGTGCTGTCGGGTTCAATCCTGATGCGGACGGTGCTGGCGTAGGATTCGGGCAAAAGGAAGGTTACGGCAGTGGCGACAATGGCGGTGATCAGGAAAACCGTGATGATGATGGCCTTGCGAATTCGAATGATGCGCCAATAGTCGAGGAAGTGCAGCCGACCTTCCGGTTGCGGCTGGGTTTGCGATGAATCCATATGAGAAAAAATATTAAGCCAGAATACTCTGACCCGGCGCGCGGCTAAACGTTCAAAGTATTTGGTTTAACACGGCTGCCTAATAAGCGGCTGAAACCCCCACATAAACCCGGTTACGCGAGTATTGATTTCCGGGGATGTTGGATTGAAGATAATCCAGGTTGTAGCCAGCTTCAGCGGAAATATGCGGATTGAAAGCGTATGAAAGGTTCGCCCCAAAACTATAATAATCTTGTGACTGACTATTGTATTGGCCCCCACTGAAGACCGAGTGTTGCCAGCGTCCAATAGCCGTGCCCGTCACCTTGGGCGTCAACCTTTGATTGATCGAGGCATAAATCGTGGAGCTTTCCGAAAACAAAGAGATACTGCCGTTACTGGCGTTGGGCGAATAAGCCCCAACTTGATCGCTGGCATTCTCTGTCTGGGTAAAACCAACCTGAGCATAGCTGCCTGGCAGGTAGGTGTAAATCATCGAAAGATCCGCATACGGATTTACCGAGGTTGTACCGGATGGCTGATTGTTATAATTGTCGGTATATTGAACTCCAACCTTGCCGGTGAAGCTCAAATTCGCCAGGAAGTTGTGCTGGGCACCGACATATCCAAAGTACGAACGGCTATTGCGCGAGTCGCTGTAAAGAAAACTCGTCGGCGTAATTTCAGCAATCGGCTCGTTTCCGGTATAATTTACCCAATCAAATGCGCCGCCAACAAAAGCCACGGTTTCCGGCGCGACATCCCATTGCAAATCCAATGAAACCAATTGATCAATGCGGTTATACTGGCCGGCCAAGCTCGCGCCTTGCGCAGTAAAATTGGCAGGGGTGGTCCCGCTGTTTTGATAATCGAAATAATTATTCACATAGGACAATTTTGTGCTGAACAATCGAGTCCAGATCGTGTTCAGATCAATCGTGCCCGTGTTGCGGATGTTGTTGCCCTCCGTGCGGGTGGCCAGAGAAGTACTGGGATCAATCAATTCCGGTTCCTGCCCGATCACAAACGTATCCATCACCTTCGTCTGCCAGCGTTCGGTGAAGGCGTGATCCAGCCACAAATCGACCTGATGCGTCTGGTCAATCGGGTTTTCGCCCAGATTCTGCCGATCCTGGTAGTAATACATCCCGTAGGTGTACCGCAGCCCCAACTCGGTCTGTTGCAGCGCCACGTTGATGTCCACTTCGGGGGAAACTTCAAAACCAATGCTGCCGCGCGCATTGCTGGACGCAGTCTGATAATTGCTGTCGTAAAACCCGCGCAGGGTGCCCGCCACACTCCATATTTTGGAAGCCGCCATGGAATCCAAGCCAGGGGCGTACGCTGCCTGAAGGCCAACTGTTCCAGCGGCGATCAAACCCACGGAAGCAATAAACTTCTTCATATTTGATGATTGATGATTATGCACGAGTTAAAGTTAGACCAACAATTAGACCGCTCAAACCATTTAACATTCAATTATTTTTAACGCCAAAAATCAGTGATTCAAATGATTTATGCAAAGTTATCAACATCGTATAAACACAGTCAAAGCAATTTTTTGCATATTTGGACGGCAAAAAGCCCAGAAAATCGGCGTATTTTAACCATTTTGCCGCTTCCGGGCTAATTCATTTCGCAACAACTTTAAGGTTAGAGTATTGATTGTGTCGGTTTGTTCCAACCAGCCCTTGCGGGCAATACCCGCGCCCAGCCTCAGAAATCCAGCGTGTTCATTGCGGTGCGCGTCCGGGTTGATCACACATTTCACCCCCTGTTTTTTTGCAGAAGGCCATATCCGCCAGTCCAGATCAAACCGGTGCGGATTGCAGTTCAACTCAATCCAGGTACCCGTTTCGGCACACGCATCAATCACGGCCTGGATGTTGACGGGATACGGCTCGCGCTCCAAAAGCAGACGGCCGGTCGGGTGGCCAATGATGTGGACAAATTTGTTTTCCGCCGCCCGGATCAACCGTTTTGTATTTTCCGCTTCATTGCCGGCCGGAACGTGCAGGCTCGCGACCACCACGTCCAGTTCGGCCAGTAATCCGTCGTCAAAATCCAGCCGGTCCCGCAAAATGTCCACTTCGGCTCCGGCCAGCAGGCGAAAATCACTGCCGCTCCCGGCCAGCCGGACGTTGAGCTTCGTTATTTCCTTGATTTGCTCCCGCAGGCGTTTTGCGTCAAGCCCGTTCGCCTGATAGGACGACTTCGAGTGGTCGGTGATGGCCCAGTATTCCAGGCCGAGGCCGTCCATATATTCAGCGATTTCCTCCAGCTGATTGTGGCCGTCGCTCCACGTCGAGTGATTGTGCAGGGAACCTTTCAAATCGGTCCATTCGAGGGGCCGGGGCAGGTCGTTTTTTTCACCCGCCGCAAATTCGCCATGGTCTTCGCGCAACTCGGGTGGCACAAACGGCAAATCCAGCTTCGCGTAAATCTCCGCCTCGTCCCGGCAGGACACGAGCAGCTTCGGATCACGCGTTTCCACCTTTGACTGGAAGAGGCCGTATTCGTTGAGCCGCAGGCCGCGCTGGATCGCGCGCTGGCGCATGACGATGTTGTGCTCCTTGCTGCCGGTGAAATACGCGAGGGCAAAGGGAAATTCCTTGTCCGCCACCACGCGCAAATCACACTGGATCCCGCCGTCCAGAATCACGCTCGCCTTCGTTTCACCCTGGGCGGTGATCTTGATGATGCCGGGCTGCGCAACAAAATGGTCGATCACCGCCGCCGGCTTTTTTGAGGAGGCGAGCAGATCGATGTCGCCAATGACTTCCTTGAACCGCCGCAAACTGCCGGCGGCGCTGCAACGGATCACCTCGGGATGCTCGCGCAAACCGTCGAGCAACGGCCCGGAAGCGCCCAGCGCAACACTGAGCAAATGCTTCGATGCATAGGTCCGCCGACGTTCGATGCCTTCAAGCAGATTCGTCTGCGTTTTTTCACCAAACCCGTCCAGTTCCGCAACCTTGCCGCTGAGGCAGGCCGCTTCAAGTTTCGCCACCGAATCCACTCCCAGTTTTTGGTTGAGCACCTGAATTTTCTTTGGCCCCAAGCCGGGGATTTCGAGCATCTCCATCAAACCCGGTGGAATTGAAGCTTTTAGCTCCTCGTAATAAGCCAGCTTGCCGGTCTCGACCAATTCGGTAATTTTCTGTTCCAAGGCCTCGCCGATTCCCTTGATTTCGCCCAGCCGCTTTTCGGCGACAAATTTTTCCAGAGGTTCTGCAAGGTTATCCAAGGTACGAGCCGCGTTCGCGTACGCCCGGGTTTTGAATGGATTTTCACCTTTTAATTCCAGCAATGTCCCGATTTCGTTCAAAATTTCCGCAACTTGGCTTTTGTCCATGCACTTGAATATACAGGTGTTATCGAACCGGTTCAAAAGAGAAACCAAGGGAGATGAAACTGTCCCCATCCCGGCCTGAAAAATGCTGTTTCGGACCAGAACAAGTCAGAAAGATTGACAGAACCTGTTCTCGTGATTAGGTGTAATAAGCTGGCGAGAGAGGGTCCTGCAATCGTTCGAAAATTAAATGGTCGAGGCGGTGAGGTTTTCGCATGAAACTGAAGTGCAACTGGAAATGAAAAAATGAACTTCTTGGGCATGGATTTATCGGATTTCTCGCAGCAATACCTGCGGGCGGCGGTCATGGTGTCGCTGCTCAGCGTGTGGTTGCTGGTGGGACTTTTCTGTTACCTTAATTATTACACCAAGCGCGAGTATTTCACCGTCTGGACGGCCGCGTGGTTGTTTTACGCACTCTGGCTGACCCTTGGTTTCAACGTCCAGGACGGTTCATCCGAGAATGCCGAGAGCATCCTCTTCAAGCTCAAGCAGTGCTGCGTGGCCGTTTCGGCCGTGTTTCTTTTGTGGGGCAGTTTGCGGTTTCTGAGCATCCCGGTCCCGCAAAGATTGTTTGGTCTGTTCATGCTGTTCCTGCTGGTATGGACCTTTGTCGGCCCGCACATGCTTTCGGCCGCGCTGGCGCCCAAAGTACGCATCCTGGAAATGCAACTGCCGGTCTTCATGCTGCTCGGGCTGGGCAGCGTGTTTGCCGGGGTGTGTTTCTTCCGGCTGCGGAAGCGGATGCCGTTCGTGGGCGCGGGCATGCTGTCGCTGGGTTTTCTGCTGTGGGGCCTTTACCTGGCCAGCTACCCGCTGTCCCAGCAGGATCCTCACCTTTACAGCGCCGGCTTTTTTGTGGCGGCGGTGCTGCAGCTGTTTATCGCCGTCAGCATGATCGTGCTGGTCCTGGAGGAAGTACGATATAAAAACGAACAGGTGCTGGCCGAAATTGCCGCCGTCCGTTCGGAGAAAGAAGCCTTGCAGGTCAAAGTCATCACCACCGAGGAACAATGCCGGAACCTGTATGACCGGGTGCGCCTGACCGATGGACTGCAAAAAGCTTACGAAGAATTGCGCCGGACCCAGCAATTGGTCGTGCAGCAGGAGCGCCTGCGCGCCTTGGGCCAGATGGCCAGCGGCGTGGCCCACGATGTCAACAATGCCCTGTCTCCCGTCATCGCCTATTCGGAACTGTTGCTGAGCACGCTGCCGGATTTGCCGGAGGTCTCCCGGCATTACCTGCAAACCATCAACCAGGCCGGCGCGGACATAGCCAAAATAGTTGCCCGCATGCGGGAGTTCTACCGCCGTCGCTCCGACATGGAGGAATTGACCGAGGTGGACATCAATAAAACCATTGAGGAGGTGATCGAACTCACCCGGCCGCGCTGGCGCGACCTGCCCCAGCGGGAAGGCATCTCCATCCAGATTCAGCGCGAGTTGGCGCCCGAACTGCCACTGCTGTTGAGCGACCCCAGTGAATTCCGGGAAGCGCTGATCAACCTCGTCTTTAATGCGGTGGATGCCTTGCCGCAGGGCGGCATCATCACCCTCGTCACCCGTTCCCTCAACCGTCCCGCGGCGGAAGCGAATGGAGATTCGGAACGGCAGATTCAGGTCGAAGTGCGGGACAACGGCATCGGCATGGATGAAAAAACCCGCCAACGTTGTCTGGAACCGTTCTTTTCCACCAAGGCCCAGCGTGGCGGCACCGGGCTGGGACTCGCGATGGTGTATGGCATGGCGCAACGCCACGACGGCACCATCGAGATTGACAGCACCCCCGGCTCCGGCACCTGCATCCGCCTCACTTTTCCCGTCCGGGAAAAAACTTCAGCCACCGGCCGGGCCTCCCTGCCCCAGGCCAAATCGAAGCGTTCCCTGCACATTCTGTGCATTGATGACGACGAACAGGTTAGGGGATTGATGACCGATTGCCTTTCGCACTTCGATCATCGGGTGATGGTTGCCTCCGGCGGCAAACAAGGGCTGGAATTGTTCCGCACCGCCATGTTGGAAAATGAGCCTTACGAAGTCGTCATCACCGATTTGGGCATGCCGGACATTGATGGCCATCATGTGGCCCGGACGATCAAAGCGGAATCCCCCCACACGCCGGTCATCATGATGACGGGCTGGGGCACGATCATGAAGGAAGACGGAGAAAATGCTCCGGAGGTGGACGCCGTGGTCGGCAAACCGCCGCACATGCAGGAATTGAACGACTTACTGATGCGGGTCACCACGTCGATCAAGGCATAGCCTTAAAAAGTTCCGGGCCCTATAAGTTTCCACCGCCGGTCTTTTTCCGTGCCGTTTTGTGCCCGGGCCGGTATGTTCCAACCCATGTCACGGATCGCGAAGTGGCCGGTGGCGCTTGCCATTGCCGGCTCTGACAGCGGTGGAGGCGCCGGCATCCAGGCCGATTTGAAAACCTTCGCCGCGCTGCGCGTTCACGGAACCAGCGTCATCACCTGTCTCACCGCGCAAAACCCCCGGCGGGTTCTCGTCGTCGAACCCTGTTCGCCCGAAACGGTGCGGCGGCAAATCGAAGCCGTGTTTGAAGCCCTGCGGCCCGCCGCGGTGAAAACCGGGATGCTGTTCTCGGCGGAAATCATTCGGACCGTGGTTGATTTTTTCAAAGGGGAAAAAGACCTGCCCCTCGTGGTTGATCCGGTCATGATTTCAACCCGCGGCGCGGTCTTGTTGCAACCGTCGGCCATGAAAACGTTTCAGGAGCAATTGCTGCCGCTGGCAACCCTTGTCACGCCCAATCTTGACGAGACGGAAATCTTGACCGGGCGCAAAATGGCTTCCATTGAAGACATGCGCCTGGCTGCGCGGGATATTCGTGCGCGCTTCGGCTGTGCCGTGCTGGTCAAAGGCGGCCATCTGCGCGGGGGGCGCGAAGCGGCGGATATTTTTTATGACGGAAGTGCGGAATTGCTGTTGAGCGCACCGTTCATCAAGGGCGTTTCAACCCACGGCACGGGCTGCACATATTCGGCGGCCATTGCGGCGGCGCTGGCCTTGGGTCACGATTTGCCGTCCGCGGTTGCCATTGGCAAAAACCACGTGACCGCCGCCATCTCGCGGAGTTATCGCATCGGAAAACATTTTGCGCTCGGACATTATGCCTGAACGCGCAAGGTCTTCACGGTCGAGCATCCCAACTGACCACCAACAACGACACGGACTGTCGCGGCAGTTCCAATGGCAAAATGGTTTGCCCGTTGGTGACGCGGAGATTTTGCGGCGCCGCCAATTCCGCAAGTTGTCCGGCCTTTTCCAGCTGCGTGAATTGTTCCGCCGTCGGTTGCAACGGCGAACCCATCAACTTCCAGGCCGTGAACGCATTGCTATGCCCATCATCGATGCGGTGCTGTTCGCAACGCGCCAGACGAACGTCCGGCGGCAGACCCTGGAAAGTCAGCCGCACTTCCGCTTCCGCCCCGGGCAAATCATCGTCGTGATAATGCCAGGCGAGGACGTACAGATGATTTTCATCCAGACTCGCCAGCGCCGACACATCGGGCCGCGTCCGCACCCCCTCTTGGAGCAGGTTGTCCAACGGCACCGCGCCGTCGCTTTCGACCGCCAGCCGTTGCCCGCTCATTTTGCTCAACATCCGAAAGACATTGAGCACCGGCAGGTCCACGCCGCCACTGGCCAGGACGCGAAACCCGGCAAATAGCGGCTGGCCTTCAAATTCAAATGCCCAGGTCAGCGCACCCTCGAGCTTCACGCCACGCCGGTCGGTCAGTTGAAATTCACGCGCCATACTCGCGGCCGTGTAGCTGGCGTAAATTGAACCGTTGCGATAGCCAAGCGGGTCGCCCTGGCAGGCGGCGCAGCCATCCGGATCGGATTCGCCAATGATAACCGGCTTGGTTTTCAATTCGGGAAATGAAGCGATGATCTTGAATGCGGAATCCATGTTGCGCAACTGGTTCGCGATGCCCATCCGCACGTGGTCATTCGTGAAAACCGGCAAACCTTTCGCGTGAAACGAGATGAAATCAACCGGCGTTCCGATTCGGCCCGTGACGAAATTGGTTCCTCGAACACAGTGTTCCAAAAATTCGCGAAGGAATCTCGTACCGCCGCCCGCCGAATCCGGCCCGCCAACCTTGGCCTCGGGCAGCGCGCGGCGCACGGCGTCCACCGCACCATCGTGCAACCGGAAAAACTCCTCCGGCCGGCCCTGCCAGTAACCGATGTTTGCTTCGTTCCACGTTTCCCAATACCAGCTGGCGACCTCGTCCCGCCCATATCTGGCCACCGCGTGCCGGGCCCATTTAAAAACCAGTTCCGACCATTTCGCATAATCTTTCGGTGGAAAGGCCCAGCCGGTGTAAATTTCGCCATATTTGGCCTGGGGCGTCCAATGATGCTGATAAGGCTCCGGTTTGACGGACAGAGCTTCGGGCATGAATCCGATTTCCACATAGGGCCGGACGCCGCACCCGTGGTACGTGTCGAATATCTGGTCCAGAATCGTCCAGTGATAAACTGGATTGCCCTGCGCGTCTTCACTGTAAACCCCCGTTGACCCCCACTTCAACGCGGGGGTACCGTCACCGCTGGTCAACAAATTGTGCGTGCGGAAGAAAACTTCGTTCGTCCGGAGCTGGCCGAGTTCAGCCATCAGTTTCCGTCCGTCCGGCAGGGTGGCATAGTTCGGTTCGTCGGCTCCGAAAAAGCGCCAGATCGGTTTCCATTCAGCCACCGGCTGGTCCGCGTGGACCCGGATGACGACTGGAAAGGTTGCCTCCTTCGCCGAAACCGGTTCGGCACCGAAAACCAGGATCATCGCCGTTACGATATAAAGTGCGCGTCGGAACATGGATTTGAAATCAGGTACGTCAGGTTCGTCATTTCCCGCCAAGGAGGCAATCGCGATTTCCTTTTCACCCCGACCCGCTACACTGCCCCGGATGTCTGACACACTGGTCGTCAACGAAATTTATTTAAGCTTGCAGGGGGAAAGCACCTTCGCCGGGCTGCCGTGCATTTTCGTCCGGCTCACCGCCTGCGATTTGCGCTGCTCCTACTGCGACACCGCCTATGCCTTCACTGAAGGCAAAAAAATGTCGCTGGAAAACATTCGCGCGGAGGTGATGCGGCTCGCCAAACCGTTTTCAAACTCTCATCCCTTAACCCTGAACTCTCCGCTTCCCCTGGTCGAACTCACGGGCGGCGAGCCGTTGCTCCAAAAAAACAGCCTGCCATTGATGAAACAACTTTGCGACGCTGGCTTCACGGTGTTGCTCGAAACGAGCGGTGCCCATGATATCTCTCCCGTTGATCCCCGCGTCCGGCGCATCATGGATTTGAAATGCCCCAGCAGCGGTGAAACCGGACGTAATCGCCGGGAAAATCTCCCGCACCTGAAGCGCACCGACGAAATCAAATTCGTCATTGGCACGGTTGAAGATTACGCCTGGGCCAAACAGCAAATTGCCGAACATCGGCTGGATATGGTATGTCCCCTGCTCATTTCGTGGGGGCATCCACTGGCACCGGAACAACAAAATAAATCGCTGCGGAAGGTCCCCCCGGGCCAGACCCCGGTTTCGAGGCGCGAATTGGCGGAAAGAATCATGGCCGACGCGCTGCCGGTTCGGTTTCAAGTGCAGCTGCACAAAATTATCTGGCCGCCGGAACAACGAGGAGTTTAGTGAGCAAAACCCGTCAAATACTCGACGTGCTGCGCGATTACGAGTCGCGCAACATTGTGTTCATGGAACCGGACGGCTCGTGGCCCATCGTCTGGGATCGCGCCCGGGAGGTTCACGTTTGGGATGCCGACGGAAAAAAATATCTGGATTTGACGGCCGCCTTTGGCGTCGCCGCCGCCGGCCATGCGAATCCGCGCGTCGTCAAAGCCGGTCAAAAACAAATGGCCCGGCTGTTGCATGCCATGGGCGACGTGCATCCTTCGGCGCGCAAGGCTGAACTCGCCCGTAAATTAAGCCGGATCACCTTTGAGCGATGGAGCGGCGGCAAAAAATCGGGCAAAGTCATCTTCGGCAACTCCGGTTTTGAAGCCGTTGAAGCCGCGCTCAAAACCGCCATGCTCGCCACCGGCAAGCACGGCATCATCGCCTTCACCGGCGCGTATCATGGGCTCGGCTACGGCGCGCTCAATGCCACGCATCGCAATTTCTTTCGCGGCCCGTTCCATTCCCAGCTTCGCGAGTTCGGCCACTTCGTGCAGTTTCCCTCCCGGCCCGGCGAACTCGCCAACATCGAGTGGAACATTCGCCGGCTCTTCCATCGCGAATGGATTGGCGCAATCCTCGTGGAGCCGGTCCAGGCGCGCGCCGGCATCAATCTTCCACCAAAGGAATTTCTCCCCATGCTGCGAAAAATCTGCGGCGAACTCGGGGCGCTGCTCATCCTCGACGAAATCTACACCGGCTTTGGCCGCACCGGAAAATGGTTCGCCTGCGAACACAGCGGCGTCACGCCCGATCTTATTTGTCTCGGCAAGGCCCTCACAGGCGGCTTCCCGCTTTCGGCGTGCGTCGGCCGCGCGGACATCATGGACACGGCGTGGCCCGCGTCGCGCGGCGAGGCGATTCATACCAGCACGTTCCTCGGCCATCCCGTCGGCTGCGCGATGGCCCTGGCGCAAATTGAAGAAATCCGAAAACTCAAATTGCCGGAACATAGCGCGGAGCTCGGTAAGTTTTTGCTCGGCGAACTGCAATCGAAGATCTCCCATCCAAAACTTCAAATCGCCGTGCGTGGCCTGGGCTTGATGGCCGGTGTGGAATTGCGCCTGGCCGACGGCAGACCCGCCACGGCCGCCGTCATGCAGGCCATAAAAGCCATGTTGCGCCGGGGCTATATTCTTTTGCCCGAGGGTGAGCACGGCAACGTCATCAGCCTCACCCCGCCGCTGACCATCACCCAGGCACAACTGGCGAAAGCGGTTAAAACCCTGGCTGATGTTTTGGCCGGACACTGATTACGCGGATTTTCAGGGATAGAATTTTTATCTGTGAAAATCGGTGAAATCCGTGTCTGATTTCTGTTGATGAAACTTTCAGAAATGCGGGACCTGCTGGCTACACGCGGGATTCAACTGACGAAATCCCTCGGCCAGAATTTTCTGCATGACGCCAACCAGCTCCGTCGTATCGTCGAAGCGGCGGAATTGGCCAAAACGGACAAGGTCCTCGAAGTCGGGCCGGGGCTGGGACCGCTGACGGAATTGCTTTTAATGAGCGCGGCCGAGGTTTTCGCCATCGAAAAAGACGCGCGGCTGGTGGAGGTTTTACGGAAACGGTTCCGGGGCAATTCGGAGGGGCGAGTTTCACGAGCTCCAAACTCTGCAAACGCAAAAGATCAGGGACTCGCAGAGCTCGCCCCTCCAGTTTTTACCCTGCTCCACGCTGACGCGCTGGATTTTCTGAAGCGCGAACCCCGCGATTGGAGCGATTGGAAACTCGTGGCGAACCTGCCCTACTCCGTGGCCTCGCCGATCCTGGTGGAGCTGGCCCAATCCCACCATCCGCCCGAACGGATGGTCGCCACCCTGCAACTCGAAGTCGCCCAACGGCTCATGGCCGGGGCGGGCGACGAGAATTATGGCATTTTGACCCTGTTGGTGCGGCTGGATTACGAACCGCGCGACTGGTTCAAGATCCCGGCCGGTTGTTTTTTCCCGGCGCCGGACGTGGATTCGGCGTGCGTGGTTTTGATTCGTCGCGCCCAACCGCTTTTACCTGCAAACCAGCGTGAAGCTTTCGTGAAAATTGTCAAACGCGCCTTTTCGCAGCGGCGGAAGATGATGTTGAAATTATTGAAGCAGGACTGGCCGGAACAAAAATTGAAACAGATATTTCAAGAATTGTGCATCTCGCCGCAGGAACGCGCAGAAAAGTTGACCTTGGAACAATTTGCCGCATTCACCAAAATGCTCACCAGCGATAAATGAGCGAGGAAATATTCGACATCGTTAATGACCGGGACGAGGTGATCGGCCGCCAGTCGCGGCGCGAAGCACACCGGCTCGGATTGAAGCATCGTGCCGTGCACGTGCTGGTGTACAACTCCCGCGGCGAAGTGTTTCTCCAGAAGCGGTCGATGACCAAGGACACCGCCGCCGGACGGTGGGACTCATCGTCGTCCGGCCACGTGGATTCCGGCGAGGATTACGACGCCTGTGCGGTGCGCGAGTTGCGCGAGGAAATCGGCTTGCGGGCCACCAAAACACCTGCGCGGCTTTTTAAAATTGACGCGCGCCTGGAGACGGGCTGGGAATTTTGCTGGGTTTATCGCTGCGAAAGCGACGGCCCGTTTGAGTTGCATCCCGACGAAATCGAGCGCGGCGACTGGTTCGCGCCGGAAAAAGTCACCCGCTGGATCGCGGAAAAGCCGGAGGATTTCGCCAGCGCATTCCGATGGATTTGGAAAATTATTCTCGCAGCCCGGGCACAAAGTTGAGTTTCGCGCCTTTACTTACGGTAAAAATGGGGTAGTTATTTAGCCATGAAAAATTTTCTGGTTCCGATTGTGGTTGAGCAGACCGGCCGCGGGGAGCGCAGCTGGGATATCTATTCCCGGCTGCTCGTGGACCGCATCATCTTCCTCGGCACACCGATGGATGACACCATTGCAAACATCATCATCGCGCAGCTTTTGTTCCTGCAAATGTCCGATCCAAAAAAGGACGTCCATCTCTACATCAATTCGCCCGGCGGCAGCGTCACGTCGGGCCTGGCGATTTACGACACGATGCAATATCTCACCTGCGACGTGAACACGTACTGCGTCGGGCAGGCGGCGAGCATGGGCGCGGTATTGCTGGCGGCGGGCACCAAGGGCAAACGCTTCGCCCTGCCGAATGCCAACATCATGATCCATCAAGTGCTGGGCGGCGCGGAAGGCCAGGCCAGCGACGTGGAAATCCGCGTCAAATACATGCTCAAGCTCAAACAACGGTTGAACAGTATTCTCGCGAAGCATACCGGCCGCGCCGTTGAACAGGTGGAGAAGGATTGCGACCGCGACAATTTCATGTCCGCCGAGGAAGCCAAGGCATACGGCCTGGTGGACCAGGTGGTGCAATCACGCAAGGAAATCGCCGGCGTGGAAAAAACCTCGGTCGTCACCTGACGTTGTGCGCCGGCCCGCTCTCGTAATCCAAGATCTGAAATCTGCAATTTGAGATGGCGCGCCCGACCAACATCACGATGTGCAGTTTCTGCGGCAAAACGCACGCGGAAGTGCGCAAGCTCATCGCCGGACCGGACGTTTACATTTGCGACAACTGCATCATTCTTTGCAAAAACGTCCTCGACCGCGAACTGCAGCTCCAGAATCAAAAATCGCAGCCGAAGTTCACCGTGCCCAAACCGGCGGTCATCAAACGGCAACTGGACCAATATTGCATCGGTCAGGATCACGCCAAGAAAACGTTGGCGGTGGCGGTGCACAATCATTACAAGCGGATCCAGCCGGAACCCGCGGCGAAAACCGAGGAAGGGGGCAGGACTTCACCCCAGCCGCACGCCGATGTCGAAATTGAGAAGAGCAATATCCTGATGATCGGTCCGACCGGGTCCGGCAAAACGCTGCTGGCCCGGACCCTCGCCAAAATTCTCGACGTGCCGTTTGCCATCGCCGACGCGACGACGCTGACCGAGGCGGGTTACGTCGGAGAGGACGTGGAAAACATCATTTTACGGCTGCTCCAGAATGCCGATTACGACGTGAAGTGCGCCCAGCGCGGCATTGTTTATATTGACGAAATTGACAAGATCGCGCGCAAGGCGGACGGCCCGTCCATCACCCGCGACGTTTCCGGCGAAGGCGTGCAGCAGGCGCTGTTGAAAATCCTGGAAGGCACGGTCTGCAATGTGCCGCCGCAGGGCGGCCGCAAGCACCCGCAACAGGAATACATCCGCGTGAACACGACGGATATATTGTTTATTTGCGGCGGGGCGTTTGTTGGTTTGGAGAAGGTCGTCCACCGCCGGCTGGGCCGGCACGTGATTGGTTTCGGCGCCATCGGGGACGCACAAAAGCAGGCCGGCGCGGTGCGCAATGAAATGCTGCAGCATGCCGAACCGGAGGACCTGCTCAATTTCGGCTTCATTCCCGAATTTGTCGGCCGGCTGCCGGTCGTGACGACGCTGACGGAATTAACCGGCGATCAATTGGTTTCCATTCTCAGCGAACCGAAAAACGCGCTGACGAAACAATACGCCAAACTCATGGCCATGGAAGGCGCGGAACTGGAATTTACTCCGGACGCCCTGCATGAGCTGGCGACGCAAGCGCTGAAAAAAGGCACGGGGGCGCGCGCCCTGCGCGGGTTGATTGAAAAGTTGATGCTCGATTTGATGTATGAAGCGCCGGACAACGGCAGCATCATCCACGTCAAAATCACCCGGCCTGTAGTGCTGGGCGAAAGCAAACCCATCGTCCGGCGCAAGCAGGACGCAGAAGCGGCGTAAACAAGGGCGCCGGCTACTGTTTCTTCCTTCCCAGTCCCCAAATCAGCCAGACCGCCAGCGCCAGAAGCAGAATCAGCCACCACAGATAACGCAGTTCGCGCGCGCCCATTTCCACAAATTGAAGCACGGGCGGAAAAAGCAGAATCAAGGCAATCACCACGATCGCCAGACCGCAGAGTTTGAAGAAAAAGACCCAGCGCGGATTCATGGATTGGACGGCACGGTGGAGACGGCGCGTTGTTTTTGCAGATCAGCCAATGGCAACAGCATGTTCACTCCGCCGCCCGTGTTGCCACCAACAACCAACGGCGCTTTGCCATCCCACTTTTCCACGATCTGCAAATCAATGAACGCCGGAGTCTGCTTGAGCGCTTCGCCGCGAATCCGGATTGATTCGGCGTCACCTTTGGCCTTGATGACCACGGTGTCGGCTTCAATCTGGGCCTTCTGCTGGGTGAATTTCGCCTTCGCTGCCTCCTGTTCCTGCACCATTTTGGCTTCAATGGCCGTCTCCAGTTCCTTCGAGAGATCTATGTTTTGGATGACGACGTCTTCCACGAACAACATGGCACCGATTTTTTCGCGCGTTGCGGCCAGGGCCTTGGTTTTGATGACTTCGCGGTTCTTGACGATTTGCTCCGCACTTTCCAGGGCCGTTACTTCCTTCATCGCTTCCTGCACGCGCGGCGCGATCAAACTGTCGAACGGGTCGCCGGCGTAACCCTGGTAAATTTGCACCACGGAGGCTTCCGGAATCCGGTACAGCACCCGTAAATCCATGTTGACCTGCTGCAAATCGGAGGAGTAGCACGCGGCCTGAACCTCCCGGGTCTGCTGGCGGATGGTCACCGGCACAATGGTGGCTATGAACGGCGTTTTAAAACCGAAGCCCTCCGGTTTAAATACGGGCGATACCTTGCCGAGCGTGACTTCGATGCCGCGCTCGCCCGGCTGCACCACGTAACTGCTCGTGGAAGCGGCGATGACGATGACAAAGATGATGATGGCGACACCGACTAGTTTGGCTATGGTTTGGGCTCTCATGAGCGGGAGATTAGCCAAACATTTTCACTGAACCAATTACAATTTGCGCCATTAATTACATCCCGATGTCTTCGCTCCACAATTCCGGCCGCGCGGCAATGAAATCGCGCATGAGCTGGATGCAGGTCGGATCCTGCAACACTTCCACTTTTATCCCCTGCGATCGGATGTATTCCTCCGGCCCCCGAAACGTCGCGTTTTCACCGACGATGACATGCGGGAATTTGTAGAGCAAAATCGCGCCGCTGCACATAGGACACGGCGACAACGTCGAGTAAAGCACGCAGCGTTTGTAAACCGACGCGGTTTGCCGCCCGGCATTTTCCAGGCAGTTCATTTCCGCGTGATGAATTACGCTGCCGCGTTGGACCCGCTGGTTGTGGCCCCGCCCGATGATTTTTCCGTCCAGTACCAGCACCGAGCCGATGGGAATGCCGCCTGCAGCCAGGCCTTTCCTGGCCTCTTCGATCGCCGCTTGAAGGAAAACATCCATGTGCGGATTGAAGCAATTCTTTTGCGTAATGGCAAGATAGACGGAGCGCGGGCGGCTCGTCCGCGTTTTCCACCGGGATTGCGACTGGCGGGCGGGGCCGCCCGAACTCCTTACCGCGCAAAAATCTGGCGGATCACGTCCTCAATGGGAACTTCCTGAATGTCGATGTCAGTGACCGACAAATCGTCAAGCAACAGTTTGCAGACAGGAATGACGCGGTCGCGTTTGACTTTGAACGTGATGGAGCCGGCACTTTTTTCCACGACTTCACCGTAACGCGCCAGATTTTCCGCCGGATAATCGTTCACCTTTTCAGATTGAATCGTGACGAATTTGAAATCAGCAAACCGGTCCACGATTTCGCTCAACCGGCCGTCAAAGAAGGTTTTGCCGTGGTCTATAATGATGACCCGGTCGCACAGCGCCTGGATGTCGGCCATGTAATGGCTGGTGAGCAAAATCGTGGTCTTATGCTCCACGTTGTGACGGCGGATGAATTCCCGGACGACCTTCTGGGAAATGACGTCCAGACCGATGGTCGGTTCGTCGAGAAACAGCACCTTGGGTTGGTGGAGCAGCGAGGCAATCAACTCCATTTTCATGCGTTCGCCCAGGGAAAGCTCGCGGACGCTGACGTTGAGCTTGTCGCGGACGCTGAGCATTTCGCTCATTTCGGCGACGGTGCGCTCGAACCGTTCGGCGGGAATGCCGTAAATTTTCGCATTCAGTTCGAGCGATTCGCGAGCCGGCAGATCCCACCAAAGCTGATTTTTCTGGCCGAGCACGAGCGCAAACTGACGGCGGTAGCCGTCGGCGCGTTCCCAGGGAACATAGCCAAGCACGCGCGCCGAACCGCCCGTGGGATAAAGCAGGCCGGCGAGCATCTTGAGCGTGGTGGTCTTGCCCGCACCATTGGGGCCGAGAAAGCCGACGAGTTCGCCGGGTTCGATCTTGAAACTGACGTCATTGACGGCAACGAGTTGCTCGTATTGGCGGTGAAACAACCCTTTGACCGCCCCGGCAAAACCCGGCTGCTTTTTGTAGGTGCGAAAGGTCTTGGTGAGACCGTTGACTTCGATGACGGGCATAAACAATTGCGAATGGCAGATTGCCGGCGGCGGACTGGCTTCGCAATCCCGTTTAGCGCATCAACTGTTTTTCGAGGTAATGAACAACCTGACGGACGTTGGCGTCCACTTCCATGCGGTCTTTGACAAGACGGCAGGCATGCAACACCGTGCCGTGATCGCGACCGCCGAAGGCTTCGCCAATGGTGTTGAGCGAGCTTTCGGTCATCTGACGGGAGAGAAACATCGCCACCTGGCGCGGAAACGCAATGTTTTCCGGCCGGCGCTTGCTGGTCATGTCGGCCAGGCGGATGTCAAAGTGTTCCGCGACCTTTTTCTGGATGACCTCGATGCTGATGGATAAACGGCCTTCCTCGTGAAGAATTTCGCGCAGCAAACCCTCGACGACTTCGATGGTCAATTTCTTGCCGGTGAGCGAAGCATAGGAAGCCACGCGGATGAGCGCGCCTTCGAGCCGGCGGACATTGGTGCGGATGCGATTGGCCAGAAAATTCACGATGTCGTCCGGCAGCGTCACGCCCATGATCTGGGCCTTCTTGTTGAGAATGGCCAGGCGCATCTCGACATCCGGCGGCTGCAGGTCCGTTACCAATCCCCACTCAAAACGGGAAACAAGGCGGTGTTCGAGCCCCTGGATTTCGCTGGCGGGGCGATCGCAGGTGAGCACGATTTGTTTGTGCGACTCGTGCAAGGCATTAAAGGTGTGGAAAAACTCCTCCTGGATGCGCTCCTTGCCCGCGAGGAATTGAATGTCATCAATCAACAGCACATCCGTCTGGCGATATTTCTTGCGGAATTTGACCAGCAGATTGTTTTGGATCCCGTCAATGTACTCGTTGGTGAACTTCTCGGATGAAACGTAGGCCACCCGCGCGCCTTTCTTGCTGCCGGCGACGTGCTGTCCGATGGCGTGAAGCAAGTGTGTTTTGCCCAGACCGACACCGCCGTAAAGGAAGAGCGGATTGTAGGATTTGCCGGGTGCTTGGGCCACCGCCAGGGCGGCGGCATAGGCGAAGTTGTTGTTATTGCCGACCACGAATGAATCAAAGGTGTTTTTGGGATTGAAATGCAACTCGCTGTTGGTCTGACGTTCGTGGGCGGGTTCGGAAGTTCTGGTGGCTTTGACCGGCACCGGCACCGGCACGGTGACAGCTGGCGCACCGCCCGCGGCAATCTTGAATTTTACCTGCAACTGGCGGCCGGAGGCAGTGGCGAATGCGTCCTGCAAGAGGCTTAGATAATTGTCCTTGAGCCACACCCCGCAAAATTCGTTTGCCGCCTCCAAGGTGACGTAATTGCCGTCGATCACGCAGGCGCGCAACGGCGCGAACCACATGTTGTAGGTGTCGTTATTCAGCTTGGAACGAAGATGTTCCCGTGCAGAATTCCAAATCTTTTCAGCCGAAAGTTGCATTTGCGCCTTGTCAAAAAGCCCGTTATTTAAGCGGTTTATTCACCTAGCCCCCAACGCAAGGTCGGTCGCCGGTTTCCACTGAAATTTGCCTTGGCCAGGAGCAACTGCCCTGATGGAGCAACCGCCCGTTCAACTCTGTTCGCCAAAAGCTTCATTTTAAAATTAAAACAACCTATTAATCATCAACGAGTTACAAACAACAAAACCCACAACGCCTCTGCATGTCTGGTGAAAAAGATAAAACGCCCCAAACAACTTGAATCAACGTGAGCGTTTTATGTCATCGGAACGAAAGTATCTAGGATAACATATTAACTTTTGTTCACGAGTTATTCACAGGGGTCAAATCAAGGTTTTATCTGCTTTTTTCATTTCCTGAAATGAGTCATCCGATTCAGACTGCTTGTTCGCCCGTCTCCCCGGTTCGAATCCGCACAATGCTCTCGACGGCACTCACAAAAATTTTCCCATCCCCGATCTTGCCCGTCTTGGCCGCCTTGACAATCGCGTCCACAGCCGTCGCGGCCTGGGCGTCGGCCAGAACGACTTCAATTTTCACCTTGGGCAAAAAATCGACCGTGTATTCACTGCCCCGATAAATCTCCGTGTGCCCCTTTTGGCGGCCGAACCCTTTTACTTCCGCCACGGTCATGCCTTGGACCCCCAACGCGGCCAGTGCAGATTTTACCTCCTCAAGTTTGAATGGCTTGATGATGGCCTCGATTTTTTTCATGTGGCTTCCCGGTGTCGATTTCTTCCTCAAAGAATTTAGCACCCACACTCACACTGTAAACAGGTATTTTCACCTCCCGGTTCGGATGAACATAAAACCCATTAAATCATGGCCGGAACCAGCGTCTAATCAGATGGTTCAGGATGTTAATATTTACTTATACTTGTCTTATCACGTTTGACAAAAATTAGCACTTATGATTTAATAACCCCAGTGCAAGGTGGAATGGGGGGAGGGGTTACCGGTTGTTCTTTGAATTTATTGGTTTTCGATCCGGGCTTGGTACAGGCCTGGATTCGAGAGTTCTTCATGAGCCTACTAAGTTGTACTCATTCGAAATTCCCCGGGTCTCTCGGTCACCCTCTGACTGATTGACCCGGTTTTTTTCTATTTTGGCCCTTTTTCCGACCATAATTGCACTTTTCCGGATAAATCTGCCTTGTGCCTTCGTTGACACTGCATATTCCGGCTGTTACCGTTCGCGTTTCTAAAATGCCGACGGACTACAAAAACACGCTCAACCTGCCGCAAACCGGCTTTCCCATGAAAGCGGACCTCGTGGCGCGGGAACCGGAGCGCCTGAAACAGTGGGAAACCTCCGGCCTGTACGCGAGAATTCAAGCCGCCCGCGCCCAAGCGGAAAAATTTGTCCTGCACGACGGCCCGCCGTTTGCCAACGGCGATGTTCATATTGGCACCGCGCTCAACAAGATCCTCAAGGATATCATCATCAAATACAAAACCCTCCGGGGATTCAGCGCGCCGTACGTTCCCGGCTGGGACTGCCACGGATTGCCCATTGAATTCAAAGTTTCCCAGGAAATGCGCAAAGCCGGCGACACCAGCGCGGATCCCGCCACCATCCGCAAAGCCTGCGAAGGCTACGCCCGCAAATACATTGATATCCAGCGCACCCAATTCAAACGCCTCGGTGTCCTCGGCGATTGGGACAATCCGTATCTGACGCTGAACAGAGAATACGAAGCTGACGAGCTGCGCCTGTTCGCCGACATTGTTGAAAAAGGCTTCGTCTATCGCGGCAAGAAACCGGTTTACTGGAGCATCCCGTGCCGCACCGCGCTGGCCGAGGCTGAGGTTGAATACCACGACCATGTCAGCCAGAGCATTTACGTAAAGTTCCCCGTGGTCGGCCAGCCAGGTACGTTTGTGCTGATCTGGACCACCACGCCCTGGACGCTGCCGGCAAACCTGGCCGTCGCCTACAACGCAAAATTCCAATACGTCCAGGTCGAGGTCGGCGGCGAAAAATATATTTTGTTCCGCGGACTGCTGCCCGTCGTCGCTGAAAAATGCGGTTGGCGCGGCCAGATCGAGCATCCTTTCCCCACGGAAAAACTGGCTCAGCTCCAATATCAACACCCGTTCATACCGGCACGCATCGGCAAACTGCATCCAGCCGAGTTCGTTACCAGCGATACCGGGACCGGCTTCGTGCATATCGCACCGGGACATGGTCTCGAAGATTACGGTCTCGGTTCATCCGTCGGCCTGCCGATTTATTCGCCGGTGGACGACGACGGGAGATTCGCCTACACGAATGATTTGCCCGTTGAACAACAAATGCCGGCCGAAATGGTTGGTAAATCCATTCTTGAAAAACATGGCAAGAGCGACGCCAACGAAGCCGTCTTGCACGAGCTTCGGGTTCGCCATGCGTTGTTGCACCAGGAAAATTATCATCACAGCTATCCACATTGCTGGCGCAGCAAGACACCCGTCATCTTTCGCGCGATGGACCAGTGGTTCATTCGCATTGATCATGTAGCCGACGAAGTTAGTCGGCGCCAATCCAACGGCAAAGGAGATCAGCGCGGACTGACGTCCGCGGCTACGTTTCGTCAGGAAGCTCTCGCCGAAATTGACCGGGTCAAATGGGTGCCGGACTGGGGCGTCAACCGCATCAAAAGCGCGGTACAAACGCGTCCCGATTGGTGCATTTCCCGCCAGCGCACATGGGGCGTGCCGATTCCAGCATTTTACGACGCCAAGGGTGAGCCGATGCTTGACGCCCAAATCGTCCGTAATGCCGCCGATTTGATCGAAAAACATGGCTCGAACGTATGGTTTGAAAAATCCGCCGCCGAACTCTGGTCCCTGGTTAAGCCCAAAAACTGGAAAGACGCCGAAGCCGCCGCCAAATCCAACGACACGCTCGACGTCTGGATTGATTCCGGCAGTTCATCGCGCTCCGTGTTGATGCGGCGGGCGGAACTTTTGCACCGGAGCGCGGGCGACTCGCCCGCGAGTTCTTCCGCAATGAATCTCCAACCCGCTGACAAGCTGTCCGCGCTCCCATGGCAGGCCGACGTTTACCTCGAAGGCAGCGACCAGCACCGCGGCTGGTTCCAATCGTCATTGCTGCTCTCGCTGGCCGGCAATGGCGCCGCACCATTCAGGACCGTGCTCACGCACGGTTTCATGGTGGATGCGGATCGTGAAAAGATTTCCAAGAGCAAGCAAGGTCAGGGCGTTTACGAAAAGCCGCAGACCGCCGAAGCTTACGTGAAAAAACACGGCGCGGACATCGTTCGTCTGTGGGTGGCATCGCAGGATTATCGGAACGACATCGTCGTCAGTGAGGAACGCATTGCCAAGGTCGCCGAGACCTATCGCGGCATCCGCAACGCGTTGCGCTACCAGCTCTCGAACCTTTACGACTACGATCCGGCCAAACACGCCGTGCCGGACGACAAGCTTACCGGCCTTGACCGTTGGATTCTGGGTGAATTTTCCAAGCTGGAACAGGAAGTCATCAAAGCCTACGACGACTATGAATTCCACGTGGTTTATCAAAAAGTCAGCCAGTTCATCGCCGTCGAGCTGTCCTCGATCTACCACGACGTCATCAAGGACCGGCTTTACACCGACCCGGCCAATTCACATCGCCGCCGCTCGACCCAGACCGCGCTGCACCGGCTGGTGACCGACCTGTGCCAGATGCTCGCGCCGATCCTGGCCTTCACCACGGATGAAGCGTGGGAGTTTGTGCCGGGGAAAAACGCGAGCTCTGTTCATGAAGCGAATTGGCAACCTCTTGCGTTAAAGGTTGATTCAATCGACGTTTCAGAATGGAAGTTTCTTTTTGAGGTTCGGCCTACAGTTCTGCCTGGCCTCGAAGCTCTTCGTCAAAACAAGCTCATAGGCAAAGCTCTTGAAGCCAAAGTCACAGCAATGGGCGATGAATTGTCCCTCGCTCCAATTATCAAGTGGCAAAGTGACTTCAAAGAGTTGCTTGGGGTGTCTGATTTCGTTGTTTCAATTGACGGCAAGCTTGGAAAAACAGGATTCCAATTCGAATTCAGTCGCGTTGATGCCAAACACCAAAAATGCGAGCGCTGCTGGCATTGGGAGACGGATGTCGGCTCGAATCCCGGGCATCCGACCCTTTGCGGCCGCTGCGTCAAGGCCGTCCTGGAATTCCAGCCGCATTGACTGCCTTTGAACATCCCTGATTTCCGCACTGCCATCGTGGATTACATCCGCGCGCAAGCGAAACCGGTGGACAAATTCAGCCACCAGCCGCGGCTCTACGAACTGACCCGGTCGGTCGGCGCCGGCCAGGTGTATGACGACGACGTGGTCTTCGCCGCCGTGTGGATGCATGATCTTGGTGTTTTCACTGGACATCGCCCCAAAGAATCCAAGGCCCTCGCCGCCTGGAATTGTGTCGCGTATGCCACGGAACGCGCCCCGGCGATTCTGGAACGACTGGGATTTCCCGTGAAAAAAATCTCCACTGTGGTTGAAGCCATCCGGACACATCAACCGTCCGCGAATCCCACAGCCATCGAAGGAACCATCCTGCGCGACGCGGACATCCTGGAGCAACTGGGCGCCACCGGGATCTTGCGGACCGTCTGCAAAATCGGGCGCGACACACGGTTTCAAACCTTCTCCGACGCCCTGCAGGCGCTCCAAAAAAGCGCGGACGCGCTGGCCGGGCAGTTGAAACTTCCCGCATCGCGGCAACTAGCCGAATCGCGGTTGCGGACGTTGCGTGATTTTTTACGGGCCGCCCAGGACGAGCATTGCGGCGACAAAGATTAACCGCAGCCCGGCTCCTGTTGCGTCAGGCAATGGAGCGAACCGAAGCCCAAAACCAGATCCACGGCATGGATGCCGACGACCGGCCGGTCCTTAAACACCTCGCCAAGGATCCCCAGCGCGACGCGGTCGTTGGGGTCGTTGAATGTCGGCACGATGACACAGGCGTTGCAGATGTAAAAATTTGCGTAGCTCGCCGGCAGCCGCCAATTTCCATAACGCAGCGGTGCCGGCATCGGCAGCGACACCACTTCGGGTTTTGAACCATCTTCGAGCCGGAACTCCTGCACGCGTTCCCAATTTTCGGCGAGCGGCCGGTAATTGATGTCCTTGCGGTTGGTTTCCTTGATGAGCACGAGTGTTTTCGGGTTTACGAAGCGGCAGATGTCATCGATGTGTCCGTGCGTGTCGTCGCCGACCGGCCCGTTGAGCAGCCACAGGATGTTATTCACGCCAAGATATTTCCGGAACATCCCGTCATAAAATTCCCTGGTCATGCCCGGATTTCGCACCTGGACCTTCGGGTGCAGGTAACATTCCTCGGTCGTCAGCAGCGTGCCGCGGCCATTGACCTCGATGCCACCGCCTTCAATTACAAAGTTTTTGCCTCGGAACTGCGCATTGAACAACGGCTTCTTCAACCACCGGGCGGCGGTCTCGGGAACCTTTGTATCCTTCTGCCAGTCGTCGTATTTCGCCCAGGCGTTGAAATGGAAATGGACAATGGCGGTCTCAAATTTCCGGGTTCGGAGTCCGGAGCCCGGATTTTTACGGCGCACATGAATCGGCCCGCTGTCGCGGGTCCAGCCACGATTCGTCGGATGAATGATAAACTCGACCTGCTGCAAATCGCAGCCGGCGCGCTTGAGATAGCTGGCGGCGAGCTTTTGCTCGGCCCGGTGCCGGACGAGGAGGCGCACGATTTCGCCGGGTGAAATTTTCCGCACCATTTCGCCATAGACCCAGCGGATGGTGTCCATCTTGTCCGGCCAGTCGGTTTCGTTGTGCGGCCAGCCGAGCCAGGTGGCCGCGTGCCTTTCCCATTCCGCCGGCATGGAGTAGCCAAGCGCTGCCGGTGTGATGGGGTTGGCGGATTTCAAATTCGTCATAAAATCGAACCCAGCATAGTCACTTTGCGGTTTTTGGAAATCCCGAAAGAAATTACTTGCGAAGTTGCAACCGTGAGCCACTTTAATATTAACACCCGTCATTTTGCAATTAGTGCAATTTATAAATTTGCCAAAATCGACAAATGATTGGCTGAAAATCTGCTTGTAGTGGGCGAAATTAAATTGGGGGGCGAAAAGCGGAAAAAACGGCACGGCACTGATGAATGTAAGCTCAAATCAAGTCAGAGGTTCAAAGGCTATAAAAAGCGCTTTATGCGCCGGTTTGTTGATTTTTCCCGTGGCCGGTGTCGTTGCTCCCCAAATACCTGCCATCGCAGCGCCTAAACCGGTCGTCATCACTTTGCGCCCGGGCACCACCAGTGTCGAAATCCAAAGGGCGCTGGATCTCCTGCCGGAACGCGGCGGGGACGTGGTGTTGCCGCCTGGAATTTTTGAAGTCCATCAACCCATCGTGTTGCGGCGCGATCATCAGACCTTGCGGGGGTCCGGGGCAGCGACTGTTCTGCGACTGGCGGATGGGGCCAGTTGTCCGGTGATCATTTTAGGTGAACCGGTCAACCATCCCCGTTCCATCGTTAAAAACCTCTGTCTCAGCAGCCTTTTCATCGACGGCAACCGCCGTCATCAGCCAAACGAACTTTGGCGGCTGCGGGGCGAAGGCTCGGAAATCCGCAATAACGGCGTTACGGTGCAAAACGTGAGCGATTCGGTGGTGGAACACATCACCAGCGCCCGCTGCCGTTCGGGAGGTCTCGTGACCACCCTCGACGTGCGGCGGTTGACGGTGCGGGATTATACCGCATTCGACAACGAGTTCGACGGCCTGGCCTGTTATCAGACGGAGGACTGCCTGTTCACGGGACTTCGACTTCACGACAATCCCGGGGCCGGCATCTCACTCGATCTGGCGTTCAATCACAACGTTGTCAGCAATGCCGTCCTGGCCGCCAATGATCTGGGCATCTTTATGCGCGCGAGCCGCGACAACCAATTTTATAACATTTCCATCCGCCGCAGCCGCCACTACGGGGTTTTCATGGCCCATGCCGAGAGACAGTCGGGCCGCGGGGTGCAGCCGGTGCCCCGGACCGAATGCGTGCATAATTCCTTCACCGACCTCATCGCCAGCGGTTGCGGCAGTGCGGCCTTCCGGGTGAATGACACCACCTGCACAAACAATGTCATCATCGCTGCCCAATTTCAGGACAACGGCCAGGGCGGACTTTCCTTGGCCCGGCCGAATTTGGTCACCGTGCAGTAGTCCTGTTCTCCGGCCGGTCGGCCCGCCAACACGGGCCTTTGCTCCCTTCGCCGCGGTTGATTTTAACGCAATAATAGTTTGTCAACTCCGTCAGGGTTCGTATCGTAGGCGGCACAAATTTTAATCAAAACTATGGCAAGAACCGAACGCACCCACGTCCGCACCCGCGAAGACCTCTCTGAAATGCCGGAGTGGATGAAGGAAAAAAACTGCCCGCACAAAAAGAAATACATGGCGGGCAAACGCATCCACCCCAAGAACCTCACCGGCAAGGAAACGCTGACGTACATCATTGACGAGGTGTTCCTCGCCTACAACTCCGCCCGGCTCAAGGAAGCCTGCCAGCTTTTCGCCAACCGCATGCTCGCGCCGGACGTGACCATCGGCATGAGCATCTCCGGCGCGCTCACCCCCGCCGGCCTCGGCTGCTCCAGCATCATCCCGCTCATCAAGGCGGGGTTCGTGGACTGGATCGTCTCCACCGGCGCGAACCTTTATCACGACCTCCATTTCGCCCTGAATTACCCGGTGCACAGCGGCAGCTTCAAATTCGACGATACCGACCTGCGCGACAACGACCTCGTCCGCATCTATGACGTGGTCATTCCCTACTCCGACGGCCTGATGGCCACGGATGATTTGTTGCGCGAAATGTTCTGCCAGCCGGAATTTCAAAAGGAAATGGGCACCGCCGAATTGCATCATCTCATCGGCAAATACGCCGCCGAGTGGGAACGCAAGAACGGCCTGAAGGATGTTTCCGTGATGGCCGCCGCCTATCGCGCCGGCGTGCCGTGTTACACCAGCTCGCCCGGCGACTCGACCATCGGCATGAATGTCGCGGGGGTGGAACTGCGCGGCAGCAAACTCCGCATGAATCCGTCCATCGACGTGAACGAAACCACGGGCATTGTCCTCGCCGCCAAACGCGCGGGCGGCCGGAGCGGCGTGGTGCTCTGGGGCGGCGGCAGTCCGAAAAATTTCACCCTCCAGACCGAGCCGCAAATCCAGGAGGTTCTGCGCATCAAGGAATTCGGCCAGGACTTTTTCATCCAGGTCACCGACGCCCGGCCCGACACCGGCGGCCTTTCCGGCGCCACGCCGAGCGAAGCCGTGAGCTGGGGCAAGGTGGACCCGACCAAGCTGCCCGACGCTGTCGTCTGTTATACCGACACCACGATTGCGATGCCATTGCTGACGCACTATGCCCTGGCCAAGCACAAGCCGCGCAAGCTGAAGCGCCTTTACGCTCAGCTTCCGAAAATCATGAAGGCGCTGACGAAGGAATATTTCACGCACAACAAGGTGAAGATGGTGGACGGCAGCGATCCCGTATTCTGATCTGCGCATGCCGGTTTCCGATTTGCGGGCCCCCGCCACACCCGTGCCCATATCGCCGGTAACGCGGACCAAAGCCGTCTTCGGACATCAGCCAAACCCACGAACCACCGGTTCAACTGGTACGCCGCTCTGGACTGTCCCTTGACCCGGATGGGGGGTGAATTCCCCCGGTCATCAGGTCATTTCTTGGGGTTAAAAGCGGTGATTTTCAACAAATAAGGCGGGCCGGCTGGCCGCTTAATTGCTGTCATTTCATGACCAAGAAAACGTATGGGCGAAACCATTGGAACCTTTGAAGATGTTTGCCGGAAAAGCCCTGCCGATGTGAATGTTGCGAATCCAGGCGACAGGCATTCCGTTCCAAAGGAAGGCAGCGCCCTGCCCTTGTCCGTCTCCGCAACTTCACCGGCCCGCGGGGCGCTCAAAATTGTTTTGTCGTACATCTTGTTTGCCACGCTGTGGATCCTTTTTTCCGACCAGTTGCTTGCCGCCGTGATCAAGGATCCGGCGGCCCTCATGAAATGGTCCATGTTCAAGGGGCTCGTATTTGTCGCGGTAACCGGTTCCCTGCTGTATGCGCTGATTCACCGGCTGGTGACCCGCTTGCATGAAACCCGCTCCTCGCTGCTGGCAAGCGAACAACAACTGCGGGTCATCTTCGACCACACCTCGTTGTTCATCGGCCTGCTGAAACCCGACGGAACGCTCATCAAGACCAATCAGTCCGCCCTGGCCTTTGCGGCCGCCACTCCCGGCGACGTCAATGGCAAACCGTTTTGGGAAACTCCCTGGTGGAAACATTCGCCGGAAGTCCAGGCGAAGCTTCGCCAGGCAATCGAGAATGCCGGCAGTGGGCAGCCGGCGCGCTTTGAAGCCGTTCTCCGGGACGCCTGCGGAACGTTGCGTGATTTCGATGTCTCCATCACCCCGATCAAGGACGAGTCCGGGCAGGTTGTGTTTCTCGTTCCCGAAGGCTATGAGGTCACGGCACACAAGCAGGCGGAAGCCGAGTTAAACCGCCTGATGACCGCGATCGAGCAAACCCCGGAAAGCATCGTCATCACCGACACCCAGGGAGGTATTCTTTACGTCAACCCGGCTTACGAACAGGTCACCGGTTACCGCCGGGCGGAGGTGATGGGATTAAACACACGCCTGCTTAAAAGCGGCAAACAAGGCGAAGCTTTTTACCGGGAATTGTGGGCCCGGGTCAGCGCCGGCGAAGTGTGGCGCGGCCGTTTCATCAATAAAAAAAAGAATGGCACGCTGTTCACCGAGGAGGCGGTCATCGCGCCCGTTCGCGATGGGACGGGCACCGTCACGAACTACATTGCCGTCAAGCGTGACATCTCCCGTGAACTGGAACTGGAGGATCAATACCGCCAGACGCAGAAGATTGACAGCATCGGCCGGCTGGCCGGGGGCGTGGCCCATGACTTCAACAACATCCTGGCGGTCATCTGCGGGCACACGGATCTGGCGCTCATGCAATTGTCACCCGACGCCCCGTTGCGTTCCAACCTCGAGTGCATCCAGGAGAGCGCCGAACGCGCGGCCAACCTCACCCGGCAACTGCTGGCGTTCGCCCGCCGGCAGGTCATCGAACCCCGCCTGATCAATCTGAACGAGCTGATCGTCAACCTGAACAAGATGCTGCATCGCCTGATTGGCGAGGATGTCCGGCTGGTGACCCAGACCGCGCCCGACCTGGGCCAGATCAAAGCCGACCCCGGCCAGATCGAACAGGTGTTGCTGAACCTGGTCGTCAACGCCCGCGATGCCATGCCCGAAGGCGGCACCCTGACCATCCATACGGACAACGTGACCCTGGACGAAGCCTACGCGCGCCGACACCTCGTCACTCCCGGCGACTATGTAATGGTGAGCGTCAGCGACACCGGGGTGGGGATGACGGACGAAGTCAAACAACACATCTTTGAACCATTTTTTACCACCAAAGAACAAGGCAAGGGCACCGGTCTGGGCCTGGCCACCTGCTTTGGCATCATCCAGCAGAGCAACGGTCATATTGACTCCGACAGCCAGGTGGGCACAGGAACGCAGTTCAAAATTTATCTACCCCGCTTCCAAGGGGTGGAGGATGCCACTGCCCACCCCGAGATTCCGGCCCGTTTGCCGCAAGGCACGGAAACCATCCTGCTCGCCGAAGATGAGCCCTCGCTGCGACGCCTCATGGCCCGGGTGTTGAGAACCCAGGGATACACCGTGTTGGAGGCGGCCGACGGCAATGAAGCCCTCGCTTTGGCGCAGGCGAACGGGACCAAAATCCAGCTGTTGCTCACCGACGTGATCATGCCCGGATTGAGCGGCAAAATGCTCGGGGAATGGCTGAGCCAGGTGAATCCCGCCGTCAAAGTCCTTTTCGTTTCCGGTTACATCAACAACAACGCGGTCCGGGACGCCATGTCGAAACCCGGGACCTTCTTCCTGCAAAAACCTTTTAATCCCCTGGAGCTGACCAAAAAAGTGCGCGCGGCGATTGAATCAACTTAGCCGCAAGCGTTCGTCACCGGATTTGGGTTCGGCCCGGTCAGAGTGCCGGCAATCGCCTCCCTGCCAGTTTTAGCTTGTGCCCCCGTCCGAAACCGCCTAAAGCCGGGGCGAAAAATTGAATTCATGACGACCCAGCAGCTCCAAATCCTCGCCCGGAAACACGGCACCCCGTTGGTGGTGATCAACCACGATGTCATCCGGAAGAATTACGCCTCGTTCAAAAAGCACCTGCCCAAGGTGCAATGTTATTTTGCCGTCAAGGCCAACGCCGAGCCGGCCATCGTCCGCACCCTGTACCGGGCGGGTGCGAGCTTTGACGTGGCGTCGCTGCCCGAATTCATGCTCGTGTATGAGAACATCAAGCGGCTTTCGGCCAGGGCGCAGCAGGATTTCATCTGGGACAAAATCATTTACGCGAATCCGACCAAGCCTAAGGAAACGCTGCTGGCACTGGACAAATACAAACCGCTGGTCACCTACGACAACCTGAACGAGTTGAAGAAAATCCGGCAATTTGCGCCGCACGCCGGAGTGGTGCTGCGGTTGCGCGTGGACAACACCGGTTCGCAATGCGAGCTGTCATCCAAGTTCGGCTGCGCCACCGGCGAGGCGGTGGATTTGATCGAAGCGGCATTTGAAATGGGGCTGACGGTTGAGGGTTTGAGTTTCCACGTCGGCAGCCAGTGCACCAATTTTCAAAACTTCGTTCAGGCGCTCAACGCCGCGGCCGCCGTGATGCGCGAATCCAAATCGCGCGGCCACGAAATCAAGATTCTCGACATCGGCGGCGGCTTTCCCGCGCCTTACAACAAGCACGTCCGGCCGTTCCCCGAGCTGGCCCGCGTCATCAACGCCGAGATCGACCGTCTGTTTGCCGCGAACATCCAGATCCTTGCCGAGCCGGGACGGTTTCTGGTCGCCAGCGCCGCGACCAGCGTTGCGCGCATCATCGGCAAGGCGGTGCGCGATGGCAAACCATGCTATTACATCGACGATAGCGTTTACCACACCTTCAGCGGCATCATCTTTGACCATTGCCAGTATCACCTGAAGGCGTTCAAAAAGGGCAGGACCGAGGTGTGCGCCGTGTTCGGCCAGACTTGCGACGGGTTGGACACCATTTCCCAACATGAATATCTGCCGGACCTGGAAATTGAGGATCTGGTCTATGCCGAAAACATTGGCGCCTACAGCAACGCCTCGGCGACGTGGTTCAACGGCTTTCCCCCGGCCAAAGTTCTGCATGTGAATGAATAACACCAGCCGTCTCCTGGCGGCGGCACAGATATAAACGCTTTCTTTGAACGGAACCCGGCTGACAATGGTAGAATATGTGCAGCAAGTTCAAATAAGTTTCCATGGGACAGACCAGACATTTGTTTCTCGATCTCGCCATGCCAATGTTGATTGGCTTCATCTTCACGGTTGAACCAGCGGTTGCGGCAAGCTTTGTTTACCCCAATTTTAATTCCACGGCGGGACTTGTTTTGCAGGCACACGCCAGTTCGGTGGACGGGAAATTGAGACTTTCACCCGCCATACCTGGCTTGGGGCTGGGTGGCGCGTGGCTGGAAGCGAAACAGCCGGTCAAGGACGGTTTTGACACGACGTTCCAAATTCAAATCACCGGGAAATATAGTTCTGGCGCGGACGGAATGGCCTTCGTGATTCAAAACACCCCGGCCCCGGCCCTGGGACAAACCGGCCAGGGTCTCGGCTATGGCGGGGTCACCAACCAGTTCGTGGTCCACTTTGACAACTATCATTGGGGCGATCATCCCACGGCCGGCCGATATGATGAAATTGCGGTGCTGGCCGCTTCCTCCCCCAACGAGCCATTGTCCAATGTCGTCGCCAATATCATGGCCTCGGCCAACAAGCAGGTCATGTACTCCGACGGCGCGGTGCATACCGTGAGAATTGTTTATGTTCCCGGCAACCTGCAAGTGTTTCTGGACGACCTGGAAAATCCCCTGATGACTGTCTATGTGAATCTGGCCAGGGTCATGGATTTGGATGAGGGCCGGGCCTGGGTGGGCTTCACCGCCGCCTCCGGTGCGGATTGGCAGAACCATGATCTGGTCAGCTGGGCTTTTGATACATCCAGAAAGGCAATTCCAAATGAATCACGCCCGGAATCTTCCCCTTCGCTGCCAACCCAAATGGCCAACCCTACGCCAACCCCGGCCCAAGTTTATCTGAGGGACGATACGCAAGGCTCTCCAGCAACGCCGCTCTCCGCTGACCCTTATTTTGGTTATGCCCTGCCCGGCGACTTTGGCCTCACCCGCCAGATCGAGGCTTCAACCAACCTGGTCGAATGGACTCCGCTCACGAACGTTACGTATTATTTCCGCGATCGGGAATCAACCAATTACCCTCGGCGATTCTACCGCTTTGAGAAAAATTGACAGTGCGGGATTGAATTTCGGTCGGTTTCGCGCCAAGCTCAATTCAAAATGAAGCCCAATGATTTTTCCGATGCCCGGGTGCTCGTCACCGGCGGGGCGGGTTTCATTGGCAGCGCGCTGGTCTGGGCGCTGAACCGGCGCGGCTGTGAACACATCGTCGTTTGCGACCGCCTTGGCACAGATGAAAAATGGCGCAATCTCACGCCGTTGCGCTTCGCCGATTACGTCGAGGCGGATGATTTGTTGTCGCGCCTGCAAACCGGCGCGCTGGGGAAATTTGATCTGGTGCTGCACCTGGGCGCCTGCTCCTCCACCACCGAGCGCGACGCGGGCTTTCTCATCCGCAACAATTATGAATTCACCAAAGACCTCGCCGCCTGGGCGCTGGGGCAAAAATCGCGCGGCCGGAAAACCCGCTTCGTTTACGCGTCTTCGGCTGCGACTTACGGCGATGGTTCGGCGGGCATGGCCGATGACGACCGGCAGCTCGGCAGGCTGCGTCCGTTGAACATGTATGGCTACTCGAAGCACCTCTTCGATCTGCACGCCCGACAGGCGGGATTCCTGAATCAAATTGCCGGGTTGAAATATTTCAACGTCTTTGGCCCGAACGAGGACCACAAGGCCGACATGCGGTCGCTCGTCCACAAAAGTTTCCGGCAGGTGCAAACCGAGGGGGTCATCCGGCTCTTCAAAAGTTATCGTTCTGATTTCCGCGACGGCGAGCAAAAGCGCGATTTTCTTTACGTCAAGGACGCCGCAGCCATGACGCTGCATCTGGCCGCAACCCCGAAGGCCAATGGGCTTTTCAACATCGGCAGCGGCGCGGCGCGGACGTGGCTTGACCTCGCCCGCGCGGTCTTTGCCGCGCTGAAACGCAAGCCGAAGATTGAGTTCATTGCGATGCCGGAAGCCATCCGCGACAAATACCAGTATTTCACGGAGGCGAACCTGGCCCGCCTGCGCGCGGCCGGTTACGCCACCCCCGCCGCCTCGCTTGAAAATGCGGTCGCCGATTACGTCCGCAATTATCTCATGCCGGACAAGCGCCTCGATCCGGCCAGCGCATGAATTTTATCTGTAGTCGCGGACATCAGTCCGCTCATGCTTGTTTTTATGGAAATCAGAACCGACTCGCGCCGGTTGCGGCTATCCAACGGAGTTTAACCGCCATGTCACTTGCCAGCGATCGGGATTTGCTGTCATTTTAAGCGGAAATGAGATTGATTATTTCCATCTCCTGCCTGCTGGCTACCTTCGTCCTGACCGTAACTCGAGCGGCTGCTTCGCCGGAAAATTTTGATGCCACGACCGAAACCGTTGGCCGCGGCACCAATGGTTTCGAGACCCCCGTCAATCAATTCGTTTCACGGGCCGGAAGGGTGGTCGAACTCCCCGGCGTAAGGCCCCAGGCCCTGGCGTTGAGCCCCGACCGCAAATTGCTCGTCACCGCCGGACTGACTCAGGAATTAATCGTCCTCGATCCGGCCACCGAAAAAATCTTGCAGCATGTTCCGCTGCCAGCCGACCAAACCCCGGACCAGGCACCGCAGGCGGCGGAAGTGCTTTCGCCGGCTCAAAAATCGCAATTGAGCTTTACCGGCCTCGCTTTTTCGCCGGATGGCTTGCGGATTTACATGGCCAACGTCAACGGTGACATCAAGGTGTTTGGGGTTCGGGCGGACTGCACGGTGGTTCCGCTGGGCTCCTTCCCCCTGCCGCCGGCCAATGCCCCGTTGCGCGTGGCGGAAATTCCCACCGGCCTCGTTGTATCGCCGGACGGCAAAAAAATTTACGTCGCGTTCAATCTCTCCAATCGCCTGGCCGAACTGGATGCCGCCACCGGGCAAGTGCTGCGCATTTGGGACGTGGGCGTCGCGCCGTTCGACGTGGCGCTCGCCGGGCGGAAAGTCTATTTGAGCAATTGGGGCGGCCGGCGGCCCGACGCCACCAGCCTCACCGGCCCGGCTGGACGCGGCACGCTGGTTCGGGTGGACTCCCGCTCCATCGCCAGCGAAGGCTCGGTTTCCGTCATCGACCTCGACCGGAAACCCGGTCTGCAAAATCCAATCTCCGAGATCCTTGCCGGCCGGCACGCGGGTGCACTCGCGCTGTCGCCAAACAAACGCTGGCTGGTCGTCGCCAATACCGGCGATGACACCTTGAGCGTCATTGACACCCGCACGGACAAAATCACCGAAACCATTTGCGCCCGGCCGAATCCCGGCGACCCGTTTGGCGCGCAACCGAACGCGCTCGCGTTCGACAAATCGGGGAAAACCCTGTTTGCCTGCAACGGCACGCAAAACGCCGTTGCCGTTTTCCAATTCCATCCGGGCAAATCCAGAATGCTGGGCCTGATTCCCGTCGGCTGGTTTCCGGGGGCGATAGTCTTCGACACGAAACGGAACGAAATTTGCGTGGCGAACCTGAAAAGTCTGGGGCCGGGGCGACCGGATAAAACCGGGGCGACCGAGTTCCACACCAAACAATACCAAGGCTCGTTATCGCTCGTGCCCCGGCCTGCCGCCAAAGAGCTGGCCCGGTTCACGCAAATCGCGCTGGCCAATTTGCGTCATCCCCTGCTGGCGCAGGCGAAATTGCCCCCGCGCTCCAACCAGCCCGCACGGCCCGTGCCGGAGCGGGCGGGTGAACCGTGCGTGTTTCAGCATGTGATCTATATCATCAAGGAAAACCGGACGTACGACCAGGTGCTCGGCGATGTTACGGAAGGCAATGGCAACACGGATTTATGCACGTTCGGCGAACGCGTCACCCCCAACCAGCACAAACTCGTCCGCGAGTTCGCGCTGCTCGACAACACGTATTGTTGCGGCATTCTGAGCGCCGACGGCCATCAATGGGCTGACAGCGCGTTTGCGACAGATTATGTCGAGCGTGAGTTTGCCGGCTGGCCGCGCAGCTATCCGGCCGGCGGCGACGGCCTGGACTCCAAGGACGCCCTGGCCTATTCACCGGCAGGTTTCATTTGGAACAGCGCCCTGGCGCAGGGCAGATCGGTTTGCGATTTCGGGGAATTCACCACCGACCAGAAGCATTGGAAGGATCCGGCCCGCACCGGAAAAATTAATTTCCTGGATGCCTGGCACGATTTCCTGGATAGCTCGAATGCCATCGCCTACTCGTGCGAACCGGACATCGAAGCGTTGCGGCCTTACATCGTGACCAACACCATTGGCTGGGACTTGAACGTACCTGATGTCTTTCGCGCCGCGCAGTTCATCCGGAGATTGAAGCAGTTTGAGGCGGACGACAGTCTGCCCAACCTCGTCATCGTCTGGTTGCCGAACGACCATACGAGCGGAACCAAACCCGGTTCGCCCACCCCGGCGTCCCAGGTGGCGGACAATGATCTCGCGTTCGGCCAGATCGTCGAAGCCGTCAGCCGGGGCAAATGTTGGACGAACACGTGCATTTTCGCGATTGAGGATGACCCCCAGGATGGTTGGGACCACGTGAGCGGCTACCGCACCACCGCTTATGTCGTCAGCGCATACACCAAGCGCGGCGCGGTGGTTCATACGCAATACAACCAGACCAGTTTGTTGCGCACCCTGGAACTCATGCTCGGCCTGCCGCCGATGAACCAGATGGATGCCACCGCCACACCGATGTTCGATTGCTTCACTCCAACGCCGGATTTCACGCCGTTCACCGCGGTGACCAACAACGTGCCGCTCGACGAAATGAACCCGCAGCCCAAACTCATTTCTGACCCGCTCCGGCGCAAAGATGCCTACACCTCGGCACGTTTGCCACTCGACCAGGAAGACCAGTGCCCGGAGGATTTGTTCAACCACATCCTCTGGCGGGCGACGAAAGGCCAGCTAACACCTTATCCGGCTTGGGCAGTGCAAACGGTGGATGACAACGATTGACCGTTGTTTGGTCCCAACCCGTGACTGGAAATTGCCTCCGACCGGGCAATTCCCGCCCATCAATAAAAGCGACTTTTCTTGTAACGTCGGCCGGTTTTTGCCTAAGTAGTGGATAAGACCTGATTCAATATGGAACCGATTCCACCGACATCCATTGCGCCGCCCAGCTCCACCATGTCACTGTCCGGTCGGTTGATGAATGTTTTTGTTGCGCCGGGAGACGTCTTCGCCGAACTCAAAACGGCGGCGCCCGCGGCGGCCAACTGGCTCGTGCCTGCCATTCTGTTTATGGTCCTGAGCTGGTTGAGTGCCGCGCTGATTTTTGCCCAGCCAGCCATCCGCCAACAAATCAGCGAATTGTCCACCAAGGCCATTGACCGGCAGGTCGAAAGGGGAAAGCTGTCCAGCGCCCAAGCCGACCAGGCCCGGGCCGCGGCGGAAAAATTTGGCAGTGTCGGCTACGAAATCAGCGCCGTCGTCGCACCGGTTATTGCTGCGTTTGCCTCACCCTTTTTTGGCGGGCTGATTCTCTGGCTGGTCGGCTCTTTTGCCTTGAAGGGGCCATTCCCCTATATGAAAGCCGTGGAAGTCGCCGGCCTGTCCAACATGATCCTGGTTTTGAGCGTCGTGGTTAAGGCCCTGCTTATTCTCATCACCGGCAACTTGTTTGCCTCACCCAGCCTCGCCCTCGCGGTCAAGGACTTTGACCCACAAAATTCCGTCCACTCGCTGCTGGCCATGGTGGACGTCATGGTTTTGTGGCTGCTGACGGTGCGTGCCATCGGCCTGGCCGGCGTGAGCGGCGCGTCCCTCGGAAAAGCGGCGGCATGGATTTTCGGGATTTGGATCGCCTTCACCGGCGTCATGATCGGCTTTGGCGCGGCCGTTCGGGTGGCGTTTGGCGCCTGACATTCCTCACTCCGATGCCCTTCCCCGTTGAATCCAACGAAACAAAATAACTTCAACCTTGTCTTAATACCTAATCCTCACATGGCCAAACCCAAAAACCGCCGGAAATGGCTCGTTTTCTCAGCCATCGGGCTCGTGCTCCTCACGCTGACCTTGCTGGCCGTCTTCAAAAAGCGCGAGCCGGTCATCCAGGTCCAGACGGAACTGGTCGCGCGGCACAGCCTCACCAACATCGTCATCGCCAACGGCAAGATCCAGCCCGTCATCCAAGTCACCATCAGCCCCGAAGTCAGCGGCGAAATCACTGAATTGCCGGTCAAGGAAGGCCAGCAGGTCAAGAAAGGCGATCTGCTGGTGAAGATCAACCCGGACATTTACATGGCCGCGGTCAACCAAGCCAAGGCCGGTTACGAATCCTCACTCGCCGCCAAAGCCTCGGCGGTGGCCAACCTCGAAAAAGCCCAGGCGGACTATGGCCGCAATCTGGAATTGTTCCACCAGAAGCTCCTTTCGGAATCGGATTTCATCGGTTTCAAATCCGCCCGTGACGTGGCCAAAGCACAGCTCGACAGCGCCGACGACCAGGTGAACGTCGGCAAGGCTCTCGTGGACAGCGCCCAGGATTCGCTGATCAAAACGACGATTGTTTCCCCGCTCGATGGCACCATCAGCAAATTGAACTCGCAACTCGGCGAGCGGGTTCTGGGCACCGCGCAATTTGCCGGAACGGAAATCCTGATCATCTCGGATTTGAACCAGATGGAAGCGCGGGTGGACATCGGGGAGATGGACGTGGTGGGCATCAAGCCCGGTCAGAAGGCGCAGCTGGAAGTGGACGCGTTCAAGGACCGCAAATTCGCCGGCGTGGTGACGGATGTCGCCAGTTCATCGAAGGACAGCAACCAGGCCGGCAACAATTCGGGAAGCAGCCAGTCGCAGGAGGCCACCAAGTTCCAGGTGCGCATCCGGCTCAGCGACAAGGAGGACTTCCGCCCCGGGATGTCCGTCAGCGCCGACATTGAAACCCAGTATCGCACCAATGTGTTGACGGTTCCCCTGGCCAGCGTCACCACCCGTCCACCCAAGCCGCCCAAGAAAACCGATCTGACAAAAACCGGCGGCACCAACTCGCCTGGCCGAACGGGTTCCAATGCCGTGGCTTCCAGCAACGTGGCCACCAATACCCTTGACGATCCGCCAGCCTCGAAAGCCAAGGAATCCTCGAAGCCTTTGGACGTCGTGTTTGTCGTCCACGGCGACCGGGTGGAGTCCGTGCCGGTGAAGATCGGCATTTGCGACGACAATTATTGGGAAATCACCGATGGCCTGACCAATGGCCAGGAAATTGTTTCCGGCGGTTATCGTGCCATCAGCCGCGATCTGGACGACGGCAAAAAAATCCGCAAGGGAACCGCCACGGCGGAGAAGAAGGACTAGGCCGTGGCGCTCATCCGCCTCCAAAACATTTCGCGCCGTTACCAGATGGGAACGGAAACCGTCCACGCGCTGCGCGATGTATCGCTCGAAATCCAGCGCGGCGAATACGTCGCCATCATGGGCCCGTCCGGCTCCGGCAAGTCCACGATGATGAACCTCATCGGTTGCCTCGATACGCCCACCTCCGGCCATTACGAATTGAACGGCATCGGGGTCAGCGACATGGATGACAACCACCTGGCTGAAATCCGCAACCGCGAAATCGGGTTCGTCTTCCAAACTTTCAACCTCCTGTCCCGCTCGAATGCCCTGCACAACGTCGAGCTGCCGCTGATCTACGCGGGGGTGCCCGCGGAGGGACGCCGCCAGATCGCGCTCGAGGCCCTGACCCAGGTCGGCCTGGCGGACCGCATTCACCACAAGCCCAATGAGCTTTCCGGCGGCCAACGCCAGCGCGTCGCGGTGGCCCGCGCCCTGGTCAACAAACCCTCGATTCTGCTCGCCGATGAACCGACGGGAAATCTGGATTCCAAAACCGGCACGGAAATCATGGCCTTGTTCGAGGAACTCTCCCGCAAAGGCCATACCATCATTCTCGTCACGCATGAGGAAGACATTGCCAAACTAGCCCGCCGCATCATCCGCATCCGTGACGGACTGATTGCCAGCGACGAGAAGCATGCTGGATGAATGGATTGTTGGATAAATGGATTTATGGAATACACGCAGCGGCGAAATTTGAATCGCGGCTACATGAAACTCGAAGCCTGGCAGCGCGGAATGGATTTGTTTGTCATGACCTTCCGCCTATCCAAAGAGCTGTCGGACTTGAAGCTTAAATCACAATTCCGGGATGCCGCGCAATCCTTTTCCGCCAACCTTGCGGAAGGCTACGGCCGACGTTCGCTGGCGGAGTACCTGCAATTCCTCTACATCGCCAAAGGTTCGCTGGCTGAAACACTCACGCGCGCCATTGGATTACAGAACGTCAAAATTATTTTAAATGAGAACTTCGAGGAATTGGATAAATTGCATTATGAAGTGGAAAACAAACTTCTGCGACTCATCGAATCGCTAGAAGCCAAGCGTGGAACAAACGAATGGCGTGACACGTTGCCCCCAACCATCCATCAATTCACCAATCCACTCATCCAATGAAGTTCCTTGCCGAAATCCGCGAAGGCCTCGGCATTTCCTGGGACGCCATCCGGGCAAACAAGATGCGTTCGGTGCTGGCCACGCTGGGCATCGTCATCGGCATCGTCACCGTGACGCTCATGGGCGCGGCCATCAATGGTTTGGACCAGGCATTCATCAAAAGCATTTCCGCGCTCGGGGCCGATGTGTTCTACGTGTCCCGCGACAGCTGGTGGGGCAATGACTCGTATGACACCTGGTTAAAAAACCAGCGGCGGCGCCCGCGCCCGCGGCTCCAAGAAGCCGAAGCGCTGGCCCGGGAACTGACGCTGGCCGCCGCCGTCGCGCCCGAAGAAGACGACAGCCGGACCGTGAAATACAAAACCCGGAGCGCCAGCTTCGTCAATATCGTCGGCACCACGGATGCGTATTTGCAGACGAGCGGCGTGGGGGTGGCCCAAGGCCGGTTTTTGACCGCTGCCGATGCCGAAGGCAACCAGCCGGTTTGCATCATTGGCAATGACGTGGCCACCAACCTGTTTCGCGGGGAATCGCCCCTGGGTGAACGCATCAAAATCGTGGACCAGTCCTTTCAAGTCGTCGGCGTGCTGGAAAAACAGGGGACCATGCTGGGCTGGAGCCTGGATAACCGGGTCGTTATTCCCATCCGGGAATCCCTGGCGGTCATCTGGAAACGTCCCGACATCGACCAGATCGATGTGAAAGCCAACGGGCTGGCGCGGATGGACGAGACCCGGGAGGAATTGCGTCAGGCGATGCGCCACATCCGCCATCTGGCCCCCGGCGAGCCGGACAACTTTGCCATCAACCAGCAGGATCAGTTTGTGGAGTTGTTTCATCGCATGACCGGCACGATTGCCATCATCGGCCTGTTCGTCACCAGCCTGTCGCTGTTCGTCGGCGGCATCGGCATCATGAACATCATGTTTGTTTCAGTCGTCGAACGGACCCGTGAGATTGGTGTGCGCAAGGCCATCGGCGCCAAGCGCCGCAACATTTTGTTTCAATTTCTGGTCGAAGCCGCCTGCATTTGTCTCCTGGGTGGGCTGATCGGGCTGGGCATCGCCTGGCTGGCCACGGTGGCGGTCACCCATCTGCTGTTCCCGGCATCCCTGTCCTGGACCATCGTTGGGACCGCCCTGCTGGTGTCGTTGCTGACGGGCGTGGTTTCCGGTTTCCTGCCGGCCTGGCGCGCCGCGCGGATGGATCCGGTGGAGGCATTGCGAAGCGAATGAAATTTCAAAAGCCCACCCTGCTGCTCGCCGAGATTCGGGAAAGTTTTTCGATGGCCATGAACGCCCTGGCAGCGCACAAGCTGCGCTCCACCCTCACCCTGCTCGGCGTGTTGATCGGCGTGTTCTCGATCATCGTGGTCATGACCGCCATGCGCGTCTTGAAACGCACCACGGAAACGGAACTGAGCCGGCTGGGCAGCCAGACCTTTGCCATCCAACGCTGGCCCGAGGCCCAGTTCGGCGACAATTCCGACTGGCAAAAATACTGGCGACGCAAATACGTCACCCTGGCCCAGGCTGAGCATGTGGCGGAAAAGGCGACGCTCGCGGCCAGTGTGGGCGTCGAAGGCAATTTCTGGCGCGGCCAGGTCTCCACCCGTTACGCCCAGACGCCGCCCAGCACCGCGTTGTTTGGTGAAACCCCCGGCAGTTTCCCGGCGCGTAATTGGGACCTGGACCAGGGTCGGGCCATTTCGGAGAATGACGTGGATGATGCCCGTGATGTGTGCGTGCTCGGCAGTGCCCTGGCCAAAACGGTTTTCCCTTTCGGCTCGGCCATGGGCGAAGAAATCAAGATCAACGGTTACAAATACCAGGTGGTGGGCGTGCTCGCCACCAAGGGCGGTTCGCTGGGCGGGAGCCAGGATAATTTTGCCATCATCCCCGTCACCACGGCGCTGAACCGTTACGGACGCTGGTGGAACGACCTGACCATCCTGGTACAGGCACGGGATGCGGCCACCTATGATGATTGCATCGAACAGGTGCGCGGCATCCTGCGCGCCATCCGCAAGGTCCCGCCCGGTGCGCCGGATGATTTCGAACTCTTTTCCAACGATTCGCTCATCGAGCAATTCAACAATTTCACCCGGGCCGTGCGCGTGGGGGTGGCCGTGGTCAGCTCCATCGCGCTCATCGCGGCGGGCATCGGCATCATGAACATCATGCTCGTCTCAGTCACCGAGCGGACGCGCGAAATCGGCATCCGCCGCGCCATCGGCGCCAAAAAACGCAACATCATGACGCAGTTCATCATGGAAGCCATCGTCTTGTGCGAGGTTGGCGGCGTCATCGGCGTCGCGTGCGGCATCCTCGGCGGCAACATCCTGGCGTGGTACATGAAGGTCCCGCCTGCCATCCCGGTGGACTGGATTGTGCTGGGCCTGCTGATCTGCTCCGTGGTGGGAATTATTTTCGGGACCTACCCGGCCTACAAGGCGGCGAACCTCGACCCGATTGATTCGTTGAGATACGAATAAATCGCCGACGGGCTCTTAATCTTCCGCGAACAGGTATTCCAGGTCCGTCGTGGTGAGACTGCGAGCGCACATTTTAAGTCGCAAGCATCACACTTGATTTGATGCCTAGGTCCTCGCAGATCGCCTTCGTGATTGCGAATAAATTGCGCGTCGTGGGATTGCCATGACGGCTCAACATGCGATGCAGCGCTTTCTCGCCAAAACCGGTTTGTCGCGACAATTCCTTGAAAGTGATATTGGCGTGAACAAGATCGCGTAATATCGAAAGCCCTTCTTCGGTCTCGCCTTCGAGAAGCGAATTGACCGCTTCGGCATAAAGCGCCCGCGCAAATTTTGGATCGCGTTTGATGCGGGCCAAAACCGTTTCTTTGTATTCTCGCGTCAGTGCCATGTTAATTCTTTGACTGCTTGTATCTCTTCCATCGTTCAACTGCGGCGGCGATATCAGTGGATTGCCGACGTTTACTGCCGCCACCCAATAAAATGATAATCGTTTTGCCGTCGCGTCCGAAATACACCCATAACCTGGGCCAAAATCCAATTTTAATTCAAGCACACCTTCTTGAAGCAACTTCGCCGCTCCAAAATTCCCGGCTTCTAGTCGGCGAATATATTTATCGACGCGTGCGGCGGTTACAGCATCCAGTGAGTCAAACCATTCAGCGAAAGGTGATTTTCCTAATTCAACGTACTCCTTAATCTCAAAGGTCGTTTCCATAATATTCTAATTGTCGTTTTCATAAGTGGTGGTTTCAGCAGTTGTTTCCCGGTCGCGCCGGGCCGCTGCGGTGTGTATATGCCGCACGTTCACGCATGGAAGGTATCATTTAAGTTACCATTGTCAAGTGGCATTTGTAGCCTCAAATATTCATCGTGAATGCTTCTGCCTCAATCCTCGGCGAATAAATATTCCAGATCCGTGGTCGTGAGGCTGCGGGCGAAGCCTTCCTCGCCGAGCACGTCGGCAATCGTCTGCGCCTTGCTCTGCTGCAGCTCCCAGATTTTTTCCTCGACGGTGCCGGGCGCGATGAGCCGGTAGGCGTTCACCGTCTGCGTCTGACCGATGCGGTGCGAACGGTCAATCGCCTGCGCCTCCACCGCCGGGTTCCACCACGGGTCATAGAGCACCACGTAACTGGCATTGGTCAGATTCAGGCCGGTTCCCGCCGCGCGCAAACTCAACAGAAAAACACCGGGCCGCGTGTCGCTTTGGAACTCGCTGACCACCTGCTGCCGGTCCTTGGTCTGGCCGGTGAGCATGTGCGTGTGAATCTGCCGGTCGTGACATTCCTTCTCCAGCAGTTGCAACATCTGCACAAACTGGCTGAAAACCAGGACCTTCTGGCCCTCGGCAATCAGCGGATCGAGCAGCTCGAACAGCGTTTCGGTCTTGCCGGACGCGGTGTCGCTGCCGACCAGCCGCGGATGGCAGCAGACCTGGCGCAATCGCGTGAGCGCGGCCAGCACGTGCATCTTGCTCTTGTTGAGGCCCTGCTCCGCCACCGCCTGCATGATCTGGTCGCGGCTGCGGCGCAATTCGGCCAGGTAAAGCTTCCGTTGCTCGTCGCCAAGCGGACAGTCACGCCGTTCCTCGATGCGGTCAGGCAAATCCTTCGCGACGTGTTTTTTGAGCCGGCGCAACAGCAGCGGACGCAGCCGGGCGGAAAGCCGCTTGCGCGCGATGCGCTGGACGGACTCGGTCGTTTCGCCCCGCACGGGCGGTTCCACCGGAGCCGTCTCGTCCACGACCGGCGTGCGCGGTTCGTACGTTTCGATGAACTGTTCCTGGTTGCCGAGGTAGCCGGGCTGGATGAAATCCACGATGCTCCACAAATCCAGCAGCCGGTTCTCCAGCGGCGTGCCGGTGAGCGCGAGGCGGTGTTCCGACTTGAGCTGCTTGACGGATTGCGTCACCTGGGCGCCCGGATTCTTGATGAATTGCGCCTCGTCCAGAATCACCGCGCGGAATGCGAATTTCTGCAGTTCCTCCAGATCGCGCCGGAGCAGGGCGTAATTGGTCACGATCAAATCGTGCTCCGGTATCTGTTTGCGCAGGTTGTGCCGGGCCGCGCCGCTTTCCAGCACGAGCACCTTCAACCCCGGCGTGAACCGCTCCGCTTCGCGCCGCCAGTTGTGCAACACGGACGCCGGGCAGATGACGAGACACGGCTTGGGATTTTTCGTGTGCCGCTCCTTCAACCACCCCAGCCACGCGAGCGCCTGCAGGGTTTTTCCCAGCCCCATGTCGTCGGCCAGGATGCCCCCCAGCTTGATCTGGGTGAGATGACACAGAAAATCAAAGCCGTCCTTCTGATACGGGCGCAGCTCGGCCTGCAAACCTTTGGGCAGGGCCACGGCGGGAACGCCCTTGAAATTCCGCACGCGCTCGCGCAACGCCTTCGCCTCCGGCGAGTCGGCAAACCGCGTCAACTCGCCCTCGTCCAGATGCGCGACATGTTCCAGGCCGACTTTTTGCGGCACGGCAATGAGGCCGTCCACGCCCATTTCAGCCATCGCCTCGTGCGCGCCCTGCACCGCGGCGGTGTCGAGCTCCACCCAGCCGGAGTTCGGCAGCTTGACGAAACGGCTGGTGGCGGCCGCCAGCCGCTCGAGGTCGGCCTTGGACAGTTTGAGCCCTTCAGCCTCCCATTCGGCGGAAACGGCCAGCCAGTCGATGCCGCTGCCCTTGACGATCAGCCGCGGCTTGAGCTGGCGCGGTTGCAGGAACAGACGGTGAAAGGCGGGGTTGCCCAGGAATTCCGCTTCGCCGGGGCGGTCCGCCCACACGGCCGCGAGCGTGCCGAGAAAATTTTCGTTGGCGTCACCAACCCACAGCCCGGGCTCGGGCGTGAACCAGTCGAGTTTGCGCAGCCATTGGATCGACGGTTCCAGGCGCGGGTCGTCGAGAATTTCCGGCTTGTCCGCCGGGCGCTTTTTCACCTCGTTCGCCACCCATTCGTGGCCGTTCCAAAACCAGACGCTCTGGTCGCGGAGGCTTTTGGCCAGGAGGCGCAACCGCACCGTGTCGTCCAGCAGCTCAAAAACAAACTGCGGCCTGGCCGGATGCGCGAGGCACAGCTGCTCCCAGTTCACGCCGTTATGGGATGGCGTTTTGCGCAGGTGCAAGAGCAGGCGATGACTGAGTTTGCGCACCGGCACGGACGGCTTGTGCGCGAGATACTTCAGCACCGGCGGCGGGGGCGCGTTGCGGAGCAGATAAAACGTCCCGTTGATCAGCGCCAGCGGCGGCTGCCGGTTGAAAAACTTCGCGCCGTCCACGGAATGATTCCCGCCCCCGGGCAGTTCGATGCGGTAGGTGAACGAAAGTTCCTTGTCGCCGTTGTCGAGGTGCGGCGCGAGCGAGGCGATCTGGCCGTAAAAATGGAGCGGCCGGCCGTCGCATTCGAGACGCGGAGCCTGCCCCCAGCGCGCGAGCCACTGGAGCAGTTCAGCGTCCGACAAAACCAGCGTGTCCGCACCATCGTTCCGATTCCGATGCGTGTCCGCGAGCCACTGGATGAATTCCCAGTCGGCGGGGGAAAATAATTCCTGTTCGTGGGTGGCGCGAACCACCAGGTCAATCAAATCCCGCAACGGGCGCGCCTTTTCACCGGTGCGCGGACGCAACAAAAGAAATTGCACGGCGAGGCGATGGCACGACGGCTCGGCCTCGTCGGGTTGCACCCGGCAGACGACGCGGAGGGTGGCGCGCGGCGTGTCGAGCAACGGCAGCACGGGCGGCGAGAGCCAGTGTTCGAGCTCCTTGACGAGGCTTTGTTCCTGCTCCGCCTCCTCGGCCCGGGCGAAACGGTCGGGGCTGGCATGCACCTGCAATTCGGGCGGCACGGAGCGTTTTGCGCGCAGAAATAAAAACGCCAGCTCCTCCAGGCGGCCCCGGCCCTGCGCCTTCAACAACCGCGGCCACCAGTGCGTGTCGGGAAAATCCTTCCGCGACAGCGACAGCTTTTCAAAATAATCCTCCAGCAACAGCCACGAACGCTGCGAATCGGGGCACGTCGCGAAACTTTTGAGGATGTCCTCGCGTTCGTTGACCGTCGCCTTCGAGTCGGAAAGTTCGCGTCGCAAATCGGCGAACGCACCGTAGGTTTGCGACAGCACCTTGTGGTGCGCATCGTATTTCGTCGTGCCCGCCCGCGGGCCGTTTCCATTTCTGATTGATACTTTAGGCATCTGAAAAAACTTAGACCATCATTTCGTCATACGCGGCAACCCCGGTCAATCAGAAATCGAATAAAATTATACACAGTTAAATCGGCGTGATTGACGTGAACCCGATTTCTGCTATTATTTACCCCTTTTATGAACCGAAATCCGCATGTGGCCGTGGTGGGCGCAACTGGCGCCGTCGGCATCGAAATGATTAAAACGCTGGAAAAAAGAGGCTTTCCGGCGGGCAAACTGACCCTGCTTGCCTCGGCGCGCTCGGCGGGCAAAAAACTCAAGTTTCGCGGCGCCGACATCACCGTCACCGAACTGACGCAGGATTCGTTCCAGGGCATCGATATCGCGCTGTTCAGCGCGGGCGGCAGCATCTCGAAGGAGTTCGCCCCCATCGCAGCCCGGGCCGGTTGCGTGGTGGTGGACAATTCCAGCGCATTCCGCATGGACGACACCGTGCCGCTGGTGATTCCCGAAATCAACCCCGCCGATGTCCGGAAACACAAAGGCATCATCGCCAATCCGAACTGCACCACAGCCATCACGCTCATGGCGCTGTATCCGCTGCACCAGGCGTTCGGCGTGAAACGGATTTTTGCCTCGAGCTACCAGGCCGTTTCCGGCACCGGGGCCAAGGCGATTGAAGAATTAAAGCGGCAGGTGGAGGAAATCGTCGCCGGCAAACCGGTGACGAAGGAGGTTTATCCGCACCAGATCGCCTTCAATGTGCTGCCGCAGGTGGATTCGTTTCTGCCGACCGGCTACACCAAGGAGGAAATGAAGATGGAAAACGAAGGGCGCAAGATCATGCATCACCCGGCATTCCGCGCCAGCGTGACCTGCGTGCGTGTGCCGGTCTATCGCTCGCACTCGATTGCCGTGAGCGCGGAATTCGAAAAGCCGGTGAGCGTGGACGCCGCGCGCGCCGTGCTCCGGAAGGCGCCCGGCCTTGACGTCGTGGATGAGCCCGGGAACAAGAAATATCCGATGCCGCTGTTCACCTCGGAGAAAGACAACTGCGAAGTCGGCCGCATCCGGTTGGATTGCGCCCTGGACAACGGCCTGTGTTTCTGGGTGAGCGGCGACCAGTTGCTCAAAGGCGCCGCACTCAACGCCGTGCAGATCGCGGAAGAGCTGCTGAAGTAACCTGGGAGGGACGACGTGCCGGTTGTGCGAGGCTGCACTGCAGCGCAGCCCTGCCAACTCAAGGCGTCTTGAGCCGGTAGAAACTGTTGCTGCCGGCCGGCGGCAGAATCACTTCGTTTTGTAAATTGGTGAGGTTCAGCACGGGCGGGTTCGTCACGTCCATCCAACTCATCAAATCCGAACTTTGTTGCAACCCAAAATCCGTCGAAGGGATAATCCACGAAAGCGTGAGATTGCCGTTTGTGGGCGTGAGGTTCATTTGCGGCTCCGGCAAAGATTGCGATATCCAGATGCCATTATTCCAGAGGACGGCGACCGATTTGTTTCCATCGGCAGACGAGGCGACTGCCTGCCAGACATAATGGGGCGCGCTATTGGAAGCCCAAGCCGTGCCGGAATTGGTTGAGGAGTAAATCCCGTTTTTGCCGGAAACGGCCACCAGTTTGGTTCCGTCAGCCGAGGAGGCCACCCCTGACCAACTGGAAATCGGGGGCGCACCGCTCAACGCCCAGGAATTTCCACCGTTCGTGGAGGCGTAAACCTTGGAAGCAGAAGTCACCGCGAACGCCCTGGCCCCGCTGGCCGAAGCGGCGAGCGAAATAACACCCCCGCTTAAGGACGAACTGGATTCTATCCAGGTGGCGCCTGAGTTGGTTGAGAAGATGATCCTCCCGACATTATTTCCGGCCACCAGCCTGGTCCCGTCCGCCGAAGAGGCCACGTCTTGCAAATCAGCCACCGGGGTGTTATTCGAAGTCCAGGTCGCTCCCCCATCGGTCGAAAGATAAATCTGCGCGGTGAAACATACTGCGGCCAGTTTTGATCCGTCGGCTGACAGGGCAATGGACATCCAGTTATTATTTCGAACGTTGTTCGTTGACCAGGTTCCACCGGAATCGGCTGAGGTATAGATGCTGCCGGGATCGGCAACGGCCGCCAGTTTGCTTCCATCAGCCGATGATGCGACGGAAGTCCAATGCAGAGCCGGCGCGGGGTTCGAGCTCCAGTCCGCACCCCCGTTGGTCGAAGTGTAAATCGACCCCGTCCAAAATGGCCCGCCCACCCCCGCCACCAGTTTGGTTCCATCCGCGGACGAGGCCGCGGAATACCATAAATTTGTAGGCGCGCGGGTTTGGGTCCAGGTTTGGGCCGATACGAGACTCGCACCCCAACCGGTCGACAGCAACAGCAGCAGAGGTTTGGAAAGTTTCATAATTGGGCTGTAAACCAATCAAGCAAGCGCCCGACGCTTCAGCAAGTGGATTTTTGGCTTGGGTTGCAAACCCTTTCTGGCATCGTGCCGCGAATGCTGTTTCCCCCAACGCAGGATGTGAAAGCAGCGACTGCAAGCAATGATACCTGGCTAACGCCGGGTTGGTTCGCCGTACTGCTGGCGTTGCTGACGCTGGCGTCCTATCCCCAGATTTTCCTCGGATTCAAGACGTTCGTTTACCGTGATTTCGGCCTTTTTTCCTACCCGCTGGCATACCATTTCCGCGAGAGTTTCTGGCAGGGCGAGCTGCCGCTGTGGAATCCGCTGAACAACTGCGGCACGCCGTTTCTGGCGCAATGGAACACGCAGGTGCTTTATCCCCCGGCCTTGTTTTATCTGCTCTTTCCACTCTCGTGGTCGCTGGGTGTGTTCTGCGTGCTGCACCTGTTCTGGGGCGGCCTGGGAATGTTCTTCCTCGCGCAACACCGGACACAAAACCACCTGGCTGCCGCCTTCGCCGGAATCATTTTCGCCTTCAACGGACTCATGCTCAACAGCCTGGTCTGGCCAGCGACGGTTGCCGGTCTGGCCTGGATGCCGTGGGTAATATGGCTCACCGAACGCGCGTGGCGCGAAGGCGGACGGACCCTCATTCTGGCGGCGGTCGCCGGCGCAATGCAAATGCTCTCCGGCGGCACGGAAGTCACCCTGTTGACCTGGGCGTTGCTCGGCGCTGCCAGCCTGTTCGAACTCATTCGCGGCGACGGCTCGCGGGGAAGCGTTTTATGGCGGACCGCCGTGATCGTTCTTCTCATCAGCGGCCTTTCCGCCGCCCAACTGCTTCCCTTCTTTGAGCTGTTGGATGCCTCGCGGCATCAGGAGGCCATTTCCGCAACGCTCTGGCCCATGCCGCCCTCCGGCTGGGCTAATTTTTTTGTGCCGCTGTTTCATTGCCATTCCTTTCAGGGCGTCTTCATGCAGGACAACCAGTCCTGGATCAATTCCTATTACGTGGGTGTGACCACGATCGTGTTGGCGCTGGGGATGATGTGGCGCCTGCGGCTGGGACGCGCGTGGTTGCTGGCCGCACTGGCCGGTTCCTGCCTGGTCCTGGCGCTGGGCGACGCAACTCCGGTCTATGGCTGGCTTTCACGTCATGTCGGAGTCGTCACTCTGGTGCGGTTTCCCATCAAATTTGTGATCCTGCCGGTTTTCGTTTTACCCTTGTTGGCCGCCTATGGCCTGGCGGAAAGATGGCCGGATACCGGGGTGAAAACCAGCCGTCGGGGCTGGACCTGGGGCCTGGTCTGGTTCGCCGTGGTAGCTTTGATCCTAGGCATTCTTTGGTGGAATTGGCAATCCCAGCCCGCCGGTGATGACCGGACCGCGATAGGGTGGAACGGCCTGTCGCGCGCGGGATTTTTCACCGCCATCGCCGGCGGTTGGTGGTTCGCCGGACAGCTATCCGCACCGCGATCACGCCGGCTGTGGCAGTTGTTGCTCCTGTTGCTGGTGTGGCTGGACTTGTACCAGCAGGCCCCCCGGCCGCAAACCGTCAGCCGGGCGATTTATCAACCCGGCCTGCCGCGTCCGTTGCCGGCGCCAAGTTTTGGCGAAACCCGGGCGCTGGTGCCTTTCGACACGAGTGCCGCGCTGGGCGGCGTGTTTCTCCCCGACGTCACGGCCAACTACATCGGACGGCGCTTCACGCTCTGCTGCAATTGCAGCCTGCTCGACAACCTTCCCAATGGCGACGGTTTCTTTCCGCTCTGTCTGAGCCGGTACGCTGCGGTATTCTACACCTACTACATCCATACCACCCCCGACCCGCTGCTGGATTTCGTCGGCGTGGCCCAAACCCTCGCCGTGGGGCCCGGCCGTTGCGAATGGATCCCGCGCTCCACCAGCATGCCGCTGCTGACCGGCGGACAAAAACCCATGTTCGCCGACGACCTGACCGCCGTGCAAATGTTCACCAACGCGAATTTCAACCCCCGTCGGGAAGTTTGCCTGCCCGTGGAGGCCAAACCCTTCATCACGGCGAGCAACACCACGGCGGTGACAATTTCGTCGTCGAAATTCTCGGCCGGGCAAATCGAAGCCGACGCCGAGGCCACCGAACCGGCCCTGCTGGTGGCAGCGCAAATCTATTATCATCCATGGCGCGCCTACGTGGATGGACGACCCACGCGGTTATGGCCGGCCAATTACGCGTTCCAGGCCTTTGAAATCCCTGCTGGTCCGCACCGTGTAAAACTCGTTTATGAGGACCGCCGATTTGATCTCGGCGCGGCCATCTCCCTGGCCACCCTGGCGGGTTGTCTGGTCTTTTACTGCGTGGCCCGGCGCCGGCCGGCATCGGTTACGGCAGAATTGGTGAAGCGATTGAACCCGGTTGAAACCCCGTAGCCTGCGGGGAAAGTCCCGAAGAACGGCATCAGGGCTTGGTCGTTTCTTTCGTGAAAGCGACGAGGGACTTGATTTTGGCCTCGGCGGCGGCATCGCGAATCTTCACCACCTTGCCCCAGGGCGCTCTTTCGTCGGCGTTGATGGCGAGGATGAGCTGCGGATTTTTTGCGGCCTGGGCGATCAATTCACTCTTCAATTGCTCAAATGTCTTCGGCAGCTTGTCCAAATAATAGACCCCGTTGGTGTCGATGCTCACCACGACCGGCGGGTTGTCATTCGCGCCGGATTTTTTGGCCTGCGAGGATTCGGGCAGCGTGAGCCTCAAGGCCGACTGCTGCTTGAATGTCGTTGTCACCATCAAAAAAATCAGCAGCACAATCAGCACGTCCACGAGCGCAACAATGATGATCGTGGGCGTGCTGCGGCGTTTGTGGATGAGGAAACGCATTATTTCTTCGCAACCGGCGGTTGGGGTTTGGCGTCCGGGGCCTCCGGCGTTTTGGTTGCCGGCGGGCCGGCCCCGGGTTCACGGTACTGACGCCGGATGAAATCGTCGCAAAGCGTTTCCATCTCCACGGCCAGCACCTCCACTTTTTTGCTGTAATAGCTCCACGCGATGAGCGAAGGGATGGCGATGAGCAGGCCAATCAGCGTGGCCCGCAGAATCAGCGCAATGCCCTGGGCCAGTTTCGTGGCGTCGTTCAGTCCCGTTTGGCCGAGGTCGCCGAACACGGTCATCATGCCCGCAATCGTCCCGACCAGGCCGAGGAGCGGGGCAATGCCGACGATGATTTCGAGCACGACCAGGCCGCGTTCGAGCCGGACGATTTCATGGCGCGCGGCGGTCTGCAACGCCTCCGTGTTATCGTCCTTCGGCCAGTCCAGGTGATCGGCGGCGAGCAGCAACAGACGTCCGAGCGGCGACGGCTTTTGGTCGCAGACCCGCCGGAGCGCTTTCACATCGTCACGCGACTTGCAGGCCGCGAGCACATCGGTGATGGCCGGCGGCACCACCTTGGCCCAGCGCAAGATCCACGCCCTTTCAACAATAAATGCCAGGCCAACCACCGAAGTCATTCCCAACATGAGATACACCAGTATTTCCATCATAAATTGCGTCCTTCACCGCCCGCGGCGGTCAGTAATAATAAAACGTAAACGTGATTTCGCGATAATTCTCCCCGACCATCCGGCGCATGTCGCTCGGCCACGGCGCGTAGGGCGACGGATCGGTGATGGCTTTTTGACACACATAGCCGAGCAGGTCGCCCACCGTGTTCTGCACCACATTCATATCGGTGATGGTGCCGTCGTAGTTCAAGCGAAATCGCAACGTCACCTTGCCGCTGCGATCCATCGCAAACTGCTGGCTGTCCAGCAAACCATACCAACGCGATGTCACCGCTTCGACCAACGCCGCATCGTATGCGCCAAACGGCGTCGACTTCACGTCCAGCGACGGCACGAGCGCCTGACGGTGGGCCCCGCCCTCCTGCCTCATTTGCGGACCGGGCAGCCGTTGGGATTGCTGCGCCAGCGCCTGCTTGACGGTGCGCGGACGCGGTTCCTCCTGCGGCGGCGATTTGTCCGGCGTTTCCGGCTTGCCCAGCGTCATATCGCCGGGCTGGGTCACCGGCAACGGCTTCGGCTGGACCTCGGATGGTGACGGCTTCGGCGGCGGCGTGGGCGGCGATGGTTGAAGATGGCTGACCGTGGGACGTGGCACGTTCTCGGTTTTTACGACCTCGGTTTGTTTGCCGTTCAATTGCGGAATTTCCTTGTCTCCCTTCGTCGGGTCGGCGGCGCGGGAATTCTGGCTGGAATAATACTTCGTCTCCTTGGGCGCCTCGGGGCTCGGCTGGGACACATCCACGAACACCAGCTGGTCCTCCTTGTTTTGCGGCGGGAGCGGTTTGATCTTCAAAACCGCCAGATGCGGCAACCACTTGGGCCAGTGCCATTGCTGCCACCAGCCGAATTCCTTGCCGGCCTCATAGCCGCCCCAGCCCATCAGATGCAACAGCAGTGACAACGCCAGCACCAGACCCAGCCGCCGCATTTCGCGACGGCTGAGTCGCAAAGAATCAACTGGTGCGCCGACTCCGGTCATGTCTGCAAAGCTTGCCGCAGGAAAAGCCGGCGGGCAATCTCTTTGCCGCTTTGCTCCGCCGTCCCGGCCGAAAAAACCGGATTAAATCCGCCGGATGTCAACCTCCCGTGCCAGCCGGTCCACCTCCGCCCGGTCCACTTCGCCGACCAGGGCCGTGAGCGCATTTGCCGCCCCGGCGGCAGCGGCCCAGCGACCGGACTCACCCAGGTCATCGCCGCGCAACAGCCGCCACACCAGGCCGGCGGTGAAGGCGTCGCCGGAACCAATCGGATTCACCGCCTTGATTCGGGGCGGAGTGATTCGCCAGAAATTCAGGCCATCGAACGCCAGCGCCGGATCCTTGCCCGCTGTCACAAACACCCTCTTGGCACCGCGTTCACCCAATTCGCTCATGGCGGCCATTAAGGAAGCCTCATCCGTGAGTTCGCGCCCCATCGTTGACGCCAGTTCCGACCGGTTCGGTTTCACCAGCCCCGGCCCGGCCTTCAATGCCTCCAGCAACGGCGCCTTCTGGGCATCCACCACGGAAAGGGCACCGGCCGCTTCCGCCATCCGCGTGCATTGGAAATACAAATCCACCGGTGCGCCCGGGGCAATCGTCCCTGACATCACCGCCGCCCGGCAGCCAGCGATGCGCTGCCGGAGGATGGACACGAGTTTGTCACCATCCGCCGGCTCGACCGCCTGACTCTCCTCCACCAATTCCGTGTGCGTGCCGGCCGCCTCGTCAATCACGGTAATGCATTGCCGCGTCTGCGCCGTCACCGTCACGAATTCAGAATCAATCCCCTGCCGGACCAGCGCTGCCCGGATGAATTCCCCGCGCGCACCACCAACGAAACCCACGGCCACCGGCTGTTCGCCCAGCACCTTGAGCACTTTGGCCACGTTGATGGACTTGCCGGACGCAACGTCCAGCGTCGTCCCGGCGCGGTTCACGGAATCCAGCACCAACTTACGAAAGAGCATCACCCGCTGGGCCGACGGGGTAGTTCCGAGGCAAAGAATGTTGGCTCTCATTTCCTCAATCCTAGAGCGATTCCGGCGCCCAGGCCAGCAATAGCTCCTGTTCCATTGCCAGGACGAAACTTTGTCGTACGTGCGACAAAGTTTCGCCGGTGGGTTCCAGGTGGAAAGGGGAGTACCCGGGGATACCGCATCAAGATCGGCTGGCAATCCGGCCGCTCCAGTGGTACGCAAATGGTTGTTCAATGGAACTGCGTGATTTTGCCGAGCGGATTTTGTTCGCGACGACGCTGGAGGAAAAACTCCAGTGCCCGCCGGACATCACCGATGAGCAGCCCGGCCCGCCGCTCGCCAAACCCGCCATGCCCGGTCGCCCGGCGGAATTACGCTTCAAGCTGACCGGCACCGCGCGCGGTGAATTTCCCGGCACCCGACATCTCGAACAATCTCGCGAGCGCGGCCGCCTGCTCCACTTTTTTGCCAACCACGAACTGCTCGCCACCGAGCTGATGGCACTGGTGCTGTTGCGCTTTCCCGATGCTCCCGCCGCGTTCCGCAAGGGCGTCTTGCAAACGCTCAAGGATGAGCAGGAACACACCCGGCTTTACCTCCAGCGCATGCAGGAATCCGGCATCCGCTTCGGCGAGCTGCCCGTGAGCGGTTACTTCTGGCGCTCTGTGTCCGGGATGGAAAACCCGATGGATTACGTTTCCAGCCTGTGCCTGACGTTCGAGCAGGCCAACCTGGATTTCGCCCGGCATTTCGCGCGCGGTTTTGCCACGGTGGGCGACGAAACCACCTCGAGGCTGCTTGAGAAAATTTATCGCGATGAAATCGGCCATGTCGCCTATGGCTTGAAATGGTTTCGTCGCTGGAAAAATCCGGACGAGAGCGATTGGGACGCATTCTGTCGGCAACTGAAATTCCCCCTGTCGCCGCAGCGGGCCAAGGGCATCACGCTCAACGTTGAGGGCCGGCGCGCCGCAGGGCTCGACGACGGGTTCATCGCGGAGCTGGATGTTTATTCGCAGTCCAAGGGCCGCACGCCGAATGTTTTTGTTTTCAATCCGTTTGCCGAAGCCCGCATCGCCGAGGGCAAGGCGTTCAATCCCACCAAGCATCAGGGGCAACTCGCGCGCGATCTTGCCAACCTGCCGCAGTTTTTGTGTCGCCAGGACGATATCGTGCTGGTGGAGAAGCGACCGTCGGTGGAATGGCTGAGTAGCATCAAACAAGCGGGCTTCGCCCTGCCGGAATTTGTCGAGTTGAACCGGAGGGCTGAGCTCGCCAAACGGAAGCTGGGCCGGCTGCGCCCCTGGGCGTGGGGGCCGGACAGCGTGGAACTGCTCGAACCGCTGTTCGCCAGCCTCGCGGGCGAACAACGTACCGCCAGCCAAAGCTTCAATCCAGCCATCGCGCAACTCTATTCCAAAGCGTGGAGCGCGGCGTTGCTCCGAAAGATTCTCATTCGTAGCCGCGGACGTGAGTCCGCGCATCCTTCTTCATCAGGAGATCAACGCCGACTCACGTCGGCGGCTACAGATTCGTGGCTCTGCACCGAAAACGAACTCGGCGTGGCAGTGGATTCCCTCGCTGACGCGCTTGAAGCCATCGGCGCCATCCGCCAACGCGGGCATCACCCGATCGTCATCAAACAGGCACTCGGTCTGGCCGGCAGCAACGCCATCCGGCTGTTCGAGCCGGAACTTTTGGATAATCACCGACGCTGGATTGCCAACGCTGTGGAAAACAACCGCCGGCTCGTCGTCGAGCCTTGGCTGGAGCGCGTGCGGGATTTTTCCGCACAACTGGAAATGACAACCGCGGGGCTCAAGTTGTGCGGCTACACCGGCTTGATCAATGACGCCAAAGGCCAGTTCCAGGGAAACTCGGCGGCGCCGAAATTCGAACGGCGCATCCCCCAGGACGTAATCGGGCTTTTCCCCGAGCCACCGGACATCGCCACCCGCCTGCACGCATTCTACGCAGACATTTTCACATTGCTCGAAGCCGAATTTCAGCAAGCGGGATTTTTAGGACCGGTGGGCATTGACGCATTTGTTTATCGCACGCCCCGGGGTGACTGCCGGCTCAAGCCGGTGGTGGAAATCAATCCGCGCTACACGATGGGCCGGTTGACCGTGGAATTGATGAAGCAGGTCGCGCCCGGCAGCCACGGTCTTTTCCGGCTCGTCGGCCATGCCATGCTCCATGCGGAAGGGTATGAAGATTTTGTCACCTTCGCCCACTCGCTAAATGAACGATTGCCGATGAAATTTGAAGGTGAGCCCGTTCGGAAAATCCGCCAGGGCACATTATGCCTGAACGACCCAGCACAAACCCAGGTTTGCCTCGCAGTGTTTCAAGTCACCCGCGATTCACACCAGAGCAACCTGTAGCCAAAGGCAACTCCGGTTCAATTTGATAATATGTGGATGAAGGGGTTGCTGGACGCCCCATTCGCCGATCCGGACAACTTTGCCGATCCGGCGAAGGGTTCCTCCCGTTTCGCGGCGAACCGGTTCATTTATCCTCCTCTGGATAAACCGTGATACCAACGCGTTCTATGTGTTCGCGCAACGGATGGAGTTTTATGAGGTGAAACGCTTTCACGTCATAACGGTAGGGCAGCGGCAATTCATCCAGTTCGGCGGCGATGGATTCGGCGCGGAGAGCATCCACGTCGCCCCAGAGCGCGAGGTCAATGTCTGAACTGATGGCGTGCGTGCCTTTGGCGCGTGAGCCAAAAAGTTTGACGGCCTTGATTTCGGGATGCCGGTGGAACACCTGCCGCAACAGGCCAAGTTCGCCGGGTTTGAGCGCGGGGGTTTTCATTCGGAGCTTTTCCCGATAAAAAACCCGTGCAGTTTTTCCATCGCGGGCAGGTAGTGTTTGGCAATGGCTTTGACCGCCTCGTCAAACACGGAAAAGTCGTAGGTATGGGAAAGCAGGTTGCGGTTATCGAGCATGTTGATCCAGACCTCGCCATCGGAAATCACCTTGGCGGCAAAAGCTTCCTTGATGACTTGCCGGGGGGTGACCGGAGCAATGACGACGCCGCTGGCTTCGAGATAATCTTTGAGCGTCTTCCAGGCGAGTTCATAGGTGTATTCAAAACGTTGGATGACGCCTTCCTTTTCCAGCATGGAAAGCGGGCGTCCTCCCTCCAATGCGTCGCGGAGCAGGCCAAAAGCGCGGTCATAATTCTGAAAGCGCTGTTTCCAGCGAATGTCTTCGCTCATGAGAAAAACCTTAACATGGTTAAGTTGCCGCGGATAGATTTTTCCGGCTCCAGCCGGTCAGCAGGGGCGCCGCAGAAATAGCTCTCTCTGCGCCCGCCAACCTGTTAGTCTCGTCTTGGTTGACCAGACATTATTGCATGACACCAAAATTATTTCCCGAGCTGGGCCTTTCCGCCGAACTGCTGAAAGCCATTGGTAAACTGGGCTTCGAACAGTGCGCGCCCATTCAGGCCGCGGCCATCCCGGTCCTCATGGCGGGCAAGGACGTAGTGGGCCAGTCCCAGACCGGGTCCGGCAAGACCGCCGCGTTCGCCATTCCCGCCATCGAGAAGACCGACCCCAACCTGCGCGCCGTGCAGGTGCTCATCCTGTGCCCGACGCGCGAACTGGCTGTGCAGGTGTCGGAGGAAGTCCACAAGCTTTCGCTTTTCAAGCGCGGCATCACCGCGTTGCCAATTTACGGCGGGCAATCCTACGAACGCCAGTTCTGGGGCCTCAAACAGGGCGCGCAAATCGTCATCGGCACACCAGGCCGCATCATGGACCATATGCGGCGCGGCACGTTGCGGCTCGAAACCATCAAGATGGTCATCCTCGACGAGGTGGACGTGATGCTTAACATGGGTTTTCGCGACGACATCGAACTGATTCTCCAGACCACGCCCAAGGAGCGCCAGACGGTTTTTTTCTCCGCCACCATCCCGCGCCCGATCCAGCAGTTGATCGAAAAATATTCGCGCGACCCGCAGCAGGTGCGCATCGAACAGACGGCCAAGACCGTCCCGACCGTCGAGCAGGTCTATTACGAGGTGGACCGCCGTTTCAAAATCGAACTGCTCACGCGGCTCATCGACATTCATGACTTCAAGCTCGGCATCATTTTCTGCAACACCAAGCGCATGGTGGACGACCTCGTGGACCACCTGAACGCGCAGGGTTACTCCGCGGACCGGCTGCATGGCGACATGAACCAGGCGCAACGCGACCGCGTAATGAACAAGTTCCGCAAATCCGGCCTCGAATTTCTCGTCGCCACCGACGTCGCCGCGCGCGGCATCGACGTGGACGACGTGGAAGTGGTGTTCAATTACGACCTGCCCTACGACGGCGAGGATTACGTGCATCGCATCGGGCGCACGGGCCGCAAAGGCCTCAGCGGGCGTGCCATCTCGTTTGCCGCCGGGCGCGAGGTGTTTCAAATTCGCAACATCGAGCGCTACACGAACATGCGGATTCAACGCGGCAAGCCGCCCACAGCGGGCGAAGTCGAGGAGGCGCGTGCGAATGTGTTCCTCGACAAACTCCGCAACACGTTGAAAAGCGGTGAATTTAAAAAACAGGACCCGTTGATCGAACGCCTGCTCGAAGAAGGCTTCACCTCCACCGACATTGCGTCGGCGTGCCTCGCCCAATTGCAAGCCGGTGAAAGCGCGCCCGCGCCGACACAACGCACCGGGGACTACGAACGGCCCGAACGACCGGAGCGTGGAAATTACCAGGACAGCCGCCCGCGCATGCGCTCGGACGACCGCCGTGCGCCGCGCGGCGAAAGCCGTGAACGCTTCGAACGCCCGGAACGTTTTGCCGAACGCCGCGAGGAGCGTCCGACGCGCGCTCCCGCGCCGGTCGCCAAATCGCTGCGACCTGAAAAAAAGCCCGCCACCACGACACCGGTTGCCAACCCGGCACATGTCAAAGTTGTCCCCGCAGCCTCACCCACTGAAGCCAACGGCGGAGTAACGCGCCCCGCCGCCAAAGCAACGGGGCAACCGGAAGTTCAAAAGACCTTCTCCGACGCAGAAATTCTGGCCTCGGTGAAGCCCGAACCGCGCAAGCCGGTTGAATCGAAACCGCCGGGCAAATCCGTCCCTCCCTGGCAGCACCCCGGGCCCACCGAAGCAAAAACCGTTCAGCCACCCAGAAAGAGCCGGCCTCCGGCAGGCGATTACACCCGCCTACACATGAATCTTGGGGAAGCCATGGGGGTGGTACCGATTGACATCGTCAACGCCATTGCCGGCGAAACCGGTCTGCCGGGCAAAGTCGTCGGCAATGTGGACATCCGCGAGCATCATCTGTTTGTGGACGTGGTATCCGACCACGCCAATGCCATTCTCGCCAAGCTCAATCGCACCCAAATCAAGGGCAAGAAGGTGAAGGTCAAGGCCGCATGAGCACGGAACCTGGGAGCGCCAGCGTCCCGCCGGCAATTCAGCAACTTCCTGAAACATGCCGGTCAGAGGCCAGCGCTCCCGTAGACGACCAGAATGAGAACCCAACCCCAGCCCGATCCGTTGAGCGCCTGTTTCCTTTCGTCTTGCGGGCGGGGATCCTGCTCATTGGCCGCGAAAAATTGCGCCACAACAAGGGCAAGCTGCACTTCGTGCTGATCACCGAAGATATCGCGGAAAACGTCCGCGCGGAAATCCTGCTGGACTTCAAACATTACCCGGTGGTGCAACACTTCACGCCGGCGGACCTGGAAACATTTTTCAAAATCAAAGGCGCCAAGACGATTGGCTTCGCCAAGTCCGGCCTCGCCCAATCCATCTACGCTGAATTGAAGGAGTTTCGGATCAACCAGCCGGTGACCCCAACTAAGAAACCAGAAGCACCTCCGGCTGCAAATACGTCGCACAAAGCCCCGTAAATTGTAGCGTCGGGCGTCCCGCCTGACGTTAAGCCGGGGCATCCTGCCCGGCGGAAAAGGACGCGAATGCATGTTGCCTTGGAATTTCCGGCACGACTTGAAATGCAGACGGCCTTTTCGGTCGGTGGGACGCACGCCCTCTACGTCAGGCGGGACGCCCGACGCTACAACTCAAACCAGACTGCCAATCCGGCGAAGCTGAAGGGACGGCTCGCCCAAGGTCCGGGACTGGGCCAGGTCCACGTCGAATTCCGCCACCCAGTCGTTGGCTTCCTCCGGGTCAACCAGCATTTGCTGGACTCTCCAGCTCTTCTTGTCTTCTGAAGGAACAACGTACGTGTGCCGCGTGTTCCGCGCGTTTGGGTCGAGGCAGAGATGCTCATGCTCCTGCTCGTAGGCTTCCAACGCCACACGTAATCGCTCAGCCGTCCACGGCTGGCCCTCAGCATCGGTAGGGACACGCTGCGGCGCGTCCTGGCTGACCGGCAGGTCAGCCCTACCGGCGACGGAAAGGTTGGCGAGCGCTCCTTCGAAATCGGCGATCACCAGCCCGCGCAAGAACACAAAAATCCGGTTCCGAATCGCCGACGTGAATGCCTTGGTATCGCGCGTAATATCCTGAGCGGCCTCCTCGGCGCCGGGCGGACGCACTTCCTTCGTCTCGGCGCGCTGGAAATTCGGGTTGCGCAGCTTCTCCCATTCATCGAGCAGGCTCGAATCCACCTGCCGGATCATCGAGGCCAGATATAATTCCATCTCACGGACCTGATCGTTTTTGGCCGCATCGGGAACATTTTGCGTAAGCACCTTGTAAACCCGGTTCAGGTGCCGGAGCAGAACTCCTTCGGCGCGCTGCAGCTCGTAATCCCGGATGTAATCGGAAAATGAACGGAACGATTCGAACATCTCCCGGGCAATGGATTTCGGACGGATGTTTTCCTGGCCCACCCACGGATGCCGGTCGGCAAAGGCGTTGAACGTGGAATAAATGAACTCCTGGTTCGGCTTTGGATACTCGAGCTTTTCCAGTTCCTCTATCCGCTGGTCATATTCGACGCCTTCCATCTTCATGTGGGCCATCTTCTCGTCCTTCACCCGATCAAGCTGTTTGCGCAGAATGATGTCGGGATCTTCGAGAATGGATTCCACGAGCGTCAGCAGGATGAGCGCGTAATCCGGCTGCTGCGGATCCACCAGCGGAATGGTGTCGAGCAAATACAGGGACAGCGCCTGATCCATCGAGAAGTCCTCCTGCAACTCGATGTTTACGCGAATTTTTTGCCCCGTAGCAGCCGGCGTGAGCCGGCTCTGATCCAATTCCGCATCAGAAGATGGAGCGGACTCACGTCCGCTGCTACGAGGCTCAATAAACTCCACAACCTTTCGATCCAGCAGCGAGCGGAACAACTGCCAGGCGCGCTTGATGTGCGCCTGTTTCTGCCGCGGCGTTTCATGACAGCACGCAATGAGCTGCTGCATCGCCTTGCATCCGTCGCCACTCCGGCTGAGCACATTCAGCAGCATCCCGTGCGTCACCTGGAATCGCGAGGTCAGGCGCTCAGGCGGCGCGGAAATCAGACGCAGGAAGGTGTTCCTGTCCCAATTGACGAAATTCTTTTCCGGCGGCTGGCGCTTCACGGTTTTCTTTCCGTCGCGCGCCGACTTTTCGGCGAGCTTCAGGTTTTCGATGGCGTGCTCCGGCGCCTGCGCCACCACCCAGCCGCGATCGTCAAAACCCTTGCGACCGGCCCGGCCGGCGATCTGGTGAAAGTCACGCGCGCTCAGGATGCCGGTCTTTTGCCCGTCGTATTTGCACAGCCGCGTGAACAGTACAGTGCGGATCGGCACGTTGATGCCCACGCCGAGCGTGTCCGTGCCGCAGATGACCTTCAGCAAACCCTTCTGCGCGAGCTGCTCGATCAGCACGCGATATTTCGGCAGCAAACCGGCATGATGCAGCCCGATGCCGTGCCGCAGCCATTTTTTGATGTCCGGCCCGTACGGGCTGCGGAACTTGAAGCCTTCGACCGCATTGGCCAGCGCGGCTTTCTCCTCGCGGGTGCAGACGTTGATGCTCGTGAAATCCTGCGCGCTTTGCGCGGCCTCCAGTTGCGTGAAATGGACTACATACACCGGCGCCTTGCCGTCGGCGGCGAGGCTTTCCAACGTCTTGGCCAGCGGCAACTCCGAATACGCATGCTCCAGCGGCACCGGCCGGTCCGTGGACGAAACGCCGACTGTCGGCCGCCCGTTGAGCCGCGTGAGTTCCTCCTCGAAAAACGTCGTGTCGCCCAGCGTCGCAGACATCAGGAGAAACCGCGTCTGTGGCAGCGTCAACAGTGGCACCTGCCACGCCACGCCACGTTCCCGGTCAGCGTAGTAATGAAATTCGTCCATGACCACCTCCTGCACGTTGGCCGCCGCGCCTTCGCGCAATGCGATGTTGGCGAGGATTTCAGCGGTACAGCAAAGGATGGGCGCATCGCGGTTGACCGACGCATCGCCGGTGCTGAGCCCGACGTTGTCGGGTCCGAACTCGCGGCAGAGGGCCATGAACTTTTCATTCACCAGCGCCTTGATCGGGCAGGTGTAAATGGAGCGCCGGCCCCGGGCGATGGCCTGAAAATGCAGGGCGGTGGCCACGAGCGATTTGCCCGACCCGGTGGGCGTGTTCAGGACGACGTTCTTCTCCTCGAACAACTCCAGGATGGCCGATTCCTGGGCGGGATAAAGCTGCAGCCGCCGTCCCTCCACGTAATCGAGAAAGCGCCCCAGCAAGACATCATTGCCGGGCTTCTCCTCCCGCGGAATCAGATCATATAACGTGGCCGGCACAGGACATTCACTTTACGCAGCCTGAGCGGGGTTGAAAAGGGAGATGCGCAGACCGGAGTCAAATTTGGCGTCCGCCATTCTAAATCCCAAAGGGATTTCATCATTCAGCCCAAGGTTGGAGCGACGCGACTACATTGGGCTGAATGACGGCATCCCGTTGGGATGCGGGCGGGACCTGCAACTACAACCGTTCCGCTTCAGCCTTGATCGCCTCCAACTCTTCCCAGCGCGCGTAGAGTTTCGGGAGCTTTTCCTTTGCGGCGGCGAGGTCGACGGTGAGCTGGCTGGTTTGCGCGGCGTGCGTGCGATGAAAATCCGGTGAGGCGAACAGGGCTTCGATGCGGACGATTTCCGCGTCCACGGCGTGGATTTGCGCTTCCATGCCTTCCAGTTCGCGCATTTCCTTGAACGAAAGCTTGCGGGGCTTGGCGGAGATCGCTGTCTTCGCCGTCTTCGTAGCCGCATCTCGTAAGAGTGCGGAAGATTTGTTCAAGGAAACAATGGCCGCGCTCTGACGAGACGCGGCTACGGCCTGCTTTTGCTTCTTCTCCAGGTAATAATCGTAGTCGCCGACGCTGTGATGGATTTTGCCGTCGCCTTCGAAGGCCAGCACGTCGGTACAGACGCGGTTGAGGAAATAGCGGTCGTGACTCACCACCAGCACGGTTCCCGGAAATGCGATCAACGCCTCCTCCAGCACGCGCAACGTCGGCAGGTCGAGATCGTTCGTCGGTTCATCGAGAATGAGGAAGTTGCCGCCGTTTTTCAGGATGCGCGCGAGCAGCAGCCGGCTGCGCTCGCCGCCGCTCAGGTATTTCACCTGCGTCATGATGCGATCGTCGGCGAACAGGAACCGCTTGAGATAGGAGCGCAGCGAAATTTTGCCGTCGCCGAAGATGACAAATTCCGTGCCGTCGCCGACCTCCTCCAGCGCCGTGCGCTCCTCGCGCAATTGAATCCGGCCCTGGTCCACATAGTTGAACTTCGTGAGCTGGCCAGTCTTCACCGTGCCCTCGGTGGGCGCCAGCTGGCCGATGATGATCTTGAGCAACGTGGTTTTGCCCAGGCCGTTGCGCCCGGCCACACCGATGCGCTGGCCGTTCTCGAACGTGAAATTGAACCCGCGAAACAGCGTGCGCCCGCCCAGGTCCATGCCGAGGTTGCTCAACTCGACGACGCGATTGCCCAATTGCGGCGGCGGCGGGATGCAAAGCTCCACGTCCTCCTCAATCACCGGCCCGGCTTGCGCGGCGGTGTCGTAGTAACGCTCGAAGCGATCCTTCTGTTTGCTGCGCTGCGCGCGCGGACCCTGGCGCACCCACGCGAGTTCCTTTTTCAGAAACATCTGGCGCTTGTGCTCGACGGTCGCGTCGGCGGCCTGGCGCTCGGCCTTGTCCAGCAGGTAATCGGTGTAGTTGCCGGCGTGGGAGAAAAACCGGCCGTCGGACAGCTCGACCATGCGCTTCGCCACACGGTCGAGGAAATAGCGGTCGTGGGTAACGACCAGGAACGAGCCATGGAACTCGTCGAGAAATTCCGCGACCCACTCGATGGATTCCGGGTCCAGATGGTTCGTCGGCTCGTCGAGAATCAGCAGGTCGGGGTCCGAAACCAGGGCGCGGCACATCGCCACGCGCCGTTTCTCGCCGCCGGAAAGCGTGTCGATGCGCCGGTCAGCGGCGGGACAGTTCAGGTGCGACATCGCGGTCTCGATGCGCCGGTCCAGCGTCCAGCCTTCCAGCGCGGCGATGCGATGCTCCAGGTGCTCGTGACGCTTCGAGTCATGCGGCAGCGATTCAAATTCCGCAATCAAATCGAGCACCGGCTTTGCGCCGTCGCGGATGTTTTCGAGCACATTCTTCGCCGGATCAAGCATGAAATCCTGCGGCAGGTAGCTGACGACGAGTTCGCGCCTCCGGGTGACGTCGCCGCTGTCGGGCGATTGCAGCCCGGCAAGGATGCGGAGAAACGTCGTCTTGCCGCAGCCGTTGCGCCCGACCAGCCCGATGCGGTCGCCCTCATCGATGGCGAGCGTCGCGGCGTCGAGCACCTTGCGGTCGCCGTAGGACACGGTAATTTCAGTGGCAGTCAGGATGGTGGACATTTCAGTTCAAGCCGCAGAATGACACAAAGTCATCCACAGGAACGCGAACGGTAGCAAAGAACCGGGAAGGAACAAGCCGGGAAAGTCTGTCCGACGCTGATTGTTTTGTCTGGCTCGATCAGTTCGCGGGGCTTGAATCTTCGTTAGTAAGCGTCTTGAAATGTTGCCGGTTATGACCGCCAGTTGCCGGCCCGCCACTCTTCTCATCTCTGAATCAGGCTGTTGCCGATGTAAATGCGGTAATCCTTGATGTGCCCGCCGCCTTCACTCTGGCGCGGAACATAACGGAAGCCAGAGACGGTTTGCGATTTTCCGAGGTTGAGCACCAATTGGTGCGGGTGGTCCGGTTGCGCGGCACTCCATTCCGTGTGCCAGAAATTTGCCGTTTGTCCATCAATCGCATTCTCTGCCGAACCATCTTCGCTGGCGCGTTCCTCGCTATCCACATAAGCAACGGTCCAGCCATCATGGCTGATGGGCTTGCCATCCGCGTCGAGCAAATCCAGTTCCGCCACGGCGGCAAAAGGCCGGCCGTCGTGGGCATTCAAAGACTCCAGGCAGAAAAAACGGCCCGAGGCCGGCGCGGCGAATTTTATTTCCTGCGTCTGCGTACCTGGCTCGAATGAACCGCGGTAAACCGGCTGGGTGGAATCCAGATTCAATTTCACCGCCGGCCGCCGCACCGCGGCGAAATCCTTTTCCGGATGAAGCTCGCTCAGGATCGGTTTCTCCAATCCGGCGATTGCCGGCTGCTGCGGGCCGGCCAGATCCAGAATGATAATCTCATTTTCGCCCGCCCGCAGCCAGCAGCCCGGCGCGTAAGCCGTCTGCGTCGGCCCGATGTTCCAATAGCGCCCCAGGCAATGACCATTCACCCACAAATCACCCTTGCCCCAAGTTCGCAAATCCAAAAAGGTGTCGCCGGCCTTTTCGAGACTGAAGGTTCCGCGCCAAAATGCCGGCGCATTTGAAACCGGTTTCCCGCCGGTGAATTTCAGGCCGGCAAGCATTTTGCCGTCCAGCGGCAGCTTGAAAATCTCCCAACCGTTCAAAACCTTGCCATCTAGTTTCACCGGTGCGATGAGACCTTTGCGGTCGGCCATTTCCGGACCGAAATTGACGCGGCCCATCGGCTCGACGAGAACATCAAGTTGCGCCTCGGCAGCGCGCTCAGGCAAGGGAAGTTTTGCGCCCGCGCTGCGCCGGTCAAGAATTCCGACGCGTTTGCCGTCCAGGAAAACGTAGCCGAAATCGTGGATGGCCGCGACTTCAAGCGAAGCGGCGGCGCCGGCCGGGATTTTGGTGCGATATAAAATACAGCCGTAGCCCTGGTCGTAGGCTTCCATGTTGCGCGGCGTTTCATCTTTCACGGCGGCGGGCAGATTGTCGAAAATCGGCGCAGCTTCGTTCAATTCCACGGGCGAGAAGGTGATCACGGGATTTGGCGCCGGCGGCTCGGGCTGTTTTTCACCCGGCAATAGATATTTCGCGAACAGTTCGCGCGTCTGGAAAAACTTCGGGGTCGCCCAGCCGGCTTCGCTGATGGGCGCATCGTAATCGTAACTCGAAGTGTCGGGCTTGAAGGGACGATCGCAACCGGACCACAAACCAAACGTCGTGCCGCCATGCGCCATGTAGATGCTGAAGGAGGCGTCATGTGCGAGCATGTATTCGAGATCGACCAGGTATTTCGCGGTATTGCCGTAGTGATGCGGCTGGCCCCAGGTGTCAAACCAGCCGGGATAAAATTCGCTGCAGATCAGCGGGCCGGACGGTTGTAACGCGCGGAGTTTTTGAAAATTGCCTTTCGGGTCGCTGCCGAAATTTGCGGCTTGAAACAAATTGGTCAGCATTCCCTTCTTCATGACATCCGGCGGATTGCACTCGAAAAGCGGAACGTCAACACCCGCGTCCACCAGGGCTTTTCGGATTTCATCCATGTAGGCCGCATCATTGCCGAAAAAGCCGTATTCATTTTCCACCTGCGCCATGATGATCGGACCCCCGTGGGTGATTTGCAACGGACCGAGCACGCGGCCGACTTCCTTCAAATAAGACTTCACGGCGTTGATATAACGCGGATCGCGTGTGCGGAGCTTGATGTTGTCATTTTTCAGCAGCCACCAGGGCGTCCCGCCCATTTCCCATTCGGCGCAGGCATACGGTCCAGGCCGCAGAATCACCCACAACCCTTCCTCCTGCGCGATGCGGCAAAATTCCGCGTCGTCGGCCTGGCCGGTCCAGACGTATTCGCCGGGCTTCGGCTCGTGCAGATTCCAGAACAAGTAGGCGCAAACCGTGTTCAAGCCCATCGCCTTGGCCATCTGCAAACGATGACGCCAGTATTCCATCGGCACCCGCGCCGCATGGATTTCGCCGCAGCGGATTTGAAAACGATTTCCGTCGATCAGAAAATCGTTCGTGCCGATGACGAAGGTGTGGGTGGTTTTCGAATCGTCCGCAAAAACCGGCACCTCACCGGAACGGAAAAACAGCGCCGTGAAAAATAAAAACACCATGGCCGGTTTGGAAATGGCTTGCAGTCGCATGGTCTAATTATGCGAAACAAAAGGTATCAAGACAAGCCGGCTGCCGGCTAGTCTATGTCCTGCTCTGGTGGCGGCGGTGCTGCCGCGCCGCCGTGCGCCGCGGCAGCGGCGCACCCAACAGTTTCAAATCAGAACACTATCACCAGCTTTGCAAGGTCACGCTGGCCGGTTTGAGGCCGGGGGCACTTGCCTGCACCGTGATACCGCCGCCGGATCCGTTGGATTGAAGAATCACCAGCCCAAGGCGTTGAAATGCCCGGTGCGTGTCACCCTGGAAATTTTCGCTGTTGCTCAAATCGCCGTTGCCCTTGCCGATGATTTTAGCCGGGCCGGTCAAATCGAATTTCACTTCCGCGTCGGCGTCGGGCACGCGCACGCCATTTTCGTCCAAGATCCGAAATTCAATTTGGGAAACGTCCTTGCCGCCGGCGCGCAATTGCGTCGTGTCCGGCCGCAGTTCAATCCGGCAAGGCGCGCCGGAGAAACTGGCGAATGAAGCGGAAAGGCCGCAAAAACCCAAACCAGAAAGACCCTTGGAAATATCTTTGGAAATCTTATGAAGATCTGCAATCTAGTTTGCTTCCAAAGGTCATTCCAATGCATTCCCCAGTTTTCCCGCCTGGGAACGGCTCCTTCAAACGAGCCTCCAGGCCACAGCGGCGGTGATGGCGGATTGCCAGAAGAATCACGGCGGTCATAGGCCGTCGCTCCAGGGGGAAATGAGTTTTGCAGAAACGGGTACGGCCGGCCTTCACTTCTTTCCAGTCACGTCGGCGACGGCCTTTTGAACTATTTCGAGGTCGCTGGTGCCGCGAAAACCGCTGAAACCGACGGACAACGTGGTCTGCCCGCCCACAACGATTGGTTGTCCGCCTTCCCAGCCGATGAAATCCGGCCGGCTGATTCCGTACTGGCTCTCATCAATCTTGCCGGCATACACCAAAGTTTCATACTCGCCCGTCTTGAGACCGGTGATCCAGACCTGACTCGCCTTGATCCAGGCGATGCGGAAGGATTGTCGCTGCCGGATTTTATCGGCGCCAAACAATTTCCCGTGCACGCCTCCGGCGGCGTCCACAATGCAAATGGCGCAGTTGCCGTTGTTGTTATTCCGATCCTCGTCGAGCGCCAGGTATTCCGGGATGTGTTTCTCTGCCGCGGCGATGATGTTCTGGATGAGACCCGCAAGTGCTTTTGCTTCCATGATAAAACTGTGGTTGCTGTTTCAGCCGACCGCTTCGGAGAGGAATCTTCCAATGACCGGCCGCTGGACACAAGCCCGATCCGACGGCTTATTCCCGCGCCGTTTGCACAGGTAGCGCGGATAACGGCACCCGCTCATTGGTTTTGGCAAAATAATCCGCCGACCATTCATTGGGAAACAGCACGACGGGATTTTTGCCCACATCGTAGGCGACGCGGCAGCCGGTCGGCAGCGACAGGGCGTCCAGATCATCTTCCTTCATGTCCACCGGCAGCCAGCGGACGACCGTCCAGGGCGTCGATTCGAGGCGCGACACCGCGCCGTATTCGCTTTCGAGCCGGAATTGCACGACCTCGAATTGCAATGGACCGACGGCGGCGAGCAACGGTACCTTGATGGCGGAGTGGCGCAGGTAAAGCGCCTGGATGACACCCTCCTGCAACAATTGCTCGAGGCCCTGGCGGAATTGCTTGAATTTGGCCGTGTTCGGATTGTGCAGATAGCTGAAGGCCTCGGGCGTGAAGCGCGGGATTTCCTTGTAAAGAATTTTGGGATCGGTGGTGAGCGTGTCGCCGATGCCGAAACTGTCATGGCCGACAAGCCCGATGACGTCACCGGGAAATGCCTCGTCCACCGTCTCGCGTTCGTTACCGAACAATTTGTGCGAACTGGAGAGCCGCACCTTTTTCTCGGAACGCGAATGATGCACTGTCATGTCGCGCTCGAATTTGCCGGAGCAAACCCGGACGAAGGCGATGCGGTCGCGATGTTTCGGGTCCATGTTCGCCTGGATCTTGAAGATGAAACCGGAGAACGCCGGATTTTCCGGGGCAATTTCAATGCCGCCCATCACCCGTGATTTCGGCGCGGGCGAATGTTTCAGGAATCCGTCGAGCAGCAGCTGCACGCCGAAATTGTTGCTGGCGCTGCCGAAGAACACCGGTGTGGTTTTTTCCGTGAGCACCGCGGCGTCGTCCCAGTCGTGCCCGGCATGTTCGAGCATTTCGAGCTCTTCCACGGTCCGGCGAAAGGTTTCGTCGTCGAGCCGGCCGCGGACCGCCGGATCGTGCAGTCCGCCGACTTCCACCGGCGCCCGATACTGGCCGCCGACGGTGCGCTCGAAGAGATGCATCAGTTTCGTCTGCCGGTCATAGACGCCCTGGAACTCGAAGCCGTTGCCGATGGGCCAGTTGACCGGGAACGCGCCGATGCCCAGCACGCGCTCCAGTTCGTCGAGCAGCGCGAGCGGGTCCTTCATCGGACGGTCGCATTTGTTCATGAACGTGAAGATCGGCACGCCGCGCTGGCGGCAGACCTCGAAGAGCTTGCGCGTCTGCGGTTCGATGCCCTTGGCGGAATCAATCACCATCACCACCGAATCCACGGCCGTGAGCACGCGGTAGGTGTCCTCGGAAAAATCCTTATGCCCCGGCGTGTCGAGCAGGTTGAGGCGGTAGCCGTTGTAGTCGAACTGCAACACGGTGGAGCTGATGGAAATACCGCGCTTCTTTTCCAGTTCCATCCAGTCGGACGTGGTGGCCCGCTGGTTTTTACGGGCGGTGACCGAGCCGGCGAGCTGCACGGCGCCGCCGTAAAGCAGCAGCTTCTCCGTCAGCGTGGTCTTGCCCGCGTCCGGATGCGAGATGATGGCGAACGTGCGCCGTTTCTGGATTTCTTCCGTAATGCTCACAAAGGCCGGGAACGATAACAAAAATTCAGGCGGGAACAAGCCGGGAAACCAGACGGTGTCTGGACTGTCTGTTTTTTGGGCAGGGTCATCGCGCTGCGATAACCGCGCCGGGTATAGCGGCGCAAAGGAAGGAAGCCAAGGCGATTCCGCCCGCTGCATGCGGGCGGTGAAACCGCAGCGCGGCGACCCTACCTTGCAGACTGTGCCGAACCCGTCTGGAGCAGGCCTACTTTTCTCCCACAAACACGGCACACACCGGGGAACCGACCGTGAGCGATTGTCCGGTTGGTTTCAGTTTGCCCGTGTCCGGATCGAGGGCAAAAACAATGACCGAGTCGGAAGCCTGGTTTTCCGCGAACAGCCAGCGGCCGGTCGGGTCAATCGCGATGTGGCGTGGTGTCCGGCCTTGTGTGGATTGATGTTCCACAAAGATGAGCCGGCCGGATTTCCGGTCCACGGCAAACACAGCGATGCTGTCATGGCCGCGATTCGAGCCGTAGAGAAACTTTCCCGACGGATGCATGACGATTTCGGCACAGGTGTTGTTCGTGGAAAAATCCTTTGGCAACGTGGACAGAGTCTGCACTTCGGTCAACACGCCGCGCGGGGCGTCATAGGCGAACGCGCTGATGGTGGAACCCATTTCGTTGATGACATAGACGAATTTCCCGTCGGGCGAAAAAGTCAGGTGGCGCGGGCCGGCGCCGCGTGCAACGGTCGCAAACGGCGGATCATTCGGCATCAACGTGGCTGCATCCGCGTCGAGGCGATAGACGAGCACCTGGTCCAGGCCGAGGTCGCAATTCAGGGCAAAGCGGTTGTCGGGTGACGGGCAGATGAAATGCGCGTGTGGGCCGGCCTGGCGTTCAAGATTCACGCTGGAGCCGGTGTGCTGGATCGTGGCGGTCGCTTCACCGAGACTGCCGTCGGGACGGAGGGGCAGCGCGGCGATGCTCCCTGAGCCATAGTTCGCGACGAGAAGGCATTTGCCTGTGGCATCCATGGAAAGATGACAGGGTCCGCCGCCGCCGGAAGACTGCTGATTCAGCAAGGTGAGTTTGCCGGTCCTGCGGTCAAGGGAGAACGCGTTCACGGTGCCACCGGGTTTGCCACCGGCATTGTCCACTTCACCCACAGCATAGAGAAAACGTTGATCGGGCGACACCACCAGGAAACTTGGGTTTCGGGTCTCAATGGCGAGTTCCGGCGCGGACAATCTGCCCGTTGCCGGGTCGAATCTGGAAACGTAAATACCTTTGCTCTTCGTGCCGGTGTAGGTGCCGAAATAAACCAGGAACTCGCCGGCGAAACCCACCGAGGAGCACAACAACAACAGGCCGGCAAAAAGGCAAAGGTATTTCATGACTCTAAAAATCAAAAAAACCGGCGCAAGGCAAGGCGCCAAAGGATCGGTCGTCGGGAGTAAATTCTGGTGAAAACAATGCTTTCCGGCATAATCCAACCATGCGATCCAAATATTTCTCCCCCCTCGCCGTTGCGGTCATTGCCATGGTTTGTGCGAATCCCTGTCGCGCGCAGCAGATGGTGGTCACGCCGGACCAAAGCAACGGGGTTTATCAGGTGGGCAACACGGTCCACTGGCAGGTGGAATGGAAGGGTGAAACCAACCCGCCACCAGCCCACTACAAGCTGTTGCAAGGCGAGTTAACGGAGGTGGGGCAAGGTGAATTGGATTTCAGCAACCAGGCAGCCAGGCTGGAATCCAAATTCGATGCGCCGGGCACGATGTTGGTCGAGGTGAAATGGAAATCGGCGGACGGCAGCGAACACCGGGCAACGGCCGGCGCGGTGGCCGACCCGGAACGCATCCTGCTTTCGGCCCCGCGACCGGCTGATTTCGACCAATTCTGGGAAGCCAAGCTCCAGGAACTGGAGAAAGTGCCGGTCAATCCGACCCTCGAGCACATAGACATCGGCAGAACGAATGTGGCCTATTGGAAGATCACGATGGACAACATCCGTGGAACCCACATCCAGGGCCAGCTGGCGCGGCCGGCCCAGGGTAAAAAATTTCCGGCCCTGCTCATGGTCCAATGGGCGGGGGTTTACGGCCTGCAAAAGAACTGGGTGACGGACCGCGCCGCGGAAGGCTGGCTCGCGCTGGACATTGAACCGCATGATCTGCCGATTGACCAACCGGCGTCGTTCTACAAGGAGCAGTTCGACGGGCCGCTGAAAAATTACTGGGCCATCGGCAACGACGACCGCGACGCCAGTTATTTCCTGAGAATGTATCTTTCCGATTACCGGGCGGTTGAATATCTGGCCAGCCGGCCGGATTGGGACGGCCAGACGCTGGTGGTGATGGGTGACAGCCAGGGCGGGCAACAGACCTTGATGACCGCCGGATTGCATCCGAAAAAGATCACCGCAGCGCTGGCCCTCGTGCCGGCCGGCTGCGACATGCTCGGTCCTGATGCCGGGCGCAAGGGGGGGTGGCCACAATGGTATGACTGCACGGCGGGCAAGGACGCGCCCAAAGTGCATGCAGCCAGCCGCTATTATGACACTGCGAATTTTGCGTCACGCATCCAATGTCCGACGCTGGTCGGACTGGGATTGAGAGATGAGACCTGTCCGGCGGCGGGCGTGTTGGCTGCCTTCAATCAAATCAATTCACCCAAGGAACTGGTCATTCTGCCCAAATCCGGTCATCAGGACGAGCACGGCACGCAAGCCGCCTACGATCACCTGCGCTACAGTGCCTGGTTGCCCGCGCTAAGACAGGGAAAACCGGCGCCGGTAAAGCCGTGAAAAAAAGGCCGCCCGAAATGAACCGGGCGGCCGCTTTCGTCATCAGTGCAATACTGACGGGCAAATCAACTCTTCAGGATGCCGGGAGGATTTCAATCCCGTTGATCTCGGGATTTTCGACGTTGGAAGTGAAAGAAATGTCGAGCTTGCCGTCCGTAACCTCGACGTTAACGGTTTCAACATAGGCGCGTTGGCCCCCGCCCGCTTTGACCCAAACGTCAAAATCCTTGAACTCCTGGCTTCCCACTTTGAATGAGAACACACGCTGACCCGGCCCGGTGATCCCGTCGTAGGTCTCGGCAAAGTGAAGCTTCACGATGTATTTGCCGTTGGGGACCGGATACGAAAACGACGTCATGGAGTAGCGTTCGCTCTGATAAATCGCCGGGCTCTTCGTGTTGGCGATTTGCAGATCGGGACGCTCAGCCGTTTCTCCGTCGGCAAAGCCCTGATCGGGCAGCCAGGCGTTTCCATCAGCATCGGTGATGGCGGTGGACAGACCGGCCTTGATGCGGACCGGCGGCACCGGCGTGGATGCGGCGGGTGCAGCGGGTGCGGCCGCTGCGACCGGCTCGGTCGGTGCGGCAGGCGCAGCAGGAG
>JBAPQW010000010.1:0-31204 GCA_049280815.1 Verrucomicrobiia bacterium | reverse complement strand
GTGACGTGCCAGCCCAGATTCGCCGCCGCCGCGCCGGCGAGCAGCGCGCCCAGCTCGTGCAATTGTCCGCTGGGAGTGGCCACCACCAGGACCGGCGCGCCTTCCACGCCCGCGAACGGCTTGGCGGCGTGTCCCAGAAAAATCCGGATCACGGCGCTGGCGAAATGTTCGTGCGCCGCCGTGATGCTGCCATCACGCCACAACTCGCCAATCGCCTGCGCCAGCGGAGCGATGACCCGTTGCAGCAAGCCCTGGGCGCCGAGTGACGTTGACGCCCGCTTGAGCGCGTCTTCGAGTGCTCCCGCATTGAGCGCCTTGACGGCGGCGATGCATTCATCGAGCAGGGGAGTCGTTCCGGCGGACCGGGTCCGTCCGCGGTTGGTCGGGCCGACGTTTCCAGAGGATTCGGCGGCTAGTTTGCGCAGCTGCTCGGTGCGCAGTTTCGCCACCAGACCGATACTGTGACCCGCCTGGGTGATTTCCCGCAGCAAGCCCAGCCGCTCGATCTGTTCCTCGGAGTAACGCCGGCGGTTGGTGCCGGTGCGGGCCGGTTCCACCGCGCCGTATCGCTTCTCCCATATCCGGATTACGTGGGCGCTCAACCCGGTGCGGCGGGAGACCGCTTTGATGGCATGATGGGCGTTAATCATAAAACTAGACAAAATATTGACATCATTGAAATGAATTGCAAGCAAAGAATTCGAAAACCGCATATTTCTGATTAAATCCATATAAAACAACGCAAATGCAGTTGATAACGGCGCATTTCCCGGTTTGCGAAATAAATTAGACAAAATATTGACAATCGTAAAAGAATTAGACATATTCTACACACATGGATGACCCGCAGAGCGGATGGGAAATGAAATCAAACCGTTCAAATCGAAAAGCCGGCGCCAGCGTTGTCCCGATCCGGACGATCAAATGCTGGTTTGAGCTGCCGGTCCGCTTCGCCCCGGTCATCCGGCTGAGGATCCGGCGGCAATGCGTCCCGTATCGCCTGTCCGACAACCCTTGATTTCATGCTCATGAGTAAACCTGTTGTCATTATCGGTGCCGGCCCGGGAGGACTGGCTTCCGCCATATTGCTGGCGGCGCAAGGCCTCCAGGTAAAAGTCATCGAACGTCTGCCGGTCATCGGCGGACGCACCTCCCGCCTCGAGGCGGACGGTTTCCGGTTTGATCTCGGCCCGACTTTCTTCCTGTATCCCCGGGTATTGGAGGAAATCTTCCGTGCCGCCGGCACGAGCCTGCAGGCCGAAATCGAAATGGTGCGGCTGGATCCCCAGTACCGGATCCAGTTCGGCGCGGGCGGCCGGCTCGACTGCACATCGGACATTCCGGCGATGGAGCGGCAGATCGCTGCCCTGTCGCCCCCGGACGCTCCCGGCTTCCGACGGTTCCTCGATGAGAACCGCACCAAGCTCACGCTCATGGAGCCCTGCCTGGAAAGCGCCTTCCTCGGTTGGCAGGACCTGGTTCAGGCGCGGCTGATCAAGATGCTCCCCATGCTGCGTCCGCATCAGTCCGTGGACACCTACCTCAAGCGGTTCTTCACGGATGACCGCGTGCGCCTCGCGTTTTGTTTCCAGTCGAAATATCTCGGAATGTCACCGTTCCGCTGCCCGAGCCTTTTCAGCATCCTGAGCTTCCTCGAATATGAATACGGCGTGTTTCATCCGATGGGCGGCTGCTCGGCCATTACTGCCGCCCTGGCCCGCGTGGCCAAACGCCTGGGGGTGGAAATCCGCCTGGATGAACCGGTCGAGGAAATCCGCTTCGCCGGTCGGCGCGCTGTCGGGGTCCGCACCCTTCAAGGACTGTATCCCGCCGCCGCGGTCGTGGTGAATGCCGATTTCGCCCGGGCGATGGAGCGGCTCGTGCCCGACCATCTTCGCCGCCGCTGGACGAACCGCAAGCTGTCGGGCAAAAAGTATTCCTGTTCCACATTCATGATGTATCTGGGCATCGAGGGGAAATTCGACCTGCCGCATCACACCATTCACATTGCCGGGGACTACGTGAAAAACCTGGACGAGATCGAAAACCACCACGTCCTCAGCAAGGACCCGAGTTTTTATGTTCAGAACGCCTGCGTCACCGACTCCGGCCTGGCCCCGCGCGGCCATTCGACGCTCTACATTCTGGCGCCCGTCACCCACCAGCATCCCAACGTGGACTGGTTGAAGGAACGCGCCCGTTATCGTGACCTGCTGCTCCGCCAGATCCGGAAGGCCGGGTATGACCTCGATCCCGGTCGCATCCGGTACGAGCGCCTCATCACGCCCGCCGACTGGGACGCCCGCTACGAGATTTATCGAGGCGCGACCTTCAATCTGGCGCACAGCCTCGACCAGATGCTGCACCTCCGTCCGCATAACCGCTTCGAAGATCTCGATGGTGTTTATCTGGTTGGCGGCGGCACGCATCCGGGCAGCGGCTTGCCGGTCATTTTCGAAAGCGCGCGCATCAGCAGCAAATTGCTGCTCGAAGATCTGGGAATCAACAGCAACGGCATAAATTCGCTGGAGAAACCGCGGGAGGATGTCCCCGGCCGCACCCGCCGTCCCGTGGCCGAGGCGATTGAAATGTTTTCGCGCCTCATCAACCCGAAGCCCGCGCTCCTCGTCAACAAAACCGCCGCCGAAGTGCGCCCCGAGCCATGATCGCCGTAGCTGAACGGATATGCCCTCCGGTTGTCTCCCCTGGCGAGGAGACTGACGGAACCATGATTGTCGCCCGGGCGATGACTGCGGCTCGTGCGGCGCAATCGCGCTGGTCGCGCACGCCGTTGACCCGCCGCCTGGAACTGGTTCGCGCACTTCGCCGGCTGATTGCTGATTCCGCCTCCGATCTGGCCGAGGCCTCCGCCTCTGCCCGCCGGCGGCCCGCGCTTGAAGCTCTGACCGCTGAGGTGCTTCCCCTGGCCGAGGCTTGTCGGTTTCTCGAGCGCGAGGCCAAGAAAATACTCGCCCCGCGCCGCCTCGGCCGGCGCGGCCGACCGCTTTGGTTTGCCGGCGTGCGTGGCGAAATTTGGCGGGAGCCCGTCGGCGTGGTGCTGATCATCGGCCCGGGCAACTATCCGCTGTTGCTGCCGGGGGTGCAACTCATCCAGGCCATCGCGGCCGGTAACGCGGTGCTGCTCAAACCCGGCATGGGGGGCACATCCGCAGCGCGGGCGCTCGGCGGGTTGATGGTTCGCGCCGGCTTCGACCCGCAACTCGTCGGACTGCTGCCCGAATCCGCCGAATTTGCCCGGGTGGCCATTCTGGCGCGACCCGACAAGGTTCTCTTCACCGGTTCGGCGGCCACGGGCGAAAAAATCCTCGCCCAGCTCGCGCCGCAACTGATTCCTGCGACGATGGAGCTGAGCGGTTGCGACGCGATGTTGATTCGCGCCGATGCCGACCTCAACCTCGTTGTTCGTGCGCTTACGTTTGGGCTGACCCTCAATGGCGGGGCGACCTGCATGTCGCCGAAGCGGGTGTTTGTTCACCGCAACCTATCCGCAGAACTTGCAGGCCGGCTGGCCCGGCATTTTCGCCTGGGCCGGGATGAGGATGCGCCTGCTGTGCAGGGGAAAAATCAAAACCGGTTTCCGGCGGCGACAGGGTATGTGCGCCTGCTGATCGAGGATGCGGTAGGACGCGGTGCTCATTTCATCGCTGGCGACGAATCAGCCGATGCCCCGGTTATTCTCGGCGGGGTGGCTCCCGCAAGCCGCCTGCTGCGCGAGGATGTTTTTGCTCCCGTGCTCGCCCTCGTCAGCGTGAGCAACGATCACGAGGCGGTTATGCGCGTCAACGATTGTGCTTTTGGCCTGACGGCGAGCGTTTTTTCCCGCGATGAATCCGCGGCCCGCTCCCTCGCCGGCCGCCTGAATGCCGGCGTCGTCACCATCAACGATCTCATCCTTCCGACGGCCGATGCCCGGGTGCCATTTGGCGGACGCGGACGCAGCGGTTTCGGCGTCACGCGGGGCGCGGAGGGATTATTGGAACTTACGGCTCCGAAAGTGGTCACGGTCAGCCGCGGCAAATTCCGGCCGGCCTTCGACCCGCCTCAGCCCGGTGACGAAACCCTGTTCAAAGCTTATCTGAAACTCACCCATGGTCGCGGTCTGAAACCGCGCTGGATTGCGTTCATTTCGCTCCTGCGCAGCATGGCTCACCGGCTCAAATCCCCTCCCTATCAATGAAGACTCAGGCAAACGGACGAATCGGCATCATCGGCGGCGGCCTCGGCGGCCTCGCGGCGGCCTGCACCCTCGCGGCGCGAGGCTACCAGGTCATCCTGTTCGAGCGCAACGAATGGCTCGGCGGCAAGGCGGCGGTTCTTGAAGGTCAGGGCTTCCGCTTCGACATGGGGCCGACCATTGTCACGATTCCCTCGGTGCTCCGGCGCATTTTCTCCGAGGCCGGCCGGCGCATGGCGGATTACCTCGAACTCGTCCGGCTCGACCCGCAATGGCGTTGCGTTTTCGAGGACGGCTCCAGGCTCGATTTGAACCAGGACCCGAAAATCATGGCCGGGACTTTGGACCGCTTTGCCCCCGGGACGGATTCCGGCCGGGGCTATCGCGACTTCATGGCGCTCTCCCGGCGGTTCGACGAGATCTCGCAGCGATTTTTCTTTTACAAGCCCATCGGGGGTTTGCGCGACATGTTTGATTTTAAAGCCGCGTTTGATCCCAAGGTGCTGGGCGATCTGCTCGCCATGCGCCTGGGTCGCACGGTGGCGGGCACGGTGCGGGCCTTCAACCCCGACCCGCGCGTCGCGCAGATGATCGACCATTTTACGCAATACGTGGGCTCGTCGCCCAGCGGTTCGCCGGCCGTGCTCTGTGGCATCGCGCACATGCAAACCAACGAGGGCGTCTGGTATCCGCTGGGCGGCACGCGCGCCGTGCCGGTGGCTTTGGAGAAACTCGCGCGCGAACTCGGCGTCGAAATCCGCACCCACAGCCGGATTGAAAAAATCCTCACGCAGAATGACCGCGTCACCGGGGTTCGCACCCAGGACGGCGAGGACATTGCCCTCCGCGCCGTCGTCTCGAACTGCGATTCCGTCCGCACGCACCGCGAACTCGTCAACGTCAGGGTGGGCGCAAGGTTTGAGAACCGCCGCCGATACGAACCCGCCTGTTCCGGCGTCGTGCTGTATCTGGGCTTGAACCGCGGTTACGAACACCTCGCCCATCACAATTTCGTTTTCAGCCGCGACCCGCACGAGGAATTTGACTGGATTTACCGAAAGGGCGAACCCGCGCCCGACCCGACGTGTTATCTGGCTGCGCCCGCGTGCAGCGAACCCGCCACGGCGCCTGCCGGCGGCGAGTCGCTGTATGTCCTGGTGCACGCGCCGTACCTGCGGCCGCATCACGACTGGCGGAAAATGCTTCCCGCCTACCGCAAGGTCATCCTCGAGAAACTCAAACGCACCGGCGGGATGGAGGACATTGAGAAACGCATCGTCTTCGAGCGCGCGCTTACCCCGCAGGATATCAACGACCGTTATCACGTCCTGAACGGCGCAATTTACGGCCTCGCCAGCCACGGGCGTTTCCTCGGCGCATTCAAACCCGGCAACCGGTCGCCCGACCTGCGTGGGCTTTATCTCGCTGGCGGTGCGGCGCATCCGGGCCCGGGAATGCCGATGGTCCTGATGAGCGGCTGGATCGCCGCCGATGCGCTGGACCGCGACGGCGTGGCCGAACGCGGTCAGGACGCCGCCCGCGACTCCGGTCCCCGGCCGGTCGAGAGGGTTGCGGCATGAGCTTGACGAACCGCATCCAGGTTGTCGGGGGCGCCGCGGGCTCGCGCGGTTTGGACACCACGACCATTGTAAATCGGCGGTCCGTCCGGAGCGAGGGCGCCGTGGCCGTTCCCGGAATTTCCCGGCCGCTCCTCCGCTGGTTCACCTGGTATTCGCGCCGTTACCTTCGCCGCCATTTCCACGCCCTGCGGATATCGCTTTCGGGCAAGCCGCCGGCTTCGAAGCTCCCGCTGGTCATCTACTTGAACCACGCTTCCTGGTGGGATCCACTCTTGGGACTCGTTCTCAAGTCGGAGTTCTTCGCCGACCGCACGCTGTTCGCGCCCATGGACGCGGCGATGCTCGAACGCTACCCGATGTTTGCCCGGCTCGGCTTTTTTGGGGTCGAGCCACATAGCCGTCGCGGCGCGGTGCAGTTTCTCCGCGCCGCCGAAGCCATTCTACGATCGCCGCAACATCTCCTCGCCGTCACGCCGCAAAGCCGCTTTGCCGACGTGCGTGAGCGTCCCGTTTGCTTTGAGGCGGGCCTTGGCCACCTGGCGACGCGCGTTGAAGGCGCGTTCTTCGTGCCGTGCGTTGCCGAATATGTTTATTGGGAGGAACGGCTGCCGGAAATTCTGGTGCGCTTCGGCGAGCCGGTGGAAGTGCGCCGCGAGCACGCCTCCGCATTTGCTCCCGATTTCTGGACCAAACAATTCGAGCAAAAACTGGAGGCGGTTCAGGACGCGCTGTCGATCGAATCCCGGCGTCGCGACCCGGCCTTGTTTCAGACCCTGTTGCGCGGCGGTGCGGGCCAGGGCGGCATCTACGACTGGTGGCGCGCCACGAGGGCGAAACTGCGGGGAGAGGAATTCAAGCGGGAGCACGGACGCAAATGAACCTGGACATTTTTGCGGTTATTGCGCTGGTTCTCGCGGGCATCCCCGCCGTATTATTCCTGCTGAACCTGCTCATTTACCGCCCGCTCATTACCCGCCGGCTGTCACCCGCCCCGCGTCTGAGCGTGCTCATTCCCGCCCGCAACGAAGGATCAAACATCCGCGCCGCGCTCGAAGCCGCACTGGCCAATCGGGGTTGCGACTTGGAAATCGTCGTGCTGGATGATCATTCGACGGACCACACGGCCGCCATGGTCAGCGACCTTGCCCGACACGATGATCGGGTCCGGCTCGAAACCGCGCCTCCGTTGCCGGCCGGCTGGTGCGGCAAGCAACACGCCTGTCATGTCCTGGCAAAACTCGCGGGCCATCCCTTGTTCGTGTTCATGGATGCCGATGTGCGGCTCGCTCCCGACGCGCTGGCCCGGATGGCTGGCTTCATGGAACACCGCAACGTCGCCCTGGCGAGCGGCGTGCCTGGCCAGGAACTCGGCACGCTGAGCGAACGCCTGCTTATTCCCCTGATTCACTTCATTCTGCTTGGTTTTCTTCCGATGCATCTCATGCGCCGGACAAGCCTTCCGGCATTGTCGGCGGGTTGCGGACAACTTTTCATCGCCCGGCGCGACGCTTACGAAAAATGTGGCGGCCACGCCATGCTCCGTGATTCGCTGCACGACGGGCTCAAACTTCCCCGCACCTTTCGGCGGGCGGGTTTTGCCACCGGCCTGTTTGACGCCACCGATCTCGCGGCCTGCCGCATGTATCACACCAATCGGGAAACCTGGCGCGGTCTCGGCAAAAACGCCACGGAAGGTCTGGCTGCACCTGGCATGATCGTGCCGATGACGGCGTGCTTGCTCGGCGGTCAGGTGTTGCCGTTCGTCCTTCTCGCCTTTGCCCCGAACCTTTCCTCGTTGGGTCTGGCGCTCGCCGCCGTTGCCGCCGTCATCGCCTGCGTTCCGCGGCTGATTGCCGTTCGCCGGTTCCGCCAGCCGCTCGCCGCTGCGTGGCTGCATCCTTTCGGCATCCTCGCCCTGCTTGCGATTCAATGGTTCGCACTCGGGCGTCATCTCGTCGGCAAACCTTCCATTTGGAAGGGCCGGGCTTACGCGCCGGTGGCTGCGGTCGATGTGGCCAAATCAACCTGATCCGCCGTCCGGTGAGCCTCTCCATGTTCATTCCGATTTTTCCACTTGTCGCGTTGACCGGGCTTTTGCTTCTGGCGACGGCCGGCACGGCAGCGGAAACCCCTGCCAAGGCCGCGCCAGCGGCGGCTGCGTTCGAATTGCGAGACCAATACGAGACCCTGCACATGATCTCGTTTCCCACGACCAACGTCACCGTCATGACCGTCGCCGACCGGAAAGGCTCGGAGCAGATTGGGGGCTGGATTGCACCGCTCAAGGAACGATACGCGGGACGGATCGCCATCGCGGGCATTGCCGACATGAGCCAGGTGCCTGGCCTGTTGCGTTCAATGGTGCAGGCCAGATTCAGGAAGCGTTACACCTATCCCGTGATGCTGGATTGGGACGGTCTGGTGGCGCGCGGCTTCCATTACCAAAAGGACCAAGCCAATGTTTTCGTGATTGATGGGAATGGACGCGTGACCGGCCAGTTCACGGGGGCAACCAATGCAGTTGCCTTGAAGGCGCTTTTCACGCGCGTGGACCTGGCGCTTTCGAAATCAACCCAATGAATTTTATGCGCAATTACAACCCGCTTTTTACCATGAACAGGGTTTTGGCCATTGAAAAAGTTCTGTTCGACTTCACTTCCGCCGACGGCATGCCGGCATGGCAGATTGTCAATGACACAGTGATGGGCGGCGTGTCCACCAGCTCCTTTGAGCCGGCCGGCCGCGCGGCCGTGTTTCGAGGTGTGGTGTCCCTGGAAAACAACGGGGGGTTTGCTTCCGTGCGGTCTTCGCCTGCGCGCCACAACCTGGGCGGCTGCGACGGCTTCATCATTCGGTTGCGCGGTGACGGACACCGCTACAAATTCACGGTCCGCACCGCGGCCGGGTTCGACCCGCCGCTTTACCGATGCGCCTTCTCCACAATGCGCGGCGTGTGGGATGAGTCCCGGCTGGCATTCAAAGACTTCGTGCCGGCGCATCGGGGGCAGGTGCTGGCCGGCGTGCCGCCGCTGCAACCAACAAAAATAGCGTCCGTGGGCTTTCTTATTGCGGACAAGCAAGCCGGCCCGTTTCAATTGGAGATTGCCTGGGTCAAAGCATCACCTGTCACCGGTTGAACCCTTGCTTGCGCCCGTGAAAATCTCGCCTTCAATCGTCTGGTTTCGCCTGGACCTTCGCCTGGCGGACAACCCTGCGTTGCAGGCGGCCAGCCGACGCGGCGGACCCGTCATCCCGGTATTCATCCATGCGCCCGACGAGGAGGCGCCGTGGCAACCGGGTGGCGCCTCGCGTTGGTGGCTGCACCGATCGCTGGGCGCGCTTGACGCTGATTTGCAGGCCGCCGGCGCCAAGCTGGTTTTTCGCCAGGGGCCGTCCTTCGTGGCCCTGCGGGATCTGGCCAATGAAACCGGTGCGGGCGCAGTGTTTTGGAATCGCCGCTATGAACCCGCCGTGGTTTCGCGGGACATCGCCATCCAGGAGTCCCTGCGCGCGGGTGGTTTGGAGGTCGAAAGTTTCAACGGCGCGCTGCTGCACGAGCCGTGGACCATCCGGAATCAAAGTGGCAAACCATTCCAGGTCTTCACGCCGTTCTGGCGGCATTGTCTGGCCCGGCCGGCGCCCGCCGGGCCATTGCCTGCTCCGCGCAAACTCCTGGCGCCGTTGCGCCGGCCCAGGTCGCTCACGCTCGCGGCGCTGAAATTGGAACCGCGCATCAAGTGGGCGGAAGGGCTGCGTCAAGCCTGGTCGCCGGGCGCGGCTGGTGCGCGCGTACAACTTGAACGGTTTCTCAAAGACGCGGTGTCGAATTATGCCGAAGATCGGAACCGTCCGGATCGCGTCGGCACTTCGCGCCTGTCGCCACACCTGCACTTTGGTGAGATCACGCCGCGCCAGGTCTGGCACGCCGTGCGCCGGCAGGCCGAGGCGAGGCACGTTCCCGAAACGAAGTGGCGGGCGTGGCAGTTCCTCGCCGAGGTCGGCTGGCGCGAGTTTGCCCACCATCTGCTTCACCATTTCCCGCACACGCCGACCGAGCCGTTGCGGGCGGACTTCAGGAGGTTCCCCTGGCGCCACGACGCGGCAACGCTCGAGGCTTGGCAGAAGGGCCGCACCGGTTATCCCATTGTGGACGCCGGGATGCGCGAGTTGTGGACCACGGGCTGGATGCACAATCGGGTGCGGATGATTGTGGCATCGTTTTTGGTGAAGGATCTGTTGCTGTCCTGGACGGAGGGCGCACGCTGGTTTTGGGATACGCTCGCGGACGCCGACCTGGCGCAGAACACGCTGGGCTGGCAATGGACCGCCGGTTGCGGCGCGGACGCCGCGCCCTACTTCCGCATTTTCAATCCCGTCAGCCAGGGCGAGAAGTTTGATCCCGGCGGCGACTACGTGCGCCGCTGGTGTCCCGAACTCGCCAGGCTGCCGGATAAATGGTTGCATCGACCGTGGGAAGCGCCCGTGGAAATTCTCGACCGCGCCGGGTTGCGGTTGGGCCGGGACTATCCCGAGCCCATGGTCAGCCATGCCAGCGCCCGCAAAGTCGCGCTTGAAGCGCTCCAGAGCATCAAGTCCGCTGCTCCCGGCTTGCCGGCTGCGATGAACGCTCCGCTGCCGTTGGACGCGTATATTGGTGAACCAGGCGAACTGCCATCCGCGTGATCGAAGGCGGCAGCGTGGCGATGTTCCAGCCGGGGAGCCGCCAAGTCTGGGACTTCGGCAAAAGCATTGCCAACCTCTGTCGGGGGAGCCGAAGGCCGAAAGCCCATGCCCAATACTGTCCTGGCGCGGCCGGAAGCGCGTGAACCGGTTTACTTTTTCCTCGGCTGGCCCGCCCGGAGCACCCGCAGCGAATAGCCCCGACCGTTCTCGAACGGTTCGACTGTTGCAGTGACTTCCAACACCGGATAACGCACGGTCGCCAGTCCGTAGCTTTTGTAGGTTTGGGCAAAGAGTTCCGTCTCCACCATGCCCGTCCAGTCGGCCAGGGTGAGAAACTTCATCGGCTCGCCTGTGATCTGGTGATGGGTGCGTTGCTCGACCACCAGCCCGCACGTCACAACTGTTTCGCCGATGTGTGCGCCCAGTCGCGCCACCGGGCAATAAGTGTCCCAGGCGATGTCTGCAAACAGTTCGAGCGGATGTCCGCTCACCGCGTAACCAAACAATTCCGTCTCGGCTTCGAGCCGCTCGCGTCGTGACGGTTCACCTAGTGGAATGCCGGGAAAATGATCCAGCGATGGCGGTGACAACAGCCAGCCTTGTCCCGAATCGCGCGCAACGCCCAAGGTCCGGGACAAATACTGTGCCTCCCAAAACTGTCGCGTGCGTGGCGCGTTGAATTCGTCAAAGCCGCCGGCGCGAATCATCGCCTCCATCTCCTCCGGCAAGGGATTCACGCGCCGATGGAAGTCGGCAAGTGAAGCAAATGGATCCTGCTTGTGCTCGGCCAGCAGCCGCTTCGTTGTGCGTTCCGTGAGTCCTTTGGTGCGTGTCAACGGGACACGAATCGCGTTGCCATGCACGGCGAATTGAGGTCCGGGTTCGTTGATCGACGGGGGCAGGAATTTCAGCCCGAGCCGGTAACTTTCCAGCATATAGACCAACGGGTCGTAGAATCCCTTGCCGTTGCTCAGCACGGCGGCCATGAACTCCGCCGGGTAATTTCGCTTGAGCCAGGCGGATTGATACGCCTCAACGCCATACGCGGTTGAATGGGCTTTGCAAAAGGCGTACCCGGCGAAACCCGTGACGAGTCCCCAGACTTCCTCGATCTTTTCCGGAGTATGTCCACGCTGCCTGGCCGAAGCTGAGAATTCCTCCCGAATCTCTGCGATTATAGCGCGTTTCTGTTTGTTGAGCGCCCGGCGCAACACGTCTGCGCGTCCGGGCGGCAAACCAGCGAAGGCCTCGCAGATTTGCAGGATGTGCTCCTCGTAGACCACGAGCCCGAATGTATCGCGTAACACGGGTTCGAGCGATGGATGGGGGCAGGTGATCGGCTCAAGACCCTGATAACGGCGCGTAAATGCCAGTTTCTTGCCTTCGTTGGCCGCGCCGGGCCGGATGACGCTCACGATGGCGATGAGCGTGTCAATGTCGCGCACGTTGCATTGGCGGCACAGGCCGGTCATAGCCGGACTTTCGATGTGATGCACCGCCCGTGCACCGCCGGAAATCAGGTTCCAAACCTGCGAATCCTGCCATGGTTCAAGGGCGTTTAAATCCACGGTCACGCCGCGCGGCGCCAGCGATGCCTTCACGTCATGCATCACGGCCAGTCCACCTTGGGCGAGCACGTCCACCTTCACCAGTCCGATCACCTCAACCGCATCCATGTCGAAATGCGTGGTGGGATAGTCCTTGTTGGAAATGAACGTCGGTGTCAATTCGTGCATTGGCTGGCGCGAGAGCACGATGCCGCACGGGTGCATCTTCGGATAACGCGGAACGCCATCCAGGAACCCGGCCATGTCCAGCGCGGTTTTGAATGGTTCCTCGTTTAGCGGCAGATCCCGGTTTTCAGGGCTGGCAGCGAGCCTCTCGCGTAAACGGGCACCGCCGATAGGGGTGATTTCATCCGGCACCCAACCGCCACCGAAGCTCCACGGGAAATGATCAGTGAACCGGCGCACTTCGCGTTCACTCACTCCTAGCACCTTGGCCACGTCTCCGAACGCGCTGCGGGCCTGGAACGTCGAGAAGCCGCCCACCACGGCGCAATGTTCCCGGCCGTATTTGGCGAAGATGATGTCCACCACGTCATCTTTGCGGTCGTGGGGGAAATCAATGTCAATATCCGGCAGTTTGTTGAGCGCCATGCGCTCCTCGTTCAGAAAGCGGCGGAAGTAGAGGCCGAAACGAATCGGGCACACGTCCGAGATGCCGAGGCAATAGCACACGAGCGAGTCCGCCGCGCTGCCGCGGGTGATCCATTCGATGCCGTGCTGCCGGCAATCCTGCAGGATGTTCCACACGACTAGAAAGTATTCCTCGTAACCGACCGTGCTGATGATGTTGAGTTCCTGGCAGAGTTGAGGATGGACGGATGCGAGTTGAGAGTCGGGGTAACGCCGTCGCGCCCCGTCCAGCACGAGCCGGCGCAGAAATTCGTGCGGACTTGAACCGTCAGGCGGCACGAAGGCTGGGAATTGCGGTTTGCCAAAGGGCAGGTCGAAGTTGCACCGCTCCGCGATTTCGAGCGAGTGCGCCAGCCAGTCCGGGTGTTCCTGGCAAGCTGCGGCCATTTCCGCCGGGGTGCGGAAATGAAACCGGCTGGGCAGACGTTTGTCCGGGTGCTGCTGGCGGAGCAACGTCAGCGTGCGGATGGATTGCACGATGTCGTATTTCAACCGGTCGTCCGGGAGCGCGTAATGAATTGCGGGACAAGCTACTACAGGAAAGCGGCTCCCATCGGATTGTTTCGTAGCCAGCAGGTAGAAGCGATCGGGAAACAGTTCGGCCAGCGTCGAGTCTGTGCTCACCGCGATCAAGCCATCGGTGAGACCGTAAAGACGTTCGCACGCAATGGGACGACGCTGCTGCGCCGCGACCGCACCGGCTTCACCGTCCGCCCCGGTGTGGAGCGACAACAACCGGTTTAGGTTGTGATAGCCGCGAGTCGATTCGACAAAGAGCAGCAACGGATGTTCGTTCACCTGCAATTCCGTCCCGAAGATCGGTTTGATGCCCGCGCGTTTTGCCGTCTGCGCGAATTCCACCGCCCCGTGCAGGTTCCCGATGTCAGTCAAAGCCATGGCTGACATGCCGTGCTGTTTGGCAAGGTTCGCAACGGCCGCGGGCGAGAGGGTCGAATCCAGAAAGGTGTAGTGGCTGCGGACCCGGAGCGGAACATACGTTATCGAGTCTGTGCGTGTCCCGGTTGGATTCTGAAGCTGGTAACGGATCTTGAGCTGCGGCTTTGCGCGTGCGGTCACGATATCCCCCGGCGCATCGCGCAGGCGCAAGTCATGTCCACGCAGGACAACCGACCACCCCTTGTTCCGCCGGAGATCGTCCAGCACCACCGCGAGACGTTCGCGGGCTTCATGATTGCGGGCGCTGGTTTCGAGCAGCAATTCGCCGCGAAACACCGCGTCATACACATTCGACAGTTTCAACGACACCATCCGCAAGCTCACGCGCCGTTGCCAGGCCTCTTGCAGCAGCCCGTGCAGGCGCCCGTAAATGTCCGTTTCCAGATCCGTCGGTTCCCTCAGGCTCCCAGCCCGCTGGTTCTCGTCGCGGTCGTTGTAACGCACCTTCACGGTCAGCGTCCGCACGCTCCGGCCTTCTTCACGCACCTGGGCAAAAAGATGATCGGCCATCCGCCGAAGGACGGCTTCGACATATTCCTCATCGGTCACATCCTCGTTGAACGTCTCCTGCTTGCTAAATGACTTTTGCGGTTCGCCCGCCGGAATCAACGGCCGTTCATCGATGCCGTTGGCGAATTGACGCGTGCTGGGCGCCTGGTTGCCCAGGAGCAATGCGAGCAAATCCATCGGCGTTGCGGCAATCTGCCCGATGTTCGCCAAACCCGCCGCATTCAAACGCAGGGCGGTTTTTGGTCCGACGCCAGGCAGCCAGCGGTTGGGCAGGGGATGAAGGAATTGCTTTTCCTCGCCGCCCGGCACGGTTTGAAAAGCGGCGGGCTTGTTCAGTTTGGACGCGATCTGGCTGACGAGTTTGTTTGAGCCAAGACCCTCGCTGACGGTGATTTTCAACGATTGTCGGATGGCCCGGCTGATCGTCAGCGCGATTTCGATCGGCGACCTTTTGCGATTTGCCGTCAGGTCAAAGTAGCCTTCATCGATGGAGGTTCGTTCCACCTCCGGGGTGAAATCATACGCAACACCAAACATCCAGTTGGAGAATTGTTCGTATCGTTCGTAGTCACCGGGGATAACAATCAATTGAGGGCACAATTTGCGTGCCCGGGCCGTGGGCATGGGCGTGTAGATGCCGAACTTGCGGGCTTCGTAGGAGGCGGACGCGATGATGCCGCGACTTTCTCCGCCCACAGCCATGGGTTTGCCCCGCAACCGTGAATCGGCAGCCTGCTCGACGGAGGCGAAGAACGCATCGGCGTCGAGATGAACAATTGTCCGCATGGTGCAACTCCTATCAAACGGGTGAGACAATCGCTGTCCGGGCGCGTCACTCCTTTGCCCGGCGGATGAGAGCTTTGACGACACCCTGGATCATCAATTCCTGGGCGGGAATGAGATCGGGATATTTCGGGTTCTCGGCCTTGAGAAAGGACTTGCCGCCTTTCAACACGAACGTCTTGAGCGTGCTGGCTCCGTCAATGAGCGCCGCAACGATCTGGCCGTTGCGCGGTTCCGGGCCGTGCTCCAAAACGACAAAATCGCCGTCGAGAATGTGCCGCCCGACCATCGAATCGCCCGTCACGCGCAACGCAAAAGCGTTCCGTGTCGGCTTGTATCCAATGCTGTCCACGTCCACCGAAACACAGCCTTCCGCATCCTGTTCGCGGGTTTGGGGTGGTCCCGCCGGGATGGAACCAAACAGGGGAATGTCCGCGATGCGGCTCCGCAACTTCGCCAGTGGGGAAATAACACGCAGGGAGCGTGCTTTGCCGGTCTCGGCTTCGAGACAACCTTTCTGGCGCAACAGCCGCACATGCTCCGTCACGGAATTCAGGCTGCGAAAACCAAACTGATCGGCAATTTCCTGGTAGGTCGGCGTCGTGCCCTCCGTCCGTTGCCATTTCAGGATAAAATCAAGAATTTGCTGTTGTCTCCGGGTCAATTCAATCATACTGTATATCTCTACAGTATATTACCGGTGCTGGGTGTCAAGGCTCAACGATGGCCGCAAAGCTGCCGGTTCGGCTGGCGCTTCGCGCCGGATTCAACTAAATCGTTGGTTGCATGGGCCAGACGCTCCTTTTTCCGGACCCGAAGCCGCTCGATCAGCGGTTGGGAAGGAAGTTTTTCCGAAAGGCTCCGCAAAGGCCCGGCGTGTATTTGATGAAGGATGCCAACGACAAGGTGCTCTACGTTGGCAAGGCGAAGGACCTGAAGCAACGGCTCAACCATTACCGGGTGGCCAATCCCGACCGGATGCCGCGCCGTCATCTCCGGATGGTGCGTGAAGTGGACCGGATCGAATTTCAACTCTGCTCCAGCGAAGCGGCGGCCCTGAAGCACGAATCGAAACTGCTGCGGTCGCTCAAACCCAAGTTCAACCGGGCCGGTGTCTGGCCGGGAAAAGCCAGGTTCATCGTCTGGCGCCTCACGGAGCACCAACTGGAGCTTGGCGTGGTAGAGACGCCTGAATCGAATTGGCGGCGTTTTGGTCCGCTCAACGGCAGCGCACGGGGACTGTATCGTTCCCTCGTCCGGTTGTTGTGGCTGGCCCTCAATCCGGGTCGTCCGCTCTCCGAGATTCCGCTTGGATGGTTGTCTGGTGATTTGCCGGCGACGGTTGCAATTGAATGCGGGAAATCTGCTGAAGAAGTTGCTGCGGCTTTGGACAGATTCTTCTGGCATTCCCCGCAGGATTTCGTTGCATGGCTGGGATCACGTTTCTGTGAGCGCATCCACCCTTTCGAGCGAACTCTCATTGATTCGGAATCAGAGATTGTCGGCGAGTTTTTCTCCCGCAAGCAGGCACAGTCCGAGGTGCGGCATCAGCTGGTCCTGTTGTGAAGGCCCGGCTCAATCAGCGCCTTCCAACACCGCGTTCACAGTCCAAGCCTTCGTATATGTAAGGGATGGGTCTTCTTCGATTAAATCACGGAACTCCTCGCGAATTTGGCCGTTTTCCTCTTCCAACCCGGCATGGAGGAATTCGATTTCCTCGAAGGCCGGCACATTGGCGATGCTCACGGCAGCGTGTTCGGCAAAGACCTGCAGCCATTGGATGTCGGCATTCCCAAGCACACCGCCAGCAAACGCGCCAGCGTCCTTGACGGCGGTGGCCCTCCACTGCTTTGGTTTGAAGGCGCCGCAATGCCGAACCAGTGCCAGCCAGTTGAAACAAACTTCCGCGGTCGCCGTTCAGCCTGGAATGCCGATTTCTGGCAGCAGCGCCTTGACGCCATTCCAAGTGATCCCCACCCCGATGCACAGCATGATGAAGGCCGAGAGCCGCACCACCACCACCATGCCCGTATGCCCGATTCGTTTGCCGACCCGCTGGGCATAGCGATACGTCAACAGAATGGACAGGGCGACGATGCCGGCACCGATGATGGCGGCGAGCAGCTGGATCACCGCGTGTTTGAACGAATGCGCGTGATTGGCGCCAACGGTGATCGCGACCGAAATGACTCCGGCATCAATCGTCATCGGCAAAGTTAGCGGGGAGAATGCCCGGCCCAGCGCGATAAGCTTGGCGTGGATCGGATCGAGTGTCACCTCGGCCGGTTTGGGGGTGTCGGCCAGGAGCTTCCAGCCCAGCGCGCATACCACGGCACCCCCGGCCACCTGCACCACCGGTATCGAAAGTCCGAACAAAAGCAGGACGAACGAGCCAAACAATAACGACCCCAGCACCAGGAAGAATGAGTAAAACGCGATGCGTTTCGCCAGAATGATGCGGGTGGGTTCATCGCAACCGGGCGTCATCCTCAGGAAAATCGGGGCGTCGCCCAGTGGATTGACGACCGGCAGCAAAGCGCCAACGATCAGCAGAATTGCCCCGATAAGTTGGGTGCTGTCCGACCAGATCATCGTATGACCTTTTTCTTCGCGAATTGCTCCGAAGGCCCACCAGAGCCGTAACGCATGCCAGGAAGGACGGCCGCAACAATTGCAGGCGTGCTCCGGCTGGTCCAGTTGAACGGGATCCAGGCGCGCTCCGGTGGAATTTTCAACTAGGCCCGTGCAAACTATGCTCCCACCGCGCACGCTTCCGTTTTGGCGCATGCGGGTTGATGTTCCTGCAACGCTTCCGGGTTGGTGCGGCTGATGATCTCCCGGGCGTGACGCGTCTCGGCCTCGGAGCCGTGGGCGATCACGAGATAATTACCACTCTTCACCGCCGTCTCGTATTGCAGAATACTGTCCTTGGGTATGCCCAGGCTATAAAGTCCGGCGCCCAGCGCGCTCAAACCGCCCACCACCACTGCGCCTTCCAGCGCTCCAACAATGCAGCCGACCAGCGGCCCGGCCACGAGCAACGGACCGACCCCGGGAACCAAAAAGAACGCGGAGCCGAACAACAAGCCCCAAAACCCACCCCAGAATGCTCCCAGTTTCCCCCAGTATTTCATGCGGTCTCCGGCATTGTAATAGCCGATCACGTTTTCATCCGTGTGATAGTCGCGGCCAACGATGGACAGTTTCCTCATGTCAAAGCCGGCTTGTTGCAGTTCCTTGACGGCGGTTTCGGCTTCGATGTGCGATTTAAAAATTGCCGCGATTGAATTATTCCTGGTCATAATGTTTGTGCTTTTGTTTTCGTTTTTATTTCCGATGGCACTTTAGGTCGTTGCGGGACATTTGCCATGGGGTGTTTGCCCCATGCCCGGGCGTTTCCGATCCACCCTGCAGCCAAACCCGCGGATCACTCAGCTTTTTATGGCGGCGCGGAAAGGCGTCATGCCGGGCATCCATCGATGGGTCTCCGTCTCGTTGAAAGATAAGACGGGTGATTGCCGCTGGAAAGGCTGCCAGGAGAGCTGCGGTTGAGACAACTTGGATGGCGGATGGGGTGAACACCCCATAGGAGGCGTGCCGGTCCAGCGCCTATGCTCTTTTATGAAACACAATAAATATCCCCAAGACCAAAAACAAAAGCCGGCCAGTGCTTCAGAGCCTGCTGCCGCCGCGGACTTAAACCAAAGCGTGGTTGATTTTGCGGTCTCCCCGGACGAGGTGGCCAGAAAGGCCTACTTCAGCTATTTGAACGAGGGTTCGCTGCCCGGGCATGATGTGCAGCATTGGCTCACGGCGGAGGCGCAGTTGCTCGCGGAACGCAACCTCACCCGGGTCCACGGTTTTCACAATCGGACCTGATTGAAATTTTCAACCGACCCACCACGAAAGAATTCATTTATGAAATCAAACCCTGCCAGACCCGCCAACCTTGTTGCTCTCCCGGAAGCTCCCAAAATGTATGAAACCAAAAACGACATCCCGGAAAGGCGCCGGTCGGAGTTGAACGCGCTCATGAACCTGCGGCTGGCATCCGCCGTGGATCTGCAAATGCAGATAAAACAGGCACATTGGAACGTGAAAGGCCCGGGTTTCATCGCGCTGCACGAACTTTTTGACCAGGCGGATGAAGCCGTGGAATCTTACGTGGACATGATTGCCGAACGCATCGTGCAACTCGGTGGCATTGCCGAAGGCACGGTGCGCGTGGCTGCGTCACGCTCGTTGCTCGAAGAATATCCGCTCACGATGGCGGATGGCATGGCCCATGTCGAAGCGGTCGCCAGGGCGCTATCGGCTTTCGGCCAGGATGCCCGCAACACGATCAAGGAAGCGGACAGTCTGGAGGATGCCGGCACGGCGGACCTGTTCACCGAAATCTCTCGCGGCGTGGATAAATGGCTGTGGTTTGTGGAAGCCCATTCACAGGCAACAAAATGAAAACAAGCACCCGAATTATTATGAACAAAACCCCTGTTTTCCGAAAAACGCTTCATGGACTGCGGCCGAATTCCGAGGAAGCCGCGCCAAGTTCAAAGCCCGCAAAGCGGGACAACATCTTCTCCAAATCCCGCGATGCGCGCGAGGATCGCGGCACGCGTGAAATGAAGACAACGCATAACTCACAAACACTTCCGCACGGGCGGTAATTATCAACCTATGAAAGCAAATCCACTGAAAAAAGGCGCCTTGACCGAGAATTCCGCCGGCCTCGGCACGGTGACCCGCAAGATGGTCCGGGAGCGCGCGATCGAGCTGGCCGTCATCAACGGACGAACCGCGCGGGACGTTTCCGAATCCGATTGGAAACAGGCCAAATCCGAACTGACCGGTGAACCGGGTGCAGACCCGAAAGAAACGATCATTGAATCCGCCCCGGAATCGGAACGCTGGGATCCGGTGCCCGGCTCGGCTGGACACAAGGTGCCAGTGGCATCCAATGAAGATGAGGACGACGAAGGACGAAGCGATGATGAAAGACTGGTTGATGAAGGCATGGCCGGAGCGGAGCATGATCAGGAACGTCAGGCTGCCAAGGCCGCCGCCAGAAAGGATAAAAACGGGACTTGAGTTCTCAGATGCAATCAACCGTTGCCGCGCTCCTTGCTTCCGGCAAAGGCATCCTGGCGGCGGATGAAAGTATTCCGACCATCGAAAAGCGATTCATGGCCTGCGATATTCCATCCTCTGAAGAGAATCGCCGCGCTTATCGTGAACTGCTGTTCAAGACTCCCGGATTGAACGAATTCATCAGCGGCGTAATCCTGTTTGACGAAACGATTCGTCAGCGGACATCGGACAGCATTCCCATGCTCGAATTTCTTACGAAACAAGGCATCATTCCCGGCATCAAGGTGGACAAGGGAACAATTGCCCTGGCCAATTTTGCCGGTGAGAAAATCACCCAGGGGCTGGATGGCCTTCGCGACCGGTTGATCGAGTGCCGGGAATTCGGAGCGCTCTTCACCAAGTGGCGCGCGGTGATCACGATTGGCGGTCACATTCCAACCCGCGCCTGCATTGCAGCCAACGCCAAGGCGCTGGCGCTTTTCGCGTCTCTCAGCCAGGAAGCCGGACTGGTGCCGATGGTCGAACCGGAAGTTCTGATGAGCGGCAGCCATGACATTGCCCGCTGCGAGGAGGTCACCATGGACACGTTGAAGATTGTATTCGACTCGCTCTTCGATCATCGGGTTGTGTTGGAGCAACTGCTCCTCAAGACCGGGATGGTGGTGTCTGGCGCGGAATGTCCTGAGCAAGCCGGCGTCGAGGTTGTGGCCGAGACGACCCGGCGTTGTTTGGGTCGCACGGTGCCCGCCGCCGTGCCGGGAATCGTGTTTCTTTCGGGCGGGCAAGGCGACGAAGTTGCAACGGAAAGGCTGAACGCGATCTGCCGCTTCGGCGGCGCTCCCCGGAAGTTTAGTTTTTCCTTCGGAAGGGCGCTCCAGGCGCCCGCGCTGAAGATCTGGAGGGGTTTCCCGGACAACATTGTGGCGGCACAGGCATCTCTCCTTCATCGCGCCCAATGCAACAGTCTCGCGGTTCGAGGGGAGTATTCCGAGATTTGAGGTTCTCATCATGTCTGGTGGGCTCACACCAGCATAAATGGAACAACCAATGCCCAAAAAATCTTCAACCGCATCAGGCCGGAGACATTGGAGTTCAATCAGTGAACGCACCAGCGTTGAGGCGCAGGGGGCATTGATAAGCATAAGCCACGGCTTCGGTGTCGCCGCCTGCCTTGGCGGATTCGAATTAAAGGAACAACGCGTGGAACCCATGGCGGAACAGATATTGCGCACCAATAAAACCGCATCAGATGGCGGTTCCGGAAGCAGTGGCGGTGTGGCACAACGAGGGCGATCCAAACTGATACCGGCAAAAAATACGGTTTAAAACAAATTAAATATCCATGAGCGAACAAACACCGGTCAGCAAACCCAACCATAATTCTCCACATGAGGATCTCGACGGCTTCGACTCCCTGGCCGAACTGGCATTGGATTTGCATTGGTCGTGGAACCATGCCACTGACGAGGTTTGGCGGCAGCTTGATCCCGCGCTGTGGGAGTTCACTCAAAACCCCTGGGTGGTTCTGCAAACTGTCTCGAAGGACAAACTCCAGAGCGTGCTGGCCAATCCGGCCTTCCGTAAAAACATTGATGAACTGCTGCAATCCAAGCGCAAGGCGGCGGAAACGCCCGCGTGGTTTCAGAAAAATCATCCGCAGTCGCCTTTGAAGTGTGTCGCGTATTTCAGCATGGAATACATGTTGAGCGAAGCACTGCCGATTTATTCTGGCGGGTTGGGTAATGTGGCCGGGGATCAACTTAAAGCCGCCAGCGACCTGGGCGTGCCGGTGGTTGGCGTGGGGTTGCTTTACCAACAGGGCTATTTTCGCCAGCTCATTGACAAGGATGGAGCGCAACAAGCCCTTTATCCGTATAACGACCCGGGTCAGTTGCCGATCACGCCGTTACGCCAGCCGAATGGTGAATGGTTGCGTTTGGAGATCACTTTGCCCGGTTACTCGGTCTGGCTTCGCGCCTGGCAGGTGCAAGTGGGTCGGGTAAAACTTTACCTGCTGGACAGCAACGATGCGGCGAACTTCCCGGCTCATCGCGGGATCACCAGCGAGTTATATGGCGGCGGACCGGAATTGCGTCTCAAGCAGGAAATGCTGCTTGGGATTGGCGGCTGGCGGCTGCTTTGTGCACTTGGCATCAAACCGGAAGTCTGCCACCTGAATGAAGGACACGCGGCCTTTGCCGTCTTGGAGCGTGCGCGCAGTTTCATGGAAGAGAACGCGCAGCCATTTGAAGTGGCGTTGGCCGCGACGCGCGCGGGAAATCTTTTCACCACGCACACGGCAGTCGCTGCGGGCTTCGATCGTTTTACTCCGGGGCTCATTGAACAATACCTCGGTCATTATGCTACGGAAAAGCTGGGAATATCACTTCATGACTTGCTAGCCTTGGGCCGCCAGAATCCGAACGACCTGTCGGAGAGTTTTAACATGGCTTATCTGGCCATTCGCGGCAGCGGCTCGGTGAACGGCGTGAGCCGCTTGCATGGGCAGGTCAGCCGGCAATTATTCTCGCCGCTCTTTCCGCACTGGCCGGTGGACACAGTCCCCATCGGCCACGTCACCAATGGAGTTCATCATCCGACCTGGGATTCGGCGGCCGCCGACGAACTATGGACGAAGGCCTGCGGCAAAGACCGCTGGCTGGGAATGAAGGAAAATCTGGAGCAGCAAGGTATTCGGCGCGTCTCCGATGACAACCTTTGGCAATTTCGGGCTGCTTCCGTCAAGTCCCTCGTTGATTATGCCCGCGAGCGTCTGGCCCGACACTATGCCGCCGCCGGGGCCTCGGCCGAAACCATTCAGGAGGCGAAACATCTCTTTGATTCGAAAATATTAACCCTCGGGTTTGCACGACGTTTCGCCACTTACAAAAGACCGAACCTGCTGTTGCACGATCCGGAGCGATTGCTGCGCCTGTTGTCCAATCCGCAACGACCGGTCCAACTCATCATCGCGGGCAAGGCTCATCCGGCGGACCTGGAGGGACAAGCCTTGATCCAGAAGTGGATTCAGTTCATTCGCCGACCGGAGGTTCGTCCGCACGCGATTTTTCTGAGCGACTATGACATGCAGTTGACCGAGCGCCTGGTGCAGGGCGTGGATGTCTGGCTCAACACGCCAAGGCGGCCGTGGGAGGCGTGTGGCACGAGCGGCATGAAGGTGCTGGTGAATGGTGGCTTAAATCTTTCAGAACTGGATGGCTGGTGGGCTGAGGCCTATGTGCCGGATTTGGGCTGGGCACTGGGCGATGGACAGGAACATGGCAACGATCCCGCCTGGGACGCGGCCGAAGCCGAGACCCTCTACGAGCGGCTCGAACGCGAGGTGATTCCTGAATTTTATACCCGCAACGAAAAAGGCATTCCCGTCGCCTGGGTCAATCGGATGCGGGAAAGCATGTCCCGGTTGACCCCGCACTTTGCCGCCGACCGCACCGTGTGCGAATACACCGAACAACATTATCTCCCGGCGGCGATAGCCTGCCAATCGCGCGTTGCCAGCAAAGGAATCATCGGCAAGCAAATGGTGGATTGGCGACACAGTCTGGATCAGAAATGGGCCACGCTGCATTTCGGCGCAGTGAAGGTGGAGACCAAGGGCGGGCAATATGTATTTGAGGTTCAAATTTGTCTCCAGGGCCTCGACCCGAAAACGGTACGCGTGGAGCTTTATGCCGATGGAATTAATGGCGGCAGTCCGGTGCGACAGGAGATGACACTCCTTCACTCACTGGCGGATGAATCAGGCGGCTACGTTTACAGCGCGACCGTGGCGGCGACCCGCGCGCCAAACGACTATACGGTGCGATTGCTACCGCACTGCGACGGAGTGGCCCTCCCGCTGGAGGACCCGCGAATCCTGTGGCAGCGCTGAACTATTCGCGCATGAAAAAAAACATCCCGATCACAACCTTGTTTGTGGACATCGGCGGCGTCCTGCTCACCAATGGCTGGGATCATCCTGCGCGCCGACGGGCGGCGAATCGCTTCAAGCTCCATTGGGCTGAGATGCAGGAGCGACATGAGTTGAACTTTGAAACCCACGAGGAGGATAAAATCACCTTCCAGGAATATTTGGACCGGGTGGTCTTCTGGCAAAAGCGCCCGTTCACGCGGGCTAAGTTTCGGGAGTTCATGTTCGCGCAATCGAAACCTTTCACCGGGATGATTGAACTGGTGCGTCGCCTGAAAGCCAAATACAGACTCAAAATTATTGTGGTCAGCAACGAAGCCCGCGAAGTCAATGCGTATCGCATTCGTCAGTTCAAGCTGGACGGGTTTGTGGATGCTTTTATTTCCTCGTGCTTTGTCCACCTCCGCAAGCCGGATGCGGACATTTTCCGGCTGGCGTTGGACATCGCGCAGGTGCCAGCCCGCCAAATTGTTTATATCGATAACACTCCGCTGTTCGTTCAAATCGCGGCGAATTTGGGAATCCGGGGCATTTTGCACACCGATTGCAAATCCACGCGCGAAAAACTGGCGGCGTTCGAACTGCACCTTGATTAACGAGGCATCTATGAAAATCGCTAACGCATGCATCCTGACCATCAACGGCGGCTCGTCGAGCATCAAGTTCGCGCTGTATCAGGTTGGTGAACCGCTGAAGCGCGGGCTTTATGGAAAGGTTGACCGCATCGGCCTGAGCGGGACGAATCTGACGTTCAATGACTCGACCGGGAAAAAGCACGACCGCAGCCTGACCGCTGCCGATCACAAATCGGCCGCGAATTGCCTGATTGATTGGCTCGAAGAGCAAGCTGGTTTTGAATCGGTCCAGGCGGTGGGACACCGCGTGGTCCATGGGATGAAACACACGGAGCCGGAACTGGTCTCCCAGGCTTTGCTGGATGAACTGCATCGGATCAGGCCATACGACCCGGATCATCTGCCTCGCGAGATCGAGCTGATTGAGGCATTTCGCCAGCGTCATCCGAAACTGCAGCAGGTGGCTTGTTTCGACACGGCGTTTCACCAAACCATGCCGCGCGTGGCCAAGCTGCTTCCGATTCCGCGACGCTACGATGCCAAGGGGATTCAACGTTACGGTTTTCACGGTTTGTCCTATGCCTATCTGATGGAAGAACTCGCGCGGCTCGGCGACCCGGCGGCATCGCAGGGCCGCGTGATCCTCGCGCACCTCGGAAACGGCGCCAGTCTGGCCGCCGTGCGCGACGGCAGAAGCATTGATACCAGCATGGGCTTTACTCCGACGGCGGGCCTGGTGATGAGCACCCGCTCCGGCGATTTGGATCCCGGCCTGGCGCCGTATCTGGCGCGGACCGAACAGATGACCACCAAACAGTTTTACGAAATGGTCAACCATGAGTCCGGGTTGCTGGGGGTTTCGGAAACCAGCTCTGACATGCGTGACTTGTGTGCGAGTGAAGCTACTGATGTCCGGGCGGCGGAAGCCGTGGCGCTGTTTTGTTATCAGGCGAAAAAGTGGATCGGCTCCTTTGCCGCGGCGCTCGGTGGATTGGACACGCTCGTTTTCGCCGGAGGCATCGGTGAAAATGCCCCACTGGTCCGCGCCCGCATCTGTGCCGGGCTGATTTTCCTCGGCATTGAACTGAGCGAGTCGCGCAACCCGCAGAATGCGGGGGTGATTTCCACGGACGCCAGCCGGGTGACAGTTCGCGTGATTTGCACGGACGAAGAACTGATGATTGCCCGCTCGGTATCCCGCGTGCTTGGATTCGTCACGGCCACTTGAAATCAACCGCAGCGACGCGACAAGGCGCATCTTTCACTCGATCCGTCTTCGGCAAGTGGTGTCCTCCCATGGTCCGCGGTAGGGTTATACCCCATGGTTAAAGCGCCCCCTCCGGCGCACGCTGAGGGTTGGCACCCGTGCTGATTGCGGCGCAGCTAATTTCCCCAATACGCTGTCCGCCAGATGCCGGCAGGGAACAGGAACAAAACACAACGAACGAAAGAATGGTTATGTTGAGCAAAGCTAAAACGCTAACGGGTTACCGATTGGACAGCCTTGACGGGGAAATTGGGCGGGTCAAAGAATTCTACTTTGATGACCGGCATTGGACAATTCGCTATCTGGTCGCCGACACCGAAAACTGGCTCACGGGCAGGTGGGTGCTGATTTCCCCGTATGCCTTAAATGGCGTGATTAAAAGCGAAAAACAACTTTCCGTCGATTTAACCAAAAAGCAGATCGAGAACAGTCCCTCTTTGGACAGCCACAAACCTGTCTCCCGCCAATTCGAGGAGTCCTACTACGGGTATTATGGATGGCCGATGTATTGGAACGGACCCAATATGTGGGGATCCTGTCATATCATCGAGCGCGACAGCGAAAAATGGGGGAAATTCACCCAGGGTGGAAAAACCTGGGACCACCATTTGCGCAGCACTCACGCTGTCAGTGGCTACCACATCCACGCCTTGGACGGTGAGGTTGGCCATGTTGAAGATTTTATCATCGATGACGAGACCTGGGCGATTCGTTACTTGATCGTTGGCACACGGAACTGGTGGCCGGGGAAAAAGGTTTTGGTTTCACCGCACTGGATCGAGCGCGTAAGCTGGAACGAGTCGAAGGTCTTTATCAATCTTTCGCGCGACACCATCAAGGAATCACCCGAATACACGGAGGAATCTCTGCTGACCCGGGATTATGAAATTGGACTGCATCGCCATTACAATCGCAAAGGATATTGGATTGATGAACTGGCGGCCGTGTAGCATTGAGTTGGCGGCACGGTTTTACCCCATGGCAAAGCCACCCTCGATGCGCGCATGTGAATGATCACGAGCAACACTTCACCATTGATTTAACCAAAAAGCAGATCGAGGACAGCCCGTCCTTGAACAGTGACAAGCCCGTTTCCCACCAGTTCGAGCAGGCTTATTATGGATATTACGGATTACCCATGTATTGGAGAGGGGAGCATGCTCTGGGGGACTATTCCTACCTTGTGCGTGACCGCGAAAAATGGAAAACGTCGACCCAAGGCAAGAATAGGGGGATCACCATTGCCATGGGTACCGGCACCGAACTCAAGTTTGAATCCAAACACCTCGCCGATATCGAACGACTGGCGATGGTCGGAGATATGAATTGGCAGATGGCAATGACGATGTTTTGCAAGCCGTTCATGAAAGCGACCATTCACTACTTCGATCACGGTCGTGCCGCTGCGGCGCGGCAATGGTTGGCGGAGTCATAATATTTTATGAATGAATTAAAGTCTGACCACAAGTCGCACGGAGATCCAAATGGCGGCCCGATTCGTCAAGGCCAGCCGCCATATTGGCGACGCGCGCATCGTGACCGGCGGCTGTGGTTCTGCGTGGTCGTGATGCTGTTTGCCATGATCGTCTACTTGATGACCGGTGACTTACGCTGGCCTTTCCATGGTCATCCGCAGCCGATGGTGCCAATTGCCGGCTGAAAGGTTGAATCGCTAATTGTGGAAATAATTATTGCTCCATCGCTGCTCGCCTCGGACCACGCCCGCTTTGGCAAGGAGGCTGACCGCGCCGGACGTTCCGGTGCCGACTGGCTGCATCTCGACATCATGGATGGTCATTTCGTTCCCAACATTTCCTTCGGCCCGCGGGTGGTCAAGGCGGTGCGTCCGCTCACCAAACTGGGTTTTGATATTCACCTCATATGTTCCAAGCCGGAAATTCTGTTTGAAGCGTTTGCCAAAGCTGGGGCGGATGAAATGATCATCCACGTCGAACTCGGTGACCAAAGCTCGTCACCCATCCAAAAAAAGGCGCTCGGCAAAAAAGTCGGGCTAGCCGTCAATCCACCCACGGCGATTAGCTCCGTCGAACCATTTCTCGAACAGATTGATTTGCTGCTCGTGTTGACGGTCAATCCCGGCTTCGGCGGACAGGAATTCATCCGCGAAGGCTTGCCAAAAATTCAGCAGGCGGCGACGTGGCGACAGGAAAAGAAGTTATCCTACCGTATCAGCGTGGACGGCGGCATCAACGACGAGACTGGTGCCGACTGTGCCCGCGCCGACGCGGATACTTTTGTGGCGGGCACAAGTTTGTTTGGGGACATTGATATGAAAACCGCCGTCGCCCAATTGCGCCGGAATGTGAGCGGGGCCGTCCCGCATTATTAGATTTTGATCTCATGGGGTGTTCACCCCATGCAGTTTTCAGTGGCCGAAGGATATGATTTTCAAAGCGGATACATCACTTATGAACACGCAACTGTTAATCGATACCGCAAATAAACTGTTTGCCGACCACAAAGGATTGCTGGCGATGGACGAAAGCAATCCCACCTGCAACAAACGATTCGCGAAGTTGAACATTCCAGAGACGGTTGAGAGCCGGCGCGCGTATCGGGAATTGATCCTCACCACGCCCGGGCTTGGCGAGAGCATCAGTGGCGTCATCCTTTATGACGAAACGATCCGCCAGCATAAGAAAGATGGCACGCCTTTTCTCAAAGTGCTTATTGATGTGGGCATCATTCCGGGCATCAAAGTGGACGCCGGCGCAAAGGATCTGGCCGCTTATCCCGGCGAGAAAATCACCGAAGGTCTGGACGGCTTGCGCGAGCGGCTCAAGGAGTATTTTCAAAGGGGCGCGCGTTTTGCCAAATGGCGCGCTGTGATCGCCATCGGTGAGGGCATTCCGACCCGGAGTTGCATTGAGGCTAACGCACACGCGCTGGCGCGCTACGCCGCGTTGTGCCAGGAAGCCGGACTGGTTCCCATCGTCGAACCCGAAGTGCTCATGGACGGTGGACATACCTTGGAGCGTTGCCGCGCGGTCACGGAAGAAGTCCTGAGAAACGTTTTCATTCAGCTCAATTGCCAGCGCGTGTTGCTGGAAGGCATGATTCTCAAGCCCAACATGGTGCTGCCGGGATTGACCTGTCCGCCGCACCAAGAAGTGAAAGAAGTGGACATTGGGGAACAACAGTATCAGGTCAGGTTAACCGACCGTCAGCCAGAAGAGGAACAAGATATTGATGAGGTGGCCAACATCACGGTGAAGAGTCTTTGGCGAACGATCCCCGCTGCGGTTCCTGGGATTGCATTTTTGTCCGGCGGCCAATCCGCCGAACTGGCCTCGGCGCGTCTGAATGTGATGAATCTGCGTTTCAAGTCGCAACTGCCGTGGGCGCTGTCATTTTCGTTTGCCCGCGCCATTCAACAGCCGGCCTTGGAGATTTGGCGCGGCCAGGAGGCCAACGTAAAAGCGGCGCAACAAGCCCTGCTTCATCGCACCAAGTGCAACCGCGCCGCGCGCCGTGGCGAATACACCGCCGCGATGGAAAGGGCATAAGCATGACAACCCTGGTTAAAAGTGTGTGATTTTGCAGGAGAAAAGGAGACATTTCCCAGAATGTATCAATATCAAAATTGAAATCTGATGACGCAAAGGGATTGAACCACCTACCGAAAGATTTGCATGGGGTGAACACCCCATAGCAAACGGCCCGTCTGCGGCCTAGTTTTTATTTTATCAGGGTGAGACCACGAAGCGTTCATTCGCATCGTGGAGTCGTTGTTCAACCATCCATCTCCACGCAGCCATGAACGATGAGACCAGCACAGCAAATCTCGGCGCAGTCGCCTCGGTGCACGGCAGCGTCGTGGACGTGCGGTTCGACGGGCAGTTGCCGCCAATCTACTCCGTGCTGCGTTCGGGCACTAAAAATGAGATCGTCATCGAAGTCCTGGCGCAGCGGGATGCGCGGCATGTGCGGGGGATCGCGTTGACGCCCACGCAGGGGTTGGCGCGCGGCATGGTGGTCACAGACACGGGTGGGCCGTTGAAAGCACCGGTGGGCAAGGCCATTCTCTCGCGCATGTTTGACGTTTTTGGCAACGCCATTGACCGGCAGCCTGCGCCGGCGGAAGTCCAATGGCGTTCGGTGCATCGCGCCCCACCGCCCCTGGCGCGGCGTTCCACCAAATCGGAGATTTTCGAGACGGGCATCAAGGTCATTGACGTGCTCGTGCCGCTGGAGCGCGGCGGCAAGGCGGGATTGTTCGGCGGCGCGGGCGTGGGCAAGACGGTTTTGCTCACGGAAATGATTCACAACATGATCGGCCATCAGCAGGGCGTCAGTATTTTTTGCGGCATCGGCGAACGTTGCCGCGAAGGTGAGGAACTTTACCGCGAGATGAAAGCCGCCGGCGTATTGCCAAACATGGTGATGATCTTCGGCCAGATGAACGAGCCGCCGGGCAGCCGGTTTCGCGTGGGCCACACGGCGCTGACGATGGCCGAGTATTTCCGCGACGACGAACATCGCGACGTACTGCTGCTGATTGATAATATTTTCCGTTTCATCCAGGCCGGCATGGAAGTGTCCGGCTTGATGGGGCAGATGCCATCGCGTCTCGGCTATCAACCCACGATGGGCACAGAGTTGTCGGGCTTGGAGGAGCGCATCGCCAACACCGACACCGGCGCGATCACCTCGATTCAGGCGGTGTATGTGCCGGCGGATGATTTCACCGATCCGGCGGCGGTGCATACGTTTTCGCATTTGTCGGCGTCCATCGTGCTCTCGCGAAAGCGCGCAAGCGAAGGTCTTTTTCCGGCCATTGACCCGCTGCAATCCAGTTCCAAGATGGCCACGCCGGGCATCGTCGGCGAACGGCATTACGCCTTGGCGCAGGAAATTCGCCGCACGCTCGCGCAATACGGCCAGCTCAAGGACATCATCGCCATGCTGGGTCTGGAGCAGCTTTCGCCGGAGGATCGCAAGGTCGTCGTGCGCGCCCGGCTGCTGGAGCGTTTTCTCACGCAGCCCTTTTTCACCACCGAACAATTCACCGGCCTGACCGGAAAACTCGTCAGCCTCAAAGACGCGCTGGATGGCTGCGAACGCATCCTGCACGACGAATTCAAGGACTACCCGGAGAGCGGCCTCTACATGATTGGTGCGATTGGCGAGGCGAAAGGAAAACCTAAACCCGCCGCGCCCGCCAACCAAGCGAAACCAGAATCGAAGACCGAAGCCACGGTTAAACCAAAGCCTACCGACGAAGCCAAGCCCGAAGGCAAATCCGAAACGCCGCCGAAGCCAGTAGTCAAAATTCAACCAAAGGTCGAACCTGCCGCCGCACCCACACCCGCGACACCGCATACTTAAAATCAAATTGAAGAAAACGCAAAACGGCCTTTGGAAACGATGGCCGTTTTTATTTCGGACGCTCCTGCCGATTTCTTCGTCTCTGGCG
>JBAPQW010000009.1:0-4166 GCA_049280815.1 Verrucomicrobiia bacterium | reverse complement strand
CTCCAGCCGCTCGGGAAAAAGCAGCGTTTGAGACCGATCCAGACCAGTACGATGGTTCATGCTTGTCACTGACCAACCACAGGCGTATCTGTTCAATCCATGAACCACTTTTCACACAGCCTCTCGCTGCAGGCAACAGCCGCTGTCCCTGCCAGTTGCGATTGATTTATGAAATCGTTCGGCATATTTTCATTTCCACGTCCCGCTCGGCGGCTGTGCCTGAGCTCTGGACGTTAGGTGTCATTCGCGTATATGTCCAAACCGTTCATTTTCGTCCTAGCAGCGATTGCAGCGATCGTGTTGGCAGTTGGTATTCCGAATTTTATCCGAGCACGTTCCACGCATTCAGCCCAGGCCTGCATCAACAATTTGAGGAACTTTGAGGCAGCGAAGAACCAGTGGGCACTTGAGCGAAACAAGACCAAAAACGATGTCCCGACATGGGATGATATTCGCCCTTATTTGGCAGACAGGTGGTCGAACGGTATCCCGGCTTGTCCCGATGGAGGTGTTTATACTTTGAGTCGGGTTGGAGAGCCGCCGATATGTTCACTCGGCGACAAAGAGCCGGGTCACAAATTACCATGACACCTAACAAATCGCTGCAGGCAACAGCCGCTGCCCCTGCCAGTTGCAATTGATTTATGAATTTGTTCGTCATATTTTCATTTCTATGTCCCGCTCGGCGGCTGTGCCTGAGCTCTGGACGTTAGGCCCCTGACATGCCTCCGACTTTTGCATATGTGATGTGCCTGATGGCCTACTTGGCCTTGATGGTTGTCGGGCTCGCCGTGTGCGTTCTTTTGTGTCTCATGCCATCGAAGCGCCGCCTCGCATTGCGTCTCTGTTTGGCTATTTTAGGTTCGCTTCCGGGCATACTTGCTTTTCAGTTTATTGTCGGAGTACCGTTGGGAATCCTGCTTGCCATAGTTTTGGGATTCTATTCGGCATTTCACCCGCCAGATTGGGTTCAGGGGGTTGTCGGTATTCCCACGATTTTGATCATGTTTGTTACACTTGCGGCAGCGTCTCTTCTCGGTTGTTATACCGGTGGCCGGATCGGCTGGCAGACTGGCGCTGGCGTGTCGCTCAGGTTAGCTATTACAGAGCAGAGGGTTATTCGGTACGTTTTGTCATGGTTTAAAAAGCGCGGGGCCTAACAAAGCGCTGCAGGCAACAGCCGCTGCCCCTGCCAGTTGCGATTGATTTTATGAAATTTGTTTGTCATTTTGCTTTTCAACGTCCCGCTCGGCGGCTGTGCCTGAGCTCTGGACGTTAGGCCACAGACAGTATGCGCTCCTTATTTATTTTCATCAGTAACCGAGTCAAGCAGATGCCATTCGGTATTCGGTTACTCTCTGTCCTTTGTGTGTTTGCGCCGACTTTCGGTCTGTGGTTACATTTTCAGTCTGCTGATGGCTTACCAGATTATGTCGGTTTGCCGAAGGTATTGCTGATAGCTATTTGTTCGGCTGTTTTTCTCTATGGCTTTTTGTTGGCGGCGCGTTGGTCGCGGCCTTTGCTGATGCTGTATCTGGCGGTTGGCTCGATTTGGGCGATCTTCCAGCATCACGCCACATATTCATTTACGGATTATTTGGGTTTGCTGGCTACCGATGCTTTTATCGTGTGGATTTTATGTTTTCGACGAGACGTTCGGGATTATTATGCAAGAGCACACGAATCTTTGGCCTAACAAATCACTGCAGGCAACGCGGGATGGTCGGTCCAGTTCCGCTTCGCGGTTCACGGCTTTTGGTCCCGCGTGCCTGAGCTCTGGACGTTAGACGGCATTAAGCACCACCACAAATCACACAATTATGAAAGTAGCGATAGGCATTTTGGTCGGCATCGGATTGCTGCCATTTTTATTTCCTCGCCGTTTCTGGCCGACAGTCATACCAATTCTATTGGCCATTTGGATACCGATAGCCTGCGTGGTGCTTGCTACGCTCATTCATTTTAGCGCTGTTATGCAGATTATGATTTTGGGCACTGCACTTTGGGCAGCGATTGATTCATCGAAGATTCAGCTCAAGCGCTACAAGTCCGGCATTTCGTATGGGCCGGTTGTTATTTTTCTGTGTTTCGTATTTCTTTGGATTGTTGCGTTCCCGTGGTATTTGATAGTTCGTAACAAGATCAAGGCAGGCACAGCTACTTTGAAAGATGAGGTTACAAAAAATGCCGTCTAACAAATCGCTGCAGGCAACAGCCGCTGCCTCTTCCAGTTGCGATTGATTTATGAAATCGTTCGGCATATTTTCATTTCCACGTCCCGCTCGGCGGCTGTTCCTGAGCTCTGGACGTTAGCCGGACTTGCGCATGAGTGGCATCTATCCATTCACACTGTTCTGCACCACGGCAGCACTGTGGTTCGTCACTTGGTTGTATGCTCACCGCCTGCTCCACCGATTCTGCGCTCGTTTTCCGGCGGTGGCACAGCGAGAGATTCCTTATGCTTTTGACCGGGGATTCGCTCATCCTGAGAAGGCGATATTTTTCTTTCGGCGGAGAGCGGCAGAGGTAGTGCGCGATGACCCATCACTTTGGCGGCAGAGGCGGAGGTTTATTCTGCTTTCTGTTCTTTCGGTGTTGATTCCCGCGCTCGGCTTTCTGACCATCGGGGCAGTTGCTTTTATGGAGACACACCGATGAATCGTCCGGCTAACAAATCGCTGCAGGCAACGCGGGATGGCGCCTTCAGTTTGCCGAGTAGTCGCTGGTTGACGAATGTCACCGGTCCCGCGTGCCTGAGCTCTGGACGTTAGGCCGACTACGCACTATGAAAAAATCGATGCCTTGGCTTTACACGCTCGCAGCCGTCGTTGTGTTGCTCATCGTCGCATCGCTTTTTATGAGTCCCACGATTCGGATGTTTCGTCTGCCGCTGATGCTTGCGGCCTACGTCATTGGTATTGTCCTGTTCTTCAAGCTAGGCATTTGGCGTGGTCTTGCTGTTTGGTGCGGTATTGGTATTGTGACGGGATTGCTTTATTGGAGCTATGATTTTTGGAGTGCGCGACACAGCAAACCGCCAGACACCGAGATACCGAGCTTTAGGACGGTTGTTGATGGTTTATATTTATGGCCTGTTATGCTGCCAGAAGTTGTTGAGAATATATGGGCAGAGATCTTCCCAACCAAGGCATCAGATGATAAGACGTCGGCCTAACAAATCACTGCAGGCAACGCGGGATGGCGCTCTCAGTTCCGCTTCGCGGTTCACGCTGGTTGGTCCCGCGTGCCTGAGCTCTGGACGTTAGGCCACCGGAGTATGACGAGACTTCAGAATAGATTGTCATTTGGCGTGATGGCGGTCCTCGTTTTTATACTGCTCAATTTTGTTTTTTGTAATGACGTTAGGATTTCGGCCCCGGAGGAAGATTTATCTTTTGGTTGGCTGGCGTTTCATCGGCGTGGCCTCACGTGGTCTTTCGAGCATTTTTATTTTGGTAGGCTCGTGCTGGACATTTTTTTGGCTATTGCTTTGACTTGGGGTTTAGAGAAGATGTTGCGGCACCGGATGGCCTAACAATTCGCTGCAGGCAACAGCCACTGCCCCTGCCAGTTGCGATTGATTTATGAAATTTGTTTGTCACATTTATTTTCGACGACCCGCTCGGCGGCTGTGCCTGAGCTCTGGACGTTAGCCCACATTCGCGCCATGCATGGAGTTCCAGCAGATTTGGATTTGTCGAAGTTCAAGGCAGCTACTTTGATTCAGATCGCCATCGGTGAGCATCAGGTTCAGTTTCACTTTCATCCTAAGTGCAGCATTTCAGTTGAGGGCAAGTGGGAGTTGCGAGATTCATCGGGGTCGTTGGTTGACGAGGCCAGAGACACGAACGCCGAGCGAGACGCCTACCGTCTTCACGTCATTTTGGGCAAGACTGTTGGGAGTTTTTCAGTCAGCGCGCCGCGTTCGTTTTCGCTTCACTTTGAGTCTGGACACGCGCTCACCGTTTTTGACGACTCCAAGCAGTATGAAAGTTTTTCGATTCAGCCCGGAGACATTTATGTTTAGAGTCAGAGCCATGTGGTCTAACAAATCGCTCTCTCTTAGGTTGTAAAGTTCTTTCTTTGTTTTTCAGTTATTTTGTATCTCAGGTTTGGACCAGGAACTTTCAGTCCTGGAACGGAGTCCTTGGCGCGGAGCGACAAGG
>JBAPQW010000008.1:0-2294 GCA_049280815.1 Verrucomicrobiia bacterium | reverse complement strand
TGGTTTGGGGTATCGGCATCACGATCGTCGAGGCCATCCGGCTTACGACTCTATTCTCGGTTGCAGATACCCCATTCCATTTTCCATTCACAAGACCTAATAGCAGATGCAGGCAACGCGGGATGGCGGTTCCAGTTCCGCTTCGCGGTTCACGCTGGTTGGTCCCGCGCGCCTGAGCTCTGGACGTTCGGCGGATCGAAGCACACTGCGGCCCAACGTGTCACCAAAAGCAATATGTCAGATCGCTAAGCGGCTCGCGATTCTTCTAGCTGTTGCTCTGACGGGCTGCGACTCCGGCTGGACTGGCGTGCATAAAGAGGCAGGACCGCTGCCGTTGTCCAGTCCAGATATGCCGATCGTTCGCTTGGTTGACAAAAGGAGAACGTTTGAACAAGGAGAAATCAAACGTTTACTTTGGGACGAAGGAAAAGGGCCAATTTTGGCCGAGGACCGCGTCAAGCCACTTCTGGACTCCATTCCGAAGGAATTGAACGACCGGCTGCACTCCACAAGAAACGTGCCAGCCAAGCTGTACCAGCCGTTGCGCGATACGGGTGATACGGGCACCACTTACGAGTACATCTATGACACGTGGGGAATCGTGGTTTCGCTGAATCCAGACGTGCTGATAGTTAGTGTTCATGAAACCCCAGTGGGTCCTCATTCCAGGTTGCCTCGCAGTTGGGACGAGTTATCAATCGATCAGGCACGACGTGAAAACCTCAACGGACGTATCGAATTCATCACCGGGGGCGTGGAGCTAGTTATTTACGCGGGAACGCTCGTTCCCTGGTCAAAGGAGATGTATATTTTCTCAACGGATCCAAAAGTCGAATCCGGCCGCATGAAGTTTGAGAACAACCAAGCAACAATCCTACTACCGACCGGGAAACTCGTGCTTGTTCACCACGACGATGACGTAGACGTTAGGCGGGAATGACGCCGAGCCTGACTTGCGACTATCACAAATCCAACCAAATGAATGGGCCGAACAATTCGCTGCAGGCAACAGCCGCTGCCCCTGCCAGTTGCGATTGATTTTATGAGTTTTGTTTGTCACTTTACATTTCGACGTCCCGCTCGGCGGCTGTGCCTGAGCTCTAAACGTTAGGCATCAAGAGTGTCATGAGTACTATGAAACGCCAATTTCTCAAGGCTGCACTTTTTGTCTTTATCCTGTTGATGATTCCGCCAGCGGCAGTGCCAGCACCAGCGCCAGACTGGTCTGAAGGCGTTAAAACGCTCCTTTGCATCCGTGTTAAATATGCCGGTTCCCCCGAGGAACCGATTTCCGTCAACGACGCTGCCGCCGCGTTGGCGACCGCCAGTGAGTTCTATCGCCAAAGCTCGTATGGAAAACTGTCCTTCCGGTTTACCATAACACCGACATTGCAACTGCCACGTGACAAGCAGTGGTATCGGAAATCAGATAAAGACCTGGCCGCCGATGCCAGGACACTGGCGAAAGCGGCAGGCTACGATCCCGACTTTTGCCAATTGGAGATCATCACGCAGCCCGGAAAAGGCGGCGCTGAAGGAGCGCACTACAAGAAAGGCGTGATGATGCACACTTTCGACTGGGGAACCGTCGCGCATGAGTTGGGTCATAACTTTGGCCTGTATCATAGCAATGCCGGCCTATGGCAAACATCCGACAGGAGCATTATTGGGCCGGGCAAATCCATCCCCAGGGGAAATCCATTTGATCGCATGGGACATTGCGATGACTTTGCCTGCCATTTTAACACACGCTCCAAATACAAATTGGGCTGGTTGTCCGACGGCGCGATTTTGAACGTAACGAATAGCGGCGTTTATCGGATTCAAGCGCATGATTTCATCAACAGCACAGGCCCTGTCGCGTTGAGGATTCACAAGGACGCCGAAAAAGACTATTGGATTGAATTCCGCCAAAGCATGACCAGCAATCCATGGGTCATGAATGGCATCTTGGTTTATTGGGCCTACAAAAGTGACAAGGCCACGGACCTTTTGGACATGACTCCCGGGTCAGCCTATGGTGCGAAGGATGCGCCGCTGACCATCGGTAGGACGTTTACTGATCGTGATGCGGGCATTACCATTTGTCCTCTGCGCAAGATCGAAACCACTTCACCAGCATCGGTGGAGATATCAGTAGTAATCGGACAAGCTTTCAAACCATGATGCCTAACGAACAAAGATAGCATTGGCCGACTGAGCGCAGCGAAGGAGCGCCGATGCTATCTGGTGTTGAACGAGCCCCCCGAACTTACCCTTGTCTTTTGCTTTTGAAGACTTTTGCGGGCGGCTTA
>JBAPQW010000007.1:0-136031 GCA_049280815.1 Verrucomicrobiia bacterium | reverse complement strand
CCGATCAGCGTCGCGTTGCTTTGGACGGGTAAGGTTGGTGCCACGTTCACTTCGTTAACCACGACGATGAAGCTGTTCGTCGCACTCAGGCTGCCGTCGCTGACTACTGTCGTGAACCGGTTGGTCCCGGGTCCCTGCGCTTCCGTCGGTGTCCAACTGATCACCCCGTTGGTGCTGATCGCCGCGTTAACCACCACACTGCCATCCAGCACATTGCTCACCATCAGGCTGTACGTCAATGGCAGGGCTGGAATGTCCGTGTCAATCGCCATGTTCGTCACCGTCAACAACGTCAGTTCGTTTACCGTCTGATTGGTCCCGGCGGACAACGTCGGCCCGTTGTGGATGGCTTGCACGGTTACCGTGAATGTGTTGGTCGCACTCAGGCTCTGCGCGTTGACCGCATAGACGTTCGTGTCCGTCACAATCGTCGTGAACGGATACACTCCCGGCACCTGCCCCACCACCGGCGTCCACCGGATGATCCCGTTCGTGTCAATGCTCGCTCCCGTCGGCGCACTGGCCAGCCGATATCCCAGTGGATTGACCGGAATGTCGCTGTCACTCGCCGTGTTCGTCACTGTCAAACTTTGTAAGCCGATCAGCGTCGCGTTGCCCTGCACCGGCAACACCGGCGCCACGTTCACTTCGTTAACCACGACGATGAAGCTGTTCGTCGCGCTCAGGCTCCCGTCGCTGACCACCGTCGTGAACCGGTTGGTCCCGGGTCCCTGCGCTTCCGTCGGTGTCCAGGTGATCACTCCGTTGGTGCTGATCGCCGCGTTGAGCACTATACTGTTGTTCAGGATATTTGTTACCACCAGACTGTAGGTCAGTGGCAGGGTTGGAATGTCCGTGTCAATCGCCGTGTTCGTCACCGTCAACAACGTCAGCTCATTCACCGTTTGATTGGTCCCGGCGGACAACGTGGGCCCGTTGTTGGCGGCGTAGGCATAAATGCAGTAGTCATAGGTGCTACCACCGATCGTGGTAATGGGGTTTGGCCACGCACCGTAATTGTATTGTCCCCAGCTAAGGGTCCCGCCGGTGGTACTGGAGTAATAGACCATGGCTGCCGGATCATCCGACCAGATGGCCAGCCAGTAGAAACTGCCGCTCGTCAACGCAACGGATGAGGTCAGCGGGAAGCTCTGCCAACCGGCGCCCGGATTGCCCACCTCGGCAGTTGAACCGAGCAGCAGGTTCGGCAGCGCACTGCTGTCGGAGTAGATGGCGCATTTGTAGTGGCCGGAAATGGCTCCCACTTCGGCTCGGATCACGGACACCGTCATGTTGGAAGGAGCCTGGAATCGGCCGGCGTTGATATACGATTGCGTATCCCAAATATTGTCCAGTGATGTTCCGTTGTTCGTGTTGCCAATGATCAGGGAGGGAACGGCCGGGCTGATGATGATGCTGAGAGCGCTGGTTGCGTTTGTTGTGGGGCTGCTGGCGTCGCTCACCCGGACGGTAAAATTGAAAGTTCCCGCATTGTTGGGGGTTCCGGTGATGGCCCCGCTGTTGGTATTGAGCGCGAGACCCGAAGGCAGAGAGCCGCCGGTAATGGACCACGTGTAAGGTACCGTGCCGCCCAGCGCGGCCAACGTTGTGGAGTATGCCGCGTTGACCATTCCACTGGGCAAGGAAGTCGTGGTTATGAAAAGTCCCCCGGTATTGGTGGAGAACGCAACGTCCACCCAGTAATTGGCGGAAAGAGTTATATGTACGGGCAATACGCTGGTGGCACTGTAGGTATAGGGACCATTGCCACCCAGCGTGCCATCGGCCAGCGCGTGCAGCGGCGGGTTGTCCACGCCGTTGGCCCTGAAGTAAAGATCGTCATCGCTGTAATGACCGTTGAGGTTGTGGTAGGAGGCGACGTAAGGCGCATTCGCAGCGATGGCCACGGGTGTGGAGAAATTGGCCTGCTGCCAGCCGGAGCCTGACTCGCCAGTGAAGGTAACCGAGCGCAGCAATGTCCCATCAGCGGCCCAGAGGTTCCCCACATGCGTGCCGGTATTGGCACTGGCCTTGTAAAAGCGAATTCCGGTGATGCTGCCTGCAACGTCCGACCGGAATCTTACCCCCAGCTCCACGGGCCCACTGGGGTCCGATCCCGCATCTGCGGTTCCCGGCGTCAACGTGTTTGGCCAGATGGTGCCGACCGTCGAGTTGACCGTGACGTTGATCCCGGAACCCGGGGTTTCCATGTTGCAACTGTCGTCCGTTGCGCGGCTCTTGATCGTCAGTGTCCCGGCCTGCAGTATCGTCCAGGAGTAGGTCCAATTCGTCGTGCCGGTGGCGGGATGCCAGCTCGTCCCACCATCCGTGGAGACGTCAACCCCGGCCACGCGCCCGCCGACGTCGCTGGCCGTGCCGCTAATGACAACCTGGGCTCCAAAGGAAAATGTAGAATTCGATGCCGGACTTTGAATGGTGGATGTCGGTGGAGTCGTATCGGTTGATTTGCTGGCCGCCGTGAGCCCGGCCTGCAACGAGGCAGGTTGCACACCCATGTCGGCAAAAAGGTTCACCGTGGCTTGCTGCAAGTCGGGGCTGGCTGGAGCACTCCCGAGGTCGTGGTTGCTGTCCAAACCCCAGGACCACTGCACGGTGCCCGACCCAAATATCAAGGCTCCGCTGGGATCGCGGTAGAGTGTCAGGTGATGAGTGGCTGGCGACGCGGCGAAGAGGGATCCATAGTCCTGTAGCACTTGCAGCCCGCTCGACGCGCCGACCGTGGTGGAAGAAAGCCGGATCAGGCCTGCCGGAAGGCGGCCGTTGTCGGGCGTTTCATCCCATTCGTAACCGAGGGTTCCCGCGGCATAGGTATTGGTTGCATTGGAGGTGAGCGAAGCGACGCTCGTGTTTCGCCAGAATCTCAATTTGCCGTATGAGCCGGGCACCTGCAGGGAATCAGTCCGATCTCCATTCACCGTGAAGAGTGTGCCAAGCAGCGTGTTCTCCGGACGGCCGCCATCCGCCGGCGGGCTGAAGCGCGGATCCCGCCAGGTTCCCGTCCAAGTCGGGGTGGGATCAATCTTGGCGCCTTCATGGGTTTCCTTGTAACAAACCAGGGTGCGATAGGGCGTGCCGGAGCCATCAATGGAAGATTCCCAACGTGTCTTCCAAAAAACTTCGTTGGCACTGAAGAAGGCCATGTTCATGCCGGCCGCGCGCGCGGTCTCGACATTGGTCCGCTGCGTTGCCGACCAGTATTCGTCATGACCGACGGACAGGAAGAGCTTGTGTTGCAGCAGCAGGTTGCCGCGGCGATCCGTGTCTGTGCCGGTGGTGTAGGAGACGTCATAACCATTGGCTTCGAGCCAGCGGATCATTGGATACTCCGCGTTGAACAACCAGTCATGCGTGGAATCGCCACGGGTATTGAAGGGCCGGTTGAAGCTGATCTTGTAGGCGCGCCCCAATGCGGCCAGACCGCCTCCCGGGCCGGTGCCGACGTAAAAACTGTTGCCGCCGTAATCATTGTAAGCCTGCCAGGTGGTATCCGACGTTTGAAAGAAGACGTCGGAGGTGCTGGAATCATTGCGAACGATGAAGGCAATGTGACTGGCCCCGCCGTTGTCATTGCGGATGAGTCTGGCGATGTACACCCCTGAAGTTGCGTTGGTAGGCACCTGCCAGGAGGCGGATTCGGCCCAGTTTCCATAATCAATCAGTCCGGTGGACGAGTCAGTTATGGGTGCGGGCTGGTTTTGGGGAAAACCGACCGAAGGGGTAACCGTCGCAACCAGCCTTGCGCCGTTACCCTGGTAATAGCCCAAACGATAAATTTTAATCTGGTAGGCGCTCGCCGTGCTCTGGATCTTGAAATGTATTGTGCCGCCTTGGTTGACGCTGATATCGGTGGCAAATCCCTGGATGGTCGAGTCGCCCGCGCCCGAAATATCCCATTGGGTTGACGGGTTTCCGGGCAGGGCATTCTCGGTAACGATAGGATTGGAGGCGTGAACAGAAGCGGACAGGCTTAAGATGGCAACGCACGCCAGCCCTTGAAAGAAAAGGGAGAAGACTTTCGCAGCGGGGCCCGAGTACGCCGAGCCTTCGGCGGAAGTCAACTCATGTTTTGCTTTCATAAATTTTATTTCCAATGTGTTACTCATCGGAAGAACGGTGGAAAGTCGCGGAGCCTGTCCCCGCGACCTATCCACTCAAAAATATCTGGATCGATATCGGGGTTTCCAAAAGTGGCACGCCGCGAGACGCGTGGCCACCAGCAGGTAATAACGACGACCATAAGGCATCATGCCGTGACCTGACTTCATCGCACACCAAAACAGGCGAAGAATATTCCCCCAGCCCAGCAGTTTTCGGTTGGCGAAATAGGCCACGGCAACATATTCGTTCACCTTCTTTGTGACCGCATTGAGCCGCGGGTTGGCACATTTTCTTCCTCCACCGGAAACACAGGCAATCTTCCCCCCTTTGGTGGAGAAGTACCATCCTGCCCATTCTTGATCCTCGGCGCTGAAGACCTCGGGGCGAAATGGCCGTTCCCGGAGCAGTGAAGTTCTGACCAACGCGCACGTATTCCACAATCCGTTGAAACCGTCGAAGGTGTTTTTATCGACATACTCATGTCCGAGGATGTTTGTGCGCTCGTCTGCAAAATAGGCCGCGCCGAGGTTCTCGTCCGAACCCAGCAGGCTGATGGCATATTCAAGCGCGCCCCGGTTTTCCAGCGACGTGTGCGAACTGATGATCAACACATACTCAGTGGTGATAAACCGGATCCCCTGGTTTAGGGATTCCGCAAAATTAAATTCCGGTCCGACATACCGGTGAACCACCGCACCCTCCGGCACTCGGGCAAGTGTCCCATCCGCCGATCCCGAATCCACAAAGACGAAGCCGCATGGCGGTCTTGTCTGCGCGTTCAATGAGGCCAGAACAGGGGGCAGACTCTTTTCCGAATTAAACGTCCTGATAAGGGCTGAATAACTCGGCACGTTTTTGGCGGCCGCGGACGGATGGGTTGCTCCCTGATGCATTGTACGACTCTTTTTGTATTATAAACCACTCCTGGGCAAACCGCACGGAGATTCTGCTCGGACCCTTGGCTCCCCCCTGAATACATCATGATTTCTGGCCAATCCGCGGGAGGGCAAGGCGTAAAACACGCCACAGACGCACCCCCAAAAAGCGCTTGAACGCAAGCTGCTTCCATTGCATTCCGCTCCTGATCTGAGGACAGACCGACAGAGCAAATTGTGAAAGCTGCGGAGACATCTTCTCATCGCCATTGTTGAAAGCCCTGCTGGCTTGAGCAACGGCTTCGGCAGCCAATGGGACAAGCAATTCGTGCCGAAGTCGGGGTGCATCGGGCAGGAGAAGGCCGCAAGCTTGAATGAAACACTCAATCGCGGACTTGCGCTGCTCCAGGTCGGGCAGTTGGTAATCCGAACCGTAATAATCCAGTTGCATGTTGCCGCCGTGACGACGCCACACCGCCTGATACGCATTCAACATCCCGACCCCACCGTGCGCCGCCAATCGCAACCACATTTCCAAATCACCGGAGTGCGGCAGCTCCGGCCGGTATCCGCCCACACGCTTTTGTAGCGCCGTCCGCACCACCGCACTCGGCGTGGGCACGATATTGACCGATTTGTTGGCAATAATCAGATGGATGAATTCCAACCCGCTCAGCTCTTGCGAACCCGTCAAGTCAGCTTTACCAAGCCCTGCTGGAGGCGTCTTGATTCCACTCTCGGTGGAGATGAGCGCCTTTCCGAAGGTGAAACCCACCTGGGGATGCGTTTCCAGGTAGTCGACCGCGCGCTTCAGCGCGTTGGGTAAAAGGTAATCGTCCGCTGAAAGCAGCAATAAATAGTCGGCCGTCACCCAATCGATGCCTTCATTGTAGGTCGCTATATGTCGTTTGTTGACGGTGTGACGGATGAAGTTCACCCGCGCATCCTCGCGCACCAACTGCGCGGCCACCTCCGCCGTATTGTCGGGTGACGCGTCGTCAATGATCAAGACCCGCACTTTCAAGCTGGTTTCAGCCAGGACGCTTTCCACACACTCGCGCAAAAAATGCGCGTAGCGGTAGCAGGGCACTATGATGTCAATTGAAGCCATGGATATATATCTTTACGTTGCCATCTTATTCGACTGTGGGTCTGCCAACCAACAATTGGATTTTCGGGCGGAACCCGCGTCATCCGTGCGACGACCTATCGGATGGCGCAGGAAGCAATCTCAGCAAGGCGAGCACCTTTCTTATCTGCCCTGGAATGCGATCAGGCGAAACCAGGTTGACCAGGGCCCGCATCGAATAAATGCCGCTCAAGACTGCGGCCAGGGTCCCCACAGCGGTCGCGACCCAGAATGGAAGCAGATAGAATCCGCAAAATACCATGCCGATCAACGGCAGAAAAAGCCAGTTGAGCCTGCGGTTTGCCACGGACCACCGGAAGCCGCTGAGCCGCCGGACAATCCAATAAATGAGCAACCCATGCCAGATATATAATCCGAAAAACGACATTCCGGCTCCGGTCAGACCGAAATATCCGATGCAGATCCACGCCAGTCCAACCTGAACCAGCGCTGCAGCCAGCTCGGTCCAAAAGAACAATTTTTGCCGGTTTTTCGCCAATACGATGAATCCCATCGGCCAGGCGAGCACCTGCAGCGTCAGACCCAAACAGAACCATCGCAGGAGCCCGACCGCCGCCACGAATTTCGCAGTGTAAAACAGCGCAATCACCAGCGGCGCAAAGGTCATCGTGGCGATCAGCCCTGGTCCGGCCAGCAGCAGGCTGATTTGCGCCTGCTCGTTGGCCAGGTGATTGCACTCGGCATCGTCGTTGGCCACAGCGGTCAGGCGGGGGTAAAAGTCCGCTCCCATCGCTTGCAAAATAAAGCCGACATAGAGCCCGCCCAGGCTCCAGGCGGATTGATACAGGCCGGCCGCTTCGAAACCGGCCTGCCGCAGCACGATGATCCGAATGGCGTAGGCCGCCCCCATCATCAGGAAGCCCGTGGCCATAAAGGCGAAGCCGAGCTTCAAGAGCGCGGTCGCCTCCTGCCTGACCTGTGACCACGCCATGGGAGGAGCCGGGATTTTCGCCTTCCGGCTGTACCACCAGGATGCAAGGATCGACATGGCGGCAACTCCGATCAGCGACGGTACGATTCCGCGTTCCCTCAGGAAGTAGATCGTCACGATGGTGATGAGCGTGCCGAACAGCGCGCCCACCACCCCCATGGTGGCAAGATCGGAAATGCGGCGGAGTCCCTGGATCAGCGCCCCTTGGCCGGCTGAAACCAAGCGCAGAAACACCACTACCGACAACAATGCCACCGCCCAGGCGTGCTCCTCGGTGCCAAAGGTCAACTCGGACACCTGACGGCAAAAAACAAGGAGCACCAGCGCCCCCAACACGCCGAACAGAACCGAAGTCCGTCGCAGCACGGTGGCCGTGCGGGCAATCCGATCCAGTTCGCCGGTGCCGGCGGCCTCGGCGATCTGCCGCACGCCGCTGCTGTTCAGCCCCATGCCGGCAACACTTTGAGTCAGGTCGGCGATCGAGCTGTACAATCCCATCAGACCGACTCCGGCCGGCCCCAGCCAGCTCGCCATGGCCTTGGTCCGGACGATTCCAAACGCGATGTTCACCACCGACGAGCCGCCGACCAATGCGGAGGATTTCAGGATCTGGCCATAGGTGTGTTTCCGGACCGGGGCCGCCTGGGGCAACGGATCGAGCGCGGGAGGGGATGGCTGGACGTTACTCGACATGGAGTGCAAGGAGATCGGGCACGGGCAATGGCTTATTCGGTGGGCCGTGATGTTCGACGGAGCATTCATCAACGATTGCAGATCGCACGCCCGATGGCAAAAGTTACCAGTTCAGTATTTTTGCGGCAATCAGCCGAGGCGCCGTATCACGTTTCTCACGCCGGCCCAAGACCGAAGAACCTCATCCCGCGCCTGTTCAACCGGGGTTCGCGCGAAACAGGTTCGGCTCCGATAATTGTTGTAAAAGCCGGCATTGACACTGCGAGCCTCCGGCAACCACGGCTTTGAGTTTGTCACAAAATGGACGATGCCCGGACGATCCTTCGGGCGCATCTCCGAAATGGGCGTGCTGTGATGACTCTGGAAGTTCCAGCGCCGGTCCAGTTTCTTCCAGAGGCCGTCGCACGCGACATTAAGGGCGTCCTGGTCCGAGAACGGAGACCGCGGGTTGCGGCTGAGATACGCCATCGCCTTCTCCGAAATCCGCTCCTCGCGCCAGCGCTTGAGGTCGATCAGGAGGACGCCGGCGTTAAAGTATTCCCGCACCCGTGGCACGCCCTCAAAACGCAGGTCACCCCTCTTGCGGCCATCCTCCATCTCATCCACCACCGCTCCGAGCACGGCTCCATCAAGTTCGGTCTCCCAGACCGCCGCCAGATCATCCAAAACCAGCAGGTCGGAATCCAAATACAATGTCCTCGAAACTCCTTCGGGAAGCACTTCAGCAATCAAAAATCGGGTGTAGGTCATCATGGATATATGACTCTGCGTCATGAAACCCTTGTAGGCCGCCAGATCCACTGAATCCCAGCAGACCGACGCCGCCCCCGCTGGCAGGGAAGCGCAAACCTTCGCCCGGGTCGATTTCGAAAAACCGGTTGAGAGCACGTGAACCTCCACCGGCCAACTGCTCCGGTTTGCTTCCACAATGGATTGCAACGTGGTTGCCAACGGCATCGCGTAAGCCTCGTCGGCCGCCAACACCAGCGGCCCCTTCCATCGCCGGAAATCCGTTTCACTGCCACCTTTGCCCATTTGCCGTCTGGTCAGGATGTCGCTCATGGTTGCTGCCGGGCCAGCCGGAACAGGGCCTTGTCCCAAGATCGGATCGCGGATGACTTGCAGTCGTTATAATACTGCTGGGTCCGTTTGGCGGCAGGCCAGCCGAAAAGCTTCTCAATCCAGGCATACTTCCAGGACAACTGCGGGATCTCCAGTTTGCCCCCCAATGACACCGCCAGCTGCTGGATTCGCTCCACCAGATCAAGGCGCTCAGGGTAGAAACCGGGGAGCCAGCTACGCAAGTACTGCACACAGGCGGCGCGCACCCGCTCGCCATCGTCCCGCGAGAGGACATACTTCAAGTGTAATTCCATCGACAGGAGTTGCGCCTCGAGCTTCCGGTCGGATCGCCCGACCTGGCTAAGGCTGGTGCTGCCGGACATCCGCCAATAGCTTCTGGCCTCGGGGACGAAAACGATGCCGTCACATTCCAGCAGGATGCGGCAGAAGTATTCCCCGTCGTCGTCCACCCGCAATCGGGTGTCCCATGGCCCGGCGGCCTCGGTCAGTTCACGGCTGACCAGCCAGGCCATGGTTTGCATGAAAATGTTCTCCTCCATCTTCCGCACCATGTACTCGGTTGGCGAGAGGTCGCACCAAACGGAGGTGGGCACGAACGGAGCCTGCTGCCAGCGATAATAGAATCGGGCAAAGGCGGAGGAATACAATGTGCGTTTGCCGGGGTGGCGCTCCGCTGCCTCCATCTGCCGGGCAACTTTCTCCGGGGCCAGGATGTCATCGGCATCAAGCCATTGCAGGTAATCTCCCTGGCTCAGTGACAACGCGTGGTTCCGGGCCGCGGCCGCGCCCTGGTTGTCTTGTGTCACCACGGCAACTCCCCGAGAGGCGAATTGCCGCGCCACGGTTAACGTCTGGTCCCGGGATCCGTCGTCAACGACAATGATCTCTTTTCCGGGCCAGGTTTGGCTGAGGGCCGAGCGGATCGTGTCCGCAATCCAGTCCTGGGCGTTGTAGGCCGGGATAAGAATGGAAACCAGTGGTTTCATTTAAACTGGAAAAAGAGACTGGCGTAAAGATAGGCCACACTTTCGCCCAGGACATCCCTTACGCCTTCGCTGCAATGCCACCAGCGCGAGGTTTCGTAGTCGGGATTGGGAACCGAGATGATGCCAACCTGGACCTCATCCCCGAGGGCCTTTTGAAAGAGCAGGCGGGTGCGGCGGGCATGAAAGTTTTCGGTAAGAATATTGATGCGCTGCACGGGGAGGCCGCGCTTGCGAAGAAAATCACGCAGCGCCACCGCCGAGCCGTACGTCCGGTCGCGGCCGGACACCCGCGAGGGCACCATCTCGACGGTCCCTGCCGGAATACCGGCCGCCACCAATTGATCGGCGCCGACGTGCGCCGAGGTCATATAATCAGAAGTGTAAGCGCCCGTTCCCGTCACCGGGCCGCCAGTGACAAAGACGTGCTGATAGGCCCCGCTCCGGAACTCTTCGGCGCCGGCATGAATGGCATACGGGTGAACCCAGCCTTCCACCACCAACACGTCGGCGTTGACCTTGTCAGTCACGGCGAGAAAAGGTCCGATGCAAACCAGAACAGCCCACGCCGCCAGGCCGCCAGTCACGCCAAGCAGCAACCAGCCCCGGGCGGAAAGCCCCCAGCGTTCTCTCCGCGTCAGAACGCCCCAAAACCGGCGGTTGTCAGAGCGAACGCTCATCCGTTTGAATGGCCTGTCCGCGCACTGCAGCGGGATGAACTCCTCACGCCTGATCTGTTCCCACCCACGAGCATGTGGGAACGGGACAGCGGGCGCAATCCTTGGGATAGGCTGCGGCTCGGCATAAGTCACGTTGAAGAATAGTTCATTTACCGCGGAGCATCCGGGTCAGTCCCCGGCGGAGACGGCCTTGGGTCAGTTTTCCGGCTTTGACAAAGGCGGCGCTCAACCGACCGGAGCAGGCGACCAGCGGGTGCATATATAGCACATCCTGCCCGGAAAACCCCTGCTTGAAGTGATAAACGCCGGGGTTCCTCTCAGGGTTGATGCCGCCGAGGTTATAGTAGCGGATTCCGTTTTCCTTGAGCCACTTGATCATGAGCCAATGCAAAAGGTAGGAGCCCTTGGCGGTCATGCCTTGATCGCTCGTGGCCCCGAACAGGTAAATGGCCGAATTCCCATGCGCGGCGGCGACCAGTCCGGCCGCCGGAACACCTTCATGTTTGCAGACCAGCACGCGCAACCGCTGGTGGACCGGCAGCTCGTGCTGCATTCGCTCGAACTCGCGCACATCGGTGCCGGTATCGAACCGCTTGCGCGCCAGCATTTCATCGTAGATGCGGAGGAACATCTGAAAACCACCCGCATCTGATTCCACAACCTCGAGCCCGTTCTTCTCGGCGCGATTCAGCTGGTTGCGCCATTTCTGGTCCAGCTTTTTGCGCAATGTTTCCAGCGGGGGTTCCAGGTCCAGCACAAAGGTCCGATACGTGTCCGTCGGACCGAACGGTTCGCTTTCATATCGCTCGAAAGCTGATTGGAAGACAGCGGCGCGCGGTGTCTCCAGGAAGGCATTGGGGAGAATGCGCAGGAAAAGTCTCCGCTTAAGCACATACTCCTCGCGCAGGGCGGTGGCCATGGCCTGGACGATTTCCGGATTGAGCTCGCTCTTCCGCAGGTGGCATAACGGTCCCCACCGCAAATAGGCAACGCCGCACTTGAGATTTCCCGGGGTCAGGATTCTCAGCTGAGCCATCGCGACGGTTCGACCATTCTGTTTCAAAACCAAATGGCTCAGGTTCTTTTCCCCCCATCTCACGGCGCCATACGACCAGGTTTGGTAAACATTGGCGTCTTCAAAAAGATCAAATGTCTCCGACCAAGTCGATGCGTTTATCGCATCAACTTCGACCCGAAACTGGGTGTCATGCATAGAAGATCGAACCGACTCCATCCCTGTTCAGCCGCCTCCAGCGGGCGGGCGCCTTTTTACACCAAGGGGTTTTCCCGCACTCAATGGAACCTGACTCCTCCGCGCCGATTATTGGTGGAGGGAAATATCGAGCAATTAGTTTGTGGAGATCACACGCAGACCCGAGGGTGCGGTCAGCAATGGGGTTATGGTTAGAATACTGGACGAAACCACGTTGGTGCCATCTGAAACCGATAGTTGAGCGGAGTACGTGGTCTGCTCCGAGTCATAAATGTGGCTGGGATTGGCGCTGGTGGAGGTGGTGCCATCGCCAAAGCTCCAGTTGTAGCTCAAAGCGGCCCCTTCGGGGTCGTGCGAACCAACGCTGGAAAAGACAACGGTCAAGGGCGCCGCGCCCGAGGTCGGGGTGGCGCTGGCGACCACGACGGGCGGCAGGTTGTTCGAGGAAATGCTTCCGGAGCCAGGACCCAACGGGAAAACGCCGTTCGTATTGATGATGATATTGTCAAAGTCCACGCTTTGAGTCCCGCCGGACGAGTATTTAACGCAGCCGGCTTGAATGGTGGTGCAACCAAGCGTGCCGCTGCTGACCGCTGCAGTGGAGGTGCCAACCAGCGAGTAATTATTAGACGGATCGTAAAAACTGATTTTAAAGGTACCACCGCCCCCGACGTGGCACATCGTCACCCAGTACCACTGGTTGCGGTTGAAATTGATATTATTTCCTATGCCGTTATCGCTCCCGCCGTAGGGTTGCCAGTGGGTGTGAAAATAGGGCTGCGGTCCGTCGTAGATCTGGAGGAACTGATAATTTCCAGAGGGATCGGACCTCATCCCAAATACGTCCCGAGGGGAATAGTTGATTTGGGGGCCATTGAACCGGAAGTAAAACCCCACACTCAGCATGTATCCTGGCGCCGGGAAGGTGATCTGAGCAGCATTATCGGCGGCCATGGTTTCGCGCAGGCCTCGGGTGCCGGTGCCGGGGTAAACCGTGCCGCTGATGTTTGCCGGCGTGTAAAGCTGGTAACTGGCCCCGGACGAGATGATCAGGTTGGGAGTCGCTCCCACTGTCTGGGAGCCGGGATTCGACAAAGTCTGCCACCCGTTCCAGGTTTTACCCTTGGTGCCGCTGCCCAGGAGAGCAGCCGTCACAACGTTACCATCGCTGCCGGCCTCGAAGTCAACCAAGGCCTGCCCCGGGATGGTGTCAGCCAATGCCAGCACAGGGAGCGCCAGCGCAAAAATTGCAAAATAGTGACGAAACATAATGAGAAAATCGTTAAGGGTGGTGATATAAAAATGCTGGATGGCGATCTTAGGATCAAAGCACATGGAGGCCGGTGGGTGGGGCTGGCTTGTTGGTTGACGAGCCGCTTGACGGATCAACGCCATAGGCATAGCGGTATCCGGCCGGGATGACCGTCTCACCTATTGTAGGTGCGGCAGGGTCAATTGGGGGCCAGGCCAGGCTGCCGAAATAGGCGGGCTTGCTCGAGTAGTAGTAACTGGCGGGAATCGCCTGGGCAGTCGTTGGATTGATCCAGGCCTGAGCTCCGGTGACATAATCATAGTTCCCGGCGACGATGGTGTTCGCCCACTGGGTGTTGGCGTTGTTACCTCCACCCACATCACTATCCGACCAATAGCCAAAACGAATCGTGGCATAAACGTGGTCATAGGCCATGGATTGCGGACTCACACGTGTCGAATAGCGTGTCGTCCAGTTTGGATTTGAATTGATCCCTGGAGACCCAAGGACATTTCCAACCACGTTGTAATAGGAAACCGCCTGGTCGATCAAAATGGCGCAGCCCATCTGAGCCGCATAGGGCATGGGCCCGCGGAACCAGTTGCGAGCGACGGTCTGGTGGCTGCTGCTGCCCCAGTAGAAATCAAACGCCGGACGATAGGTGATGTTCCCCTCGAAAAGATTCATCATGGGATGGGCCGAGTGGGCGCCACCGGTGTGGCCCTGGAACGTGGGGGCGGCGGGATTGGCCAGCGCGTTGGTCTGATAGTTGTAAATAACCACGTTCCCGGACGATCCGGAGTCGGTTTTGATGAAATCCCGGGTTTTGACGAAAATATTGTCTTCGATCAGGCTCGAACAGGTCTGGTATTCCAAATCCAGGCCATAACCGTAACTGGCGGCCAGATTGACGCTGTTGCTCAGGGTGCAATGCCTGACCTCCATCCGAAAGGAATTCAGGATTTCGATGTGGGAGGTGGCGGCATTTTCGGTCCGGATATTCCTGGCCCAGCAGTAGGCGCAGCGATTGAAATAAAGGTTGTAATAGGAGGTTGTATCCGGGTTGACATTTCGCAGACACATATCCTCGACGCCGGCATTCTCGACGTAATTAAAGGAGGAGGACGAGGCTTGCTTGTAATATATTTGCGGCTGGTTGGTGAAAGTCCAGACCAGCGGCGGCCAGACTGAGATGGCCGTTCCGTTGACAGACTGGACTTCAACGGCCTGGGAATTGTTGCGGGTGCCGGTACCCCGGTCATCGGTGTCCGTGCGCTGGTAGCCGCCGGGGTCAGTCGCGTCATTGATAATAAATACGCCGTCGTTCAACTGATCCACCATCATGATATAACCGGGGTGGAGGTTGGCATCAGCGGCTGCGATGGTGAGATTGGTGCTGCCTTTGGTGGCGCCGGCAATGATATTGGCGCTCGAAGATTGGCCGTTCAACACTGTGGAGTTGATGGTCACCAGCCCGTTCCTCCCGGAGATGGTGCCCACGAGAATGGTTTGGTCCGGGCCCGCGCCCCGGAAGGTGATCGAGGAACTGATCGTCAAAGCCGAATTGATCTTGTACGTGCCGGCCGGCAGATAGACCACCTGCCCGCTGGGACAAGCGTTCAACGCCGATTGAATCTGCGAGGACACATCCGTCGCCCCGGTGGCATCCAGTCCCGTGAGGGTCTTGTAAATTGTCGTACGATTCGGTATCCCGCCTGGAATTCCGACATTATTCGCCCAGGTTACGCAGCGGCCGCTGGGAATGATTTGGCCGAAACTGGATTGAAAGGTAAACAAAAACAGGCCGATACAGAGAGCGGACCCACCAAGATTTATCAACAAGCTAACCAACGTACGTCTCATAATGTTCCAATCTAGCAGAAACCCGGCCAACCACAAACTAGGCAATTCCTTGTGAAAAAAAGCGCGAGGAGCTGATTCGGCGCCGGCTCCATCCGCGCCGGAACCACCGTCCAGAAACAGGGCAACGATGTCGTGGTAAACCATTCAATTCCTCTTCAAGCAAATACCGCACGGTATAGACTGTCTAAGGCCGTGGATTGTTTGCGTCCAAATTCAACGGCTTCAACCGTGATGTCGGTCAGAGCCGTGGCGAGGAAAAGTGATGTGACCAACATGCCGGAACCCAAATCGGCCGGGTGCATTCCTCGACGAAGCAACTGGAGCACGACAATTTGGACAATGTAAGCGAGCAGCGAGTATCTTCCGAGCAGCAGGATTCGGTTTTGAACGGCCCCCTGGCCACTGCTCTTTGTGCCGGCAAGATAAATCAGCATCAGGCTGAGGCAAACCCCTGCAACCTGCAACGGATAAACCACGCCCCAGATGCTGACAGCAACGAGGTAGGCAAGATAGGCAAGCAGAATCCAACCCCAGTGTGCCGCCAATCCATCGATTCGTTCCGTCCGGACGCTCCCCAGAAAAATGGCAAGAAACCCAATCCCGATCAGTTCCAGATTCCCGCTAAGCAAACCAGCCAAATCCAGGACGAAGATGCCCACAAACAAAGCTGCGGATACCGCGTAAACCGAGTAATGAAACCAGGCCCGCGCCAGAAGCAATCCGCCGCACAACACCAGAAGGTAGCTGATGGGGACCAACACCTGAAAGATCGCCCCCTGCCCTCCGCCCGAAACATAAACGTGGAAAAGGTCCGCGGCAGATGAACCGAGCCCGAGCGATGGGCCGTGGTGATTCCTGCCGGCGACGAGCCCCGCGCCGACGTTCAGCAGCGTGAACAAGGCGAGGAGCTTCAACCCTCGCTGCAAAAGCCGCTTGGGGACCCGCAGGTCGCCCCGATCATACTTGGCAAGGTACACCTGGGTGATCAGAAACCCGGTGATGAATATGAACGAGGGTGTGATGAACCTCAGGTAGCGGTAGAAATAACCTTCGGTGCTGACGAAGTAGTTTATCCAATGGTACAGCACCATGAACAATACCAGCACTCCCTTGGTGAAATCGAGCGCCTGATTTCGTTGGGCGCGGACGGCTGCCGGCGAAGGGGCCATTGCCGGCCCGGAGCTTTGGTCGCAGCGGGGGCACCCAGGGTTGGAGCCCGAGGCGACGGAAACATCCGCCTGGCTGTCATTCGTTTTGGTCGGTGTCGTAGTCATGCAACGCACGGACTCGAGGGCTCGGGATTCCGAGAGTCGTCAGCCTCAGCCGGATTGGCGAATTGTCCGGTGGCGAGGTGCGCCGCAGACCGTTCCGGGTACTGAATGATGACCACCAGGAAGGCAAACCAGATCAAACCCATTTTGTTGAAGGCGGCTTCGGTGCAGTTATAGACGACCCCGATGGCCAGAAACATCAGCCTCACTCTGGCGAATTCGGTGCCGGCCAGCAACTCGTTCTTGATGTTCCCGCCAGCCGAAAAGATGAGAATGATCAGCAGCAGCACTCCCAGCAGCCCCCCATTGAGAAATGTCTCCAGATAACCGTTATGCGCCTGGATGATTCCCAGCTTGTCGTAGATTTCCGCCAACCGGTCCCCCGACCAGAAGCTGTTGAACCCGGAACCCAGCAGGAAGCTGTCGCTCTTCTGCAGCAGCATCGGCCAAACCTCGGTCCGCGTGGTCAAGTTCATGTCGCGCCCGAAGACATCGACGACCACGAAATGGGCGACGTCCACCACCGAATTAAGGAACCAGAACATGAAGCCAATGCCGAAGCCGTACCATTCAAGGTGGCCAAGACGAGCTTGAACGGCACGGAGGCGCAACCCGAAAAAGAGGGCCGCACCCAGGACCGCACACCCGGACGAGGTGGCGCTGTGGGCCTGGTACAGCAGCCATAACGTCATCAACATCAGGCAGAGATAACCGACAAGACCGGCGCGACCGGACGGACGCGATTTATCCCGGAGCCGCTCCGATAAATCCCATAAGCAGAACAGGCCGCATACCATCACCAGCGCGCCAAGCGTGTTCTTGTGCGTCGCCACTCCGGTATACATCATCTCGCCGGTCCAGGTGTGAAAGGCCCTTCCCAGGTTGGAATAGAATCGAATGAAAAGCACGGAAAGTGGCACCAACACGTAAGCGCACCGGGCAAATGCAGCCCGAACCGCCTCCAGCGGCTCCTGCTCGGTAAGAACGACCAGCACCATCACGATGTTGCCCATGTCCTTGATCCAGCGCTTGAACGCCACCAGCGGGGCATCCGACCACAGGACGCTAAGGCCCCAATAAAGGAAAAAAATAAAGAGCCAACGGTTGGATTTGATGACCTGGTTCAGGCGCACCCCGCGGCGCGACAGCACATAGAGTCCGAACGCCATCAGGAAGAAATAGATCAGCCTTTCGAACGGGTTGCCTTCATCGTAAGCCTCGGCCGCACTTCCCGCCTCACCCCCAAAATCAAACCAGGTGGAGACCGGCCTTGAACCGATCACTACCATCCAGACCACGACGGCCCAGAGCGCGGAAGACACTCCATTCCGATACCTGACATCCTTGCGCATGAGCCAAAGGATATAGGCGAGGATGGCGAAAAGTGCGATCTGGGGAGGCATTATCCGTTAATATATTTGTCGCCGAGCGGTTTTAAGCCCAGAACTCCCATGAGCCTGCCGGCATGGTCGCAGAGACGGATCAGGTACTTCATGAAATGGTGCTGGCCCGTCAGCAGCGCGAACGGAAGCATGATCGAATAAAGCGGCACTGCCACCAGGGCCTTGGCGATGCCACGAAAATCGGCCAGGCGCTTTTCGTTCTGCCCCCGCAGCAATGCCCGCTTGAGCATGTAGCTGCGTTTGCATCGTTCCGGCGGCACAATTTCGTGGACCGCGGCTTCCCGGCACCAGACGAACACATGGCCGCTCTCCATCAGTCTTCGGAAAAAGTCCTGATCCTCACCCCCGTTGCCAAGCGCGGTCTGGAAGGGCACTTCCAGGCCCTCCAAAACCCTCCGCTGCACCAGCGCGTTGCCGGTCCGCGTCTCCCGCCAGGCGAGCTTGTAGCCGGTCGCGTGCTCCGGACGCTCACAAAACCGTCCCTTGATGAGCCACTCTGGCGGCTCATGCTCGAAGTAGGGCCGCACCGGCGCCAGCACACCATCAGCCCGATATGTCTGGCACGTGCGCAAGGCCGTCAGCAACCAATCCGCAGGAGGAAACTCATCGTCGTCGATAAAGGCAATCAAGTCGCCGTGCGCATGGGACACTGCCTTGTTCCGCACCATTGCGATATTTTGTTCCGGCTCGACGCAATATTGGATGGATACTCGTGATCCGGCGGCAATTTCATCGACCACGGACCTGGCGCTTTCCTGGCGGTCGTTGTCCGCCACGACCACCGAATACGTAAATTCGCCCGCCGTTTCCTGTTTCCCAAGCTCCAATAACAGCTTTTTCAACAAGCGCGGTCGCTTGTAGGTGCAGATGCAAACACAAATATGCATGGACTGTTTTACTCGGTATTCCGGCAGAGCGGTCAATCGTTTCGCTCGATCAGTTGCCGGTAAATCAATTCAATCGAAAGCGCCTGGTGCAGCTCCGTGGTGTGATTCCGCCGGCCGGAGATGTGTTCGTTCACGAGCGCCTCCAACCGCGCCCCCTGCACATGCGAACGGCTCTTTGTCCTCGGGTCCAGCAGCACCTCCTTGAGGTAGGCGCCCAACCGGTCGCGATACCATACCCGAAAATGGTAGAACTTGTGCCGCCCCAGGAAGATCTTCTCCAGGTGCAACGAAGCAAAGACATGGTCGATCTTCGCCAGCCATTGCGGCATCCCGTAGTCGTAGGCATAATCCGCCTTGAACGCAAACTCCTGATAAAAATGGCGCAGCTTCGTCAGCACCGGCGTCGGACGGTAAACCAGTCCGCGATCCGTCGGAATCCTGCCCAGCAGATCGTTGCTTTCGGCGATGAATCGCAACGCCGGTGTTTTGCCCGCCTCCTGCCCGGCGGGCGTCTGATAGGCCAGCGCCACCAGTTCGTTGTCCAGGTAGGGCGAACGCATCGTGACCAGGGATTGCTCCACCGACAGGCGGGAGTGGTGATGCCACGGCACCTGCTTGAACGCGATCAGCGACAGCCGGTTCCCTCGCGCCTCTTCCGCATAAGTGGCTGCCGCCGCATCACCGCGCTTCAGAAATTCCGGGGCGAACAGCTCCGGGCTCAAAGGCTGCGCCTTGAATGCCACGTTGCTGCGCAGGATTTCCGAACCGTAGTTGCCCGTCATCCGCACCGGCGCAATCTCCCGGGCCAGCCGGTTGGCAAACAGTTCGACCGAACCCGTCACATCCATCGCGCCGTCGGACACATAGACTGAACGCTCGGCCAGCGCGGCGAACTGCCCGAAAAACGTCCCGTCCACCGGAATCACCTGATGCGGCTGCCCGCAGCGTTGCGCCACCGCTCGCGCCAGAGTCACGTCATTGCAATCACGATACGGGCCGCCAAATGTATAGCACGGCATCGATCCCGGAGCATGCCCGCCGCAGGCCATGATCATGCGACCGTCCAGCCCGCCGGTCAGGGAGACGCCCACCCGTGCCCGGCCACGGAAATACTTTGGCACGACCCGGGCAAAGCTGGTCTTGAGCCGCTCATAATACTCCGCTTCTCCCAGTCGCGGCAGATTCTCCCACGACTCCATATGGAAATAGGTTTCCTTTCGTTCAAGCCGTCCTTGTGAAAAAATAAGGCGCGAGGCCGGCGGCAGAAGTGAAATGCCCGCGAAGAGTGTCCGGTTCTGCAGGACGCATCCGCACGAACTGTATTCCGCAAGTCCGACCGGGTCGATCCGCCGGAGTCCGGGCAGCACCCGCAGCAGCGATTTCGCCTCGGATGAAAAGTAAACTCCATTCTCGTTCTCGTGCAGGTAAATCCGGCTCAATCCATACCGATCATTAAAGAGAACGACCTTGTCCTGCCGCAGATCGAGTATCACGCCGCTGAAACAGCCATTCAGCTTTTCGACAAACGCCGCCCCATGCTCTTCATACGCGTGGACCAACCAGCTGGCATCATCAGCCGCGAAACCATGCCCGCGCGCCCGCAACGCTTCGATCTCGGACTCATCGGAGAATTCCTCGCCGGTAAAAATCAGGCCGACATCTTTCGTCTCATTCCAAACCGGCAGGCAGTCCGAGAACGAGTTCTGGTGCACCGCCCAACCGACCCAGGCCCCCAGGCGCGCCTCCGCAATCGTTCCCAGTGTGTAGAACGGCTCGTGCTTCATGCACCGGACCATAGCCTCCAGCGCGCTTTGGTTTTCGCCGCGAGGGTTGGCGCCGATTATTCCCGTGATGCCAGGCATGGCGGTGGTGCGGTCAGTTTGAGATCTGCAGGGAATGACGGTATGGCCTTTGCCGGTTTTCCTCGAGCGAGGACCGCGCGTTCATGAAAATGGAGCCGGCGGGGGGAATTGAACACCCCATCTGCCAATTACAAATCGGCCGCTCTAACGTTGAGCTACACCGGCTTACGAACGGTTTGTGAGTTAACATCATGGTCACCCTGCTGTCCATCTGGAAATCGAAAAATGCGATCGCGCCCCGCACGGGCGAGGCTGCCGTCACGACTCTGCGGGCGGCTCCGTCTCATTCTTGGATTGTTTCGCCAGCGTTTTCTCGTAGAGCCGGCAACGCCAGTTCTGGAGTGTGGTTTCCACCTTCCGGGGCAGCAATCTGCGCAGGCCAAGGTGAAGTTTGAGCCGCATGGCAATGCGCCCCTTCGTCGTCATAGGGACGTAATACCGGGGGAGCAATATCTGCTCGAAACCATTGCGACGCTTGAACTCGGTCAGCGGGCCGTCGTTGTTGTTGCCATAGACGTATTGGCCGTACACGAAATAGGCCATCCCCTTTTCCACGCAGGTTTCCACGGCCTTGGCCAGCAGGGCATTGGGCGGCCGCTTGTCATAATGTTTGTTCGCCGAAATGATCTGCATGATGCTGGCCGTCTTGCCGACAAACACCATTTTCAGCAGGCCGATCAATTCGCCCTCGAAGTAAGCCCCGATGAATGCGGACGAGCCCAGGTAGGACGAATTCTCGCGCTTTACCGTCGCGACGTCCTTGCCGTAATGCCAGAATTTTCTTCCCTGTCGGATCGGCGACTCGTCATAAATCTTTTTCAAGCCCAGCGCCACAGCGTCGTCCAGCATCACTGCCTGGGTGGTCACCCCGCGCTTGATCGACCGGCGCACGTTCTTCCGCGTCTCCTGCGGCAGGCGTTTCTCCCACCAGTCAGCGTAGGTGGTGATCGGGACCGCCGCCACGTTATCCCATTCCAGCGCGTAATGAAACCGTGGCTCGGTGTGCGGAAGCTTCTGGGCAAAGGTGAAGAGATCGGCCTTGAGGGAGCGCTCGCCAAGTTTCGCGAGAATCGCCTCGGGATTCTCGACCTCCGCAGCCTGCCAGTGTTCGTCGTGAATGGTGGCAATTCTCAGCCAGCCGCCGTCGGCCACGATGATGTGGCCGTCGAGGCGGAGCGCCGGGACCGTGCGAAACTTCCCTTTAATGCTGATTTCGGCAAATTGCGTTTCCATAGGATCACGCGGCAATAATCGGCTGAGGCGCGGCGCGGCCGCACGCCGGCCCGTTGAACTCCAGATCCGAATACGGGCCGGTCTTCAATGCACCGATCAGGGCCCCAAAACCCTCGCTCAGCAAACAGGCTTTTTCCGCGGGCTTCTCCGGGTGCGTCATGAGTTCCACCGTCGCCGTGCCTGCGAGTTGCGCCACGCGCGCCAGGCGCGGGCTGGCGAGGCATTGCGCCAGCGCAAAAAAATAATCGGTCACAACATAACGCCGCTTCAGCCGGGCATCCACCCAGCGGCGGTAGGCGCGATTCAGGGCGTGCTTCTCGCCGGGCCAGAATGAAAAACTGCGCCGAACACGTTGTCCGGCAGGGATGACACCGCCCAGAAGCGAGTTGGAGCAAAGATGCATGTGCTGGTGGCCATCAAAGTGCGATGGCGCGTGACCATACAGCCGTTCAAACTCCTCCAGTTGAGACCGAAAATCCGCGCGGAACCCGGCGCGCAATCCCGGATGAAAAACCAGCTGCGCGTATTTGCTCCGACGCAAAAAACGGCCAACGCTCTCATGGCTGGCGAGCACCGGCGCCGGACAATTGCGCCCGGTAAACGGCTGATTGAAATTGATGTGGAGCCCGACATCCAGACCGGCATCCGCCGCAATTTTAGCCGCGCGCTCCGAGTCCTCCATAAACACCATCGCCGTGACGGAGGTGATCCGACGCGCGGTAAAACACGCCAATGCGGCGTCCGTCGCACTCCGCCAACCGCCCCAGTCATCGGCATTAATGATGAGCAGGCCACATTTTGCGCCGGACTTGGCAGACGGTGGGTCAAATTGAAGCACGGCAGGCATCAAAGCGTGCCCGTGGATGGCCCATCCCCGGAAGTGTTCCCAGCAAACCTCTTCGCCGGCGCGGGCGACGGCGCCGCTCCGGCCGGGCGACTTGCCTTTCGCAAAAAGCGTTTTACCCGCTGCATCTGTTCCCGCCGCTGAAAATGCACCAACTCCCGGGAGACCGGTCGCTCGACCCGTTTGAGCATGGCCCATAGGTAGCCTGCGAGCAACGCGCCGCCGCCCACGATAAAGGGACGCCGCGTCATCTGGTAGAACGACCGGAACGTTTGCCAGAGCAGGTGACGGCCGAGCGCGTAATCCTTTTGCCCTAGTTTGAACCTGGCCGTCAGGCCGCCCGCGCCGGCCGTACCCATCGGACGATGATGCAGCAGGCATTTTTCGGGAAAGGTCCGGGTCTCCCAGCCTTTCATGCGCGCCGTCAGAACCGCCACCACGTCGATGCCACCGCCTTTAATTGGCGTATAGCCGCCGATGGCTTCGAAACACTCGCGCCGAAACAACTGGCACGCGCCCGAGACATGCTCGACGCTGCTGAACCGGAAATCATAAGTGCCCTGCCCCTCTGAAAAAGGTGCCCCGCCAACACCCAGCCTTGGGTTCGCCGCAAACTTGCCCATTAGAAACTCAAACAAGTCGTTGGAAAACGAAAGATCCGCGTCGAGATTGCCGATGATGTCATATTCCAAGTTCTTTACCCGATCACAACCGGCTTTGAAGCAGAGAACCTTGCCGCCAAAATTGCGCTCCGCGCGCTCGGGCATTCGCAACAACTCGATCCACGGATGTTCGCCCATGTATCGCCTTGCGATCTCTTCGGTGCGGTCGGTTGAACCATCGCTGACAATGATCCATTTCAACGGCCGAACCGTCTGCGCGATCATGGAACGGATGGTCAACTCAATGAACTCCTCCTCGTTTCGAGCTGGTGTGATCAAGACGTATTGCTGCGGTTTATCCTTCATGTCACCCAAAATACTACTTGCGCACCAGCCGACTCCGGACGGTTGACGCCGCCCGGCTCAAAAATCGGTTCTTGTCCACACAATTGTCACGAAACTCCGAAAGTATGCGGCGAAAAAAGACACCGATCTGCCATTTCCGGTCCGGCCAGGAACAACTCATCCGCGCATCCTGCTCGCCGCGCAAAATCCGGATTTCCGATGCTTGTCCAGGTCTCAAAGAAAGGGAAAATCTCAATGCCTCGTCCTCTTGCTCAAATGCTGCACGTTCACCGTCAACTCGCACCTCAGCCACCGCGGTCCCGGCCGCTTGCCGTCGAAAAAGAACGAAGGTCTGGGTTTTGTCGTTTTTGTTTTGAACCGTGAATTGGTCGGTGTAGAACTTGATGTGGATGTCCCCGTTTCCAACGCGCTTCTGCAGACAAGCACGTGAGCACACCGTGGCCAAATTGTTCCATTCCAATCGCGCTTCCATCGTGTTCAGCCTTTCCACGATTTGCGCCATGGCGCCATAGCCATCCCGGAAGAAACCGTGGTGCTCAACCAATAACACGGGCTTCCCGAGGAAAAGATCAAAGGCCAGCTCGACCAGATGTGTCGGATATCGTCGAACAAAGAGCGGAAAGCCTGAAAACCTTGTGACCGCCCCTTCCAACAATTCCTTCAACTGAAACGTCCCATTTTCAACATCTACCGGATACGGCGTGCTGTTCACCGCAGCGAGATAGCCACTCGACTTAAGCGCATTGATCGCCTCCCTTGAAAAACACCCTTGAGGGAACACCATCACCGCGTCAAACCCCAGGCCCGCCAACTCCGCGTGCCGCCTCATGCGTTGGATTCCTTTCTGCGCCTGCCCGAGCAGGTACTGCGCATCCGTCGCACCAAATTCGCCACTGGTGTGATCGCAACCATGGACACATATGGAGTATCGATGAGGATGGTCCTTGAACAGTTGAATCGTCGATTCGTCGGACCGCCGGTGGTTCCAAGGAATGAAAGCAATGCTGGTACTGAATCGTTTCCGCTCCATCAACTCCAGGAGTTTTTGATAATCAAGAAACCCGTACTGCCTCCGCAGCAGAGGATCATCGATGATAAAACAGCCGCGCGGCACTTCATTGTGCCACAACCGCTCTCCTGACACCCGGTAAAGGAACATCAGAAAAGGCATGAGGCGGGAAAAAAACGACACGATTGAGGTGCCGCGTGGAAGCGATTCGTCCAGATTCGCGACTTGCCGACACGCGAGAAGGAACAACTCACAACTCGGGGTCTTCTTTAGAACAAAGAACGGCTGCCCCTCGATCCGGACCAAAGGAGAGTAGCTCCCGCGACCTTCGCCCTCCTTAAAAGCACCGTCGAAGCCGGGGTTGGCGGTGCCAAAGCTAAGTCCCGTGAATTGCCTGCAGATCTCACGCACACCTGAATCAACGGCAAACTCCCCTTTGCCAGCCGACAGCTCTTGAACCCCGATGAGGCCGTCGTCGGTGAGTTCACGCAGGAGCTGCCCATGTTCCGGAGTGGCCTCAAAACCAAAGACCAGACAATTTGCCGTGATGCTTGATATCCATCCCAGCCCGTCAAGGCCGGCCTCACTCTGTTGGATGGCTTTGGCCAGGGTAGTGGCCTGCATGATCGCGCACCTGCCCGATGACCTTGATCTCCCGGCGCCTTCGTCGTTGGCCATGTTGCCGGCGTTCAATTTGACGAACTCAACTTCTCCGCCCATGAACTCAACGATTCGAGCCACATTTAGGTCCGACTCGTCCGGCTCCTGCCAGCAAAGCAAGGTCACCAAATTGTGATTGGCCGATCCCATATCTTTGCTGATTCCACCGCGGATATTGCTCAACCCTAAACTGGAAAAGGGATATTCCGATCGTTTGCCGAGGAGCACTTTATGGACTGCCAGCAAGCTTGGATTTAACCAGCGCCAGGAGGAAATCCGCCAACTCCCCCAGGGTTTTCGACCCTGCTTTTTGGTTGCCGGTTGCGTTCAACTCCTCAACAACATTGATGTTTAATCCGGTCGCTCCGGCAAGCGCTTCCTCCAGGGCCACAACGAAATTCACGAAGCCCATGGAATCCAAGACCGCCCCTTCACCCATTAATTTTGTGCCGGGGTCTTTGGATAACAGATTTTCCTCCGGCAAAACTTCGTTCACCCGGTCAATCGCCGTGCAAACGACCCGCTGCATCTCAACATTATCCATGAGTGATTCCAATTCTTCGCTCCGAGTTCTACGGTTCCGGTTCGGGAGATTGGGCCTTTGGCCGGCCATTCCCGCCCTGCGCCCGAGGCCGGATTGGCGCCAGTCCTCGGATAAAATCCTCCATCCGCTCAGCCGTCGCCAATGGCACCATGACTTTGGCAACCGGCGTGGCGGGACTGCTGGGAATAAACATTTGGGCCGCAACATCGCTGCTGATCACGACCCCCGCGCCAATCACCGCGCCCTCTCCAATGCGCAACGACCTGCCCCCCGAGGTGGCAACAACCGTATTGGGCCCCAGGTAGGCATTTCGCTCAATGAGAATTCTGCCGGGTCCGCGCGTGTGAGCGATGATAATCGCGCGCACGCTGATCTGCACACCGTCTTGAATCTCCACCGCTTCGGGGTATTCATTCTCCAGATAGACATCATCCGCAATGAAAACGCCCTTGCCGATTTTGACCCCACGCAGACGATGCAGCATCGGACGGAGTCCGGTCGCGCCGGGCAAGGTTCTCGCCAGCGAATGGAGCACGCGGTTCAAAACCCTTCTGAGGATGGACTTTTTCATCCGCGTCAACTCCGGGAGACCTGCACATGCGCCGGCAACTCGGGAGCTTCCGCCAACGGCATCCGGAACGAGTCTCCCTCCTTTCGCAATTTCGGATGGTTTGCAAACCAAGTGACGCATGGCTGGTTCTTGGGAGTGGGAACAAGTTCCGCGTAAAGCTCCTCGCAACCAAGATCTCGAGCCTGCCGAGCCACAACGCCAAGCATGGTGTCCTCCACGCCACGCCCCATCACCCGACAACTCAACAGAAAATCCAGGAGCCGGCCCCGCGTCCCTTCATGGACAAGGCTGACAATGCCGCACAGCCCGTAGTCGCCAAACTTGTCAGCAATCCGGAATGTCCAAACACGATGCCCCGCAACCCCAGACCACTTCACAAATTCCGGGGTGGTCATGCGCCGCGTGCTTAAATTCATCTGGTTGGTCTTGTTTAACAGCTGAGCCGCCCTTTCCTGATTGGCTTCATTCAACTCCTCGACCACCACGCGCAATTCAAGAAGATTCAGCCAATCCTGCAATGTATGCCCTTCCGTCTTCAAAGCGACCCGCTGACGGTCCGCCACGTACATCGTCGTCCGCACCCGATCTTCCGCACTGATCACTGGATTATCAAAACACCGCAGACGGCCGAGAAAGGACGGGTAGTCCATAGGATCCGCGGGCAGGTCGGGTACGAAAACTTGAGGCAAGGTTTCTTTTACGCGGGCACGCTCGAATGGGCTGTCATCCAGGAAAACCGCCGAATCCAATCCCAGATTCAGCCCGCTCATAAGCTGGGTGATGTTTTCAGCCTTGTCACGCCAGTTGATCTTCCAGGCCGCAAAATCTTCGATCTTGAGCACCATTTCCGGATGGCGGCGGATGGCCTCCAATGCGACCGATTCTTCGTTCTTACTGGCGATGGCCAGCAGCACGCCCCGATTAACCAATCGTTTGAGACCTCGCTGAAAGTCCACGAATGCCTCGCCGATGGGATCATGTCCGCCGATCCGCAATCTCTCCCAGCCTTCATCGCCGACGACGCCGCCCCACATCGTGTCATCCAAATCCAACACCAGAACTTTCTTGTTGCGCCCGTGAATCCCGTCCAAGGCCGCCAGGATGTCGGTGGCGGCCTCCCGAAACACCGAATTCTGAAACGGCGTTTTAGACAGATACCAGAGCCGCGGGCTATAGGCATCAGATCCAGCGGTCCGCAGCCATCGCTGAACGTCGAGAAAAACAACCCGCCGATCCGCCCCCAACTGCTCGGCCAACCGGAGGTTGATTTGCATGAGTGAATTGGCCACCCCGACATTGCTGGACAGATCCAGCGCCCCCAACCCGCGGTCAACTCCCGGAACCACGAAACTGGGAATGATTATCGTTCGAACCCTCTCGGGCGTTCTCCCAACCAAAGCGCAGAAAGCGTCCACTTCCACCAGAAGGTCGATCATCGAAAACGGCTCGCACGCCAGCACTTTCTGAAATCCCGGAAGGGCAAGGTGCGGCAGCGTCCAGATGATCAGCGTATCGAACGACTCCGACCAGAATGCCGCCTTATCGTCGAGCAACAGCGGCACGGTTTGCCCGTAGGGCGCCTGGACGCAGTGAAGCCCCGCGGGTGAAGAGTTTTTCTGCAGCAGAACGGCCAGATTCTGCACATTGAAATCTGACAATAAACCGATTCGATATGACGCGGTTGGCATGCTCCTAAAATCAAAACAATAACCGGCCCCGCCTTGCCGAAGCCATGACTCTTTCAGCCTGCCACTGCGGTCAGCGGTTTCCCCGCCTTGTTCAAACATTCGTCGAGCACAGCCAGCGCGGCGAACATGGTCGCCTGCCCCCAATGCATGGTCGGCGTCTTGTTTGTTATCAGCGGATACTTGCGGTAGTAGAAGAAGCCGGCCGGATCCTGCATGTTAGCCAAAGTCCAGCCAGCCACCTTTCGGGCGATCTCCAAGCTCCGGGGATGCAATCGGCGCAGATTTACCAGCGTTTGAATTCCCTGCGAGGCACATTGAATGTCGAGCGGGCGCACCTTGCGATCATAATAGCGCGGGGTGCCGTCATCGCCAAAAAAGGTCTCCACGTAGAAATGGTAACCCTTCTCCAAATTCAGCACATATTCCTGGTCTTCGGCATAACGATTATAAATGTCGAGAGCCTCCAACACATACCCGGTATGAAATGAATCCACCCATTGGAATTTTGGACCGACGCCGTAATACCAGGCTCCGTTCGGCAGCTGATATTGAATTGTCCACCGGACCGCCTGCTGGCTCATTTTCAGGAAACGTTCATTTGGCCGGCAATGATGCACCCGCGCCAGCAAGCTGGCCCCAATCATACTCGAGTTGTGGACGAAATGCGTTGCGCCCGGATAATAGTGCAGATAGACGGTATCCTTGAGTTGCGAATGGCCCAGTTCCTCGGCAATAAACTCCGCCACCTTTTGGGCCGCGTCGAGATACCTCGATTCGCCGAGCACGTCGTAGGCATCCAGAAATGCGTGTCCAATCAGGCCGGTCCAGACAATTGTCGGCGTCCCTTTGGGAATACTGCCGGCGCGATGTTGATAATCAAAATGGTTTCCCCAGGCGTAGCCCCGAAACCCGGGACAACGATTTTCCATCAGCCACTGCAGACAGAATTTTGCCTTTTCCAAATACTCGGGATTTCCGTAAATCTGATGGAGTTTCAAATAACCCTGCGCAAAAAAACCCATCGCCTTGCTGCTCATGCCCGGTTGGATGCCAAGCATGGGGCGCAGGTTGAACGGAAAGCGTCTGACTCCCTGCTGCCAGCATATTTTCAACAGGGGAATGTTCCACGTAAAGAAGGGGGCCAAGGGCGACGAGAGGCCGTCGAAAGTATCGTAGGCTTTCCAGTCGGCCTGTTGAACCCACTTATCGAGTTTCGACAGTGCTTCGTGGATGTGATCTTGTTGCATTGGGATTTTCACGCCCGCGAAGGGCCAGCGATGCGTAGGCGGCCACCAAGTTGCGGCTCACCACGGACCATTGCAGCTCCTTTTCGACTCGTTCCCGGCCGAAGCGGCCCATTTTTTGTCGCAACGGCTCGTCATCCATGAGCTGGGCAATGGCTTTGGCAAACGCCAGCTCGTCGTTGCACGGAACAAACAGCGCCGCAGCCTGAGCGGAAAACCGCGTCTCCTTAAGGTCAAAGGAAACGATCGGTTTGCCGTAGGCCATGTATTCCATGACCTTGATCCAAGTGGAAACATCGTTCAGCGGGCTGGAGGGATCGGGGTCCACGCAGATGTCCGCAGCGGCCAGATACTCCTGCAGTTCCTGGTCCGAGATGTAACCGGTCAATTCGACGTGGCCATTCAACTGCAATTGCTGCTTCAGTTCGCGCAGATCCTCCAGTGAATCGCCGCTGCCGATGATGATGCAATGGAAATCCTCCCGCTTCAGGTCATGAACCAGATGACGCAGCGAACGCAGGAGATAATCAACCCCATCCTGCGGATTCAAACTGCCGATGTAAACCAGCACCTTCCTGCCCGACTCGCGCAACCGCCGGCTTGGCGCCGGCATGTGCATGCGGAACCGGTTGGGACCGTTCCTTACGACAAAAATGGTTTCAGGCTTCCGACCCCCGCGCGCGATTTGAATTTGCTTGTACGATTCGTTGGTGGCGATCGTCACGTCCGCCAGCTTCAGGTTGCCCCACTCGACCCACTGCAGGACTCGCGCCAGAAGATCGTGCCTTGTACCGTAGCGGGACCGGTACAGTTCGGGACAGAGGTCGTGATGGTCGAAAATGAATTTCTTGCCCAACAGCTTCCAAGGCAACGCCACGACGAACAAGGTGTCCGGCGGATTGTGCGCATGAATTACATCAAAGCCATGCTTGCAGGCCACGTAAATACTCATCACGAAGCACGCGCTCGTGAAGTAGACGTATTCACTTAGATAGCCGAGCAGCGACTTGACCTTTAGCCAGACGGACTGCAGGAACGTCGGGTTCTCCCGCGGCGTCTTCTGGAACAGCTCAAGCCGGGGAAGGCGATAGACGCGGACCCCGTTGACGAGTTCCGAGCGTGGCTGGCCCTGTTTCCGCAGCGCCACGACGGTGATGGCATAGCCAGCTTCCGTGAGCGCATCGCATTCATTCCTGACTCGGGTGTCATTGGGGAATACGTTCTCGACGAACATCAAGATCTTACCAGCAGATTCCTTCATAATTGGCCGGTTTCCCGGTTAAATCCGGCAACAGCCGTACGAGGTCAATGATATTGCGATCCGCCGGAAGTTTTTTGATGGCTTCCGCAAATTGCGGCCCTTTCTTGGAAACGACCACGACGTCACTGGTCTCGATGACCTCTTCCACCGAAGTGGTCATGAGCGATGAGATATGGGGAATAGTTTCCTCGATATATCGGCGGTTGGCACCAAAGATTCGGGCCAGCGAAACCTCCTCATCGTAAATCCGCACCTTGTATCCTTTGCCGATCAAGTTTTCAATCAGGGTCACGATCGGGCTCTCCCGCAAGTCATCCGTGCCGGCCTTGAAACTCAGGCCGAGAATTCCGATGCGCATCTTGCCGGTTTTGCGCACGAGGTTGAAGGCGAGGTCAATTTGCTTTCCGTTGCTTTCGAGCAGGGAGTTCAGCATCGGCGCATCCACATCCAGTTGCTTCGCCTTGTGCAAGATGGCGCGAAGATCCTTTGGCAGGCACGATCCCCCGAAGGCGAACCCGGGCTTGAGATAATACGGCGAGAGATTGAGCTTATCGTCGCGGCAGAGAATCTGCATCACGCGATGACTGTCCACGCCGAGTTGCTTGCTGAGGTTTCCTATTTCATTGGCAAAGCATACCTTCGTCGCGTGAAACGCGTTGCAGGCATATTTGATCATTTCCGCCTCCCTGATGCTCGTGGATTCGAGTGGCGCGCCCAGTCTCGCGTACAATTCCGCCACGCGTCGGGTGGCACGCTCATCCCGGGAGCCAATTACCGTGAAGGGCGGATCAGCGAAATCGCGCACCGCGGTTGTTTCACGCATGAACTCAGGATTCATGCACACGCCAAAATCCGGCCCGCAGCACTTGCCTGACTTTTCCTCCAGCAACGGGATGATGACCTGCTCCACGGTGCCGGGAAGCACCGTGCTGCGGATGTTGACAACGACGTATGACGGAGCGGCCTTGAGCATCTGGCCGATATCACTGATCACGCGTGACATCTGCCCCAAACCGAGGCTTCCATTTTCATTGCTGGGAGTCCCTACGCAAACCAGCACCACGTCGCCCAGCTCATCAAGTTTTGAAGTGGCCCGTAGTTTCCCGCATTGGACACCGCGCAGGAGCAGGTCGTCCAAGCCAGGCTCGATGATGGGGCTGCGACCCGAGTTGACCAGCGATACCTTCCCCTGGTCAACATCCACGCCGGTGACGTCGTGGCCATGATCCGCCAGGCAGGCTGCAGTGACGCAACCGACGTAACCCAAACCAAAAACAATGACCTTCATGAGTAATTAGGTGCTGCTGGGGGTGGCAAAAAGACAGTCTCCTCCGCGGCCTGCAGTTTGATCCAGACCGCTGTGAGTTTCATGTCGGAACACGACCGGAGGAAAGGTTTTGCCGGTAATGTCGTCAGGCGTTGCTCAGAAAATCCTGATGCAGTTTGGCCGGAACGTAGGTCCTCGCCTTGTTGAGCACCGTGGTCACCTTGGCCTCTGATTCGGCGAGCAGGGAAATCACCTTTTTGGCGACATCCTGATTGGTCTTCTCTGATTCGATGACCAGCAGCACCATGTCCATGACCCTCGCCAATCGCGGTGTCATGCTGGTTTGCGTGACCGGGGGCATGTCAAATATGATGTAATCGTAATCGCTGGCCCTCAGTTTGGGTATCAAACCCATGAAATGCTTGGGCAGAATGCTCGGGAGCTTATCATCGCCATGCATCGGTTCCGTCGCCACATACAGGTTATCCTGGATCTGTGCGCCCTTCCTGGCTTCGGTTTCCAAGACCGCATCCAAGTCACAACCCAGTTTGCCTTTGTAAAATTGTTGCGCCGCCCCACCTTCGATGTTCATGTCGACCAGGAGCACGTTCCCGTCGCCGGTTTCCGAAAGTGAAGCGGCGAGACCGGCAGCGACGCTGCTTACGCCGGCCCCTTTATTGCAGCTGGTCACGGCGACAAGCTTGGGATTGTGAGTCACCTTCTTGACGTCAAAGTGAACAATTAACCGGTCGCGCAGTCCATCGCAGAACGGGCGCAATGGATTTTGCCGGTTCCACGGGGTCAGGCCGGAAGTTTTAATTTCGCCTTTTCCAACGGTCTCAGTCAGAAGCAAAGCATTTTTGTTGCGGGTTGCAGCAAAGAAACGACCATTTTGACTGAAATCCGGGATGGAAATGAACAGCGGCAGTCCCAGCTTAGTTTCTATATCCACGGGACGCTTGAAGGAGCGGTCCAATAGCATTTCAATCAGAAAAGCCAGCCCAATTCCGGCAGCAAATCCACCCGCAGCACACATGACCGCCATTTTTTTCAGTTTCTTGGCCCACCTTTTAACCGGAGACGACGGCGATTGAATTGGACTAATGCCGGGAACCTTTCCGGCGCCGATCATTTCGTCGATGCGGGCTTGTTCCAGGTTGCGTTGAAAATATTCAAGCTCAGCTTCCTGCCGCTGCTCCCGCCGTCCCAGTTCTGCAATGGTCGTCTTTGATTCATCGACCTTTGCCGCTTCACCTTGCAGCTGGTCCAGTTGGGAATTTAGAACCTTGATTCTTGTTTCCAGCATGGTGATTTGGGCCTCGTTATCAACCGGGCTGATAGCGGGATGTTCCGTCGGTCCCAAAGAGACTCCGAGGCTTGCCAGCCTCGGTTCCTCGGCCTCAAGTTGTTTCTTGAGCATTTCGCTTCCCGCGATCTGCGCGCGCAAATCCTTTATCGGCACGCTCTGCTCGGTGTACTGCAACAGAAGTTCCTGCTCTTTCTTCCGGAGCAAATCAAGTCTGACGCACAGATTTCTGTATTTCTCGGCCTTGTCGGTGGAAATTGCAGCTTCAGCATTCGTGGATTGGGCTGGCGAGGACACGGTGGCAAACATGCGTGTGGATACTTCCTTGCGCTCAGCCAGTTCGGTCTGGGCGGCAAACAGTTTGGTGTGAATTTGAGAAATCTGTTCTTGATAGCTATTATCCGCGTCATCGGCAGAAAAGATGCCGGCGCTGATTTTTGCGCTTCGTAGTTCTTCCTTGGTTTGAGCCAGCTCCTTGTAAAGGCGGTTGGTTTCCTGGATCGAAAAGTCGCTGAGCATGATGCCGCCCTGATAGATTTGATTATGCTTCCGGAAATAGGCGGCAACGATTTCATTGAGCAGGGATTGCACCATGTCAGGATCCGGATGTTGCAGGGCAATCTGAATCACGCTGCTGTCGGGGGATGATTCGATGATTAAATTGCTTTCCAACAAGCCGGCGGCCGCATTGGTGTTGTTGCCTCCACCCGCTTTGGCCAAAATTCTATCCGCGCCAATCGTCTGCACCGCCTCCATCACCACATCGAGGCTCTGCAATATTTCCACTTCCGTCCGAATGATGCCGGAACCCCGGTCGCTCGGAGACACGGTGTTGGCATCCCCACCGGAAGGATTCAACGATTTGCCCTGCACCACATAGAGAACATCGAGTTTGGTCTTGGATTCGTACAAGGGCGGGTGTGAAAGAAGCAGAGCCACCCCGGCCATGATTCCGGAGGCGGCGAAGAACAGGATTTTCCACTTGTGCCGGAATATCGTGTAATAGATGTCACCCAGAGACATTCCACCTGACTGGATGTCTGGCTGTTTGGAATTCATGTCGAAGAAGACCTGGCAAACTCCGGCTTAACTGTGCAACGGAAGGGTTTTGACCACCCGGGCAGGGTTGCCCACCACAATCGCACCTGAAGGCACATCTTTTGTAACCACGCTGCCTGCCCCAATCATGGCATTTTCACCAATCGTAATGCCACAGAGCAACGTGACCCCGGATCCGATCGAAGCGCGCCGTTTTACCAGGGTGGGAAGACAACTCCAATCCGCATCGGTCTGCAACTGGCCCCCATCATTCGTGGCGCGCGGATGGAGGTCATTGGTAAAAACAACATTGTGCCCAATAAAAACCTCATCTTCGAGCGTCACACCTTCGCAAATGAAAGTATGACTCGAAATTTTGCAGCGATTCCCGATTTTGACGCCTTTTTGGATTTCGACGAAGGTGCCGATTTTGACGTCGTCGCCAATTTCACAACCATACAGGTTGACGAACCCATGGAGTCGAACGTTTTTACCCAACCGCACATCCGGAGCAATCCGTTGCAACGGCTGCTGCGGAAGACTCATAGGGCTGGCTTTGGAGAAGCCTGGCGCGTGCGAGACTGAAATTTCAACCGCAGTTTTCCGTGTGGCTGGCGGGAAGCTTTTTTCTTGGTGATTCTGACGGCGGATATGTGTATGGCCGCTGCGGGAGCCGGTGGCATCCAACCATTACCATTTGCCTGGGCGGAAAGATTCACCACGGCGCCACCCCGCTTCAGTGATTGGGAAGACGCCTCCAATATACGAACCAATTGCAGGCCTTGTTTGCCATCAGTCAACGGGGTTGTCCCGTGGTTGATGCAATCCAGAAAGTGCTGGCACTCGGTCTTCAGCGGCTCTTCCTGCTTGATATAGGGAACGTGAACATCCCCATAGTGGTAGGCATAGTGAAACTCCGCAAAAGTGTCATAGTGAGGTGGCCTTTCCACCCGTGTGTCGAAGATCCTGATCTTCTCAAGCTGGGAAACATCGTCATAAACAATCATTCGTTTGCTGCCAACAATGGTCATTTCCCTGATTTTTCTCGGATCAAGCCAGCTGCTGTGAATGATGGCTGACCGATTCCCCGGGAAATTGAGCCACATGGTTGTCACATCCTCCACCCCGGGCGTAATGTGCGCGCTGCCTTGACAGTTAATGGTCGCCGCCTCCCGTTCCATGATGTGCAAAATGATGGCGATGTCATGGGGCGCCAGGTCCCAGGCAACATTGATATCTTTCTGGAATAGTCCCAAGTTTAACCGCCGCGCGCAGATGTAGCGAATCTCCCCAATATCGCCCTGTTGGACTATTTCCCGAATTTTCCTGACCGCCGGCGAATACAAAAAAGTATGCCCCACCATCAACACGAGGCCCTTTTTCTTTGCAATGTCGATCAGCTCTTCACATTCCTCAGATGAGGCGGCCATCGGTTTTTCGATAAAGGTGTGCTTGCCGGACAGCAGGCTCGCCTTGGCCATCGGGAAATGGGTTTTGACCGACGTGGCGATGATAACCGCGTCAAGGCCAACGCCGTTCAGCATGTGATGGTAATTCGTCTCGCCCGCAACCTCGGGGTACAACGACTTAAGATGGCTTAGCCGGCTTTCGCTGACGTCGCACATCATTTTCAAGCTGCAATCGGGAAGCGACCTGAAGTTGCGAATTAAATTCGGCCCCCAGTAGCCACAACCCACCACTCCGACCTTTATTGGTTTTGTCATATTATAAATTTAATTTTGTTTCTTTCCGCACCCACGCGTCTTCCCCGCGTGAAGCATGAACTGCACCAACGAGAGGCACCTTGCGATGGTAATGTGGCGTTGGCGCACCGTTGGAGTAACGGGTATTCGAGCGAACCGAACGGGCCGACGATTTCTTGACCAGTCGCGCCTCCAACAATTGAATGATCAAGGCTGGAACGGTCATCAGGATGATTTTCAAATCCCACCAAAGGGTTTTGCTTTTCGCATACTTGATATCCAACTGAATCATTTCCACGAAGGTGGTCTTGTTTTTCCCGCTGACCTGCCACAAGCCGGTCAGGCCTGGCAGCGTTGCAAATCGTTCCTTTTGCCAGGGCAGATATTTTTCATATTCGTAGGGCAAACACGGACGCGGTCCCACCAGACTCATTTCACCGCGCAATACGTTGATCAATTGGGGCAGTTCATCCAGACCGGACGCGCGGAGTAACAACCCAAGGGGAATAATTCGCGGATCACCCTTGGAATCCATCTTGTGCATGGGCGTGTTCGAATTCATCAGTTGATGCAGGTGCCCCTGATGCATGGCCGTGTCTGCATCAAGAAACATGGTTCGAAATTTGAAACACATGAAACGCATGCCCTGGTAACCGATGCGTTCCTGCATGAAGAGAACCGGCCCGCGTGAACCGCTGCGTATCACCAGAACCACAAGCAGCGCCAGCGGGATCAGAAACGGCAGGGCAAGCAAGATAAGAAGAACATCCAGCGTACGCTTCCAGCGCCAATTTTGTTCCACCTTGGGAGAAACAGAAGCGCCCGACTGCCTGGCTTCAATAATTGAAAAATCCATAGCTGTAAAAAAACCTGATTTATTAAAGTCCAAGCGGACCTATTCCGAAACAAAGCTCCGCATTTGTTCGTCCGAATTAATTCCGACGAACTTTTCCAACACCCCATTCACCATTTTCCTGGTTTCCACGGATGGGAAACTTATTAACTTTTACTCAACCAACAACCAAGGCGGCATTTTGCACCAACGGCGCCGCCAGCATGGGAACCAAATTTGCCACCCTGTTTCCTTCAATGACTACCGAACTTTCATCAACTTCAGCCGGCGTAGGACGTCCCAAAACATCAAGTAAAACCTGAACGCGCCTTCTCGCGGGCATGACCCGCAAAACAAAGGCACTCATGCCGCTGAACGCCCCTTCCGCAACAATTACCTCATCCCCAGGCGAAAGCCGATCCTCAACGGTCATCGTCTCTTCCCCCTCAAAACATTCCCTTAATTCTTCAATCACCGCATCGGCTATCTGCGGTATTTTCTGAGCAAAATGCACGACCGTACTCACCCCGCTCGTGTGCTTTATTTCATTCAATTTTTCTTCGATTAAACAACGGAAAAAAATATAACAAGGGAATAGCGGCTCGCTGACCTTCATTACCCCCCGCCGTGTGGCCCGCTCAATTCGCAATCGAGGATGAAAAACCTCCAGATTCAAATTCTTGCGCAAATTCGCCGCAGCGATATGTTCATGCTTGGGCTTCGTACGAGCACAATACCATGCTGGAGATTCTGTTTTCATCTTGATGTTAATCAACATTAGCCGTTGGCTATTGACGTCAGAACACGTCTTCGGCACCAGCCTGCAAAGCTCAAAACGACTACGTTAAAATCAAAATTCAGCCTCAATCCAAACCTCCATCAACGAGAATAGTTAAATTTCTTGTATGTATTATAAAATTTCCGAAGCAAAATGCAATATATTTCGTCAATTCATAACACGTTGATATATAGCATGTTGATATAGTTGGTGACAAAATATCTGTAGGAATCCGGAGATTATTTGTCAAAAACTGACTAAAAATGAGGCACTATTCGTGAAGGGACTATAACAAGAAAAACGCCAAGAAGAGCAAATCTTCCAAGTACCAAGACTCAACCCCAAGCTCCCACTTTATAGTCACGTACCGCCAAAAATCTACCAAGTCGCCGGCCAATTGTCTTGCGTATGCTTTACGCCAAAATGAAAACCGGACTCGTCTTGATAACCCAAGGGTACATGATTTGACATTAAACTGCGCAGTTTTGCCGCGATGGCGATCAACAGCAAATTTAGCGCAAAGGCATGCAACCATGTTTTATGCATGCTTCGGTTCAAGCATTAGGAATGCCAACATGCCTGATTCAACCGTTAGAACGGTATGTGTGCATTGGCGTCTTATTTTCGTGCAGGGTGTCTGATTTTAAGTCAGCCCTCGGTTCCAGCATCATTTTTAAGCTTCCTTGGGCGTCCATCTATTTCAGGACCAGTCTGACTCGATTGTGAATTTGTGGAAACCGCCAAAACATACATCGTCGCTGCGCATTCACGCTGATCCGGCCATAGCCATTCCAATTATCGGCCGGGTGCCTTGGGTTAATGGCAAGAACGGGCGGATCGCAGCCCAAAAAACTCGAACACATGGGCTGCATTTGGAATGTCTGGGAGTCGAATATCTCGTACCCAATGAATCAGAAACCTTGATTCTTCAACAATTCCTCGAATGAAAAACTTGACTCGTTGTGGCGGTTAAAATAACTAATCGCCTATCAACAGCCCGTTCGGTTTGTCAACGCACACCATCAAACTATGATCGCACCGACCACCCCGACCCAATCCACTGCAAAATCCGACGGCCTTTTCAAAACCGCCGATGGGAGAAACCTTATTATCACCTTTGCGCTGGTCACCTCGCTGTTCCTGCTGTGGGGGTTTTGCAATGGCATGATTGACATCCTGAACAAGCATTTTCAGGATTCGCTGCACATCAACAAGGAGCAATCAGGCCTCGTGCAGTCTGCCAATTATCTGGCGTACTTCCTGATGGCGATTCCCGCCGGATTAATTGCGCGCAAGATCGGCTACAAGGGCGGCATTCTGGTCGGCCTCGCGCTGATTGCCAGCGGCGCCTTTTTGTTCATTCACGCGGTGAGCATCGGTACGTATTCTGCTTTTTTGCTGGGCCTGTTTGTCATCGCCGCGGGGATGACCTGTCTGGAAACCATCGCCAACCCCTACACGACCGTGCTCGGCCCGCCGGAACACGGCGCGACGCGCATCAACATCGCGCAGACGTTCAACGGCGTGGGCTGGATTCTCGGCCCGATTGTGGGCGGATACTTCGTTTTCGGAGGAGGAGGCGGCGGATCGAGCGGCGCTGCCACCTCAGCCACCAATGCCGTCGTGGCCGCGACGACCAATGCCAATACCGGCTTGTCCACTCCCTATCTGGGCATCGGCATCTTCGCGGCGGTGTGGCTTCTGGTTTTTATTTTTGCACCGGTGCCGGACTTGCATGCCGAGGATGAAAGCAAAATATCCGCCGATCAAAAAACCGGTCTCAAGCCTTCCGGCGGCCAGTTGGCGGGCATCGGCATCACGCTGGTGATAGTTTGGGGCCTGCTGTATTTCTTCATCGCGCCGATTATGGGGTTGGTCTGGGCGCTGCTCAACTTGCCTGCGAATTTGCTCGACCCGACCAAATACAGTTTGATCATCGTCGCTTACATCGGATCGTTCATCGTGGTGTCAAAGCATTGGGACATGTTCCGGCGCAAGCATTTTACGCTCGGCGTCCTCGCACAGTTTCTTTACGTCGCAGCGCAGACGGGTATCTTCAGCTTCTGTGTCAATTACATCATTGAGAACGACGCCGACGTGACGCCGGCGAAAGCCGCCACGATGCTGGGGGGGATCGGTTTTGTCCTGTTCACGGCTGGACGCTTTTGCGGCAGCGCCGTTATCAGCCAGTTCAAGCCCCACCTCGTGCTCGCGACTTACGCGGCCATCAATGTGGTGCTGGCGGCGGTGTGCATGGGCGGCGGCAAGCTGGGCTTGATCGCGCTGTTCGGCACCTTCTTCTTCATGTCCGTCATGTTTCCGACGATTTTCGCGCTCGGCATTCGCGGCCTGGGCGATCACACCAAGCTCGGCTCCTCGCTCATCGTCATGTCCATCGTGGGTGGGGCCATTGCGCCGCCACGCATGGGCCACATCGCCGACGTTCACTCAATACGCCTGGGCATGCTGGTCCCACTGGTCTGTTTCGTGTTCATTGCCATTTACGGCTTGTTCTGGCAAAAGCTGGAGGCCAAGGACGCCGCAAAGTAGGCCTGAAACTGGTTCGTGTTAATGCCGGCGCTCCCGGTCTAACCCGAAATCAAAATCAGGTTGGCGTATTGCGTGGTATCGCCGCTGCGGATCAAACCGATGGACTGCGGCACGCGTTTCTTGAATTCAACGTGCGGCTCAAATTCCAAAGGCACGCCAGCAAACGCCGTGGCAAACTTCGCTTGCGTCGCCGGTCGGTTGTTTTGCTTGAATTCACGCGCCATGTAAGCCTGCGTAAAATTGCCACTGGCGCGGACGGCGGCCAGCACCTCCAACACCGTTGGCACGTCGTCCACCAGCGAAATATCCACCGTTTCGATCATCGGCCAGAACGGAAAACCACGGTCGGCGATGACCACCGCATTGGTATGACGCACACGGGCAAGCAGTGAAAGGATTTGGGGATTGAGGATACCGGTGTTTAGCATGTTCGTATTCTTTGATTTTTTAACGTCGTGTCAATCCCACACCAAGTTTTAGGAGCTGTTTCACGTCGGAGTCCGACTTCGCCTCCGCATATACCCTCAGGATGGGTTCCGTGCCGGAGCCTCGCAGCATGAGCCAGGATGAATCCGCCGCAATGAATTTGACGCCATCGAATGTTTTCATGTCTGCCAGCGGCGAACGCAGCAATCTGGCGGGCGGGTTGTTGCTCAGGGATTCCATCAATGAATCCCGCTTTTCGAGCGGATACTGCGTGTCAATCCGACCGTAACGGTGCGGACCAAATTGCTTTTCCAGTCTCGCCAACATCTGGTTGACCGTTTTTCGTTCGGTCGCGAGCAACTCCAGCAACATCAAACCAGCGGCGATGCCGTCACGCTCGGGAATGTGGTTGGCAAAACCAATGCCGCCGCTTTCTTCCGCCCCGAGCAGCACACCACCCTTGAGCATCTCAGCGCAGATGTATTTGAAGCCCACACCCGTCTCGACCAGCGGCAGCCCGTAAGCCGCGCACATTTTGTCCACCATCGAAGTTGTGGTCAGCGCCTTGACCACCCGTCCCCTGCCCTTGCGATTGACGACCAAATGATGCAGCAGGAGGCAGATGATCTGGTGCGTGGTCAAATAGTTGCCGTGACCGTCCATGCCACCAACCCGGTCGGCGTCCCCGTCGGTCACCAGGCAAATGTCGTGCGGATGCTTTCGCAAAAATGCCTGGCTGCGCGCGTAATTTTGTTCGATCGGTTCGGGATTGATGCCTCCAAACAGCGGGTCGTGATTGCCATTGAGCGTGGTGACCTTGCAGGTGGTGCCGGCGAGCAATTGCTCGAAACAACCCGCGCCAACCCCGAAGAGCGCGTCATGAGCGAAACGGAGTTTTGACTTCGCGATGAGCGTGAAGTCCACCAGCTTTTTGAGCGCGGCATAATGCGCCGGTCGGACATCGCTGACCTTGATCCGGCGATCTTTGACGGCGGTGGCGAGTGCGAGGGATGCGACCGGATTACGGTCGAGAAATCGTTCGACGGCCTGACACGTGGCGGAATCGCTGGAGCCGCCGTAATATGACTTGAGCTTGAAGCCGTTGAAAATCGCCGGATTATGGCTGGCGGTAATCATCACGCCACCAATGGCCCGTTGCGCCTTGACGGCAAACGAAACCGACGGGGTCGGGGTCGGTTCCGGCGTGAGCCCGACCTGGAAATTATTTCCCGCAAAAACTTCCGCGGCGATTTGCGCAAACCGATCGGATAAAAAACGGCGGTCGTAGCCGACGATGATCCTCCTTTTCGTGCCGGCCACCGGGTTTGCGTTCCAAAAATCCGCAGCCGCCTGGGCGACGCGGGCGACGTTCGCAAAGGTGAAATCTTCCGCGATGATTGCACGCCAGCCGTCGGTGCCAAATTTGATAGGTGCCATATTGCGTGATTTAAACCTTCAAATCCGCCAGGGCCGGGTCATGGGCGTTGACGATCTGGCGCATCTTTTTTACCGCGGCCCGCATGTTATGCTGATGGAACAAGGCTGTCCCGCTGACAAACGTATCCGCCCCGACCCGGGCGCACTCGGCAGCCGTCTGGTAAGTGATGCCGCCGTCCACGCTGATGCGATAAGGTAATTTCTTTTCGCGCCGCCAGGTTTCCGCCTGCTGGATTTTGGGAAGGGTTTCGTGGATGAATTCCTGCCCGCCAAAGCCGGGGTTCACCGTCATGATCAGCAACAAGTCAATCTGCTCCAGATACGGCTGGACCTCATTGATATTGGTGGGCGGGTTGATGGCCAGACCAACTTTTTTCCCCAGCTTTTTGATGTTCCAAATCAGCTGGGAAACCTGTTCGCCGAGTTCGACGTGAATGATCATCTCGTCGGCGCCGGCCCGGGCGAATGGCTCGAGCAGGATTTGCGGCCGCGAGCACATGAGGTGGACATCGAAAAACATTTTGGTCAACGGACGGACGGCGCGAACCACCTCGGGGCCAAAGGAAATGTTGGGAACAAAATGCCCATCCATGATGTCGAGGTGCAGCCAGTCGCCACCGGAATGTTCGGCGCGCTCAACTTCCCTGCCGAAGCGGGCATGATTGGAAGCGAGCAACGAGGGTGCGATTATCATGGGCTGAATTTAAACGAAGTGTGGATGCCAAGAAAAGTTGGATTATGCGGCAGCCGGATGCCGTCCCGGCCCATTTCAATTATGTTTGTCGTCCAGACAGCGGCGCACGGTCAGCGCGAGTGCCTGTGGTTGGTAGGGTTTCTGAAGAAAATTCAACTCCGGCTCCAGCTTGAAATCCTTCCCGACAATGTCAGCACTGTAACCGCTGGTAAAAACGACCTTTAGCGCCGGGCGTTCAGTTTTCAGCTTTTCGGCCAGTTCCCGGCCGTTCATATTGTCGGGCATTATCAAATCGGTGAACAACAGGGCGATCTCATCCTTGTGGCGGGACCAGACCCCGATGGCGTCGGCGCCACTGCCGGCCTGCAGAATTTTATAACCGTATTTTTGGAGGACCCGGGAAACAAGTTCCCGCACGGGTTTCTCGTCCTCCACGAGCAAAATCGTTTCATTGCCACCCCGGACCGTGATTTGCGTTGTCGGCCTTTCACCCCCGGCCTGCGCCGGACCCGCATACGGTATGAAAATGCAGAAGGTCGTGCCTTTGCCAATCGTGCTGTCCACTTCAATCCAGCCCTGGTGCTGTTTGACAATGCCATAGACCGTTGCCAGTCCGAGGCCGGTGCCTTTGCCGACTTCCTTGGTGGTGAAGAAAGGTTCAAAAATGCGCTGAAGATTTTCCGGCGGAATGCCGCAACCGGTGTCGGAGTTGCAGACACAAACAAAGCGCCCAATGCGGGCTTCGGGGTGCCGCCGGACATGATCTTCGTTGACCTCCACGATGGAGATGCGGACCGCCAGTTGTCCGCCCTTGGGCATGGCATCGCGCGCATTCACGGCGAGGTTGAGCAGCACCTGCTCCATCATCCCCACGTCAGCTTCCACCATGGCCGGCGACAGGGAGCAGCTTATTTGCAGCATCACGTCCTCGCCCAAAAGCCGCGCGACCAAATCCGTCATGTTGTTGACGATCTTGTTCATGTCCAGCTTTTTAGGCTGGATGAGCTGGCGCCGGCTGAACGTGAGCAATTGCCGGGTCAAGGCGGCCGCGCGCTCGGCGGCCTGGGTGATTTGTTGCGCCGAACGCATCGCGGTTTCGTCCAGTTCCGACGATTGCAGCAATGAGGCGTGGCCGTGGATGACCGTCAGGATGTTATTGAAATCATGGGCAACCCCGCCGGCAAGCTGGCCAATCGCCTCCATTTTCTGGGACTGCCGCAACTGCTCCTCCAATCGGCGTTGGGTTGTGACGTCGCGAAACAGGCTGAACAGCAGCAGCGGCTGCCCATGCAATTCAATGAATGAATCGGTGATTTCCAAGGCCATCACCTGGCCATTGTGAAGGGTGTATTCGCCCTGAATTTTACGGTTTGCGGCGCGGGCTTGAAAATGCTCGCGCTGCTTTTCGAGGATCGCTTGCGGATTCTCGGATGCGGCATACACGACGGTGAAGAGTTTGCCTTCCAGGTCTTCCGCCTTCAGTTTGACCAGTTCGCAATAGGCCTTGTTGACGGCGATAATAACACCGTTCCCGTCCGTCAGCCGCATTCCATCCACGGAATTCTCCCAGACGGAGCGGAAAAGCATTTCGGAACTTTGCACCGCGGCCTCGGCGGCCCGCCGTTCGCTGATGTCCCGAACGTGCAACAGCAAGGCCGGCTTGCCGCCATATTCCACCCGCCCGGCACGCACTTCGACGGGGGTAACATTGCCGTCAGCAGTCAGGCTTTCACCTTCGACCCAGGACAATTTGCCGCTCGCCAGCTTTTGAAAATCATGCCGGGCGTTATCCCGGCGTGACGGCGGAACGAGATCGCTCGTGGCGTTTTTGCCAATCAATTGGTCCCGGGTCAGTCCATGCAGCACACAGGCGGCAAAGTTGACGTCCAGCACCACGCCGTCCAGATCCTCAACCAGGATGGCATCGGGCGAATTTTCAAACAGATCGCGAAAGCGCTGCTGGCTTTCGCGCAAATCCTGCTCCGCCCGGACGCGTTCCAGCGCCCCGCTGCACTGGTCGGCCAAAGTTTGGATCACTTCCAGATCGCGGTCGGTATAGACGCCGGGGGTGTGGCTTTGAACGAAGAGAACGCCGATGACCAGTTCCCCCTTGCGAATCGGGGCCAGCATGGTGACGGCGGGAAACTGTCCGGCTTCAAAGGAAGAGACCAATTCCGCACCCTTCTTTATGACCCGCTGGACCAGCGCATTGGCGGTTTTGGGTTGCGGTGACGAAGGGATTTCCACCCGCTGTCCGCCGACCGTGGTGATGGTGAGCAGCGAATAAACCTCGTCCCGTTCGGCGAAATACAGATCAAGGGCAAAATCATCCCATTTAAAAAGCGCATCGGCAGCTTCACAAATTATTTTTGCCGCCTCGGAACTGGTGGTGGCTGAACTGAGCCGGTGACCGAGCTTGGAGAAAACCCCGTTGCGGTGCTCGGTCCGCAGGCGCTTGGTCACGTCGGTGGCCATGGCCAGTGCGGCAAAACGTTCACCGAATACAATCGGACTCCAAAACATTTCCACGTCAATGAGGCTGCCGTCCTTCCGCCATTGGCGCCAGATGAGATTGCGACCGGAGGTCTCAGACAGGATGGGATTCGGCGGACCACCTTTCTCCGGGGGGCGGATGTCGCCCAGGGTCTTGGTTAGAAATTCTTCCCGTGAATAGCCGTAATGCTTGATGGCCGCCTCGTTCACCTCCAAGAACGCCTGGGTTTCAAGGTCAAACACCCACATCGGATTCGGATTGCCGTGAAAAAGCAGGCGATATTGCTTTTCACTGTTGCGCAATTCCTCCTCCGCGCGCCAGCGATCCGTCACGTCGCGGCAATTGGCCACGATGCCGGATATTTCCGGGTCTTGCAGACTATTCTGCCCGATCAGCTCCAGATGCCGCCAATCACCGTTTTTATGTTGATTGCGAAATTGGATTTTCACGGTCCGATCCGGCTGGTCGAGGGCAATTTGCAACACCTCCTTCACCCGCGGAACATCTTCGGGATGCACGAATGCAAAAATGGATCGGTCGCGCAATTCTTCCGGGGTGTAACCCATCATGCGTTCAATCGAAGCGCTGACATAATGGCAATTGCCTTCGCGACTCAAAATCACGAGCCCATCGAGCGAATTTTCCGTGAGCGTGCGAAAATATTTTTCACGACGGACCAATTCAGATTCGGCCGCGCGCAGCCGGGCGCGTTCTTCCGCTTCCTGCACGGCCCGGCGGACGGCGGAAGGCAGCCGATCCGGACTCTGCTTGAGCAGATAATCGGTGGCCCCGGCCTTCAAACTTTCAATCGCCGCCTGTTCCCCGATGGTGCCGGAAACCAGGATGAACGGGATATGGGGATGTCTCTCCCTCACAATAACCAGCGCATCCAGACCGGACAAGGATGGCAGGTGGAAATCCGAAATGATGATGTCAAACGTCCCTTGGTGCAGGGCCTCCACCAAGGCGGCTCGATCACCGACACATTTGACGTCGGCGTTCAAACCATCCTGGATAAACATCGAACGGACCAGCTCGGCGAAATCCGGCTCGTCCTCGAGGTGTAAAATTTGCAGCTTCCTATTCATGGTGGCAACGATCAAGTGCTGACATTTTGGACAACAAACACTTAATTGTCCCGAAAGTAAAGCGTGATGAGCCAGTTCACTGTTGACATTCAACCGAATTTGAATAGATTCGACGCCCTTTTAAGCACAAACATTTTATATGCCGAATACGAAATCAGCCGAACGCCGGGCGCGCAGCAATGAACGCAAACACCAGCACAATCGCAGCATCAAATCGCGCCTGCGCCGCCTGGAAAAAGATTATCGCACCCTCCTCGCCGACGGCAAGAAAGCCGAGGCGGTGAAATTTCTGCCGGGCGTTCATTCCGCATTCGACAAAGCCGTCAAATCCGGCGTGCTTCCCCGCACCACCGTCAACCGGAAGAAGTCGCGCCTGGCCGCGGCGCTGAACTGAACAAGTCCGATTTTAGCAGGCCCATTTTGGCCAGGCGGAATTTCCATCCCACCGCCAGGCAGCCCAGGCCGTATTTCACGCTGCGCCGGAAATTGATCGAGGAGGCCTCCTTGAAATATTTCGTCGGGCAACTCACTTCGCCAATCGTAAAGCCGTGCCAGAAAATCTGCGCCAGCATCTGGTTGTCAAAAACGAAGTCGTCGGAATTGTTTGACAGGTCAAGCTGCTCCAAAATTTCCCGCGAGAAGGCGCGATAGCCGGTGTGGTATTCGGAAAGTTTCGCGCCCAGCAAAATGTTCTCCGCCATGGTCAGGAAGCGGTTGGCCACGTATTTCCACGCCGGCATTCCACCCTTGAGCGAGTAACCGCCCAGAATGCGGCTGCCCAAAACGCAGGGATGCAGCCCGTTGGCAATAATCGAGGCCATCGCTGGAATCAGCTTGGGGGTGTATTGATAATCCGGGTGAATCATGATCACGATGTCCGCCCCCGCCGCGAGCGCCAGCCGGTAACACGTCTTTTGGTTGGCACCGTACCCGGCATTCTGCTCGTGCACGTGAACCTGCACGCCCGGAAGCGATTTGGCCACGGCCACGGTGTTGTCGCGACTGCGGTCATCCACCAGGATGATTTCATCCACGATGCCTTGTTCGCGCACTTCGTTGTAGGTTTGACGCAGCGTTTGGGCCGCGTTGTAAGCCGGCATCACCACGGCAATTTTTTTCCCGGAATACATGGTTTTACAATCTTTCGCTCCATCCTGCCCGAACCGCTCATTACCTTGAAGCGAAATCTGAAAAAGTGCGGCAAACCAATGTCGCGCGAACATATTTGAGCCCGCCGTGAAGCCAAAAATTGCGAAGTCCGTGGCAAAAACCCGCTTGTTTCATGGCTGATGATGACCTATGCTGCTGGCGTTGTGAAAAAACTGTCGCCAGACTATCGGATTGTCGAGGGTCATTGTGCCGGGCCTTCGGTCTGCCCGCTGAACCACGTCGCCGCCGGCACCACAGTCTGCATCAAAGAACTCGTCGCCTCACCCGAAACCCGCGACCGCCTCCGTGAACTTGGCCTCGGCGAAGAGCAGCGCGTCAAGCTCCTGAGCAGCGAGGCCAATGTCATCTGCCAGGTTTGCAACGCCCGCCTTGCGCTGAGTGAGAAACTGGCCGAGACCATTTTGGTCGAACCGTTGTCCTCATCCGCCGCCGCCTGAAATTTTTATGGCTGAGGCTCCCCAACCGCTGAGTTCGGTTGCCGTGGGTACAACGGCCATCGTCACCGAAATCAAGCTGCCTCCCGAAAGCCGCCCGCGCCTCATGGAAATGGGCCTGCTCGTTGGCAGCGCCGTTCAACTCGTCCGCTTTGCGCCGCTGGGTGACCCGGTCGAAATCAAGGTCCGCGGTTACAACCTCACATTGCGGAAACACGAGGCTGAACAGATTCTGGTAAAAACAAATTCCTGAGCGCGCCCGCGCCAACGACGATGAGCGACGGAACCTCCGCCAACCCAGCGCCACCTTACGTCATCCTGACGGGCAATCCGAACTGCGGCAAGACCACCTTGTTCAATGCCCTCACCGGTTTGCGCGCCAAGGTCGGCAATTACGCCGGCGTCACCGTCGAGCGCAAGGAAGGCCGGTTGCTGGGGGTGCCGGCCGGCACCATTATCCGCGTTCTCGATTTGCCCGGCACGTATAGCCTCAGCCCCAATTCACTGGACGAACAGATTTCACGCGACGTGCTGTTGAATCGCCTGCCGGAGTTGCCGCCGCCGGGTTTGATCGTGCTGGTCGTGGACGCCTCGAACCTCCAGCGCAACCTGTATTACGCCACCCAGGTCGTCGAACTCGGCCATCCGACCCTTATCGCGCTCAACATGGTGGACGTGGCAGAAAACAATGGCCAGGGCATCGATGAAACCAAACTCACCGAAGCGCTTGGCGTGCCCGTGCTGCCGATCGTCGCCAGCACCGGTCAAGGCCTGCCGGTACTGCGGGAAAAAATTGTCACGACCCTTCAAAATCCGGCAGAAATCAAACCGCGTTTGTTTTGCCAGCTACCCGGGCGCTTTCGGATTGAGGCGACCGGGCTGGCCGATCTGCTGGCGGAAACGTTCAAGGAACGGCGGTTGCAGGCCACCGCCGAGGCCTTGCTCATCCTCAGCAACGAAAAGGCGCTGGCCTCGAGCCGGGAACATTATCCACAAAATGTCCAGGACGCCGTGGCCGCCGCCCGCAAACGGCTGGAGGCGAACGGCATCGACTGGCGCGGCGCGCCCATTGAGTGGCGCTACGCCCGGGTCGCGGAAATCCAGCAGGCCGCGACGACGGAACTTTCGCCTCCCGGCGAAACCCTCAGCGACAAGCTGGACCGGGTCCTGACCCATAAAATCTGGGGCACGCTGATTTTCATCGGCATCATGACGCTGATGTTTCAGAGCATTTTTACGTTCGCCAAGATTCCGATGGAAGCGCTGCAGGCGATCGTTGACTGGGCCGGGAGCTCGATCAGCCGGCTAATCCCGCCGGGCGATTTGAATGATTTGCTGGTCAATGGCGCCATCGCCGGGGTCGGCGCGGTGGTGGTTTTCCTGCCGCAGATTTTGCTGCTGTTTTTGTTCATCGGCTTTCTGGAGGACACCGGGTACATGGCGCGCGCAGCATTCTTGATGGACCGGCTGATGAGCAAGGTCGGGCTGCACGGCAAAAGTTTCATTCCGATGCTGAGCTCGTATGCCTGCGCGATACCCGGCATCATGGCCACCCGCACGATTGAAACTCCGAAGGACCGGCTGGTGACGATCCTGGTTGCGCCCTTGATGAGTTGTTCAGCCCGGTTGCCGGTTTACACCCTGCTCATCGCTGCGTGCATTCCCGACAAAAGGATTCTGGGCATCCTCAAGTTGCAGGGGTTGACGATGCTGGCGATGTATTTGCTCGGCACGGTGGTGGCGTTGTTGATGGCGTGGCTGTTCAAAAAAACCCTGCTGAAAGGCGAAACGCCGATGCTCATCATGGAGCTGCCGCTGTACAAGCGACCGCTGTTGCGCGTCGTGGCGCGGCACATGTGGGACCGTGCGCGGCTGTTCCTGCGGCGTGCCGGCACGGTGATTCTGGGCGTCAACATCCTGCTCTGGTTCCTGGCAACTTATCCAAAAAATTCCGATAATGAAAAAATATTTCAAAAATTGCGGACGGATTTAAAGCAGGATGCAACCACGAACCACAACGCAGCGGACTATCACGGAAGTGTCAGTCTTGTACCCGGCAAAACACCGGACGAACAACTGGCCAATCTGGATCGGATGGAAGCGGGGGAAAAACTCCGTGACAGTTTCGCGGGACGGATGGGACGCGCCATCGAGCCCGTCATCGCTCCTCTGGGTTTCGATTGGAAGATGGGTATCGGCATCGTGGCTTCATTCGCCGCCCGCGAAGTTTTTGTCAGCACCATGTCCACCGTTTACAACGTCGGCAATGGCGATCCGCAATCCGGCAAGGGGGATCTGGCCAAAACGCTTCGCGAACAAAAACGAGCGGATGGCTCGCCGGTCTATACGACCCTGACGGCTTTGAGTCTGATGGTGTTTTATGTCTTTGCCTTGCAATGCGTTAGCACGGTGGCGGTGGTGCGGCGGGAGACAAATTCGTGGAAATGGCCGGTTTTCCAGTGGCTATACATGGGGGCCCTGGCTTGGGGCCTGGCATTCATCACCTGGCGCGGCGGTCATTTGCTCGGCTGGGGCTAAAGAATTAAACATAAATGGCCGCTATTTAGCGCCCTACGAACCGGCAAACGACATTGCACGCCCTTTAACCTTGGTGTTCGGCGTCAGATGACCGGTGTTCAATCCTTTCCGTCTTGAACTTTTTTTTATACAAATTCCCCGCCAACGGTGTCTATGCAATGAAATCGTGAGTGATTGGCGCGAAAATTTATACACGCAGAAGGCGGCGGGCTTGATTCTTTATGGCCGGGCCTTGGGCCTTAGCCACGGCGAAGCCGAGGATGTTTTGCAGGAAACCTTTCTGGCGCTGCTGCAAAAACCGGAACCTCCGGTTGAATTCGAACATTACTGCGTTCGCAGTTTTCGGAATCACGTCCGGAATTACCGGCGTTCCTTATGGCGGAGACTGACGCGCGAGCTGGAGTCGAGCCGGTGGTTTGAGAAGGAGCCGGGCGAAAGTCCAATGGAGCGCGCCGCCATGCAATACCTTGCCGGACTGCCGGTGGAACAGCGGGAAGTAATTGTGTTGAAAATCTGGCACCGCTACACGTTCGATGAGATTGGCGGGTTGTTGGACATTTCGCCCAATACCGCCGCCGGCCGGTACCGTTACGGTTTGCAGAAGATCAAGCAATGTTTGGAAAGGACCATGTATGAAAGAGATGAACTGGCTGGAGGATCAATTAAATTCCTGGAAACCGCGCAGGCCCTCGGACAGAATTAAACGGAGGCTTTTCCCTGAGGCGCAGGCCCGGCCTGAACTGGTCAGGGTGATGAACTGGCTTGCTCCCGCAACCGTTTGCATGTTGCTGGCGCTGGCGGCGGTCAGGCAGGAAAACGGCTTTTCAGTTGCCTCGCCCCGGCAAGATCACATGGTCGCCATGATCCTGAGTAATTCCAGCGCCATTGCCTACCTGCCCGGCGGGTCGTCGCAAATCGAACAGAATGTTTTGCCCGCCACTTTGGGATGGACAAACCATACCCGTTCCATTTCTACTGTAGGTTTTACGCCGTCCGCCAAACCAAACGAATAACGTCGAAAGATGGAAAAGCAAAAACCGAAGAGCCCCAAGGGACAACCAGTAAAATCGCCGGTTCCGGTCCGGCCACCGTTACCCGTGCGCGTGCCCCCGCTCTTCCGCAAGATAGACTGGCTCGCACTGGTCATCACCTCCGTGGTGATTTGGACCGTGTATTTTCTGACGCTGGCGCCGGAGCAAACCCTGGAGGACTCCGGCGAGTTGTGCACCGGCTCATTCTACGCGGGCATTCCGCATCCGCCCGGCTATCCCTTTTGGGCGATTTATTCGTGGCTTTGGACGAAGCTGTTGGTCGTAGGGAATGTCGCCTGGCGCGTCGAGGTGGGCGAAGCGACTGCCGCCGCGCTGGCCTGCGGTCTGGTGGCCTTCATGGTTTCGCGAGGCAGCAGCATGCTCATGGAGGGAATTGAAGAACTCAGAAACATAGCCAGCAAATGGGAAAACATCATCTGTGTGGTTTCAGGCACGGTCGCGGGCCTGCTGTTGGGCCTCGGAAGCGTCATGTGGAGCGAGTCGGTGGCCATCAATCGTATTTCACCCTTCGGCGTGCCTTGGTTGATGATTGTGTTGGTTTGTCTTCTGCGCTGGATCTATGCCCCACACCAACGAGGCTATCTCTACACCGCCATGTTTTTCTTTGGCATCTGCGCCACCATCCACCAGACGCTGCTCGTCGCGGCGATGGGAATTGAAGTGACCATCGCGACCGTGCAACCGCGACTTGGCCGCAATCTTTGCATTTGGAACAGCATCATTTATCTGGGCGCTTTGGCGGCGCAAAACGCCCATCTGACCAACGCGCTGGATACTTCCACCATGGTGCTGGTCATTTTTCATACCGTCGGACTTTTATCCATCGCGGCCTTTATCTGGTTGAGCCTTCAATCCAAGGAGGATTTGATCAAGCCTTGCCGGGACGTCGTCATGGCGTTGCTGGCGGCGGCGGTGGCGGGACTGTTTTTGGGCGGCATGAAGTTTCCGGTTCTGTTTCTGCTGTTCCTGGCCGGTTTGGGAGCATTGGTATGGCTCGCCAGGAAAACGGAGAAATGGGGCTGGGAATGGCTGGTGGTCATCATCCTCGGTGGGCTGTGGCTTTTGGGCGCCTCATTCTATTTTTATGAGCCGATCGCGGGCATGACCGATCCGCCGATGCAATGGGGTTATCCGCGCACGGTGGAGGGATTTTTCCACGCGCTCAGCCGCGGCCAGTATGAAAAGGCCAATCCGACAGACCTGCTCAGCCGGGATGGACTGGCGCGTTTTGTCATGCAGATGGGGATTCTGGTGGGCGACGTCGCCAGCGAGTTCAACTGGGTTCTGGTGTTCGTGGCGCTGGTGCCGCTTTTGTTTTTCTTCAAAATGCAAAAGCGCGAGCGCTCCTGGATCACCGGCCTGGTCTCGATTTATCTATGCGTCGCTGTCCTGTTGATGATCCTCATCAATGTGACGCCTGACCGCCAGACGGCGGAGTTGAACAAGGTGTTCTTCATCGCCTCTCATGCAATCGTGGTAATCATGGTCGGCTATGGCATGGCGCTGATTGCCGCGTTCATGGCGACGCATTATGCGGTGTTCCGACGCTGGGGTCTGCTGGGGGGGGCGGTTGCCGCGTTGCTGGGGATTTATTGCCTTTGGAATGCAACCGGGCTGCACTATTTCGGTCCCGCCGGCGAAGTCAGCCTCTCTGCGCTTCCGCACTGGATCAAGCAGGCTTTTGCCAAAGACCAGGGTGGCCTGCCGATATACGCCAACCTGATCCTGCTGGCGATCCCCTTTGTCTTTCTTTTGGCGCTGCTGGTTTACCGCCATCGCGGCCCGGTGCTGATCACGCTGGTTCTCTTCGCCACCATGCCGATTTACTCCGGAATTTGTCATTGGGCGCACAGCGAACAACGGAACCATTGGTTCGGTTACTGGTTTGGACACGACATGTTCACCCCCCCGTTCCCGGGACCGGACGGCAAACTTACTTACGACGCCAAACTGCGCGAAGCGGCAATGAAAGGCCCTGATGCCCACCTGATCTATCCCGAAATGGACAGGAATACGATCCTGTTTGGCGGCACCGACCCCGGCCGCTTTTGTCCCACTTACATGATCTTCTGCGAGAGCTTTATTCCGCCGGATTGCCAGCCGCTCCAGGACCAGAAATTTGACCGTCGGGACGTCTATCTGATCACGCAGAATGCCCTCGCTGATGGCACCTATCTCGATTACCTGCGCGCCCAGTATTTTCGCAGTCAGCAGACCGACCCGCCATTTTTCAGCGAGCTGGCCCGCACCCTGCTCAAGGACGATCCCTACCAGACCAACCTCCTGGCCCGAATCGTGTCGCCGCTAGACTGGTATTTCACCGCTCGCGGCGCGCGCATCGAAAAGCGATGGCGTGTCTCCACTTCGTGGTTTGCCGGCCCGGACTTCATCAACCTGCCAGCCCTGGCGTCCCAACTCCAATCCAGTCAGGACCCGCTTTCCCGGTGGCTTTTTCCAAAACTCAGCAAATCGACCCAGGACTTGATCACCAGCAAAGGCAGCGAAACCAGCCTGCGCGCCGCACTGGCCGACGATCTGAACCGGCTGCTTGAAGGTCCGTCGATTTATGACTCCAGCCGGTTTGCCCAGGTGAAGATTTCGGATTATCTTCAACAATTCATCGCGCAAAATCCTCAGGGCGACACCCGCATCCGACTGAACCGACTGTTGCTCGAAGCCGCCTACCCGGCGGATGTCGCCAAAAGTCCGGGCGGAGTATATCCGGACCGGGAGATTTACATTCCCAGCCCCGATGATTCACAACACTGTTTCCAGGATTACATGGAGGACGTGCAGCGCCGGATGCAGGCCGGCCAGATGATGCCGGGTGAGGACGTGCATGTTGATCCTTCTGGGAAAATGCAGGTCAGCGGTCAGGTGGCCGTGATGATGATCAACGGTTTGTTGTGCAAGGTCATTTTTGATCACAACCCCAACAACGAATTTTACATCGAGGAAAGTTTTCCGCTGCCGTGGATGTATCCGTACGAGACGCCCTACAGCGTCATCATGAAAATCAATCGCAATCCCCTGCCAGAACTTCCGGATGAAGTCTTTCAGCGAGACCACGCGTTTTGGAGCAAGTATTCCGACCGGCTTATCGGCAACTGGATCACTTACGACACCTCGGTCAAAGACATCGTGGATTTCATCGAAAAGGTGTATCTGCGCCACGATTACAGCGGCTTCAAGGGCGACCTTAAATTTGTCCGCGATGAACAGGCGCAAAAGGCGTTTTCCAAACTCCGCAGTTCCATCTCCGGCGTTTATGCCTGGCGTTTAAGTCCCCAATGCCCGGAGGAATATCGCCAAAAAACCCCCGCCGCCGCGGAGTCCCTGAGACGCGAAGCGGATTTCGCCTTCAAGCAGTCGTTCGCCTTTTGTCCTTACAGTCCGGAAGCCGTTTTTCGGTATATCAATTTTCTGCTTCAATATGGCCGCGTGGAGGACGCGTTCCTGATCGGCCAGACCTGCCAGAAACTCGACCCGTACAATGATCAGGTGAAGGATCTCGTGAAACGGCTGAGCGACTTCAAAAACCAGTCCGCGACGAGGTCCCAGATCGATTCCCAGGTGCAGCAGATGGAAAACCAGGTGCGCACCAATCCGGACAATCTTCAAAACCTCTTGTCCCTGGCCAATATCTACCTCCAGATGCAGCAGACCAACCGGGCGATCGAACTGTTCGACCGCGCACTCGAAAATCCGCATCTGGACACCGGGGCCGCCAGCTTCATCGCCCAGCAATACGCCCAAATGGGGAACCTCATCAAACTCGAAGCCGTCATTGAAAAACTGATCACCCTGGCCCCCAACCAACCCGAACCCGTGTATGACCTTGCCGCCCTCGAAGCGGTGTTGGGCAAACCCGACCAGGCCATTCAAAACCTGCGCAAATCTCTCGATCTTAGCGCCCGGCGCCTCAAGACCAATCCGACGGCCCGCGATCTGTCTCTCGAGGTGCAAAAGGACCACCGGTTCGATGGAATGCGGAATCTGCCAGCCTTTCAGCAAATTGTTCCCGCCCGATAGCCGCGACTGTGCATCCCTGTTGCCGGTTCTGGAATAATCGTCTACCTTTACCGCTTGAAATTATTTTGCGCTGAACCAACCGCATGAAGAAAAAGGTCATATCAACATCCCAATCCGAAACCGGCGAAGCCACGCCGCCAGCCGCTGCCACCCTTTCCGCTCCCGAACCCACCCCGGACGAATTGACTGCCCTCCGGGAACGCGCGGCGAAAGCCGACGAACATTGGGACCGCCTCCTGCGGACCGCCGCCGATCTTGAAAATTTCAAGAAACGCGCCGCCCGCGAGCGCATCGAAGCCGCCCAATCCGCAGGCGCCGTGCTTCTCCAAAAATTACTGCCCGTGCTCGACCATTTTGAGATGGCACAGGCCGCCGCGCAGACCGCGGAAGTGCCGCACGCGGGGATGGAATCCATGCAGGCCGGGATCGCCATGATTCAACAACAGCTCAAAGGAATCCTCGCCGAGTCCGGTCTGGAGGAAATTGATGCCGGCGGCAAACCGTTTGATCCAATGTTGCACGAAGCTGTCTCCCAGGTGGAATCCGCCGACGTGCCTGAAGGCCGGGTCGTCCAGCAAATTCGCAAAGGCTACAAGTTGCGCGACCGGCTGCTGCGGCCGGCCGCGGTCATTGTTGCCCGAAAACCGTCAGCCCCGCCCGCCGCCTGATCCATGTCCAAACGCGATTATTATGAGGTGCTCGGCGTGAGCCGCGGCGCCAGTGACGAGGAAGTTAAAAAGGCCTACCGCAAACTGGCCGTCAAATTTCATCCGGACAAAAACCCGGGCGACAAATCCGCCGAGGAAAAGTTCAAGGAAATCGGCGAGGCTTACGAAGCCCTGGGCGATCCGCAAAAACGCGCGGCCTACGACCAATATGGGCACGCCGCATTCGATCCGCGCGCGCGCGCCAGCCGTGCCGGCGGGTTCAGCGGCGGCTTTCACGATCCGTTTGAAATTTTCCGCGAGGTTTTCGGCGGCGGAACCATCTTTGACAGTTTCTTCGGTGGCGGGGCGGACCCGTCCCAACCCCAACGCGGCGATGATTTGCGTTATGATTTGGAAATCACGCTGGAAGAGGCGGCGCTCGGCTGCGAGAAGGAAGTGGCCCTGTCGAAGCTGGACCGTTGCGACACCTGCAATGGCTCCGGCATGGAGCAAGGTTCAAAAATTCGAACCTGCACGACCTGCGGCGGACGCGGACAGGTGCTCACCTCGCGCGGCATCTTCAGCATCGCGCAGACGTGCCCGCATTGCAAGGGCGCGGGACGCATGGTCGAAAAGCCGTGCAAAACCTGCCATGGTGAAGGCAAGCTCGAACGCAGTTCCAAAATCAAACTCCGCATTCCGCCCGGCGTGGACGCTGGTTCGCGCCTGCGTTCCTCCGGCAACGGCGAAGCCGGCGTTCGCGGCGGACCCCCGGGCGACCTTTACGTCGTGCTGCACGTCAAGGCCCATGAAATATTCCAGCGCGACGGCGACGACCTGCTCTGCGAAGTTCCGGTCAGTTTTGTCCAGGCCACCCTCGGGGCAGAAATCGAAGTGCCCACCCTGGACGGCCGGGCCACGATCAAGGTCTCCGCCGGCACCCAACCGGGCACGACCTTTCGCGTGAAAGGCAAGGGCGTGAAGAGCCTGCAGGGTTATGGCCACGGCGATTTGCACGTGCGCATCCAGATCGAAGTTCCAACCCGCCTGACCGCGGAACAAAAGGATAAATTGCAGAAATTTGCCGAAGCCTGCGGTGACGACGCCAACCCCATCAGCCGGAGTTTTTTTGAAAAGGCCAAAAAACTGTTCCGCTGACCTCTGCGGGCGACGCGGTGACGAGCCGCTGATTGAAGTTGCGAAAAAGAGTGAGACGGCCCGAGTCCTCTTCTACAATTCAACCCATGCACCGTTTCTATCTGCCCCCCGAACGTTGTGCCGGTGAAGGTCTCCGGCTCGACGGGCGCGAAGCGCATCATGCGCTCCATGTCCTGAGGCTGAAATACGGCGAGCTGGTGGCCGTTTTGGATGGAATCGGAAATGAATTTCTATGTACGGTCGAAAACTGTTCGCGCGATGCCGTCACCCTTTCCGTGTCCCTTAAAAACTTCACCCCGCCTCCGCCCTGCTCCATCACGCTGTTGCAGGCCGTGCCCAAGGGAAAAATCATTGAAAGCATCATTCAGAAATCCGTTGAGCTTGGAACTCGAAGAATCGTGCCCATCTTGTCCGAACGCGTGGTGACGCAACTCGACGGGGAGAATGCCGATAACAAGCGCCACAAATGGCAGACCGTGGCCGTGGAAGCCATCAAACAATGCGGCGCGGCATGGCTGCCAAACATCGAGGTCCCGATGACGATTGAACAGTTTTGCTCGCGCCAGGAGACAGCGGATTTGTCGCTGGTGGGCTCCTTGCAAAAGGGGCGCCGCCATCCCCGCGAATGCCTGGCCGGATTCCAGGCCAGACACAACCGCCTGCCGCAGAGCGTCGGGGTTTGGATCGGGCCGGAAGGGGATTTCACCCAGGAGGAACTTGATGCGATCCAAGCCTCCGGCGCATTGCCTATCTCTCTGGGACGGCTGGTTTTGCGGGTCGAAACCGCTGCGATGTATTGCCTTTCAATTCTCAACTACGAATTGAATGCCGTGCCGGAGCCCAAAGCATAGCCGCAGCCACGCGCGCAAAACCCGGGGTTTACTTTGATTGGACCAACACCCGGAAGGCGCGACCCAGGAATTCCGGATGGGTGAGGGTTTGAAACTGGCGCGACTGGGCCGAAGTCCATTCGCCGAAAGCCCCAACCGGGGCCGCCTTGCCCAGGATCTGGGTCAGAAATTGTGATTGGGTCAGAAGCTTTTCGGTTTTCAGCCCGGCCGATTCTCCGGCGGTCTGGAGGACGGAAAAATTGACGTGCGCGGTGAGGTCCTGTTCGCCGACATGGGCCAGAACATCATCGCTGGGATGATGACGGAAAAATCCGCGCAGCGAGCCATGCGAACGATTAGGCAAAATCAATTCGCCGGCGGTCAACCCGTAGTCAATCGTCATCAATTTGCCATGATCCAAAATTCCCGCCGCGGTACGCCACCAGGTTTCGGCCGCGGGACAGGTCTCAATAATGTATCCGTCAGGAAGCACGGCCAGCAACTCTGGCGAAACTGGGAGGTTTTCCGGCACACCCCTCGCCCCGGCCCTTTCCGCGCCCTGAGGGTCGAGGGTATATGGCAGTTTCGCCCAGATGAACTTTTCAGCAGCAGCAGCCACGCCCCACTCGAACCAGATTTTTTCCGCGGCGTCCCAGCCAAACCGGCGGATGGGCATGGCGTCGAACAGTTCATTGCTGTGAAATATACCGGTCAATTTTGAATTGATGGTTTTGGATTTCAACTCGGTCAAGTCGCTGAACCACCGCACGCGCGGGGCGAAGTCCCTCAACGTTTCCTGCTGCCATTCCTGGCGCTGAACCGAGGGCTCAATGAGCCAGTATTCAATCTCCCCGGACAAATCGGGTCGATTCGATCGCAGCCAGACCAGGATGTCCCTGGCCAGCCTGCCATCGTGTGCACCCGCCTCGACGATCCGCCCGCCGCCAGCCACCCCCCGCAAAGGTTCCAGCCATTCAGCAAATTGACAGGCGAGCAACCCGCCAAAGATTTCGCCCACGCCGACGCTGGTGTAGTAGTCGCCGCGCCGGCCGGGATTGTCTTTTTTTGTTTCGTAATATCCATGTTTGGGACAGTAAAGGGCCAGTTCCATGAAACGCGCGAAGGACAAAACTCCCTGTTGGCCAATTTCGCGGCGAATGATTTCAGTCAACGCGTTCATGTCGTGATATTTGGCGCGGCGCTAGCTAATGTTTTCTTCAAAAGAAAGGTTATATGGCAAAAATTGATGCGTTCTTCAACCTGATGTTTGAGCAAAAGGCGTCAGACTTGCACATGGCATCGGGCAACCCACCCATGCTACGCATCAACGGCGAACTTCAGCGGGTCGACTTCCCGCCCCTGGAAAGCGACGCGCTCAAGGCGATGCTCTACGAAACCGCCCCGGATTACAAAATCAAACAATTTGAAGAAACCGGCGACGTTGATTTTGGCTACGAAATTCCCAATATCTCCCGTTTCCGCGTCAACTTCTACAACGAGAAAAACGGGGTCGCCGCAGCCTTCCGGCAGATTCCCAGCCGCGTGCTTTCGTTTGAGGATTTTGAGAAAATCGAGGCGCCGTTGCCCGCGGTGCTCAAAAAGTTTGCCATGCTCAACCGCGGACTGGTCGTCGTCACCGGCCCGACCGGCTCCGGCAAATCCACCACCCTGGCCGCCATGGTGGATTACGCGAATAAAAACCGCAAAGATCATATCATCACCGTTGAAGACCCGATTGAATTTTGTCACGAAAGCAAAAACTGCCTGGTGAACCACCGGGAAGTGGGTGTCCACACCAAGTCGTTTGCCGCCGCCTTGCGCGGCGCCTTGCGCGAAGACCCCGACATCATCCTTGTCGGTGAAATGCGCGATCTGGAAACCATCGAGCTGGCCATCACTGCGGCGGCCACGGGCCACCTGGTTTTCGGCACATTGCATACCCAAAGCGCCTCCAAAACGGTTGACCGCATCATTGACGTTTTCCCGGCGGACCAGCAAAATAAAATCCGCCAGACGCTTTCCGAGGCTTTGAAGGGCATCGTCGCCCAGACCCTGTTCAAGCGCACCGACAAGAAGGGGCGCATCGCGGCTTTCGAAATCCTGGTTTTCAACACCGCCATCGCCAATCTGGTGCGCGAGGGCAAGACCCACCAGCTTCCCGGCATGATTCAAGTCGGCAAAAAATACGGCAACCAGCCGCTCGACGACCACATCATGGAGCACGTGCGCATGAAACGCATCTCGCCCGAAGACGCCTATGACAAGGCGTTGGACCGGAAAAAATTCCGGTCCCTGCTCGCCCATCCGCCGGATGAAGACGACGTCACTTGATTTATGCGCCGACCCGAATTGGATCAAATTTTGACGGCAATGCTGGCTTCACAGCCGGAGATCTCCGACCTGCTGTTTACGGTGGACCGCCCGCCGCAGGTTGAGGCTTATGGCGAACTCAAGCCGGTCGTGCTTGACCCGCCCATCGCAAAGCTCACCCCATATCAAACCGAAATCATCGCCCTGAACATCATCGGCGATAATCTCTGGCAGATTGAGGATTTGTTGCGCCACGGTTCCTGCGACGCGTCCTACGCGCTCCAGGAAAAGGCCCGGTTCCGCGTCAACGTGTTCGCGCAGCGTGGAAATTATTCCATCGTCTGCCGCCAGCTCAACGCCGCCATCCCCACGCTGGACAAATTGGGGTTCCCGGACATTTTCAAGGAAATCCCCAAGGAAAAGACCGGCTTGATTCTCGTCACCGGCTCCACGGGCTCCGGCAAATCCACCACCCTGGCCGCCATTCTCAACGAAATCAACACCTCCAAACCCGTTCACATTGTCACCCTCGAAGATCCGGTGGAATATGTGCACGCGCACAGCCAGGCGACCTTTAACCAGCGGGAACTGGGCATTGATTTTGATTCCTACGTCAATGGTTTGCGCGCGGCGTTGCGCCAGGCGCCGAAGGTCATTCTCGTCGGCGAAATGCGCGACCGCGATACGGTGAAGATCGCCCTCAGCGCGGCGGAAACCGGCCACCTTGTGCTCAGCACCCTGCACACGATCAACGCGGGTGAAACGGTCAACCGCATCCTGGGTATGTTCGAACCGGATGAGCAGGAACAGATTCGCGTGCGCCTGGCAGATTCGTTGCGCTGGATTGTCAGCCAGCGGCTGGTGCCCAAGGTGGGCGGCGCCCGCTATGCGCTGCTCGAGATCATGGGCGCCAACCTCCGCACCCAGGAATCCATGCGTCTGGGCGAAAGCGAGGGCAAAACCTTCTATGAAATCATGGAGGCCAGCTATACCTTCGGCTGGCGGACGTTTGACCATGCCTGCATGGAAGCTTTCGAACAGGGGATCATCACCGAGGAAACCGCCCTCCTCTACTGCACCAAACGCAGCACCATATCCCGCGGCATTGACAACGTCAAAAAGGCCCGCGGCGAGACGACCACCACCATGGGTTCGTTGCGCATGAAAACACCGCCGTTGGCAGCCGCCGCCGCCTCGGCTGGCGGGTCACCCGGCCTCAAAATAAAATAATTATGAATGGTTCATTCGATTTCGTCAGCGCTGACGACAAACCGGCCTTGATCGCCTTCTCCACGCCGGAATGGCTCGAGAACGCCAAGACCGCCCTGCGCGAACTCGGCTACAAGGTGCATACCGCCGCCACCCACAGCGACTTTCTCGTGCGTTTCGGCCAGGCCCACTATCAGGTCGTGGTGCTCGAGGAACTTTTCGGCGCGAACAACATTGAGGAAAATCTCACCCTCAAAGCGTTGCAAAACATGCCCGTCAACCAGCGCCGCCACGCCACCATCATCCTGCTCGGCGACTCGTTTCAAACTTTCACGCCCATGGAGGCCTTCAAGCACAGCGTCCATGCAGTTATCAACAGTTCCGAGATGTTCCTGCTCAAGCAACTGGTGGAAAAAGCCGTGGCCGACAACGATCTCTTTCTGCACAGCTTCCGCGAAGTCCAAAACCGCGTCTATACCACCGGCAACCGCTTGTAATACTGACGGCCTGCGGTATCATGAGCGCGTCACATGACACGTCTCGATCAGGCTCTGGTTGAACGGGGCCTTTGCGAAAGCCGGGAACGCGCCAAACGCGCCATCCTCGCCGGACAGGTCCGCATCAACGCCCAGGCCGCCCATAAACCCAGCGACTCCATCAAGCCCGATGACCAGCTTACCCTGGACGCGGGTGAAAAATATGTCAGCCGCGGCGGACACAAGCTGGAACATGCCTTGCGTCACTTTCAACTGGATGTTACCGGACTGACCGCCCTCGACCTGGGTGCGTCCACCGGCGGATTTACCGACTGCCTTCTCCAGCACGGCGCCGCCAAGGTTTTTGCCGTGGATGTCGGCCGGGGCCAGTTTGCGTGGAAACTCCGGCACGACCCGCGGGTTGTCGTCATGGAAAAAACCAATGCGCGCCACCTGACGGCGGCACAGTTCCCCCGACCGTTTAACCCCGCTGATCTGGCCGTCATTGACTGCTCGTTTATCTCGTTGCGAAACATTTTACCCGCCGCCATTGCATTATTGCAGCCAGATGGCAAAATCGTCGCGCTCATCAAGCCCCAGTTTGAAGCCGGCAAAGCCGAGGCTGACAAGGGTCGCGGCGTCATCCGTGATCCGGCAGTGCACGAACGGGTGCTGGGAGAATTGCAGGCGTTCGTCCGCGCGCAATCCGGTTTGCGCTGGCAGGGCGTGGCGGAATCACCGTTGCTCGGACCGGCGGGCAACCGGGAATTTTTGGCGCTGATTGAAAAAACGAGCTGACAAAATCAAACGCATCGGGCTGATCGGCAATTCCGAAAAGGCCGCCTGTGCCGACAGCGTTCGCAAGGCCGCGCGACTCATCCAACGCGCCGGCCGCAAGGTGTTTTGTGACGCCGAAACCGCCCGGCTGGCGGGGTTGAAGGAGCGCGTCTGTGCCGACGCCTCCATGCTGGCGGACGAAGTGGAGTTGCTGGTGGTTTTTGGCGGTGATGGCACGATGCTGCGCGTTGCCCGCGACATTGCCGGTTCAACCACGCCGCTCCTCGGCATCAACATCGGCGGCCTTGGCTTTCTCACTGCCGTGCCCTCGGATGAAATGACCCGTGCCCTGGCCTGCGTCTGGCGCGGTGAATTCAAATACGAATCCCGCGCCCTGATCGAAGTCAGCGGCCGCTGCCAGGGTCGGCGGATTCACGAAACCGCGCTCAACGACATCGTCATCAGCCGCGGCGCCATCTCCCGGCTCATCAAGCTGGATGTGAGCGTGGACGGCGAACTGGTCACGCGCTACCACGGCGACGGATTGATCATCAGTTCGCCAACCGGTTCAACCGCCTATTCGCTGGCCGCGGGCGGCGCGGTGGTTTTGCCCACCGCCGAAGTATTTGCGTTGACACCGATATGTCCGCACACGCTGTCGAATCGTCCGCTCATTTTGCCCCTGGCCTCAACCATTCGCGTCCAGGCCGCCAGCCCGGCGCCCGCCACCATCTTGAGCGCGGACGGCCGGTTTGTCGCTGAACTTGACGCGGGCGACGCGGTGACGGTTCGCCGCAGTCGCGGCACCGTCCGGCTGATGCATCTGGCGGACAGTTCATTTTTGAAAGCGTTGCGCCGCAAGCTGCACTGGCGCGGAGCGTATTTATGAAAGGCTGAAAGCTGAAGGCTAAACACGGAGAAATCCGAGTTAAACTGATGTTTTTCCCTTCAGCCTTTAGCCTTTAGCCTTTAGCCTTTACTAACGTGGTTCGACTAAAAGACATTGCCCAGCACGCCGGCGTCTCGGTGATGACGGTCTCGAAGGCCTTGCGCGACGCGCCCGATGTGTCGGTGGCCACCAAGGCGCGCATCAAGGGACTGGCGCAGCAAATGGGCTACGTTCCCGATTCATCCGCCCAGGGGCTGCGCACCCGGACGACAAAATTGTTCGGCCTCGCCGTCCCGTCCAGCATGAACCCGATTTTCGCCCGGATCATTTTCGCCATCGAGGACCGCGCGCACGAACTGGGTTACGACCTCTTACTCACCCACACGCACAACATGCCGGATCGCGAGGAAGTCTGCCTCCGGCGGCTGTTGTCGCGGCGCGTGGACGGGTTGTTCATTTCGCCGGTATACCGTTTTGAAGCCGAAGCGCGGGTTTACAAGGAGGTGCTCGCGCGCCAGATCCCGACGGTTTTGATCGGACCGCCCGCGCCGTTTTGCAAATCATTTGTCAGCGTGGAAATCGACGAGCAGGTCGCCAGCTACACCGCGACGCAACATCTGCTGAAGCTCGGTCACAAGCGCATCGCCTATCTCACCGGGCCGCCCGTGGCGCCGTGGGCCCATGACCGGTTTGAGGGCTATCGCCGCGCGTTGCGCGAGGCCGGGATCGAGATGGATGACAAGCTGGTCTTTGCCGCCGGCAACACGATTGAAGACGGCACCAAGGCCGGGTTGCAAATGCTCAATGAATCGTGTCACGCCACCGCCGTGCAAGCCGTGAGCGATCCCGTGGCCATCGGTTGCGCCCTGGCGTTGTTCACGCAGGGATTGCGGATTCCGGAGGACATTTCGCTCGTGGGTTATGGCAACATCCTGACGGCGGAATACTTTCGGGTGCCGCTGACCACCATCCGCCAGCCAAAGTTCCGGCTCGGCATGGCCGCGATGGATGCCATGATTAGTTTGCTGCGCGGCCAGCGGGTGGAGACCAAACGTTTATCCGCCGAACTCATCGAACGCAAGAGCACGGCGCCGCCGAAAGTTCAAACCGGGTGAAATGAAACCGCCGGACCCAGACAAAACCAAGACCGAGGGCGGCAAGCCCGGGGAGAGACTTGACCCGGCCGGACCGGCTGAACCCAACCAATTGACCTCCGAGGAGCAGATGGACCTTTACGAAAAAGAGCTGAAAGAAAATGACTGGGGTCACCAGCCCTGTTGAATCATCGGATCCCGGATTTCTTCGTGCCGTGGCTTTGCAGCTCAAGTCCAGACATCCCAGGCTGGGTCGAGCCGCCGAGTTCAATTGCCAACTTTCCCCTGCATGGCCTGCTTGAAGAATTCCCCGCTGCCGGTGAGATCATAATCCCATGAGCCCAACAGGGTCGGGCCCCACTCGGGATCAAAGCACCAGGCCGTCCAGCTGATCCCCTTCCCTTCCAGATAATTGACGATGAGTTTTCCATAGTCGTCATCTTTCAGCACGGTTCCCTTGGGCACGGAAAATCCGATCTCGGTCGCAATGATGGGATAACGGCCGGCGGCAAATCCAAAATCCTCCTCCCACTTTGGTTCCCAAGGCTTTGACCGCTTGTTCGCATAAGGGTGCGTCACGTAGCCGATGCCTTCCGCATTGATGGGTTCAATGTTCAGCGGAGTCAGGTCATAGGCCCAATCGAGACCGGCCACGAGGGGAACCTTTTCGGTGTCATACGCCCGGATCAGCTGGATCATGTCCTCGTTCAACTTCTTCCATTCACTCCAGGACATGCTGCCCAGCTGGCCCCGGTAGAGGGTCGGTTCATTGAACAGTTCATAAAAGGCGATGGTCGGGGTGCCCTTGAAATGTTGCGCGATCGTCCGCCAGAATCCGAACGTCTCCGGCTTTGAGGTGTGGTACATGGGATCCTGGAACAGTTCCATCTGCAGGTTGCCGATGCTGTGCCAGTCGATGATGACGTGCAGGTCCAGCTCCGTGCACCAGTCCACCGCTTGGTCGAGCAGCTTGAGATATTCCCGCGGCGTGCGCTCGCGCCAGGCGATGGGATGAACCGGGATGCGGACGAGCGTTGCGCCCATCGCTTTCACCTGCTCAAAATGTTCCTTGTTCCAATGTCCCTGGTGTTCAAGCTTGTCGGGATCGCCAATGGACACCCCGCGGAACAGAATGGTTTTGCCTTCCGGATCGACAAATCTGTTCCCTTGCACCCGGATGAGCGGAAGCTGGTTGGTCACGGAACTTTTATAAACCGGGCCGAAGGGCCGGTCCTGCCACCAGCGATGAAAGTCGTTGGTCTGGGCGGTGGATTGAGCGTGGGTGGTTTGGAGACAAAACCAGCCGGTGAAAAGAATCGTTAAAAAGGTTTTTTTCATTTTTGCTTCCCCGTTAATACCGTCAACGCCAACTCATAGGCAAGCATTGGATGAACCCGGAATTCAAGAATGAATCTCCGCGCTTGGAAGCGAGCCTGTTTTTTATTCGACACTCAACCCTCAACTCTCAACACTCAGCCCCATGAAATGGCCCGCGGATTATCACATGCATACGCCGCTGTGCCGGCACGCCACCGGCGAGCCGGCTGAATACGCAAAGCACGCGCTGGCCGTCGGCCTCACGGAAATCGGCTTCTCCGACCACTCGCCGATGCCGCGCGACGATTTCGACAACTGGCGGATGCGAGCCGGCCAGCTTGACGAGTACGTGGCCAAAGTCCGGCAGGCGCAAAAGAATTTCCCCCAACTGACCATCCGCCTCGCGTTGGAGGTGGATTATCTGTCCGGTGACGAAGAGTGGATCCGCGGCCTGGCCGCCCGGCATCCCTGGGATTATTTCATCGGGTCAGTGCATTACGTCTCCGATTCCTGGGCGATTGATGACCCGCAAAAACTGTCCGAATGGAAAAACCGCCAGGCGGATGAAGTTTGGGCCGCCTATTTCGACCGATTGACCCTGGCGGCGGAATCCGGCTTGTTCGAGATCATCGGTCACGTGGACCTGCCGAAAAAGTTCGGGCATCGCCCGCCATCAGATTGCACGGCGCTTTACGAAAAATTCCTCGCCGCCGCCAAACGGCACGATTGCGCCATCGAACTCAACACCGCCGGCCTGCGCAAGGATTGCCGGGAAATCTATCCGAGCCGACAAATTCTGGAACTCGCGTTTGAGAACGGCGTGGCCATCACCTTTGGCTCGGACGCCCACGCGCCCGGCGAGGTGGGAATGAATTTCCACGAGGCCATCCAGCTCGCGCGCGACGTCGGTTACCGGAAATGTGGCCAGTTTGTCCGGCGAGAACGTCATCTGGTCGAATTCTGATCCGGACCTTCAGCTTATGTTCATGGCCAAACTGACAAGGAACCAACTCTCCACAATGATTTGCGTGGGGCTAGCCCTGATCACGGCAGCCCTGTATTGGCCGATGTTGCATCACGATTTCATCACTTTCTACGACGATTCAACCTACCTCACAGACAACCCCCATGTTAATTCCGGGCTGAGCGCGCCGGGCGTCATCTGGGCCTTTCAAAGCGGGTATGCCGCCAACTGGCATCCGTTGACTTGGATTTCGCTCATGCTGGATTGCCAGCTCTATGGCTTGAATCCTTGGGGCCATCACTTGACCAACCTCCTTCTGCACCTGGCCAATACGTTGTTGCTGTTCCTGTGGCTGAACCAATTGACCGGCGCTTTGTGGCGCAGCGCTTTCGTGGCGGCCTTGTTCGCCTGGCATCCGGTGCATGTGGAGTCGGTGGCCTGGGCCGCCGAACGCAAGGACGTATTGAGCGGCTTCTTCTGGATGCTCACGCTCTTCGCGTACACCCGCTACGCACAACCGCGGTCGCGGGCCGAGGGTCGCGAGACAAACGCGAATTCCTCGGTTCAAGCTTTCGACAGTCGACCGTCGATCCCCAGCTATTTGCTGGCACTGTTTTTCTTTGCCTGCGGATTGATGTCCAAACCGATGGTGGTGACACTGCCGTTCGTTCTGCTGCTGCTGGATTACTGGCCGCTGAACCGTTTCAAGCCTCCTTATTTGGCACGAACGACGGCCCATCTTATCGTTGAGAAACTGCCTTTTTTTGGGCTGGCTCTCGCGGGCAGCGTCATCACCTATTCGGTCCAGCAGGCAGGCGGGGCTTTCTGGTCGTCGAATGTTTTGCCCCTGCCTTTGCGCGCGGAAAATGCCCTGGTGGTTTATGTCCGCTACCTTTCCAAAATCTTTTGGCCAACGGATTTGGCGCTGATTTATCCCTACCCGCATCGCTGGCCGGCCATGATGGTGGCCGGCGCCGCCCTGGTCCTGGCAATGTGGTCAGCTTTGTTCCTCTGGCGCGCCCGGCGAAATCCCTACTTGTTTACCGGTTGGTTCTGGTATGTGGGATCCTTGGTGCCCACCATCGGACTCGTGCAAGTGGGCGTGCAATCCATGGCCGACCGTTACCTCTATCTTCCCAGCATCGGCCTGTTCATTCTGGTCGCGTGGGGTTTGAATGAGCTCGTGAATTTCCATCCGTCATGGCACAAGCCCGTCGTGTTATTTTGCAGCACGGCCCTGGCCGGCTGCCTGCTCGTCACCCAAATCCAGTTAAGCTACTGGCAAAATAATCTGACCATTTTTCTGCGGACGATCAGAGTCACCACCGACAATTATGCGGCCTACACCTTGCTCGGCAATGTGTTGGAGAAATCCGGACACCAGGCGGAGGCCATGTCGCTTTATAGTGAATCGGTACGGGTCCAGCCGGATTTTCCCATGGGACAATTCAACCTCGGAATGCTGTTGCTGGAAAGCGGCCGGGCGGAGGAAGCCTCAAATCACCTCGCCATCGCCGCCCAACTGATGCCCCACAACCCGGAGGTGCAGTACGATCTCGGTGTGTTCCTCCGGCAGCGCGGCAATCCGACAGACGCCGTTGCCCGCTTCCAGGCCGCACTGCAGGCCCGGCCGGATTTTCCCGGAGCGCTCAATGAGCTCGCGTGGATTCGAGCCACCAGTCCGGATCCGAAACTTCGTTCCGGACCCGATGCCGTCCGGCTCGCCAAACGCGCCTGTGAACTGACTCAAAATCAGCAGGCCGCGCTCCTCACAACGCTTTCCGCGGCCAATGCGGAAGCCGGCCGGTTCCCCGACGCCGTGGCCGCCGCCCAAAAGGCCGCCGGCCTGGCCACCGCCGCCGGACAAAATAAAATTGCCGCGCAAAACGAGGAATTGCTGAAACTATACCAGGCCGGCAAGCCTTACCGGGAACCGCAGTGAACTTAAGACGCCTCTGCCCGAACATGACCATGGCCAATCTCACCCGCAACCAGCTTCGGCTGGTGGTTTGTCTCGCGCTGGTGCTGGTGACGGCGGCGTTGTATTGGCCGATGCTTCATCATGATTTCATCAATTACGATGACGCGGCTTACATCACAGAAAACCCGCAGGTGCAATCGGGGCTGACCGGCTCAGAATTCGTTTGGGCTTTTCAAACCGGTTACGCCGGCAACTGGCATCCGCTGACGTGGATTTCGCACATGTTGGATTGCCAGCTCTATGGTTTAAAGCCCGCCGGCCATCACCTCACCAATCTGCTTTTTCAAACTGCCAACTCGCTGTTGCTGTTTCTGTGGCTGAACCAGTTGACGGGCGCCCTGTGGCGCAGCGCCTTCGTGGCGGCGCTGTTCGCCTGGCATCCGTTACATGTGGAGTCGGTGGCCTGGGCGGCTGAACGCAAGGATGTGTTGAGCGCTTTTTTCTGGATGCTCACGCTCATCGCCTACACGCGCTACGCGCAAGAACGGTCGAGGGGCGAAGGACGAGGGTCGGGCGCAAATCCAGTCGCTCAGGCCATCGACTCCCGCCATTCGGCCCCCGGCTTCTTTCTTGCCCTTTTTTTCTTCGCCTGCGGATTGATGTCGAAGCCAACGGTGGTAACGCTGCCGTTTGTTCTGTTGTTATTGGACTTCTGGCCGCTGCAACGGTTCAACCGTTCAATGATCCCACGTTTGCTGCTCGAAAAGCTCCCCTTCCTGGCACTGGCGCTGGCGGGAAGCGCTGTAACCTATCTCGTCCAAAAGTCGGCCGGGGCGGTCTGGTCGGCTGCGGTCGTGCCCTTCCATTCCAAACTGGCCAACGCTTTGCTGGCCTATGTGCGTTACCTCTCAAAATGTTTTTGGCCGGCGGATCTCGCGGTTCTTTATCCGTACCACTCGCACCTGTCCGCCGCGCCGGTCATTGGCTCGGCGTTGATGCTGGCGATCTGGTCCGGATTGTTCCTCTGGCGCGCGCGCCGGAATCCTTATTTGTTCGTCGGCTGGTTTTGGTTTTTGGGGACTTTGGTGCCCACCATCGGACTCGTGCAAGTCGGTTCACAGTCCATCGCCGACCGTTACATGTATCTGCCCAGCATCGGGCTGTTTATCCTCATCGCCTGGAGCTTGAACGATCTGGTGAATTACCAGCCGCGATGGCGTCCCGGGGTGATGCTGGCCGGGACGGCGGCGCTGGCGGGTTGCCTGATGGTCACCCGAATACAATTGGGATACTGGCAGAACAGCATCACCCTTCTGCGACACACCCTCCTGGTGACCACGGACAACTACACCATTTACAACTCGCTGGGCGAACTGATGCAGCGAGCCGGCCAGCCGGATGAAGCGTTGATGCTCTATGCCGAAGCGGTGCGAATCCAACCACTTTACTCGCCGGCGCAATATAACCTTGGCATCGCCTTGTTGAACCGGGGGTGGACGGAGAAAGCCTGCGAACCGCTTGCGGCCGCCGTGCGGCTGGCACCGGAGGACGTGGAGGCGCGCCAGGCATTCGGCCTGGCGCTGATGCACAGCGGCAAGCTGGCTGAAGCCGTGGCTCAATTCACCGAAGCCATCAGACTCAAACCCGATTTTGCGAGCGCCCAAACCGGGCTGGCCCTGGCCTTCATCAACCAAGGTAAAACCCCCGAAGCCATTCCCCATTTTTTCGAGGCGGCGCGACTGCAACCGGATGATCCGGAGGCACACTTCAACCTGGGTCTTGCCTTGCTCAACAACCATCAACCGGCCGAAGCCGGCGCACAATTTGCCGAAGAACTCCGCCTGGCGCCAGCGGAGGCCAAGGCGCATTACCGCCTGGCCCAGGCGCGGCAACAACAAAACCAACCGGTCGCCGCCGTCCACCAATACCGCGAAGCTTTGCGCCTGACGCCGGACTTTCCGGAGGCGAAAACGGAATTGGATCAAATCCTCGCCGCCCATCCGGAGTTGCGTTGAAATCCGGCAGGACTGGACACGCCACCGGCCTTTTGCAAAACTGCCACTCTTGAAACAATCAATTGTCACCCTCGATATGGAAGGCGTGTTGACGCCGGAAATCTGGATCGCCGTGGCCGAGAAAACCGGCATCCCCGAATTGCGCCGCACCACGCGCGACGAGCCGGATTACGACAAGCTCATGCGCGGACGCCTGGCCATTCTCGATCAACACGGGCTGAAACTGTCCGACATTCAAAAGGTCATCGGGACGTTGAGTCCGCTGCCCGGCGGGCGGGAATTTCTGGATGAACTGCGCTCCGTGGTGCAGGTCGTCATCCTGTCCGACACGTTCGAACAATTCGCCGCCCCCCTGCTCCGCCAGCTGAACTGGCCGACGCTGCTCTGCCACCGGCTCATGGTTGAAAACGACCGGATTGTGGATTACCAGTTGCGCATCCGGGAGCAGAAACGCGAGGCCGTGGCCGCCTTCAAGCGCATGAATTACCATGTCATCTCCGGCGGCGACTCCTTCAATGACATCGCCATGCTCACCGAGGCGCACGAGGGCATTCTTTTCCACGCGCCGGACAACGTGAAGCAACAATTCCCGGATTTCCCGGCCGTGGACACCTACGCGGATTTTATGAGGCTGATCAAGGCAGCCCTGGGATGACTTTCGGAAGACGGAGTTCCGCGAAGCCCCGGCCTTTTTTGAAAATGAGGGGCTCATGAAACTCGCCCCTCCGAAAAATCAATCCTCGGCTTTGAAGGTGCGGGAGATCAGGTCGCGCACCGCCTGCTTGGGTCCTTTGCCGTCGTAAAGCAGTTTGTAAACCTCCTCCATAATCGGTGTGGACACCTTCTTCTGCCGGGCCAGCCGGTACGCGGAACGCGCGGTGGGATAACCTTCGGCCAGCTTGGGGTGCGACGCCTGGATGGCCTTCATCAGTTCACCCCGACCCAGACGCTCGCCCAGGTCGCGATTGCGGCTCTGTTTCGAAAAGCACGTCAGCATGAGGTCGCCCAGGCCGCTGAGGCCGGCGAACGTCTCCGCCTGGGCGCCGCACGCCACCCCCAGCCGGCGCATCTCGGCCAGCGCCCGCGTGACGAGGCCCGCCTTGGTGTTGTCGCCATAACCCAGGCCGTCGCTCACGCCGGCGGCGATGGCAATGATGTTTTTCAATGCGCCGCCATACTCGACACCCAGAATGTCCGTGCTGCGGTAAATCCGAAATTCCGGACGATGAAAAAGTCCCTGCACAATGCCCGCCGTGACGTCGCTCTCACAGGCGCACACCACCGTGGTGGGGATGCCCAGGGCAACTTCGCGGGCGAAGCTGGGGCCCGACAGCGCCGCCACGCGGTCCGCCGGGGCCTGCTCGCGCAAAATGCGGCTCATGGTGTCGCCGCTCTCGAACTCAATGCCCTTGGTCACGCTCACCAGGATGGCCGGATGATCCTTTAGTTTGGTGGCCACCGATCGGAAAAACTGCGACGGAATGGCCAGCACGAGGCACTCGGCCCCGGCAACCGCCTTTTTGAAATCCAGCTCCGCCTTCCACTCGGTGGGCAGCTTCACGCCCGGCAGGTAACGTTCGCTGCGTCCGTGGCGTAATTCCTCCAGGGTTTCGGCGTCAACATCCCAAAGGGTCACGGCATGGCCGTTTTGGTTAAGCACCTTGGCCAGCGCCGTGCCCCAAGCCCCTGCACCCAACACGGTTGTTTTCACTTCGCCGCCTCCCGGGCTTCAGGCTTTTGACCAATCCGGCTTTCGGTTCCTGCCATAAGACGTTTGAGGTTTGGTTTATGTTTGTAAATGGCCATGGCCCCCAGTGCGGTGGTCACGCTGCCGAGGAACAGGTTGTGTTCCGGCAGGCACCAGACCGTCGCCGGCAAGGCAACCGCCGCGGCGATGGAACCAACGGAAACATACCGTGTCAACAGCACAGCCACGATAAAAGCCGCGAGCGCCACCACCACCGCCAGCGGCGCCAGCGCCAGATAGGCTCCCCCGGTGGTGGCGATGCCTTTGCCGCCCTTGAATTTCAACCAGCAGGTAAAATTGTGGCCGAGCACCGCCACAATGCCCGCCACGATCCGAAGGGTTTCAACATCCCCCACCGGCCCGTTGAACAACCTGAGCAAGCTGGGGCACAACCCGACGGCGGCGTAACCCTTGAGCGCATCCAGCAGCAACACCGCGATTCCCGCCGGTTTGCCGAGCACCCGCATGGCGTTGGTGGCGCCGATGTTGCCGCTGCCAACGGTGCGGATATCAATGCCCTTCGCCCGCGCCGCGAGATAACCCGTGGGAATCGATCCCAGAAGATACGCCACCACGACGATGATGATGCCAGCAAGCACGCCGGGAGTTTATGAGCCCAAAGCGCCAAGTTCAAAGTCCAAAGTTTGTCCAAGTTTTCAGTTTTCAGTTTTCAGTCTTCGGTGGCACACTGCCCGCATGGCATCAAAGGTCAAAGTCGCCGTCCTCGGCACGGGCTCGCTGGGTCAGAATCATGTCCGCATTTACGCCGAACTCGCCGCCGCCGGCCAGGTGGAACTCGCCGGCATCTTCGACACTCAGGCCGACACCGCCCGCAAAATCGCCGCGAAACATAATGCGCGCATTTTCAATTCCGTCGCCGAGGCCGCCGCCGCCAGCGACGCGCTGAACATCGTCACCCCCACCACCACGCATTTTGAACTCGCCAAAATGTTGCTCGCGCAGGGCAAACACGTCCTCGTCGAAAAACCGATGACCGACAACACCCTCCAGGCGGCCGAACTCATCCAACTGGCGCGGCAGAATAATTGTGTGTTGCAGGTCGGCCACGTCGAGCGGTTCAATCCCGTTTTCAAATATCTTGAGTCGGTGGCGACCCAGCCGCGGTTCATCGAATGCCACCGGCTCTCGCCCTACCCTGCCCGCTCCACCGACATCGGCGTCGTGCTCGACCTGATGATTCATGACCTCGACGTCGTGCTGGCGTTCGTGAAATCCCCGGTCACCAGCGTGGATGCGGTGGGCATTCCGGTTTTGAGCCAGAGCGAGGACATCGCCAACGTGCGCCTGCGCTTCGCGAATGGCTGCGTCGCCAACCTCACCGCCAGCCGCATCAGCCCGGAGCGGATGCGCAAGATCCGTGTTTTCAGCGGCCCGAAGGATCCCTGCTACATCTCGCTCGATTACCGGGTGCAGGAGGGATTCATCTATCGCGTCGCCCGGGAAGACCAACCGGAAAGTTCGCTGCTGAAAAAGGTTCTCGCCGCCAAGCTCGGCCTCGGCAAGGACTCCGCCATCGTCAGTCAATTTGCCGGAAAGAAAATCGTGCGCGAGCCCGTGCCGATTGCCAAGGAAGAGCCGCTCAAACTCGAGTTGCAGCATTTCGTGGAATGCGTGCGCGAAAAACAAACGCCGATGGTCAGCGGTGAATCCGCCAAACTGGCGTTGGACCTCGCCTTTGAAATCACCCGGCAGATTCAAAACCAAAAAACTTGACGCAAATCGCGCACCACTCCGTGGCTGACAAATGCCCGTGAATCCAAAAACCTTCATGCTCATTGCCGGTGAGGCGAGCGGCGATTTGCTCGCGGCGGAACTGGTGTCCGCGCTGCGGGAACAGGTTCTGTCCTCCACCACGGATTTGCCGCCTTCGCCGACCTTCATTGGCGCGGGGGGGCCAAAAATGAAGGCGGCCGGGGTTCACCTGGCGTTTGACCTGACGCAGCACTCGGTCATCGGCCTGTCCGATGTCCTGAAGAACTACACCAATTTCCGCCGACTCTTCAAGCAGCTGCTCAAGCTGGCAATTGGACGCCAGCCCGACGCCATCATCGGCGTGGATTACGGCGGGTTTAACCTGCGCTTCGGTCATGCCGTCAAACAATATGTTCGAAGGCATCCGGGCGGCTGGAATCCAAAAATAATTCAGTTTGTATCGCCGCAGGTCTGGGCGTCGCGCCCGGGCCGGGCAAAACGGCTGGCGCGCGATTACGATCTGCTGCTGAGCATCTTCCCGTTTGAAAAGGACTGGTACGCGCAGCGCGTGCCGAAGCTGCGCGTGGAATTCGTTGGGCACCCCATTATCGGCCGATTTACAATTGCCGACTTGCGATTGACGCCGGGTAACGTGGGACTCGGGTCAATCGCCAATCGCCAACCGCAAATCCTTTTGTTGCCGGGCAGCCGGGAAGGTGAATTGCGGCGCCATTTGCCGGTGATGCTCCGCGCCCTGGAACTCATCCAGTCGAAATCACCGGAGGTACAGGCCAAAATGGTGTTGCCGAATGACACCTTGAAACAACTCGCGGACAAGCTGTCCGCGCTCCCAGGCAAAGTGGAAATTCAGATCGGCAATCTGCCGCAGGCGCTCATGCAAGCGGAAGTGGCCATTGCCTCGACGGGCACGGTCACCATGGAATGCGCATTTTTTGGCGTGCCGACGGTGACGCTGTACAAAACATCGTGGCTCACGTACCAGGTCGCCAAACGCATTGTTACCGTCAAATCATTGACCATGCCGAACCTGCTGGCGGAGGAGGAGGTTTTTCCCGAGTTTGTCCAAGGAGCCGCCACGCCGGGGAACATCGCCGGCGCGGCGTTGGACCTGCTGCAAAATGAACCGCGCCGCACCCAGATCAAAATATGGCTTGCGGCGATTGTCTCGACTCTGGGCGGACCCGGCGCCAGCAAGCGCGCCGCGTCGGCCATTTTGAGTTTGTTCACCTAGATTTTGCGCGCTAACCTGCCGCCTATGGAATCCTTGCACGCGCCGTGGCGCATCGAATACATCCTGGCGCGGAAGCCGCATCTCGACGACAGCCTGTTCACGCGCATCGCCCAGTCCAATGACGACGTGGCGAACCATGTCATCACACGCGACCGGACCTGTTTCGCCGTGCTCAACACCTATCCCTACAACGGCGGGCATCTCCTGATCGTGCCTTACAAACAGGTTCCCGACCTGAACGGCCTGACCGAGGAGGAACTGGCGGACTTGTGGAAACTCACCCGCCGCTGCATCAATGCGCTGACGCAGCTGATGAAACCCGACGGCTTCAACATCGGCATCAATCTTGGCCGGGCCGCCGGCGCGGGCATTGCCGGACATTTGCACATCCACGTGGTCCCACGCTGGAACGGGGATACGAATTTCATGCCGGTCCTCGCCGACACCGGCGTTTTGCCGCAGGCGCTGGACGAAGTCGCCGCAAAATTGCGGGCGGCATTGGCGGCCTGATGTTTTCCGCCCCCAAAAATGCCGACTGAAACCCTGCACTTCGAAAACGCGCGCGTCGCCCAGCAGCTTTTCAACCACGAGCCGCGCAACCTCCAATCGCTCGAGGAACAGCTCGGCGTCAAGGCCACGGCGCGTGACGGCTGGATAAAGCTGGAAGGCCCGGCCGACGCCGTCGAGCGCGCCAGGCAACTTTTTGTATCGCTGGAAACCCTGCTCAAGGCCGGCGCCGCGGTGCGGAACCGCGATTTTTCCCACGCGTTAAACGTCGTGAAGCACGAAGGCGCCTCGACCCTCAAGGATCTGGTCAGCGACCGGGTCGTGACGCACGAACGCAAGCCCGGCGTCACCGCCAAGACCGTTGGTCAGAAAAAATACGTCGAAGCCATCCGCCGGCACGACATCACGTTCGGCGTCGGACCGGCGGGTACGGGCAAGACCTATCTGGCCGTGGCGCTGGGCCTGGCCGCGCTGCGCGAAGGGAAGGTTTCACGGATTATTCTGACCCGCCCGGCCGTGGAAGCCGGCGAGGCGCTGGGGTTTTTGCCAGGGGACCTTTACGAAAAAATCACGCCGTATCTCCGGCCGCTGCATGACGCGTTGCACGACATGCTGCCCGCCGAGGAAATCCAGAAGCACACCGAACGCGGCACCATTGAAATCGCGCCGCTGGCCTACATGCGCGGCCGTACGCTGAACAATGCCTTCATCATCCTCGACGAGGCGCAAAATTCGACCACCGAGCAGATGCTGATGTTTCTCACGCGTCTGGGCCACGGCTCGAAAGCCGTCATCACCGGCGACGAAACCCAGATTGATTTGCCGCCGCACAAAAGTTCCGGACTGCTGGAAGCGCATCACGCCTTGAAAACCACCGCAGGCATCGCCATCGTCGAATTCGGCAAGCGCGACGTCGTGCGCCATCCGCTCGTCCAACACATCATCACGGCTTACGAGGAGCATCGCCGAAACAAATCCCGGGAAGCGGGGCCGGCGAGCCCCCAAAGGTGAGGGCACCGTGGAACTCCGCCCTCCGCGAAGATGAACGTCGCCATCGCCAACCTGCAGCGCACCCGTAAAATCAACCGGCGCGTGCTGAAGAAAATCGTGAACGCGCTGCTGGTGGAGCTGGAAGTTGAAAATGCTGAAATCAGCATCTGCCTGGTCGCGGCACCGGAAATGACGCGGCTCAATGAAACTTTTCTCCGGCACGCCGGTTCGACGGATGTGATTACGTTTGATTACCACATTGACGGCAGGGCGGGCCGTCCCCTGCCCGCCGGCGGCGCGCACGGAGTGTCGCACCGTGCCATTCACGGCGAGGTTCTGGTCTGCGTGGACGAGGCGGTTGGGCAGGCGCGCAAGTTCGGCACGAGCTGGCAGTCGGAAATTGTCCGCTACATTGTTCACGGCGCCTTGCATCTGACCGGCCACGATGACCGGCGACCGATCGCCCGGCGCAACATGAAGCGGGTGGAAAACCACCTGGTCCGCCAACTTTCCCGCCGGTTTTCACTCGCACAACTTTCCCGCCCGGCTAGACTTTCCGCATGAGGAAATCCATTTTTGCCCGCTGGCGCGCCTGTTTTTTCACCGGGTTTGTAGTGACCCTGCCGGCAATCATTTCCATTGCCGCGTTGCTCTGGGTGTTTCGCACCGTTTCCAACCTCACGGACCTGCTGCTGTTCTTCCTGCCCAAAACCGTCAGCCACGAAGAGGGCGGGGCCGGCCCGATCTACTGGTATTGGAGCCTGGTGGCTTTCATGCTGGCGGTGATTTTGATTTCCGTGGTCGGCGTGCTGGCGCGCTATTACATCGGCAAGCGGATGATTGAGTGGATGGACAACGCGATGATGCAGGTGCCGTTGCTCAACAAGTTTTACGGCGCCATCAAGCAGGTCAACGAGGCGTTTGCCGGCAACAAACATTCCTTCAAAACGGTCGTGCTCGTCCAGTTCCCGCGCGAAGGGATGTATTCCGTCGGGTTCATCACCAGCGAACAACACGACGAGGTGCAGGCCAGGCTCAGGGAAAAGGTTCTGTGCGTCTTTGTCCCCACCACGCCCAACCCCACCTCAGGGTTTTTAATCCTCGTGCCGGAAACGCAGATCATCAAACTGGAGATGTCCGTCGCCGACGCCATCAAATACATCATCAGTCTTGGCTCAATTTCCCAGGAGTACGCGCCGCACCCGCACGAAACGCACAAAACCCTTCACCGCGGATAAACACTAATGACACCCGGTTCAGCCACGATTGAATTTCTCCGATGATTGAATCCGCCACCGGCCTCATCCTGCGCACCCGACTGCTGACGGAAACCAGCCTGATCATCCACTGGCTCACGCCGGAATTCGGCCGGATGGCCACGGTGGCCAGGGGCGCCCGGCGCACGAAATCGCCATTCCTCGGCCGGCTCGACCTTTTTTTCCTGGCGGATTTTACATTCAGCCGGAGCCGCCGGTCGGATTTGCATGCACTGCGGGAGGCCAGCCTGCGCGACCCGCATGACGCGCTGCGCCGGGACCTCGCCCGGTTGCAGCTGGCCGCCGAGGCCGCCGCGTTGATCGAGCAGGCCACGGAAACGGAGACACCCCTGCCCGCCGTCTTTAAATTGCTGGCCGGTTTTCTCGATTGTCTTTGCCATCACCCGCCAGAGCCGCAAATTGTTTTCGCCTTCAAACTCAAGCTCCTGCACGAACTCGGGCTGGGTCCGGACCTGGACCAAGTGGAGCTGACATCCGGCGCAAAACAGATTGTCCGCACCCTGGCACAAGTTGATTGGCCGGCGGGTCTGCGTCTCAAACTGTCAAAGGCCCAAACCGAGGAACTGCGGCACTTTCTTCACGGCTTCCTGATTTTTCATCTGGGGCACCGGTCCAAGGCACGCACCGGGGCACTCGCAACCGGTTGAATTTTGTTTCTGAGGTTCCACCGGCGCGACCGGCGCCCGATGACCTGCCGGTGATCCCCGACGAAGCGGACCCTGAGGCTGGCGTCAGATGGGTCACCGCGCCTTTGCCCTCATCGTGTTTTTTGGCAGGCAAGAAAATCTGTGCCACAAGACTTTTGCAGTTCCATTTTGAAATTCCCGCAAGCAGCTCACTTTTGCGGAAATATCTCCGGGCAAAAGGATCCTCACCGGCTGACAATCAATCTGGCTGGCTGGTTCCCGCTTCGTGCATTCCCACCATACGGACGGGGGCGATTGACACATCAAATTGAATAAAATGGCTTTGCGAATTCACGTTTTAATGGCACGATTTTTGCGCAATTCCAGCATCGGCGAATGATAAAAAAGATCTTCAAATTCTCCACATTGCGGATGCAATTGGTCGGGAGCGTCTTTCTGCTCATCACCCCGGCCGGCCTGCTGATGTACATCTTCCATATGGAGTTCAGCGGGTTTGTGGTGGGGTTGCTGGCTTTGGCCGCCGCCTGGTTCGGCGGCGAACATTTCATCATGCACCAGGTGCGCGCGCTGTCCGAAACCGCCGCCAAAATTGCCGAGGGCGATCTGACCGCCCGCACCGGACTGAAGACCACGGAAAACGAACTCGGTCAGCTCACCAAACTTTTTGACCAGATGGCGGAGTCGCTGGAACTGCACGTCAAGAGCCTGGAAAACGCGGAAAAAAATCTGTTGAATCGCACCTTCCAACAAACCGTGGTCGCCGCCCTGGGCCAGTTTGCGCTGACCAACAGCGACCTGGATGCGCTGGTGAATCAAGCCGGCCTGCTGGTGGCGCAAACCCTGGGCGTGGAATATTCCGCCGTGTTTGAGCAACTGCCCGGCGGCCAATTGCGGCTGCAAGCCGGCGTGGGCTGGAAACCGGCGTACAACCATCAGACGGCGCTGCCCGGAAATGAAAATTCACCCATTGTCGTTGCCTTGAGTTCCGGGGAACCGGTCGTCATCGCCGATCTGAAAACCGAAACCCGCATCTCCGCCTCCCCGTTTCTGGCGGAACACGGGGTGGTCAGCAGCGTCACCGTTGCCATTCCCACCCGTGGCCGTCCTTTCGGACTGTTGGGGGTTTACAGCACGCACCCCAGGAAATTCAACTCGGATGAAGTCCAGTTTCTCCAGGCTGCCGCCACCGCCATCGGCCTCGCCGTCGAGCGCAAACGCGCCGACGCCGAGCTGCAAAAACTCGCCGCCTTCGTCCAGTTGAGTCCCAACGCGGTGATGGAAATGAACGCCAACGGCACCATCACCTATTTCAACGAGGCCGCGCAACAACTGGCCGCCTCGGTGAAAAGAGACCATCCCAGCGAAGCGTTGCCCCCGGAGATCGGCCGCCTCATCAGCGATTGTCTCGCGACCGGGCAAAGCAAGGTCCGCCTGGAAACCCGGGTGGAAGGCCGCACGTTCTCGTGGTCATTTCATCCCGTCATGCCCAGCAATGTGGTGCACTGTTACATTGAAGACACCACGGAACGGCTGAGCCTGGAGGCGCAATTGCGCCAGTCGCAAAAGATGGAGTCGGTGGGCCAGCTCGCCGCCGGCGTCGCGCACGACTTCAACAACATGCTCACCATCATCCAGGGACACACCAGCTCCTTGCTCGCCCGGCCGGGCGTGCCGTCGGAGATAATTGATTCCATTCAGGCCGTCTATTTCGCCGCCGAACGCGCCGCCGGCCTCACGCGCCAGTTGCTGATGTTCAGCCGCAAAAATGTCATGCAGCTCCGGTCGCTGGATTTGCAGGAGGTGGTCGGCAACATGACCAAGATGTTGCAGCGCCTCCTCGGCGGAACCATCACCCTCGAATTTCAACCGTCGGCCGGGAATTCATTCGTCCTGGGGGACAGCGGGATGATTGAGCAGGTGGTCATGAATCTGTCCGTCAACGCCCGCGATGCCATGACCCGCGGCGGCCGGTTGAACCTCGGCATCGAAACCGTGGACGTGGACGACGCATTCATCGAATGCCATCCCCAGGCGCGTCCCGGACCGTTTGTCCGTCTGCGCGTCGCGGACACGGGCACCGGGATGGACACCGCGACGATGACCCGGATTTTCGAGCCGTTTTTCACCACCAAAGACGTTGGCCAGGGCACCGGCCTGGGGCTCGCCACGGTCTATGGCATTGTCAAACAGCACGAAGGTTGGGTGGAAGTGAACAGCGAACTCCGCAAAGGCAGCACGTTCGATGTTTATTTTCCCGCCAGCGACGAAGTGCCGGCGCCGAAACAGGAGGAAATCGCGCCCACCCTTGCTCCCCCCGGCGGCAGGGAAACCGTACTGATTGTTGAGGACGAACCCGTCCTGCGGAGCATGGCCCGCGACATCCTCGAGGAATGTGGTTACCATATTCTGGAGGCGTCGTCCGGCAAGGATGCGCTTGACCTCTGGAAGCGGCGCGCGGACGAAATTGATCTGGTATTGACTGACATGGTGATGCCGGAAGGCATTTCCGGCGTGGATCTCGCCGAAGAACTGCTGGTGGGCCGGCCCGGCCTGAAAATTGTCTTTACCAGCGGCTACACCGCGAATGAGGTCAACCAGGAAATGCTGGTCCGGACCGGGGCCAGCTTTCTGTCAAAACCCTACACCCACACCGAACTGGCCAAGGCAGTGCGCGACTGCCTCGACCGAAGCGGCGGCAATGGTGTGGCGGCGGCGGAAAACTGATGCCGCATGGAAACCCGCCCGCCAGGCGACGTCACGGTCGCCATTTTGAGCGACATTCATCACGCCGGACCGGTCGAGCGCGCCCGGGGCGAAGATTATGAGTTTCGGAGCATCGCCAATCCCCTCCTCCGCGCCGTCGCGCGCGCCCACCGGCATTGGATCTGGATGCGCCATCCGTTTGACCAGGGACGGCAACTCGACCGGTTTCTGGCCGAGATCGGGCCGGTGGATTATGTCGTGGCCAACGGGGATTACCCGTGCGACACCGCGTTTGTGGGCGTCAGCGACCCAGGGGCATTCCAGAGCGCGCAGGAATGTCTTGGTAAACTCCGCGCCAAATTTGGCGACCGCGCGCGGTTCACGTTTGGCGATCATGAGCTTGGCAAATTGACCCTGTTTGGCGGGAAAGGAGGGATGCGGCTGGCCAGCTGGCATTGCGCCAGCCAACAACTCGGCCTGCAATCATTCTGGAAACTGGCCACCGGGCGTTACCTGCTCATCGGCGTGGCCTCACCCGTCATCGCCCTGCCCGCAAACCAGGCGGACGTCCCGCCGGCAGAATGGCCGGATTGGCAGCTCCTGCGTGACGCGCACCTCGCTGAAATCCGCGCCGCCTTCGATGCCCTTCGACCAGAGCAGCGCGTTATTCTGTTTTGTCACGATCCCACGGCCTTGCCGTTTTTGTGGCAGGAGGAATCGGTGCGCCGCCGTCTGCCGCAGGTGGAACAGACGGTCATCGGCCATCTGCACACCCGGCTGCTTTTATGGAAAAGCAGGCTGTTGTCGGGAATTCCACCCATCCGGTTTCTGGGCCGGAACGTCAGCCGCTTCAGTTCGGCGCTGCACCAAGCAAATCATTGGTGGCCGTTCCACGTTCGGCTCTGCCCGGCCTTGTCCGGCACGGAACTGCTAAACGACGGCGGCTATTACACGGTGAAAATTGATCCCACGGCAATTCAACCCGCCCGCTTCACCTTTCATCCGCTGCCCCGGTGAGAGTTTGCCCCTAAAAGACGCCGTTCTCACAGCCGGACAAATTATTTGCTTGTCAGCGTCACGTAGCCTGATTTTAAACCGGCCGCTTCGGCTTTCAGCTCGATCTTGCCGCCTTTCTTTGTCGTTTGCACGATCGCCTGGGCCAGGCCGTTGAATGCCGAACGCCGGCTGGCCTGGTCGGGTTCGTGGCTGCTCGGATCGCCGTTGCCCACACCGATCAATTTGGCCGGACCGGAAAGTGTGAAAGTGATCTCGTTGCCCGCCACCGGCACCACCCGGCCTTGGGTGTCGAGGATCCCCACGTTTACCACGGCCAGATCCGTGTTGTTGGCCGCGAGCAGGGTGCGGTCAGCGGTCAAGCACACGGCGGCGGGAGCGCCCGTGGTTTCCACGGTGGCTTCGATTGCCTTGCCATCACGCATGCCCTTGGCGACCAGTCTGCCCGGTGCATACTTCACCTTCCATTCCAGATGATGATAAGGTTTCACGGTCTGCTTCCCTTGCGAAACGCCATTGAGAAACAGTTCCACCTCCTGGCAGTTGCTGTGCACCCACACTGGAATCTCCTGGCCTTCCCGTCCCGGCCAGTTCCAGTGCGGGAAAAGGTGCAGCACGGGTTTGTCCGTCCACCACGATTCGTAGTAGTAATAGCTGTCCTTGGGGAAGCCGCAAATATCCATGAAGCCGTAGTGTGAGTTGATGCATGGCCAGCCGAATGGCCGGGGTTCGCCTTTGTAATCGAAACCGGTCCAGACGAAAGCACCTGCCAGGAAATCGTTCTCCGCGACAATTGGCCAGGCGTGCTCAACGGTCTGGCCGCCCGGGCCCGCGTTGATGCTGTAAGCGGCGACGTAGCCGCGATCCTTGTCGCCCCAGAAATTTTCCCAGCGGTTCAGCCCGTAAAAACCGCGCGTGCCGATCTCGCTGGCGATCTCGGTGGCGACCATGGGCCTGGCGGGAAATGCCTCATGAAATTTCTTGTAAACTTCGGGATTGTAATTGAATCCGACCACGTCGAGCACGCTGGCGAACCCTGCCTGGTTGGTCCAGCCGCCGTTCATCGCCGCCGTCACCAACCGGGTGCCGTCCAGTTCATTCACCCGCTGTCTCATGGCCTTGACCATGGCGGCCCCGGCGGCGGCGCCTTGAACTTTCCACTGCTCATTACAGAGCGACCAGAGAATGATGCTGGGATGGTTGCGGTCGCGCCTGACCAGGGCGGATAGATCGCGATGTTCGACGGCTGGTGTGCCGGCGCCGGTTTGATCATCATAGGTATCACCCAGGTGGCGGTTTTCGGCAATCACCAGCATGCCCATGCGGTCGCAGAAATCGAGCATGACCGGTGCAACTGGATTGTGCGATAAACGAATGGCATTGCAGCCCATCTCCTTCAGCCGTTCGAGCCGCCATTCAATGAGCCGGTCCGGCATCGCCACACCCACGCCCGCATGATCCTCATGGCCGTTGACCCCCTGGATTTTGACGTGCCTCCCGTTCAGGAAAAAGCCACGGTCGGCATCGAAGCGAACCTGTCGCACGCCGAAGGCGGTGGTCAACTGGTCCACGGTTTTGCCGGATACGCTGATGGTGCTGCGCAACCGGTAGAGATAGGGATTCTCCAGCGACCAGAGACTGGCCTTGGCCAGCGGAAGACGCTGCGCCACGTTGGTGCCAGATCCACCCGAGAGAGTCTGAACCGCTTGCTCAGAGATGACCGCTTTTCCATCCGCATCGAGGATTTCGTTCTGGATCGTGGCCATGACGGCCGCAGCGCTCTCGTTGGTCACGTCAGTGTTCACCGCAACCATCGCGTCCGCCTTGATGCCATCACCCGGATCGGCGACGGCTGGCGCCGCGAATACTCCGCAGGGCGCGATATGCACCGGATCAACCATCACCAGCCGTCATAACGCGGATCAACGCGAACCGTTAGAATATTGTCGCCGCCGCAGTTCGCCACGTCAGTGATGTCGAAACGGGAACTCGAATAGCCGCTATACTGTCTGCCAATCTCCCGGCCGTTGAGCCAATAGTGGCTGTTGCTGAATACGCCGTCGAACTCGACCCACAGCCGGCGGCCTTTGGCGGCGGCGGGAATGGAAACGACCTTGCGATACCAGGCCGGCTGCACCGGCAGGAAGCCGTGGAGTTTGTACCATTCGATGCTCTCGTCGGGTGAAGCCTTCACGTCGAGCTGAGCCCTTGGCTCAAAAGCGCCCTCGACCACATAATCATGGGGCACATCCACGCGCCGCCAGGCATGGTCGTCGTAATCAGGCTGGACGGCGTTGGTGACATCGCCCAAATGGAATCTCCAATCGGCATCCAAAGAAACGATCGCGCGCGCGGATTCAGCCAATTCGATTTTGGCGAACCCAGGATTGCCGGTTAGAGCCAACAGGACAATTGCCGAGCCGAGTGCTTTCATTTCTTGCCTGGTAGGTTTCCTGCATATTCAGGCGAATATCCGGGGCGCCGACCCGGGAACGGTTCACGCTTTATCCCAGCAGCTTCATCACGGCATCCACCGCTTCATCCGACTTGACGGCTTGCAACGCGCCGCTGCGCGGCTTGAGTTCCACTTCACCCTTGGCCAGTGATTTTTCACCAATGCCAATCCGGATGGGAAAGCCCACCAGTTCGGAATCCTTGAATTTCACGCCAGGGCGGTCATCGCGATCGTCCAAAATCACATCCACGCCCTTGGCCGTCAGTTCGGCGTAAATCTTTTCGGCCAGTTTCATCACCGCGCTGTCCGGGGCCACACCCAGCGGCGTGATGCAAACCGTGTACGGCGCAACGCTCAGCGGCCAGATGATGCCGTCCTTGTCGTTCCCCTGCTCGATCACCGCCTGCAACGTGCGTGTGATGCCGATGCCATAGCAGCCCATGACCGCCGGTTTGCGGGAACCATCCGCATCCAGGAAGGTGGCGTTGAGTTTCTCGCTGTATTTTGTGCCCAGCTTGAAGACATGGCCGACTTCAATCGCGCGGCGGATCTTCAACGGCTTGCCGCATTTCGCGCAGGGTTCGCCCGCGGTGACGGTTCGCAAATCAAACCACGCCGTCACCTTGATGTCGCGCTCGAGGGAGACATTGTTCAAATGGAACCCGTCCTCGTTCGCGCCAGTCGTCATGTCGTTCGCACCCTGCAAACGCTCGTCGGCCAGGACTTTGGTGTCGGCCGGAACATGGACGACCGCCCCGAGCGAACCCGGCTTGGCTCCCAGCAACGGAAAGATCTCTTCGGGCGTAGCTGCCCGGACTGCAACCGCACCGGTCCGGGCCATGAACTTGGTCTCGTTCAACTGGTCGTCACCGCGAATCAAAATCAAAACCGGCTGGCTGTCGGCGATGTAAACCAGCGTCTTGATCTGGCGGTTGGCGGGAACTTTGTAAGGCTCCTTGCTCAAGGCCTCAATCGTTACCACGCCCGGCGTGGCAAACTTTTCGATGGCGGGACCGATTTCGCGCGCGGCGGTTTTGGGAATGCCGCTCGCTGCCTTTTCGAGGTTCGCCGCGTAACCACAGCCCTCGCAGAACGCCACTTCGTTCTCACCGGTTTCCGCGGGCACCATGAACTCGTGCGAATAGTTGCCGCCGATGACGCCGGTGTCGGCCTCGACCGGAAAGGTTTTCAAGCCGCACCGCGCGAAGATGCGCGCGTAGGCATCATACATTTTCTGGTAGCTAGCCATGGCATTTTCGTCCGTGGTGTCGAACGAATACGCGTCCTTCATGATGAACTCCTTGGCGCGCATCAGGCCGAAGCGGGGGCGGATCTCGTCGCGAAACTTCACGCTGACCTGGTAGAAATTCTTCGGCAACTGTCGGTAGGAATTGATTTCGTTGGCGGCAATGGTCGTGATGACCTCCTCAGCCGTCGGGCTGAGGACCCATTCCCGGTTGCCGCTGTCCTTCAACTTGAACAGCACATTGCTCGCGGTTTCGTAGCGCCCGCTTTGCTGCCAGATTTCCGGCGGCTGCAGCGCGGGCATGAGCAGCTCCAGCGCACCCGCGCGGTCCATTTCCTCGCGCACGATCTTCTCCACCTTGCGCAGCGCGCGCAGGCCAAGCGGCAGAAAGCTATAGACGCCGCCGGCGAGTTTGCGGATGAGCCCGGCGCGCAGCAGCAGCTTGTGGGAAATGATTTCCGCGTCCGCCGGGGCTTCGCGAAGGGTGGGAATAAAAGCATTGGTCCACTTCATGTGGCGGAAAGATTAACCACAAACGAACGACGGAACGAAGAATTTTATTTTGCGGCGTGGCGGCCCCTCGGCAGAGAGCCGCCATCTCGAAGCAAAGATTGCGGCTCCCGGCCGGGGCACCGCGGCGTTCTTACTTCACCGGATTCACCAGCGGCGTAAGCCCCTGGATGCGCACTTCCAGCTTGTCACCGCTGTGGATGGGGCCAACACCGCCCGGGGTGCCGGTGAGGATCACGTCGCCGGGCAGCAGGGTAAGGTTCGTGGAAATAAAGCTGACGAGTTCGGCGGGCTTGAAGATGAGTTGCTTGGTGTTTGAGTTCTGGCACAACTGGCCGTTTTGGAAGAGCTGGATGTTCAGTTCTCGCGGGTCAATCTTCGTCTCCACCAGCGGGCCGAGCGGCGTGAAGGTGTCGAACGATTTGCAGCGGGCCCATTGTGCCTCGGCCTTCTGGATGGTACGATCGCTGATGTCCTGCGATGCCGTGTAGCCGAAGATGTAACGCGGTGCCTGCGTCGGCGAAACGTTGCGGATCTTGCGCCCGATGACGATGGCCAGTTCGGCCTCGAAATCGGTGCGGTGTTCGCGGAATGGAATTTCGATCTTTCCGCCGTCCGGCAGAAGCGACGTGGTGGCCTTGAACCAGATGAGCGGTTCCTTGGGCAGTACGCGGCCCATCTCGCGGGCATGGTCAAGGTAGTTGATGCCGACCGCGATGATTTTGGACGGCACCACGGGCACCAGGGTTTTCACTCCCTTGCGCGGCGTGGACTTGCGTTCAAAGGACGGCGAGCCGAAAACATCGCCGCGCAGCCGGAACAATTCACCTTCCACGACCTTGGCGTAAAAGATCTCGTCGTCCTTTTGAAATCGGCCAATGGCTGCCATAAAGTGGGTTTTCAGGCTAACAGGCCCGGCGTCGCCATCGCAAGATTAAAGCCGTCAAGAACGGCGGCACAGTCTGGCATTTCGGTGGGGCAAGCGTCCTCGCGAGCCGGCGCGTCGGCAGCTGCCGCCCACCCAAACCGGGCCACAAATCCGGGGCCATTAGTCTGGCTTGCCTAAAACGCCTTTTCCGGTTAGATTACCGCCGTGAATCGGCTGACCAAGCAGGAACAACTGGTTCTCTGTATTGTCCTGGGATTGCTGCTGACCGGTTGGGCGGTGAAATGGTATCGCACCGGCCATCCAACACCGGCAACAACCCAGCTGGCGACACCTTAAAATGCAAGAAATCAATTTTGACGAAGCGGTGGAGTCAATCCTCGCCCGGGATCCGCGCTACGCGCGTGAAGCCTATACCTTTGTCCGCGAGGCGCTCGATTTCACCCAGAAACTCATCGTCAAGGAAAACCGCAGTCAAATCCGACATGTCAGCGGGCAGGAACTGCTCGACGGCATCCGCCAATTCGCCCTCCAGCAATTCGGCCCGATGGTGGTGACGGTGCTGGAAGAATGGGGCGTTCGCAATTGCCGCGACTTTGGCGACATTGTTTTCAACATGGTGGAAACCAGCCTGCTGGCCAAAACCGACCGGGACAGCCGTGACGATTTTCAAAACGGTTACGATTTCACCGACGCCTTCCGCAAACCGTTCTGGCCGGCGCAAAAATCCAATCCCGAGGCCAAACCGGTGGTTGGGTAAGCCGGTGTGGGCGGCTTGTCAGTTCCCCCATTACCCAGGCTCACCACCTGACCGAATTGGATTGCCGAAAACGAATTTCCGCATATTTTTCCCGTCTGAATTTACCTTATGAGTGACACCTCGTTTTCAACCCGCGTCGCCGCGATGAGAATTCCATCGCTCCCACCCGGGGTCGCTGTGACCACGCTTGAAAACGGCCTGACGATCATTGTGCGCGAGGATCGCAGCGCGCCAGTCGTGTCCGCCCAGGCGTGGTGCATGGCCGGCAGCGTGCATGAAGGCCGGTGGCTCGGCGCCGGACTGTCGCATGTGCTCGAACACATGCTGTTCAAGGGCACGACCACACGCCCCGGCAGCCGCATTGACCAGGAGGTGCAGGAAGCCGGCGGTTACATGAATGCCTACACCAGCTTCGACCGCACGGTGTTTCACATTGACGTGCCCGCCACCGGCGCGCGCACGGCGATTGACATCCTTTGCGACATCATGCAGCACGCCACCCTGCCGGCGGATGAACTGGCCAAGGAACTCGACGTCATCCGCCGCGAAATGGACATGGGCCAGGACGATCCCGGACGCCGTTCCAGCCGCCGGCTGTTTGAAACCGCCTACACGCGCAGCCCCTATCGCTACACCATCATCGGCTACCCGGACATTTTCAACGAAATCAAGGCCATCGACATCCGCAGCTACTACACCGAAAAATACGCGCCCAACAACGTTTTTTATGTCGTCGTCGGCGACGTGAAGCGGGAGGAGGTCATCGCGCAAATCCGCGCCGCCTACGAAAAATCCAAGTCCCGGGCATTGCCGTCCAACGTTTTGCCGGAAGAACCCCGGCAGACGGCCCCGCGGGAAGTCATCGAGGAAGCCCCCATCGAGCTCGGACATTTTCATTTTGCCTGGCACATCCCCGAATTGCGGCATCCCGATGTGCCGGTTCTCGACGTGCTGGCCGTGTTGCTGGGGAGCGGACGAAGCTCGCGCCTGTTCCAGCAGGTCCGCGAAAAGCAGGGGGTGGTGCATCACGTGGACGCGTGGACCTACAGCCCCGGGAATTCCGGTTTATTTGGCATGAGCGCCATCGTGGACCCGGAAAAATTCGTGGCCGCGCGCGACGCCATGCTCGCCGAGGTGGAGAAAATGAAGACCGCGACCATCTCCACGGGCGAACTCAGCAAGGCGGTAAAACAATTCATTTCCGCCACCCTCGCCATGCGCAAAACGATGGAAGGCCAGGCGCAGAATCTGGGATCAAACTGGCTGGCGGCGAATGATTTGAATTTTTCCGAGCGTTACCTGGCTGCCGTCAAGCAGGTCCGGCCCGACGACATCCTGCGGGTGGCGCGGGATTATCTCACCGCGGAAAACCGCACGCTTTACACGTTGGTGCCCAATGGCTCCGCCCCCAAATCCTCCTTCACGGTCGAGGAAAACCATGCGCAAGCGATCCAGAAATTTGAACTGTCCAACGGCCTCCGTTTGCTGGTGAAAGAGGACCATCGCCTGCCTTTTGTTGAATTTCGCGCCATGTTCCAAGGGGGCGTGCTCGCCGAAACCAAGGAGGACAACGGCATCACCCAGTTGAGCAGCCGCATGCTGCTCAAAGGCACCTCGCACCGCAGCGCCCGGGACATTGCGACGGAAATTGAATCCGTCGGCGGCAGCATTGACAGTTACGGCGGCAACAACAGCTTCGGCGTCAACCTGGAGGCCCTGAGCACTGATTTTGCCACCGGCCTCGATTTGCTGGCCGACGTTGTGCTGAACCCGGTTTTTCCCGCCGACGCGCTTGAACGCGAACGCGAGGTGCAAATTGCCGACATTTACGCGCAAAAGGACAACCTGCTCAAGAGCGCCAGCCTGGCTATGCGCCGGGCGCTTTTTGGCAACACCGGTTACGGCCTGGATTCAACCGGACGGGAGGAAACCGTGGCCAAGCTCAAGGCCGCCAGCTTGAAATCGTTGCACAAAAAGCTGGCCACGCCGAACAATTGCGTGCTCGCCATCTACGGAGACGTGGAAACCGCGGAGGTCAAGTCCGCCGTGGAAAAGGCGTTTGGCCATTGGAAATCCAGTCATGCCGCGAAGACATTGATTCATATTCCTTCCGTCCAGCCCGTTCCTTTGGTGCAGCGGGTCGAGGAAACCCGCGACAAAAAGCAGGCGGTGATCGTCGTCGGTTTTCCCGGCACGACCCTGCACGACGAGGACCATTACGCGCTGGAACTGATCCAGGAAGCCTGCAGCGACCTCGGGTCACGGCTGTTTCTGAGGATTCGCGAGCAACTGGGCCTCGCCTATTACGTCGGCGCCCAACATTTCGCCGGCCTGGCGCCCGGCTATTTTGCCTTTTACGCCGGGACGGAACCGGCCAAGGCCGCCCTCGTCGAACAGGAGATTCTGAAGGAAGCCGCGCTGTTGCGCACCGAGGGCCTGTCGGCCGAGGAACTCAAACGCGCCAAGGCCAAAATCATCGGCCAGAAAAAAATCGCCCGCCAGGAACTCGGCCATCTCGCCTCCACCACCGCCCTCGACGAACTTTACGGGCTTGGCTACCAGCGCGCAGAACTCGACGATGCGAAATATGAAGCTGTGACGCAGGAACAGGTCAAAGCCGCGGCGCAAAAATATCTCCAGCCCGACGCGGTGGTTGTCGCGGTGGTGAAGCCGGAGAAAGCGTAGCCCAATGGAGGCACCGAACTCTCTTTCGGGGTTTTGGTTTATGCCTGCGCCACCAGCTGGCGCAACACGTAGGGCAAGATGCCGCCGTGCTGGTAGTAATCAATTTCGATGGGCGTATCGATGCGGCATCGTACCGGCACGTTCTCAACCTTGCCGTCCGACCGCGTGATCTTGAGCGTCAGATCCTGCTGCGGTTTCAAATCCGCGCCCAACCCGACGATGTCATAGGTTTCCGTGCCATCGAGCTTGAGGCTCTGCGCGGTTGTGCCTTCCTTGAATTGCAGTGGGAGCACGCCCATGCCCACCAGGTTGCTGCGGTGGATGCGCTCAAAACTCTGCGCCACGACGGCTTTAACGCCGAGGAGGTTGGTGCCCTTGGCCGCCCAATCGCGGCTGGATCCGGTGCCATATTCCTGTCCGGCAATCACCATCAGCGGCGTTTTTGTTTTCGCGTATTCCATGGCCGCGTCGTAAATGCTCAGTTGTGTTCCACCGGGCTGGAGTTTGGTCACGCCGCCTTCGACGCCGGGCACCATCAGGTTCTTGATGCGCACATTCGCAAAGGTGCCGCGCGTCATCACCCGGTCATTCCCACGCCGCGAACCGTAGCTGTTGAAGTCCGCGGCTTCGACCCCGTTCTCGATAAGATATTTCCCGGCGGGCGACGTTTTCTTGATGGATCCGGCGGGCGAAATGTGATCGGTCGTCACGCTGTCGCCAAAAATTCCCAGCGCCCGCGCGCCCTTGATTTCAGCGATGCTGCCGGGCGACAATGAAAAGCTCGTGAAGAACGGCGGTTCCTGAATGTAGGTGGATTGGCGGTCCCATTCATAGACGTTGCCGGTGCTGGAGGGGATTTCGTTCCACTTCGGATTCTGACCGGCGAAATCCTTGTAAAGTCTCTGGAAAACCTCCGGCTGCAACGCGGCCTGCATGAGGTCGCGGATTTCACGCAGGGTCGGCCAGAGGTCTTTCAACATAACCGCTTTGCCGTCCTTGCCCGTGCCCAGCGGCTCGCTGCTCAGGTCGATGTCCACATGCCCGGCCAGCGCAAAGGCGACGACCAGCGGCGGCGACATGAGAAAGTTCGCCTTGATGTTTTGATGGACCCGCGCCTCAAAATTGCGGTTGCCGGAAAGGACGGAGGCGGCGACCAGGTTGTTTTTGACGATGGCGTCCTCGACCGGCGCGGCGAGCGGTCCAGAATTGCCGATGCAGGTCGTGCAGCCGTAACCGACAAGATTGAATCCGAGTTTATCGAGATACGGTTGCAGGCCGGTCTTGTTCAGGTAATCGGTGACCACGCGCGAACCCGGCGCCAGCGACGCCTTGACGACGGGATTCACGGTCAGACCGCGTTCCACGGCCTTTTTGGCCAGCAACCCGGCGGCCAGCATGACGCTGGGATTCGAGGTGTTGGTGCAGCTGGTGATGGCCGCGATCAAAACCGAGCCATGGCCGATGGTGGATTTGCCGTGGCCGTTGAGGGCGACTTCCACCCGGGTGGTGGCAAAATCATCCGCCTTCATGCCGAAGCCGCTTTCCGCGACCGGCTTGCTGAACGCATTGACAAAACTATCCTTCATTCTGGGGAGTTCGATGCGATCCTGGGGCCGCTTTGGACCGGCGACACTGGGCACGACCGTGGCGAGGTCGAGTTCCAATTCCTGCGAGTAGGCGATGTCCCCCTTCTTGGGGATGCCAAACAAACCCTGGGCGCGGTAATAATTTTCGTAAGTCTGGCAAAGTTCCGCGCTGCGACCGGTGGCGCGGAGATAATTCACGCACTCGGCGTCGATCGGGAAGAAACCCATGGTCGCGCCGTATTCGGGCGCCATGTTGGCGATGGTCGCGCGATCCACCACCGGCAATGCCGTCGCGCCCGGACCAAAAAATTCCACGAATTTGCCGACGACCTTCGCCTTGCGGAGCATCTGCGTGACGGTCAGCGCCAGGTCGGTGGCGGTGACGCCTTCGCGCAACGCACCGGTGAGATGCACGCCCACGACGTCCGGAGTCAGGAAGTAAACCGGCTGCCCAAGCATGCCCGCCTCAGCCTCGATGCCGCCGACGCCCCAACCCACGATGCCAATGCCATTGATCATCGTCGTGTGGGAATCCGTCCCGACCAGCGTATCGGGATAGTAGATGGTTGAGGGTTGAGCGTTGAGGGCGGAGGGCACCGAAAGTACGCCCTTGGCGAGGTATTCAAGGTTGACCTGGTGAACGATGCCGATGCCGGGCGGCACAACCTTGAACGTGTCGAACGCCTGCATGCCCCATTTGAGAAACTGGTAACGCTCGCGGTTGCGATGAAATTCAATCTCCAGATTCTTCTGGAAGGCATCCGCCGTGCCGTTCACGTCCACCTGCACCGAATGATCCACCACGAGATCCACCGGCACCAGCGGCTCGATGATTTTCGGGTTTTGGCCGAGCTTCAGCACTGCCGAGCGCATCGCCGCCAGGTCCACCAGCAAGGGCACGCCGGTGAAATCCTGCAATACGATGCGGGCGACCACGAACGGAATTTCCTCGGTGCGCGTTTCCGTCGGCTTCCAATTCGCCAGCGCGCGGACCGCCGCCTCGCTCACGCGTTTGCCGTCGCAATTGCGGAGCACGGACTCGAGGACAAGCCGGATGGAGACGGGCAATTTTGAAACGGGGCCGACGCCGGCCTTTTCCAGCGCGGGCAGCGAGTAAAACCGTCCGGGCTTGCCGTTGCCGGCATCGAATGATTGCAGTGTATCGAATAAATTGTGTGGTGCGTTCATTTAAGTCCTTAATTCCTTCAACCGGCATTGAAAATGACGCCTGCGCGCAGATGTGTCAAGCGAAGTACATGAAGGGTGGGCCCGGTTTGCAGCAAGGTGAGCTGTTCTCAGCGCACCTTGGGCTGAGACCGCCAACGCTCCAGCTCGACCTCACCCACCATCGGATGATGGTGATGATTCCCGGTCAGGGGCTTCCATGTTTCACAACCCAATTACGGGGTCGAGGAACGGTAGAAGCGGACCGGATAATTGGAGGCATACCGATCAATGAATTGCCAGGCGCCATTGCTCCCGACCACATTGGTAAAGATGGGTTGCCAGACCACCGGCGGCACCAGATTCGTCGTCACGAGGATCCGGCTGCTGGTATACGGTGCGGTCGAAAGATTTAGCGTCACACTGCCATCCGGATTGCAGGTGACATTGGAAATCATCGGTGGCGAAGCCACGGTCAGCACCGCGCCGGTGCTGGTGGTGGTTCCCAGCAGGTTGGTGATGACGACGGAGTAGGTGCCGGCATTGACGGCGGACGCATTGTTGATGAGCAGCGTGCCGGTACCGGTGCCGGTGAAGTTGCTGCCATCGGCAAGGTTGGTTCCGTTCAAGCGCCACTGGTAGGTCAACTGTGGCGCTCCGGTGGCGACGACCTGGAACGCGGTGTTCATGCCCGCGTAAACGATCTGGTTGGTGGGTTGAACCACCACATGCGGAGGCAGCGGGACATTCAAGCGGAAGACTGTACCAAAGCCATTCACCCCACCGAAAGCAGTCGTACCGTAGAAATTGCCATCCGTCGCCTGGATCAATGGGGCTGTCGGATAGGCGCCAATGGACCAGTTGAACCAAACAATTGTGTTCAGCACACCGTTGGTGGTTATCGTGAAGGCGGTGCCGTAACCCCCGAGGCCGCCTAATTCCGTGGTGCCATAGAGATTGCCGTCCGAGCCCTGAACCAAACCTGCCGCCGGGCTGGCGCCATCACCCGCGCCAAACTGGTGCAGGATGGTGACGACGCCGTTGGCAGCCATTTTGAACACGGTCCCGCCGTTGTCATTCGTGCCGCCTTCGGATGTTGTACCATAGTAATTCCCGTCCGCGGCCTGGATCAAACTGGCGGTTGGATAGGCGCCATCGGCGGCGCCGTGGAACGTGTGCAGCGTGGTTAGCGTGCCGGTGGGCGTGACCTTGAACACCGTTCCCTGTCCCAGGGAAAGTCCGCCGTATTCCGTTATGCCGTAGAAATTGCCGTCCTTTCCCTGCACCAGTCCGGCCCACGGACCGTAGCCGTCGTTTCCGCCCTGAAAACTGTAAAGCGCGGTGAAGGCGCCATTGGTCGCGATCTTGAACACCGTGCCGTTGCCATAAGTGCCGCCCTCGTAAGTCGTGCCGTAGAAGTTGTTGTCCGAACCCTGAACGAGCCCCGCGGTCGGCAGATTGCCATCCGTTCCACCGGTGAACGAGTAAAGGCTCGTGACACCGAGCACGGGCGAGAGCTTGAACACATTGCCGGCTGAGGCGGCACCGCCCTGCAGGGTCGTTCCATAGAAATTTCCGTCGGTGGCTTGCACGACACCGGCATAAGGATATGCGCCATTGACCTGGTTGAAGACACTTATGGTCATCACGCCATTGGTCGTGATTCGAAACGCCGTTCCATAACCGTTGGCGCCTCCGGATTGGGCCGTGCCATACAGACTGCCGTTGGTTCCCTGCACCAGCCCGTTGAGCCAGCCGCCGTCGGTGCCAATCACAAACGAGTGCAGCGTGTTCAGCGTGCTGCCCGTTTGAATGATGGGCAGGACAGCGAGGTCCGCATCGTCGCTCGTCGCCCAGTAGAAGTCGTCGCTTACCACAACCGAATAAGCGCCGTCATCGGTGGCCGCGGCACCACTCACCGTCAACAACCCGGTGGCGGAGCCGGAGATGTTGCCGCCATCAACAAGGTTGGTGCCGTTTTTCATCCACTGATAATAGAACGGCTGATCCCCGGCCGCGCCAACCGTGAATCTAACGGTCGATCCGGCCAACACGCTCTGGCTGACGGGTTGGGTGGTGATCAACGGTGGAGAAACCATGATTTCGAGGAATGCGATCCGGCTCGTCACCGAACCGTAGGAGTTGCTGGCCACCAGGGAATACACCCCGGCATTGTCCAAATCCACGTTGGTGATGGTCAGCAACCGGCTGGCGGAGCCGGACACGCCGCTGCCGTCCACCAGATTGGTTCCGGACTTCTGCCACTGGTAAACCACCGGCTGGCTGCCGACGGTCGAGACGCTGAACGTGGGCGTGCCACCAAGATAAACCAACTTGTCTTCCGGCTGGCTGGTGATCTGCAACGGACCATCGATCCGAATGCGGAATACGGTGCCGAAGCCGCCCGTGCCGCCATTGACAGTCGTGCCATACAGATTGCCGTCCGGACCCTGGGCGAGCGTGGCGGCCGGGCCCGCGCCTTGGAAACCGTCAAACTCCGCAAGGGTTGTGAACGTGCCGTCGCGGTCGATGCGAAACACCGTCCCGTCAGCATATGTCCCGCCGTTCATGGCGGTGCCGTAGAAATTGCCGTCGGCAGCCAGGAGCAGCCCGCCATAAGGATTGCTGCCGTCGGCGCCTCCGATGAACGAGTACAGGTTCGTAAAAGTTCCATCGGCGGCAATCCGGAATATCGAGCCTGAATCGTTTGTGCCACCGGAGTACGTCGTTCCATAAAGGCTGCCATCCGTATCCTGGACCAGCCCGGGAACCGGAACGCCACCATCCTGGCCGTGGAAAGCATGCACGGTGGTCAACGCGCCGGCGGGCGTGATTTTGAAGACTGTTCCCCAGCCGGTGGGACCACCATTTTGAGTCGTCCCATATAAACTGCCATCCGCCGTTTGGATCAGGACTGACGAAGGATAGCCGCCGTCCGTGTAGTTGAAGTCATGCAGGTCAGTCAGGGAACCGGTGGGAGTCACCCGGAAGATATTGCCATAACTGAACGCGCCGCCATACAGTGTCGTCCCGTAGAAATTGGTGTCGCTGCCCTGCACCAGGCCGGCTGTGGAGTAATACCCGTTGACCTCGTTAAAATTGGCCATGACGGCCGGGGTTATAGCGCCGGTCGTGGTCCGGAAAATGGTTCCATACCCATTCCCGCCGCCTTGGGATGCGGTCCCGTACAAAAGGCCGTCCCGGCCCAGCGCCAATCCGGCATAGGGCAGAGCGCCATAGCTGTAGGCTAACGATATCCGCGTCGTCGTCACACCGTTGGTGGTCAGTCGGAAGATGGTGCCGTAGCCGTTCGCGCCGCCTTCGATGGTGGTTCCGTAGAAATTCCCGTCCCTGGCCAGCACCAGCGGGCCGTAAGGAAACTCGCCCGACGCGCTCCCGCCCATGAACGAAGACAACGAGCTCAAGGTGACTCCAGGGGTGGTCACGGAGATGATGTTCAGCAAGGCTCCACTGCTGGTTGCCATCCCGAGTGCGTTGCTCACCACCACGGTATAGGTCCCGGCGTTGAGCACTGTCGCATTGCCGATCGTCAAATTTGCCGTGCTTGATCCGGAAATGTTGCCGTTGTCCGCCAGATTTGTGCCATTCAGTTGCCAGCCATAAGTGAACGGATGCGTGCCCACCGCAGCGACGGTAAAGCTGGCCGGCGCGCCCGGGAGCAGCGTCTGGCTGACCGGTTGCTGGGTGATCACCGGCCGCCAGGGGATGATGGTCAGAAACGCTGCGGCGCTGGTTGCCGTACCGGCGGCGTTGGTCACCGTGACATAATAGGCTCCGGCATTGGCGGCAGACACGTTGCTCACCGTCAAGGTGCTGGTGGCGGCGCCGGCAATTGTGCCGCCATCGCTCAGGTTGGTCAGGTAACTGCCATTATCCTGCTGCCACTGGTAGAACATCAATGCGTTGGAGGTGGTTCCCACGGTGAATGTGGCCGTCGCGCCTTCAAACACCGCCTGGTCGGCCGGTTGAGCGGTGATGACCGGCGGAGAAACAATGGCCAGCGTGAGTTGGCGGCTTTGTACAAAACGATTGTTCAGGTTGGTAAACCAGATCGTGGCCGAATAACCGGCCGCCGGCAGGTTGCTGGCCAGCGAACTCAAACTCGCGGTCACCGTTGCCGGGGCACCGCCGGTGACAAGTATGCCGCCGGTTGGCGTGACGTTGAGCCAGGCCGACGTGCAAGCGAGGCTCCAACTGAGCGGAGCGCCCGCGTTGTTGGTCAGCGAAAAAATCTGAGCCGTCGAGTTGAAAGGTCCGCCAACCGGACCGGTGAAGGTAAAGCCCGCTCCGGGCACGATTCTCAACGGCTCCGGCACCCCCAGCGCATAAAGCAGGTTGCTGCCGGTTGGCGTGCCCCAACCCGTACACAGGTCGTAACCGGTCACCGCTGCAAACTTCGTCAAGCTGGACGGTTTCTCATTGTTGCCAGTGGTGATGTCGTGAAAGTTCAAGGTGTAGTCGCCCCGCTGGCCCAGCGCGTAAACAGCCGGGTTGACAAATCCGATCGGGGGTTCGCCGTTTTGCAGGGCCACCTGGTTGATCAGCGAGGCGAATCCAGCCCAAAGCGGCGCCGCACAACTCGTCCCACCCACATTATAATCCTTATTGTCCGCCCGGACATATACGTTGTCTGCGGTCAGGGCAACGTCCGGCGTGTTTCGCCTGGTGGTCGACCCCTGATTGGCCGTCATGTTGATGTTGGTTTGCCAACTCGGAATCGAATAGCTGGTGCTGATCCCGCCACCGCTTCCACTGCCGCCGCCCCAATTCCACACCGTTTCGGAAACCCACCGGCCTCCCGCACCGCTTGTCGTCAGGGTGGTGCCGCCCACTTGCGTGATAAAGGGTGTGTCACCCGGGAAATCAATCGGACCGGTGTAGGCATCGGCATCACCCGAGGCGTTGAAAAAGGATTGGCCCTGCGCCGCCATTTGCTGCCAGATCTGGTCGGCCACCGCATCGGGTCCGCCCCCCGGGATATACCAGGAGCAACTGAGCTGTTTGGCCAGATTATCCGTCGCCATCCGGTTGAGAATGTCATGCCAGCTTGACCCTTCGTAGACGATCACCATGGACAGTCCCGGCGCCATGGAGATCGACGACTCGATGTCCAGCGACACCTCGACTTCTCCGCCCCCGCCTGACGGATTGCCCGTAACGCCATTGAGCAGCACGTTGGACAACGTCACGCTTGAAAGTCCGGCCCGGCTTTCATAATAGGCAATGTCGTTCGAGTGATAGCCGTCGAATTGTAGCAGCCCAACCCTTTGTCCGGTGCCGGTAAGCGGCCAACCCGGAACATAGGCGGCGCGGAAATCATACGCCGCATAAGTGCCACCCGGGCCCGAACCGGCATTCGGAATCGTGTTTGACACATTGGTGATCAGGTTGGCAACGAGCCGCGGTTGCGGCGGCGCATAATTATTCAAGCCGCTGATGCCCAACACCGGCACGGCCAGGTTAAGCGACGGCGCCGCATCCGGCGCATAAAACTTCCGCTTCCCGGTTGGATGTTGATACTCGGACATCCGGACTTTAAAGGCCGATTCGATGACGCCCACCGAGCCCCTCACATCCAGCAACAGGCGGTTCGGATGGGTGGCCGTGACCGTGAACCCGTTCGCCTGGGCATAAGCGATCACGGCCTGATAATCCTTTTCCGTGGGCCCAAACCTTGCGGCGAATTCGTCCGGGGTCAGAAAGTGCCGGAACTCCACGCTGGTCGGGTCGTAGATTTTCCGGAGCAGGTTGGTGAGCCCCTCGCGGTCGCGTAACGGCAGCCCGATGGCCAGATCCAAATTCGTCGTGCCGGGCAGCCGCCCGACCGGCGAAGAGTTTGTCACCACCGCCGACAACTCAAAGGGCAGCACTTGTCTGCCTGCCGCCCAAGCGGGCGATAACGGAAACAAAACGATGAAAATGAGAAAATAAACCAATTTGGCAGGTCGCATAAAATATAAACCAAAATGCTGGTTTTGCCTTGATTTAGTTGCTCTTATAAATTAGCGCTGGATTTTCGTCAATTAAAATCCCCGCCATTGTCAGACGTACCTTCCCCACCGAGTTGACTCACATTAACTGTTACGTGGGATGGGAGGTGGACGCGGGGCCCGCCGATACGTTGACTCATATTCATGTTTCCCGATTTCGTCAGGATATTGTTCAGACAGCGCACCTTCAGAAGGCTCACGCGAATCAATGCGCCGCCGTGCGTCCGTCTCCGCGGCGCTCCACGGAGAACCGGCCGCACGGACGGCGCCGTGATGTGAGCCATTTCCACCGCCAACCAGTACGCTGACACCGACAGCGATGTGGAAAAAGGTCTAAATCACTTCCCCGCCAGCACCGGATGCAGCAGATCGTTGATACGGCGTTCCAGCCGCGGCAGGTCCAGCGGTTTGGTAAAGAAATCCTGGGCCTGGATGGATGCAGTGCGCTTGGTGACGTCGCCGGAAAGCGCGCTCATGATGATGATCGGGATTTTTTTCGTGGCCGGCTGCCGGCGCAAAATCTCGCAAACCGACAGGCCGTCGAGATCGGGCAGCAGGATGTCAAGCAGGATCAAATCCGGCTTGAACAGCCGGGCCTGACTGAGCGCCTGGACTCCGTCATTGGCCACGATAAATTCACAGCCCAGCCCGGCGAGGCGATATTGCACCAGTTCAACAAAATCGACCTCGTCGTCCACAATCAAAATTCGTGGCACCATTGTCAATAATCTACCGCATCCTGCGCCATTCTCAATGGCGGTCCGGTTAAAGCGAGGTCACGAACTGGAAACGGCCCGCGGCGCATCTGATCCTCGTAGCAGCCGAGGTAACGCGGCTCAGAGTTCGGTTGAGGATTCACAGTTGAGGGTTAAGGGTTGAACGTCATGAAAAGCCAGAGCCTCCTCACGTCGGCTGCCACCGTTTCGAAAGGGCTCGGGTCGTGCCAAAAACCTTGTTTACCGCCGGCAGGTGTGTGATAAATCCGCGCGACATGCCAACGCATCGAGGCTCAATCCGGCTGTTCCAGCTCTTCGGAATCAATGTCTATCTGCACTGGTCATGGTTCATTGTCGCGGTGTATGGCATTCAAAGCCGGGGACACCAGTATCATACCATCGGCTGGAACGTGCTGGAATATCTCACGCTTTTTTTGATCGTGTTGATGCACGAGTTCGGCCATGCGCTCGCCTGCAAACAGGTGGGAGGCCAGGCCAACCAAATCGTGCTTTGGCCGCTCGGCGGAGTGGCCTATGTTTCACCACCCCAACGCCCGGGCGCCATGTTGTGGAGCATCGCCGCCGGTCCCCTGGTGAACGTGGCGCTCTTCCCGGTATTTTCTCTCATCTGGTGGCTGGGCAGCTCGGCAAATTTGGCTGAATCCATGCCGGACCTCTACCATTTCATCATGACGATGTGGTACATCAACACCATTCTGCTGGTTTTCAATCTGATGCCGGTTTACCCGCTCGACGGCGGCCAGATTCTGCGGTCGTTGCTCTGGTTTGTGTTTGGCCGGGCGCGCAGCCTGCTCATCGCCAGCAGCATTGGTTTCGTCGGCGTGGCGGCCCTGATCCTCTTTGCCATTTGGGCGCAATCCGTCTGGATGGGCATCATGGCCGTGTTTATTTTGTTGAATTGCTGGGGTGGCTTGATGCAGGCACGCTCAATGGCGCGAGTGGCTAACGCCCCGCGTCACGAAGGATTTGCCTGCCCGGTCTGCAAGGTCGCGCCACCCCGAGGCGCTTTCTGGGGCTGCGGCAAATGCCGGAAACCCTTCGATACGTTCGCCACCGGAGCGGTCTGCCCCAATTGCGGAGTGCATTACAACGTCACCTCCTGCCCGGAATGCGGCAGCCTGAGGCCGGTAAGCGAATGGGCAATTCCTGGCAACCTTCCGCCCAGGCTGTAACAAATCAGGCCGCCCAAATGAGCCGCCTGAACCGGTCCGGTCAGGTTGGAAAATTACTTCAACTTCGCCAGCGCCGCCTTCACGGCGTCAAAGTTGGGCAGATCTTTCGGCGTCGGCGTCTGTTCGCTGTATTGCACCACGCCGCTTTTATCAATGACGAATGCCGCGCGCGCCGCTGTGTCGCCCACGCCGGCCAGCATCGGGAACACCACGTCATAGGCCCTGGCGGTGGTCTTGTTCAGGTCGCTGGCCAGGGTGATGCCGATTTTTTCCTGTTTGGCCCACACTTCCTGGGTAAACGGGCTGTCCACACTGACGCCGATGACGTCGGCGTTGAGGCCGGTGTACGCGCCGAGGCCGGCGGTGAGGTCGCACATTTCCTTGGTGCAGACGCTGGTGAAGGCGAGCGGGAAGAACAGCAGCACGGTGTTCTTCTGGCCGAAGTTGTGGCTAAGCTTCACGTCCACGAGGCCGGAGGCCTGCTTGGACTTGAGCGTGAAGTCGGGGGCTTTGGATCCGATGGGAATTGGCATAATCGTTTTGTGTTTTGTGTTTAACTTTTCCTTTTCTGTGTGGGGAGATATGCCAGATTCGGCCCGCGCCTGTCAAACCAGGATTGCGTTGGTCAGTGGGCCAGCGAAGGAAGGGATGCCGGGCTGCGGCGTCACCGCCCGCGTGCAGCGGGCGGATCAGTCGCGGCGCTTCCCTTTGCGCCGCTGCACGCGGCGCGGTCAGCGCAGCGCGATGAGCCTACCCCAGGATCGAATTGACCAATTCCCTTGCGTTGCCCGTTGATTTGGGAACGGCAGCCAGTTTGTCCCTGCCCCTTCGCCTACTGCAACTTGGTGGGCAGGTTGAAGACGTAGGAAAACATTTCCGCCAGGACGCTGCCGGTATGCTGGCCGTGGGATTCGTTACCGAATTGCAATGTTCCCGCCGGGGCAAATTTATGCAGCATCAGGCAGTAGGTGCTGTTGGCCATGACGCCCAGCAGCTCGCCATTCCGGCTGAACACCAGGTCGCCGCGTGAGGGATTGAATTTGCCGAACAGCCCCTTCAACAGGTTGCGGTCCAGTTTGACATAATCCGGTGTGTTCAAATCAATCTGGAAACTGCACTGGCCGTAATAACCCTCCTCGGCGTTGACCAGCACCGCATCCTGGAATTTGTAAGGGTCCGACGCAATCGGATAGACCCGGCAGCCGAGTTGCGCGGCCTCCGCCGGCGTCAGCGGCATGTACACCACGCGCGGATCCTGGATGTGGAACGACAGCGAATGGATGGGAACCTGCGCCTGGTTGTGGCTCAGTGTTCCGTCCAGGGCGACCCATTCCGTGCCGGGATCCCACAAGGTCAGCGGCGTATCCTGCACATGGCACAACGCGTACGTCTTGGTCCCGTCGGTCACCAGCACCGTTTCCGTCGTTTTGCTCTTGCTCGCATCGATGCCAAACAGGCCGGTCCGGGAAGCGTTGAAGCTGGTCTGGACCCGGTTGGAGACGACCTCATTGAAAATGTCATTGGGGGCCAGGGCGCGGTTTTCCCGGATCTCCTGGGTCAGGGCGCTGGAATTGGTGGCGAGCGCCTTGACGCCTTCGGCCAGCCGGGCGTTTTGGGCCTGCTCGGCCTGCACCTGCTGCTGCATCAGGGCGAGCTGGCCCGAGGTGATACGCTTGTCAACCTGGGCCGCCTGGAGCTGGCTGTTCAACTGCGCGAGTTGCTGCTGCAGGGCGGCGGACTGGTCCTTTTGCTTCTGAACCTCGGCCTCCTTGGCCGCCAGCTGTTCCTTGGTTAGGGAGGTTTCGGTGGAACTGTTCTGCAATTTCTGGTTCAGGTTCTGGATATTGGCCTGGGCCGCGGCATACTGCTGTTCCAGGTTCGATTGTTTCTGCTGCAGTTGCTGGGCCTGCTGCTGATATTGTTCCTGTTGCTGTTGGGCGGCCGCGCGGGCCTTGGCGAGTTCCGCCTGCAACTGTTCGCGGTTTCTCTGCTCCTCGGTCAGCGCCAGTTTCATGACCGCCGCGAGATCCTTCCCACCGGCGTCGGCCGCCTTGGGAACAATGTCCACCTTGGCGGTCGGCTGCCGGCCTTCATCCTCGCCGGCCATTTTGCTGAGGTCCGTCGAGAACGTCAGCAGGCTCAACAGCAGGAAATCGCAGATGACGATAAGGATGCTGCGGTTCATGGCGGCTTAATGATCGGGGTTGGCGGTGTCCAGGACTTCGGCTTCCATCAGCAACCGGCGGCGCGCGGGGCGCAGGTGGAAGATTTTGAACACGCACACGAAGACGACGCCGAAGGACGTGGACGAGTAGGCGGCCATCAGGCTGAATTTGATGACTCCCATCGAGACGAGAATCAGCGAGAGGATGGTGCCGACAAAGCCCAGGTAAAGGCCGGCGTCGAACAGGTGGTCCTCGTTTTCAAGCAGCTTGAGCTTCATGCGCGGCGGGACGCTCTGCCGGCGGATTTCCGCCAGCTTCACGAGGCAGGCAATGTAGATCAAGCCCTGCAGCACGAAGAACAGCAGCAGGGTCAGCAGGATCATGTTGTTCATAATGGTTGGATGAGCGCGGGCGAATCCGGCCAGGACCGCATTGCCCGTCGTGGGCACGTGCAGTTGAAAGGTGAACCCTTGTCTCGGCGTCTCCTGGGCGAGAAACGGCTCGCTCAGCAGTAGCACCACCAGCAGGAATCCCAACGCAAATAACATCTCCCGGACCACATGGAACCCGCGCACCTGCAACGGTCGTTCCAGTGACGAGACGGCCGGCCGGGCAAAATGCATCGCCGACGCCAGCAGAAATCCGCTGGCCAGGTAGGCCAGCCATTTTAGTCCGAACGCGAGCCACGGCAGACCCAGGCTGCACACCAAAGCCAAGTGATGGCGGGAACCGGTGCGGTACAGCATTTGATTGCGCGCCAGCAGCTCGTTCACCCCGCCCGCGCCGTACCGTAAACTGTCGCCAAGGTCCGCCATCCCCGTCTGCTCAAAGTGCGCCAGATATCGGGCCACGGCGTCCGGCCTGCCGGAAAGCACCACGGCGGAGAACAGCACCGGCAATTGTGAACCGGCATTGCGGACCTGGTCGGCCAGCGAATGCAGCGTCCCGGCGTCCTCGATCCTGCCGGTGAACGCCACCAGCTGGTCGTAATTAAACCGCTGGCCCAGCGACATCAGGTCCATCAGGATCTGTTCCATGCCCGGCGATTTTCCATTGCGGTTGGCCGTCGAGGCCAGTTTGTAAACGTCGTCGCCCAGCTCCGTCGGCAGCCGCCCTTCCACCAGCAGCAATCCGCAAATCGTCACCGCCACATCGAAGGCCTGGCCGGAAGCCGATTGTGACGGCTCGAAGAAGACGGTGTCGGCCAGCTCCCGGCAGCGCAGCAACTCCCGCACGGTCGGATTGGGTGAGCCTTGCAAAACCTCCAGGGCGACTTCGCGGTTTGCCCGCCGGACGATGTTCTCGGTGAAGGTTTCCGACGAACTGGCATCGCCGCCCAGGAGGCGTTCCAAACGGTTGTTGCTGCCCCAGGCAAACCAGTCGGGATTTTGCCGCAGCGCATTGGTCACCGCCAGAGCGAGATTGTCCCGACCGGGAATTCCCTCCGTCTGCGCCGCCTGCAGGTACAGCCAGGCCGCGCCCAGATTCTGCTGGTTAACCAGCGACAGACCCTGCGCGGTCAAGGCCGGCGTGTCCCGTCCAGCCCGTTGGATGACGCTGACATCCACGGCCCGCAAATGAACCGGAACCAGCAAGCCGCAGAGCAGCAGCAGCAGGCCGGAAACCGTACAAATCAAAACCCATAACCAGCGGTTCATCATGAATTCAATCCGTGCGAACTGTCCTTAGACTGCACGTTGTAAACCCGTGTTCAAGCATGAATAATGCCGGGAGGGTGTCGCGCAAATAAACACCGTCGCCGCCCCGTGTCCAGCCTTTGGGCGGCGCGGGGGAGGCGAACCGGCAGCCCGTTCTGTCCGGGACGGCAGGTTCCGCGCTCCCCATGCCGGTAAAAAATGAGGCCGCGTGAAATCCCACCTCCGAATCAAAATCACAGCGCCGCGAGCACTTCTTCCGCGTGTTCCGCCGGGTTCACTTTCGGCCAGATGTTCTTGATGCGGCCATCCGGGCCGATCAGAAACGTCACCCGGTTCGTGCCCCAGTATTTCCGGCCCAGAAAGCTCTTTTCCGCCCAGACGCCGTAAGCCTGGACAATCTTTTTCTCCTCATCCGCCAGCAACGTGAACGGCAGCTTGTATTTCACCGCGAATTTGTCGTGCGACTTCACCGGGTCGGTGCTCACGCCCAGCACCGCCGCGCCGCGCTGTTTGAATTCCGCGAAATGGTCGCGGAACGCGCACGCTTCCTTCGTGCAGCCCGACGTGTCGTCCCGGGGATAGAAATAAAGCACGACATGTTTGCCTTTGAAATCGGCGAGCGAAACGTTCCCGCCGCCATTCGTGGCCGCCGAAAATTCCGGCGCCCGGTCACCGACCTTCAATTTGAGTTCAATTTCCTTTGCCATAAATCAGGGAGCAGAGCTGCTGATGCACTGAAGTAACGGAACTCTGGACTCGAAGCAATACTTCTTCTGTGCTCCCGCCCTGACTCCAGGAACCCCATCATTCCTTTTCCGCGCTGTTCACCATCGGCGAGCTGGCCGGATGCGAACCGAGCTGTTTTACGCCGTCCCAGACGTAGAGCAGTCCCGAAACCCCCGTGCAGAGCGCCGCGCCGAGCGTCCAGACCTTGAGCCACCGCCCACTCAGGTCGCGGTCCCACTTGAGTAAGATCCAGACCACCACAATCATTTGCAGCACCGTCGCGATTTTGCCGATGACGCGCGGGCGCACGACCACCTTGCCGACGGTGAGCCGGACGACGGCGATGCCGAGGAGCAACAGCAGGTCGCGTCCGAGGATGGTGCCGGTGAGCCAGAGCGGGATCTGCCCCAGGAAACGCCCGTGGCTGAAGCTCAACGTGATGATGGCCGACACCAGCAATAATTTGTCCGCGAGCGGATCCAGGATGGCCCCAAGCTCGCTTTTCTGGTTGTAATGCCGCGCAATGTAACCGTCCACGCCATCGAGGATCGCGGTGACCGCAAACGACAGGAGCGCCAGCAGCCGGTGAAGTTCATTGCCGGTCTGGAGATAATAAATCAATTCGACGACAAAAAACGGGATCAGCAGGATGCGCAGAATCGTGATTTTGTTGGCCGTCGTCATGGCAGAAACCCGAGTCTGGCAGGAATTACCTGGATTGGCCAATCCAATTGGATGCCTGCCCTGCGAGCGCTGGCCTCCCGCTGGCAAGTTGGTCAATCCATCATGCCTGCAACCCGCCGGCGGGACGCCGGTGCTCCCAGGCGAGATAATGATGACCGCCGGGCATATAATTTTCGCTGTTGATTGATGGCCACCGGTTTTCAAATGATGACTTTTAATTTTGACGGTGGTAATTTGTCCGTGATGAATGCGACTGAAACCAAACCCCTGGTGGGCATTTTAATGGGCAGCGATTCCGACTGGCCGACGATGAAGGCCGCCGCCGATGCGCTGGCCGGATTTGGCATCGCCAGTGAGGCGAAGGTCATTTCCGCCCATCGCGACCCGCACGGGCTGGAGGAATATGTCACCAGCGCCATCAAGCGCGGCCTGCGCGTCATCATCGCCGGCGCCGGCGGCGCGGCCCATCTGCCCGGCGTGACCGCCGCCTTCACCACCCTGCCCGTCATCGGCGTGCCCATTGAAAGCAAATCGTTGAAGGGGCTGGACTCGCTGCTCTCCATCGTGCAAATGCCGCCAGGCGTGCCGGTGGCAACGGTCGGCATCGGCGCCGCGAAAAACGCCGGGCTGCTGGCGGTGCAGATATTGGCTCTGGGCGACGAACGCCTGCAAAAGGCGCTGGCGGCATTCAAAGACCAGCTCGCCGCGGAATCCCGCGCCAAGAACAAGACGCTCGGCGCCTGATGCGCCCACGGGTCGATTTCAAGGCACCGTGTCCTCGGTAAAGACATTCCGTAAAATCCGCGCCAATTCTTCATTTCTGCATAACTGATTGTCCTCACCGGCCAATTATTGTTTTTAGACTTCTGGTATAAAGGCTGCTGAGTGAGCCACAAATCGGAACCGGCTTGGGGAATGGTCGGAAACAATTAACAACCTAAGACCATGACTGAATATATTGTTAAACGCACCGGCAAGTTGCTGTTCCCGCATCTCGCGCGCGACCAGCGCAAACATCAGATGTTCATCGTCATGCTGGTTATGACGGCCAGTCTTTGCGCCGCCGGCTCGCTGGTGATGTGGATGACCTCCGGCCGGCATTGACGGTTTCCGGACGATCCAGATTTGCTTCGGCCGGCGCTGCTGGCAGCAATTCGGCTGCATGCCTTCGGCAGGCAAGCGAGCTTCGTGATCACCCGACAACCGGACCAAGGACCAAACCAATCCCTGAACCATGACAACCTATCTCTCGAAAAACGTGGGCAAGGCGCTGTTCCCCAACTTGCGGCGTGAGCGGCGCAAAAAACTGCTGTCCCGACTCATTCTCGTTCTCATGGCCAGCCTTTTCGTCACGGCTTCGCTCGTGATGTGGATGCTTCATGCCATCAAGCACGTCAAGCAATCAGACACCGATTTCACGATCAACATGTAGCGTGTAGCGCCAAGCCTGTAGCTCGATTTCGACCGTCCTAAATCTTCACGGCTGGCGGCATCACCTCACCATTGTGGGTCCGCGGCAGCAGGCATAACGAAATCACCGAGAGGAACAAGCCGCTCAGCACCACCCAGGTGGCCGCCTCGCGTGAACCCGCTTCCAGCAACGTCGCCGCCGCCAGCGCCACCATCGTCAGGTTCGGACAGAACAACAGACAGGTCAGGCCGTCGCCGCCGGTTTTCAGCCAGCGGCGATGGATCATTTCTCGATAGCCGAGGAGCAGGAACGCACCGCACAATGCCAGCAGCGCCGTGTAGGAAAACAGCATTCGCGGATCGATCATCAGCCCCAGCGAGACAAAGAAAACGGGGATCAAAAACCGCCGGCTGATGGGGGCAATGTACTCCTCCACCGTCTGGCCCTGAAATTGTGCATGGCTCATGAACAGGCCGAGGAAGAACGCGGTTTTGGGCGCCGGCAGCCCGAGCCGCTGGCCGATCGCACAGACAATCAACACCAGCAGCACCAGGAAATGCACCCGCCAATGCGTCGTTTTCTGGATGATGGATTGAAATAATTTTACCAGGTGCGAGGCAAACCGGCTGATGAGATAGACCGTCACCGCCATGCCGGCCAGCCGCAGGACGACCGCCCAGCCCAGCCCCTGCTTGAGCGCCACATCGCCCACCGACAGCACCACCAGCGCCAGCACTTCAAGCGCCACCATGATTTGCAGGACGAAAGCCCCGGCCGTTGGCGAAAATCCACGATAATGTTTCCAGCCAAAATAGGCCATGCTGACCGAACATCCCGTCATGGCCGCCGTCGCCAGAAACGCCTCGGGCAATCGCAGCCCCGCCACCGTGCCCAGCGCCAGCACCAGCGGATATTGCACCAGCGACCAGATCGCCGCGAACCGCAGGGACGGAATGAATTCCTTGAACCTCGGCAATTCGATTTCCAGGCCGACCTCAAAGAGCACCAGCAAAAACCCTACCTTGCCGGCTTCCTTGATCATCGTCACCACGTCGGTTTGCACCAGCGGTCCCAGCGCCAGCCCAAAAACCACAAAGGCGGCATTGCCCAGCGCCGGACGGCCCAGCTTGCCGCACAAGTCCGGCACCGCCATCAACAGCAGGATCAGGCAGATGATGGTCTCGATGTTGTTCATCAATGGTTAAAACCTCCGCGGCGTTTGATCGCCACTACGCGCGATTCTCGGCGGTAGCGACGCAAATTGCAATGGCAGGGATGCCGCGCTGCTGCGGATCCCCGCCCGCGTGCAGCGGGCGGAACAGTGTTGCTTGCTTCCCTTTGCCACTACGGGTTTAACCCCATTTCCTTAATACCAATCATCGCTATAGTGTGGCTGTGCCGTTTCAGGCACATCGCGACCGCCGGATGACCATTTAGGTTAAGTTGCCCGGCGGTTATTCTTTTTTGAATCCAGAAACAATCTGACTGAGCATGAATGTTAAACAGGTGCCAGCCTTTCTGGCCGATTGGACATTGGCCAACCCATTTGTTAATCTGCCCGCCGACACATGAGCAATCCGAACACTGAAAATCCGCCGCCGGCCGCGCCGTCCGATTTTATCCGCGACATTGTCGCCAAACACGTCGCCGAGAAAAAATATCCGCGCATCCATACCCGCTTTCCGCCTGAGCCGAACGGTTACCTTCACATCGGCCACGCCAAAAGCATCTGCCTGAACTTCGGCATCGCCCACGAATTCGGCGGCATCTGCAACCTGCGCATGGACGACACCAACCCGACCAAGGAAGATGTTGAGTACGTGGACTCCATCCAGGAAGACGTGAACTGGCTCATCAGCGCCTGGGCCGACCAAAATCTCGGCCTCAAACCCAAAGGCAAAACCCCCGAAGCCGTCACGTCCAACGGCAAACCCGATTTTTATCTTCCCGTCGTTGTTGGTGGGGCGGGCAGTCCCCTGTCCCCCGACGGCGCGCACGGAGTGCCGCGCCCTACCTTGGAGCCATTTTACGCTTCAGACTACTTCGACCAGATTTACGAGTACGCCGTTGCGCTCATCAAAATGGGCAAGGCCTACGTTTGCGACCTGACGCCGGACGAGACCGACGAATACCGTCGCAACGCCAAGGAAAGTCCGTATCGCAATCGCAGTATCGAGGAAAGTCTGGACCTGTTCGCCCGCATGAAGGCCGGCGAGTTTCCCGACGGCAAGCGCTCGCTCCGCGCCAAGATTGACGTCACCGCGCCAAATGTCTGGATGCGCGATCCCCTGCTCTACCGCATCCGCCACACCGAACATCATCACACCGGCGCCAAATGGTGCATCTACCCGATGTACGATTTCGCGCATTGCCTGAGCGATTACATCGAAGGCATCACGCACAGCATCTGCACGCTCGAATTCGAGGTGCACCGTCCGCTGTACGACTGGATCCTGGAAAGCCTCGACCTGCCGCGTCCGCTGCCCCATCAATACGAATTCGCGCGTCTCAGCCTCACCTACACCGTGATGAGCAAGCGCAAGCTGCTCCAGCTCGTGACCGAAAAACTCGTCACCGGCTGGGACGACCCGCGCATGCCCACCATTAGCGGCATCCGTCGGCGAGGGGTGCCAGCGGTAGCGCTCAGGGCGTTTGCATATAATATTGGCATCACCAAGTACAACGGCATGACCGACGTGGCTGTGCTCGAACACAGCATCCGCGAAGAATTGAACAAGGTCGCCCTGCGCCGGCTGGCCGTGTTGAGGCCCATCAAGGTGGTCCTCACCAATTATCCCGAAGGCAAAACTGAGGAACTGGATGCGTTGAACAACCCCGAGGATGAAACCGCGGGCAAACGGAAGATCCCATTTAGCCGTGAGCTATTTATTGAGCAGGACGATTTCAAGGAAGTGCCGCCGCCGAAATATTTCCGGTTGAAACCGGGTGGCGAAGTCCGGTTGAAATACGCCTACATCATCAAATGCGACGAAGTGGTGAAGGACGCCGCCGGGAAAATCACGGAACTGCGCTGCACTGCCGACCTCGACAGCAAGACCGGGGGGGCGACCGCTGGTCGCAAAGTCAAAGGCACCATCCACTGGGTGAGCGCCGCACACGCCATTGATGCCGAGGTGCGCCTCTACGACCGCCTGTTCACCGTGGCCGAGCCGGATGCCGGAGCCGACTTCAAATCCACGCTCAACCCGCACAGCTTGGAAGTAGTGACGGCCAAATGCGAGCCGAGCCTGAAAGACGCCAAGCCGGAACTACGCTACCAATTCGAGCGCCTCGCCTATTTTGCCCTGGATCTGGACGCCAGACCCCAGACGCCAAACGCCAAACTCATTTTCAACCGCACGATTACGTTGAAGGATCCTTGGGCGAAGGAAACGCAAAAGGCGTGACCTAGTAAGGTAACCGGTGCTGTCCACCCATAGGTGTAGCGTTGAGCCTCTGGCTCAACCCGTCGAGCTGGAAGCTCGACACTACAACAATCGAGCCAGAGGCTCGACGCTACACCGACGCGACATTTTGACTCGACAACATTTTGCAAACGACAGATTTTCCCGGCATGGAACGCAAGCTCAAAGGGACTCCGCCGCGTTTGCCAATCCTCTTCCAGCGTTTCGAGGCGCCGCTTTATTTTGTCACGTTCAACACGCTCTTGAAACGCCCGCTGCTGGCAAATGATTCCGTTCACGCTGCGTTCCGCAACTACGCCGAACGTGGATTGAAGTTTAATGTGGCGACTGGACGCTATGTCCTGATGCCGGACCATCTGCATGTCTTTGTCCGCATTGGGCGTGACATGACTTTGCGCCGGTGGGAAAGCGGCTTGAAAAAATGTCTCGCAAATGCTTTATCCACGTTGGGTCACCAACCCACTACAATTCCCGGCGCGAAGTTGAAAAGTTTCTGGCAGCCGGGATTTTTCGACCATCTGTTGCGGCGCGATGAAAGTTACGCGCAGAAATGGGATTACGTCTGGCGCAATCCGGTGCGAGCGAAGTTGGTGGAGCAGCCGGGAGATTGGCCGTACCAAGGCGAGATTCATGTGATTGATCGGGCGTAGCGTTCCAATGTAGCGTTGAGCCTGTGGCTCAAACTGTCGAGGCACAGCCTCGACGCTACACCTGAAACCGCCCGCACTTCAAAGGTGTAAACCATCCCCGGCATCAGATGCTTCAACACCATCCGACGCAACCAGTTGAAAGATTGTTTCCATCCATGGCGCCGAATCGATTTGATGTCAAAAGCTCTTCGCGAACGCGGCAATTATCCCCAAAATCGCCGCAAACCCGACCAGGATAATCATTGCGACCTGGAAATGGCCGCCAAACAGGGACACCCCCAGACATCCGATGAAAACCTGGAAGGCGACCAGTAAAAAAATCTCGTAACGGCCCCAATCTTCCAGGTGCGCGACCTTGTAAATCAGGGCCACGATCAGGACCGGAATGATCATCGCACGGCCGGCAGCCGGAACGAAGGTCACCACCAGCCAAAGGGATCCAGCTTCAACCAGCGCGGCAATACCGGCGATCACCGCCTCTTTTCCCAGGCTGAGCAGTTCCAGGCCCTCACCCATCAGGTTGTAAAACAGGTTCAACAACACAAGGGCCGTGCCGAGCGACACGAAAGCCAGCGCCCAAAACACCGAAAGTTGCATCGCGGCGTGCATGATAACGAGGCCAGATGGGGTGAGCGGGTTGAGTGTCAGGCTTCGGGCTCATAATTGTCAAATCACCAGGTCCAGTAAAGACCGAAGTACCAGAGCATGTGATCGTCGCCGGCAACGCTGTGGCCCGCGCTGAACAACAGGCTGAAATGTTCGTTGAAGTTGCAGGCACCGCCGAAATTGAGCGCGGCAAATCCCTTGTCGCTGTCCGTGTCCTGGCCCTGCGCAAACAATTCGCCGCCCAGCGTAAGGTGCGGCCCGAAATCACGCTGCACGAGCCAGCCACCGTAAGGATGATCGCGCTGGCCGGGTGCGGAATTCAAAACCTCGCCGCCACCGCCATAGGTCGTCCACGGACCCCAGCTTTTTTGCAGCCACAAGGGCAGTTGAAACCAGGTCCGCCCGTTGCCCAGACCGCGGTCGGCATCGCCGGTGGGAAATTCGACCAGCGGGAAAACGCCGATTTGCGGCCAGCCGTTCGTTTCGTGAATGAAACGGTATTTGATGCCGAACTCCGTATCGCCCAAACCGGAGGCAACCGGCACGCCGCCACCACCCACCGTGCTCATCGGCACGATCAAATGCAGTTGCGTATCGGGCAGCACGCCGTAATTCAGCTCGACGCCCGGACCTTCGACATTATAGCTGCCGGAATGGTCGCCCTGCGTGAACAAATATGCCTCCCAATGCTGATAATCCACCGGCTCGGGGTCGTCGGTCAAAAACGGCGGGCCGGCGAACGTGCGCGCCGTCAGAATCAAATTCAGGCAAAGAGCCAGCGCCACGATTTTGATGACGGGGTGCCTCAATGTTCTGCGGTTATCCTTGGACGGCATTGACGTTCGACTTTTCATGAGGCTTTGCGGGAACGGGCCTGTTCGTCAAGAAAATGAACATCGGACCTGCAATTCATATTGGCGGTCAAGGAATGAAGCTGACCGTCAACCACTTGATTGGCACGCTCGTGGCGGGAGTCGGAACGGGTGGTTTCATCATTTTGGGGTTCTATCATCCTGTTCACTTCCACCGGTTGTATTTTCTGGGGTGGTCGGGGAGGCGGGGATGGTAGAGGTTATTCGGACCATGATAATCATGGTGGAGATCATGACAATCATGACGACCATGGCGGAAACCATGACAACCATCAATGAACCCAGAGCGCCAGGACGCTGTCGGCGGGTTTTGACGTGCCGAATAGCCTGATCGCCAGGTGCGCGACAGGATTGCTCAAGTCGCAGTTACCGGTGCTGCCACCCATGCCCGCACCTGAAAGGTGTAAACCATCCCCGGCGTCAGGTCCTACAGCAGTTTTCCCTGAACTTTTTGTTCGGTTTTGGCTTTCGGCGGGGCTTTACTATGAACAGAAGATGACGGACAGCCAAAGATTGCTGGCGGAATATGCCAAGAACGGCTCGGAATCAGCCTTCCGGGAACTGGTTGAGCGCTACCTCAATTTTGTCTATTCGACGGCACTGCGCCTGGTCGCCGGGGATACGCATCTGGCGCAGGATGTGGCCCAAACGGTCTTTATCGGTCTGGCGAGGAAAGGCCGGACACTTTCAACCGAGGTGATGTTGGGGGGATGGCTGCATCAGCACACTTTTCACGTGGCCACCAAGGTCATGCGCACCGAGCGTCGCCGTCAATCCCGTGAACGCGAGGCCGTGGAAATGAATACGCTACCCAATGACTCCGGGGCCGACCTGCGTCAGGTTGCGCCGATGCTTGATGAAGCCATCACCCAGCTGGGAAGCGAGGATCGCACCGCAATTCTGCTTCGTTTTTTCGGGCAGCGCGATTTCCGTTCGGTGGGCGAAGCATTGGGAAGCAATGAAGATGCGGCACGGATGCGGGTGAACCGGGCCTTGGAGAAATTGCATTCCCTGCTGAAACATCGTGGCGTCACTTTGTCGGTGGCGGCACTGGGAGCCGTGTTGACCGCCGACGCTGTCACGGCGGCACCCGCGGGACTGTTGGGCGCTATTTCCAGTGTTGCCCTCGCCAGCGCAACGGCAGGAACCGGAAGCACGCTTACCGTGTTAAAGCTTATGGCAAAAACCAAAATCAAACTCGCCCTCGCTACCCTCTTCGTAGCTGGCGCAGCGGCAACGTTGGTGATTCAACATCAATCGCAAGCAAAGCTGCGCGAGGAAAACGAGTCTTTCCGCCAACAAATCGCCCAATTGAAGGCCGACAATGAAAGCTCATCCAACCTGGTCACCCAGGCAAAAAAGCCGGCATCGCCGCCAAGCGACCGGTCCGATGAATTACTGCGGCTGCGCGGCGAAGTCGGAAGGCTTCGCCAACAGAACAATGAGCTTGCCAGACTCCGCCAGGAGAATCAGAAACTGCTTTCACAAGTTGCGGCGCAACCTGAATCCACCAATCAGGTTTCGGCAGAAGACCAATTTACCCTGAGAAAAACACACGCCGTTGACGCCATGACCAGCCTGCTTAACGCTGTCAAAAAATACATGACGAACCACAATGGACTGTATCCCGGAAGCATTGAGCAGCTTTCGGCGTCCGGTGATCTTGCGACCTCCAACCTTGCCGGCAATCTTGGGTTGGGTGATTTTGAATTCATGACCGATGGCGTGCCGGACCAGCAAGGCAACAAGGCAATTCTCCGCATCCGGGTTCCCCTTTCAAACCCCGAGGGCGCACCGGTGATGCTTTTTGGCGGCATAGCCGATGACGGTTCCACCTATACAAAATTAATGAATGTAGATTCTGAGTAAGCGGATGAAATCAGCCCCTTGCCGTTTTTAAATCGCCAGATGCGAGCCGGAATCGCACCCATCGCCGCAACCGGTGCTGTCCAACCTCAGTCCCGCAACGCGAGACTACGGAGGACGAGCCACCCATGCCCGCACCTGAAAGGTGCAAACCATCCCCGGCGTCAGGTCCTGCCAGCGGCCAGATTGCGGCGATGAACCAAGAGCACAGTGGCGCCAACAGCCAGCAACGCCCAAGCCGAAGGTTCAGGCGCGGGCTGGAAGGCCAGTCCGGCAGGTTCATTCAACCCGGAGACAAAGGTGCTCCGCGTACCGCCCGGCGTGATTTCAGTGATCGCGCCGGTGTTGAAATTTGCCACAAACGAATCGCCCGCGCTGTCAAAGGCCAGTCCATGAGGATTGGAAAAACCGGAGGCAAAAGCGCTTTGCGCTCCGCCCGGGGTGATTTGGATGACGTTGTTGCCGCTGGTCCCGCCCCCTTCATTCGACACCAACAAATTGCCCGCGCTGTTAAAGGCAATCAATCCAGGCTGCATCAGCCCGGAGGCAAAAATACTTTGCGCGCCGCCCGGGGTGATTTCGATGACGTTGTTGCCGGTCTCATTCGCCACAAACAGATCGCCTGCGCTGTTAAACGCCAGCCCGGAAGGGCCATTCGCCCCGATGGAGGCAAAGGTGCTTTGGAAACCACCCGGGGTGATTTTAGTGATGTTGCCGTTGCTGATATTCGCCACAAACAGATCGCCCGAGCTGTCAAAGGCCAATCCAAAAGGAAAAGCCAGGCCGGAGGCAAAAACTCTTTGAGCTCCGCCCGGCGTAATTTCGATGATGTCGTTGTCGAGCTCATTTGCCACGAACAGATCGCCCGCGCTGTTAAAGGCGAGACCATCAGGCCCATTCAACCCGGAGGCAAAGGTGCTTTGCGCGCCGCCAGGTGTGAATTCGCAGATGTTCCCGCTGCCCCAATCCGCCTCGAACAAATTCTGCGCCGGCGCGCTGGAAACAATAAGCAGGATTGCCCCTGCACCGACTGCTCCGCCAAATGAATGATACGCAATACGAAGAGACGATTTTGATTTCGTTTCCATAGGGTTTCAGGGCCTTAAGTTGTTCCCGGCTGATGACCCACTAATTTACGCCGACCGGGATTCCTGTCAATTCTCCAACACGACCCGGAATACAATGAATTGAGGGCCTTACGAACATTGAATCGCCAGGGACGAGACGGGATGGTCGAATCGAGCAAGCGACAGGCTCGACGCGACGACAAATTTATGGTTTGTTGGTGATCAGCCGGGCCAACCCGGTGGCTGATGAAACAAATGATCTTCATGTTCCTGGTCGCGATGGTTCTGGCCACGTCAGGTCGGCCGGCCGTCGCCGCTGATGCCGCGGTTGAACTCAAGACCCTGGTCGGGAAAATCAGGGATGACATGGCCGACGGCAAAACCAATGCGACTGATCTCGCCGAGGACCTGAGGCAATTCGATGTCCTGCTGGCGGCGCACCAGGGCGAGAAAACGGATGAAGTCGCCAACATCGTGTACATGAAAGCCATGTTGTACGATCAGGGTTTGCACGACCCGGCCAGGGCCGCCGGCCTCATCAAACAACTCAAAGTCGATTTCCAGGGGACGGAATTTGTCGAGGAACTGGAAAAACGCGAAGCCGCGGAAGCAGCAGCCCAAAAGATTCAGGCCGCGCTGGCGGTGGGATCGAAATTTCCAGACTTCAATGAAAAGGACACGGCCGGCAAGCCGCTGTCCATCGCCAGTTGCCAGGGCAAGGTGGTGCTGATCAGTTTCTGGGCGACGTCGAGCGCATCGTCCCGCACCGAACTGCCCTATGTCATGGAGGCGTACCGAAAATATCATGACCAGGGATTTGAAATCATCGGCATCAGCCTGGACCAGGACCAGGCAAGACTCACCGGATTCACCCAGGCCATGGGTCTGACCTGGCCGCAATTCTTTGACGGTCGGGGCTGGCAGAACAAGCTGGCCATGCAATACGGGATTGAAAAAATTCCCGCCACCTACCTGCTTGACCGGGAAGGAAAAATCATCGGCAAGGATTTTCACGGCGAGGCCTTGCCGGCCGCCGTGGCGAAAGCCCTGGGAAATAACTGACGCCGGTTGGCGGCGTCTCCAGGAAAAGTTTCTTCACCAAATCGTCCGCCGTTGTTAGTCTGCGCAGAACATGAAAACTCCTTTCGCTTTCTGGATTGGCCTGCTCACATTTATGCCCGGATTTTTCCCGGCCCGGGCGGAGGTCACCGCCAATTCATTGTTCGCCGACAACGCGGTGTTGCAGCAAGGCGTGAAGGTGCCGGTCTGGGGCACGGCCGGACCGGAGGAACGTGTCACGGTGGAATTCGCGGGACAGAGTGTTTCCACGACGGCGGATTCCGCCGGCCAATGGCAGGTCCAACTGGCGCCGATGAAGGCCGGGGGCGGGCCGGGCACGCTGACAATTTCCGGCAAGAACAAAATCGTGCTGACGAACATCCTGGTCGGCGAAGTCTGGATTTGCAGCGGCCAATCCAACATGGAACGGCAGCTGGGGCTGCGCGCCGGACAAAAGCCCATCACGGATTGGAAAAAGGAAGTCGCGGACGCCAAGTATCCGGAAATCCGCCACTTTGGCGTGGCGCAAACCAGGGCGTTTAGTCCGGCGCTAACGGTGGAGGGCAGCTGGACCGTGTGTTCGCCCGAGACGGTGTCCAACTTCACCGCCGTCGGCTATTTTTTTGGACGCGACCTGCATCTGGCCCGGCATGTGCCGGTCGGGTTGATTCACAGTTCCTGGGGCGGCACGCCGGCCGAAGCCTGGACCAGCGAGGCGGCTTTAAGCCGGCAGCCGGATTTTACCGATGCGCTGGCCGACCTGAAACATCTGATCGCAGATCCGGCCGAAGCCCGGCGACAAACCCAGGCCAAGCAGGACGCCTGGTATGCGAGGGTTGACCCCGGCACCCAGGCCAATCCCGCCTGGAGCGAAGCCAATCTGGACACCAAATCATGGAAGACGATGAGGCTGCCCACCTATTGGGAGGAAGCCGGGTATCCCGACTTTGACGGCGTGTTCTGGTTTCGGCGAACATTTGACATGCCGGAGAACTGGAGCGGCGGCGACGTGGACCTGCATCTGGGGCCGATTGATGACAATGACACAACCTGGGTGAACGGGGTGGAGGTCGGCGCCACGATGGGTTACAACCTGCCGCGCATTTATCACGTGGCCGGAAGCGGTCTGAAGCACAACCAAAATGTCATCGCCGTGCGCGTGCTCGACACCGGCGGTTTTGGCGGCCTGTGGGGCGGCGATGATCCGATGCGGGTGGCGGTCTTCGCCGGGGGACAGACGAACACCATTTCGCTCGCGGGCGACTGGCTGTGCCGGCAAAGCGTTTCGCTCGCCAAATCGGGATGGCCGCCCGGTGATTACAGCCAGAGCCCCAATGCGCCCACGGTGCTTTACAACGGCATGATCGCGCCCCTGGTGCCGTATGCCATGCGCGGCGTCATCTGGTATCAAGGCGAATCGAACGTGGGCCGCGAACGGCAATACCGCACCCTCTTTCCTGCGCTGATCGCCGACTGGCGCCAAGCCTGGGGTGAAGGCAACTTCCCGTTCCTGTTTGTCCAGATCGCTCCCTTCCACGGCAACACGCCCGAAATCCGCGAGGCGCAGCTGCTGACCTTGCAACACAGCACCAACACGGCCATGGCGGTGACGACCGACTGCGGCGACGCGAACGACATTCACCCGCCGCACAAACAACCGATGGGTGCGCGGCTGGCCCTGGCGGCGCAGGCGCTGGCCTATGGCGAAAATATTGAATATTCCGGACCTCTGTTCGAATCCATGAAGATCAAGGGCGCCAGGATTATTTTGCGCTTCACCCATATCGGCGGCGGCTTGGTGGCCAAGGACGGTCCGCTTCAGGGGTTCACGATTGCCGGGGGCGACGGGATTTTTCACCCTGCCCAGGCGGAGATCCACGGCAAGACCATCGTTGTCCAATCCGCCGCGGTGTCCCAGCCCGTCGCGGTCCGGTACGGCTGGGCCAACGTGCCGGAGGGAAACCTCTTCAATCGTGCCGGGCTGCCCGCATCGCCTTTCCGAACGGACGTGGATTAGGCAACCCGGACAAACCGTGGCAGCCGACGTGAGGAGGCTCCCAAGGTGTCAACGTTATAGACACCATCCACACCCGGGACGCTCGCGCTTGGCCTGGCTTGTGCTGTTTCATTCCACACCGAGGCACAATGACCAGAGACAAAACAAGCCAGAATGATGACCATGCGGATTTGCTCCCCGCCGCCAGGTCCTTTCACCTGCTGCGGAGCGGGCCGGTTATTGTGATCAAGGGCGAAACCGGCAATGTCGCCTCCCTGGCCCGCATGCAAAACGAAATTGATATTTTGCGGGACATTTCCACACGGCTCGAAGCGGCGCAAGTCGGGTATATGCTCACCGGCTCGATGGCGCTGAACGGTTACGACCTGCCGTGTGTGCCCCACAACCTTGATTTTGTCGTCGCCCCGCGCCCCGAGGATGCCGACATCATGGTCCGTTTGTTCAGCTCCGACTACGACATTTCCCGCGAAGCGGTGGACAGCGCGATTGCCCGGCAATCATTCTTCAATCTCTTCCACCGGAAAAACCGCATCAAGGTGAACTGCATCATCTGCCAGCAAATCAAATATCGGCTCACCGAATACAACCGCCGGCAGCGCGTCAAATTTGAAAACTTCATAACCTGGGTCGCCAGCAAGGAAGACCTCATCATTTCGAAACTGTATTGGGCCAGAAAATCGCGCTCCCCGCGACATCTGCGCGACGTGCGGAACCTCATGCTGACCGGTTACGACAGGATTTACGTCGAACGCTGGACCCGGGCGCTCGGAATTTTCAAGCTGTTGGAGGAATGTTCCCAAGACTGATTCGCTAACGGTCTCGAAGCCCTGCCGCCGCCAGGGAGTCCACTTAGTGCTTGCGCCCGTGACCGGGGTGAACCAGCCTGTCTTAAATTCATGTCAATAATACCTCGCCATAAAACCGAAAGGATTTGTTATGGAACAACCGAAACCTGATTCCACTCCGTTGCCCGCAGCCACAGCTCCACACCCTGCGCTTGGACTCGCGATTGCCAGTCTGGTGCTGGGGATCGTTTCCATGGCGCTCAGCTTCCTGTTGGTGGGGGGCATTCTGGGACTGATCGGACTGGTGTTGGGCGTGGCGCATCTGGTGAAGCACAAACGGCCGGCCGGCATGGCCCGCTGGGGCGTGGTCCTCTCCGTTCTCAGCCTGATCGCCAGCCTCGGGTTCGCCCTCCTGTACTATTCCGCTTATCAAAAGTTTACCAAACTCGTGCAGACTGCTTCGCCGAGCACGGAAGTTGATTTCACGAAATGGGAAGGCGTGATGGCCCCCGATATTTCCGTTACGACCCTTGAGGGCAAAACCATCAAGCTGAGCGAATTGAAGGGAAAGCGCGTCGTGCTGGATTTTTGGGCGTCCTGGTGTCCGCCCTGCGTGCGGGAAATTCCGCACTTCATCCAGCTTTTCAACCAAACGTCGCGGGATGACCTGATCCTTATTGGCATTTCGGATGAGAACGCAAAATTACTGGGTGAATTCGTCAAGAAGCACGGCATTAACTACCCCATCGGGTCCGCCAAAAACCTGCCCTCGCCCTATGCCGACATCCAATCCATCCCCACAACCTTCTACATCGACCGCAAAGGCGTCATTCAAACGGTCGGGGTTGGTTACCATGGGTACGACGACTTGAAGCGCGATGCATTGGCCGCGGATTTTCCCGGCGAAACCAAAGCGGCGCCGGAGGGCCCGCCGACTCTTCCGAATGCGAGCCAGATGCTGGTCCCATCCGTCCTGTGGTCGAAAAGCATTCCGGGTGCGCAGGCGTTCTGCGTGGGCAATTGGGAGAATGATGGCGTCCCCCGCGTGCTGGTGGCCGCCGGGTCAACCCTTCACGTGCTTGATTTGACCGGGGCTGAAACGTCGTCCACCTCCCTGCCCGGCCGGTTTACCCTGATTGAATGCGGACAAAACAAGGAAAATGGGGCGCGCCTGCTGGGTTACAATAACTGGGGTCATGAGGTGACGGTTACGGATCATTCCGGCAAGAAATTATGGGAGGTGAGCACCCTTTCCGGGGTGGATGGCGCTCATTGGGGCGATTTAAATGGCGACGGAAACGATGAAATGATCGTGGGGCTGAACGGAGGCGCAGGTCTTCAGGCGTGGTCGGCCGATGGCAGCAAGTTATGGTCAGCCGCCCTTGGTAATGTCTGGAGCCAGGCCATTGTGTCCGCCACCCCGGACCAACCCGCGCGGGTGTTTGCCACTGAAGCCGGGGGATCGGTCAAAATGTTCGATGCCCAAGGGAAGCTGCTGACCAGCCTGCGACCGGATGGTGGCAATTACAAACAAATCGCCGCCCGCCGGACCGCCGACAAAACCATCCAGATCGCCGCGATCAATGGCGACAACACGGTGGTTTTTGACGAGACCGGGAAGGTCGCCTGGACGACCTCTGCCATTGGCAATCACGCGGGCTGGCGCCCGTGCAGCTTTGCCTTCGGGGATCTTAAAGGCGATGGAACCCAGGAGTGGGCCTTCATTGAGGGGTCGGGAAATCTCGTCATTGCCACTCCAACCGGACAAAAAATCTCATCCATCGCTCAGGCAAAAGAGTTTGCCAGCTTTGTCATCGCCTCGCGTCCAGGCCAGGGCGGGCTTTTGATCACCCTGGCCAACGGAACTGTTCAGGCCACCGCTTTCAAGCCATAAAATGGCCGCGCCGATGGAACCGTAGCGCCGCTGGCCAATGGTGGCGTTGAATTGGTTGCTGCCGGCTAAAATTGGGATCAGAGGCGGTGCCAAAAGTTTGACAATATTTGTCGCAAATCCGCTCCGGGCGTCACTATAGGATGACGTTATGAATTCGCCGGAGCAGGCTGACCACTTGGAATCGACCGACGGGGAGTACGTTACCCGAAGTCGTGACGGCCAACCGGAGGAATTCCGCCGGCTGGTGGAGCGTTATCAACGGCCGTTGTTCGCCTACCTGTCCGGCCGGTTGGAAAATCCCACGGAAGTCGAGGAGGCGGCCCAGGAATCATTCGTGCGGGCCTTTCTATCGCTGAAGAAACTGCGCCAGCCTGAGTCGTTTTACTCCTGGCTGCTGGGCATTGCCGGCCGGGTGCTCAAGGAACAGTTCCGTGAAACGGCGCGCCGTCAACAGCACCAAGCCATGGTGGAAACATCCCCGGACCCCGGCGGTACGCCGGATTATCCCCTGGAAGAAGCCATCGCCGTCCTGCCTGAATCCCATCGTCAGGTGATATTGCTGCGGTATTACGAGGGGCGCTCCTGTCAGGAGATCGCCACCCGCCTCGATCAACCGCTCGGCACGGTCACCAAAACGCTTTCGCGTGCGTACGCCCTGCTCCGTCAGGAGCTCGCCGTCCGCGAAAGCGCGGAATCAACCGTCAACCAATCGAAACTGCCATGAACTGCGCCGAATGCCGGGAAAACCTGGTCGCCGCCATGGAGGGGTTGCTCGACCGCGAGGAATCGCTCCAATGCCGGGCCCATCTTGAAACCTGTGCGGCCTGCCGGACCGAGCACATCGCCATCACCCGCCTGCAGGAGCGATTGGTGGCCCGCGGTCCAGCGACCGCCGGGGTGTCATTGATCGAGCCGGTGATGCGGCGGATCCTCCAGCAACCAAAAAAAACGGAAAGAGAAACCATTATGAGCACACTGTTGAAACATCGTTGGGGATTGGGTCTGGGTGCCACTGCGACCGCGGCTGCCGTCATTCTGATCACTCTCCTGATCAGCACGCCAAGAATACAAGCCGCCGCCGCCGAGGTCATGACCAAAGGCGCCCAGGCAGTGGCCAAACTCACCACCATCCACCTCCGCGGCCAACTGCGCACTGCGCCCGCCGATAACTTCTCGGCCATCATGCAGGATCAGGATTTTACCACCATTGAGCTGTGGAAACAGTTCGAGCCGCAACTGAAATGGCGGGTCGAAAAACCCGGGCGCGTCGCCGTCATGGACGGGCAGACAACCTTGCTCTTCATCAAGCCCGACGAAGCGATGAAATTCCCGCAGCCGTCGTCCAGCGCGTTCGACACGCAATGGCTGCACGAGCTGGCCAATCTGAGCCAGACCCTCGACCGCGAACTGGCCGCGATCAAAGCCCATGGCTGGCCGGTGACGCTCACCCACGAGCCGGGCGCCGATGGAAAGCCAAAGTCCGTCATCACCGTCGAAGCCAAATCGGGCCTGCTCACCCGCGATTATCTGAAGAACAAATTTTTCAGCACGGCCGACACACGCCGGGTATATGAGTTCGACGATCAAACCGAACTGTTGGAATCGGTGAAGATTTATGTCCACGCCAGCCCGGGCGAGACGCTGATTTTTGAGTTGGATCAGATTGATTACAACCAGCCGATTGACCCCGGCGTCTTTCAGCTTCAACTGCCGGCGAATGTAAGTTGGGCGGGACAGATGCCGATGCTGCCTGACAATGAGAAATATGCTGCCATGACTTCGGAACAGGCCGCGCGGGCCTTGCTTGAGGCCTGCGGCCGGGAAGACTGGACGGAAGCGGCAAAATTCTTTGACCCGCTTACGGCCTCGGAAAAGCAATGCCTTGGCGGCCTCCAGGTCATCAGCCTCGGCACGCACTTCACTTCGGCCATCTCGCTGATCAGCGGGGCGCAATTCGTGCCTTATGAAATCAAACTAAAAAACGGTGAATTCAAGAAATTCAACCTTTCGCTCAAACGGGATGGACGCACCCACCGCTGGTTCGTGGACGGCGGAATTTGAGCCAGCCGGTCTTTCCCGGGAATTGCCCCGGAATTACGTCAAGGCGGTGTCGGATACCGCCCTCGGGGTTATTCCCGGCGATAAATCATTCCGGCCTCGGTGCCAGACCCGTTGGCCCTCGGCCATCCCGCAGCGTTTACTGCCTGTAAAAGCAGAGGTATGCCACGTCGGCGGCGGCTTCGACGTCAAAGGACGCCTGCGCCGGGACCACGAAGAACTGGCCCTGGGAAAACGTCTGCCATGCGCCCCCCGGCAGTTTCGCCTTCAACGTGCCGGCAACCACGTGCATGTGCTCCTCCACGTCGGTCTTGAAGGTGTATTTCCCCGGTTCGATCACCCCAGTCGTGGCGTAGCCTTCCGGCGTGTTCAGACCGAGACTCTGGACTTTACCCTCGAAATAAGAACTGTGTTTCATGGGCGAACATCATTGCCGGTTCCGGCCTTGATGGCAACCCGACAACGGCCGGCGGGCTTGTGTTGCAGCCATGGCCGGCGTAAAACACTTTGCGCATGATGGGAAACGACCAACCTTCCGGCCCGCATCGGTCCTCCGGGCGCAGCGCCCAACTCCGGCTGATTGCCGTCATCGTGTTGGCACTGGGAATCTGCGGGGCGGGAATTGTTTATTGGCTGGGAACCCGGTCGCCGGACCTGGGCGATGACCCTTCCATGCTCGGATTTAACAAGCGGGAGGAACGGCAGATGGGGCTGCTTTACGGCAAAATGGGCACGCTCATCGATGATTGGGAAGACGACCTGAAACATCCCGGCACGCAGGCCTTCCTCATCGCGGGCTTTTCCGCCCTCGTGGCGGGCGGTTGTTTCTACTTCGCCCGGCTTTTGGACGATGACACCGAACCGCGCTGACGAAACATTCAGACAAACCAGACGGAGGGAAACTTTTGGGAAATCAACCATCCCTCTGGCATGATCTGCCGGCTGCGTTTACCTTCAGCCCGTGGCTGACGAATCCTTTATGGAATTTGTCCTCGATCAGTTGGGCGGGGTGTCAGATGTGCGCGCCCGCGCGATGTTTGGCGCGCACGGATTGTATTCGGGCGAGCGCTTCTTCGGGATTGTGGACGAGGGCCGGCTGTTTTTCAAAACGGACGCGCTCTCGCAGGCGGATTACACGGCGCGCGGCATGGGGCCCTTCACCTACGAGATGAAGGGGCGCGTGATGACAATGAGTCATCATGAAGTGCCGCCGGAGATATTGGAAAACGCGCGGGAACTTGTCGCCTGGGCGGAGCGCGCCGTCGAGGTCGCCGCCCGAAACCAGAAATCGGCCCGGTCAATAAAGCCGCGCCGCAAGGCGTGACGGAACAAAACAAACAATCCACAATCTGCCGTCACGGCATGTTTTTTGCTTTTCTTCACCACGTACCGAAACGAATATCGCAACGCATGAAACGATCTCTCATCTGCCTCGCCATCGCCTGGGCCGCGGCTGCTGCGCAGGCCGACCTGGTGATGCAACAGCAAATTGTCACCCCCAACTACACCGGCGTGGCCACCATGAAGGTCAAGAGCACCAAAGTCCGCCTGGATTTATACGCGGGCCAGCCTCAGGCCTTTAGCACCATCACGGATTTGAACACCGGTGAGACCATCACCCTGATGCATTCCCAGAAGCTGTTCGTGAGGACAGCCGGCGTCCCGATGAATCAGCCCGCGTCGGCAGGTCATGGCGCCGCCTCCAAAGCCCCCGTGCCTCACGCCACCGGCCAAACCCAAAAAGTGGGCGATTACGACACCGAGCTTTACACCTGGTCGAATGACCGCGGAATCATCGGCACCGCCTGGGTGGCCAGAAACTTTCCGGATTATGCCCGGGTCCGGGCCGATCTCGACGTGCTGGACAAGACCGCCGGAGCCGACAATGACGCCAGTCCCGCGTTAGGCATGTTGCCAGGCATGGTGGTGAGATCCCAAGTTGCCGGCGGCGGCCAAACGATCACGATGGCCTTGATTTCGGCCAAGGAAGGCCCCCTGGATTCCTCGGTCTTTGGGTTGCCGCGCGGCTACAAGGAATTACCCCGGATCCAACCGGTGAAGACTGTCGTTACCCAGCCGGCCGCCCAAAATTCACCGGGGCATCCCACTCCATCAACACCGGCGTCCTCCCCCAAAACCTCCACCGCCACCCCAGCCGCCCAAAAGGCGCCCGCCTGGTAGGCGGCCGGCTAATTCCCAAAAGAATTCGCGCTAAATCAGCCGCATTGAAACGGCATTGTTTGTTTGTCCGGCTGCGATATAGTTCGCGCGGATGCCTGTTCAAAATCGCATCGTCAAAATCCAGAAACGCAACCGGGCCCTCGTCAAATTTGATCCGAGCCGCATTGGCAAGGCCGTCCTGCGCGCGGCGCAATCCATCGGCGGGTTTCACCAGGATCTGTTGACGGGTGTGAATGACCAGATTTTCAACGCCCACGGATCGGATGAAAGCATCGCGGGTTTTCTGGCGGACGCGGCCATCGTCTGCCTCAACTCCGATCCCCATCACCTGATTTCAAATTTTCCGCCGACGATAGAAGACATCCAGGACGAGGTGTTGCACGCATTGCGCAGCTATGGTTTCCAAAACACCGCCGACGCCTATGCCTGTTACCGCTGGGGCCGGCATTGGTTGCGGGAAGGCGCGATTTCCCAGGAACATTTCGTGAACAACGGGTTTCCGCGCGAACGGATGCAACAAATCCTCGATTGGAACCAGCATCAGGGCGTGGCCACAGTTGCCGGCCTGAATGATGCCGTGCGCAGCGGACGCATCCAGGGAGTGATCGAGGCCTCGCTGGATATTTATGAACGGTCGCTTGACGAAGCCGCCCAAAAAGTCCTGTCGCGGCTGAATGCGGACGCCCGTTTGCGCATGCTGTGGGTCAGCGGTCCCAGTTCCTCCGGCAAGACGACCACCACGGTCAAGCTGACCCAACGGCTCCAAAGCCAGGGCCTGCGATTTTTAATGCTCAATCTCGACGACTATTTCTGGTCCCTGGTCGAGCATCCGACCGACTGGATCAACGATCGGAATTATGAGGCGCCGGAGGCGCTGGACATCCAGTTGTTGAACCAGCATCTTCGCGCGTTGCTCGACGGGGAGACGATTGAAAAGCCGGTTTACAGTTTCAAGGAAGGGCGGCGGGTGGGCGCCAAGCCGGTGCGGCTGGAGCCTGGCCAGATCCTGCTGCTGGACTGTTTGCATGGATTTTATCCGCCCATCACGGAGGGCATTGACGCCGCCGCGCAATTCCGGCTCTACATTGAAACGCTGAACATGCTGTACGAGGGCGACGGCAGCACCAAACGGCTCACGCGGTTCACGGACGTGCGGCTCATCCGGCGCATGTTGCGGGACGCGCATCACCGCAACCACAGCACCCTGCGCACGATTTTACACTGGCATTACGTGCGGTACGGCGAACTGTTCAGCATCATCCCGCTCCGGGGACTGGCCGATCACATCATCAACGGCGGGTTTCCCTTCGACCTGCCCGCGCTCAAACCGTTCTTCCTCGGCGCCGGCCGGCTCCTGCCCACGCCGGAGGATTTTGCGCCTTACGCCGGCTTTCTCGATGCCCGCATCCGCTACGACCAGGTCAAGACGCTGCTCGAATCCGTGGAGGGTTTCACCGAGCAACGGCTGGCCACCGGCGGCCTCATCCCCGGCGACGCCGTGATCCGGGAATTCATCGGCGGCAGCACCATCCGGATTCCGCACAACGAGTAACCGGTCGGACGCCGCAGGAATTGACTTAATCTGGCCGGGAGACGATAGTTTGCCTACACCGTCACCCTGAATTGAAGCAATACCGGCTCAAAAAATGAAAACCCATCTCCTTTTTGCCATCGCGACGGCCATTCTGCTGTCGGCAAATCCCTTCACCGCCCCGGCCGTTGCCGGTGACGCCACCAACGAACTCAAGGAGCTGATCACCCAGGTAAAGTCCGACCTCCAGGCCGGCAAAACGACGGAGGCCGACCTGGCCGAAGATCTGAAAAGATTTGATGTTCTGCTGGCGGAACACAAGGGTGAAAAGACGGATGCCGTGGCCCGGATTCTTTACCTGAAGGCGATGCTGTACGGAGAGGTGCTTCATGACCCGGCCAAGTCGGATCAACTCATGAAACAGCTGAACAGTGATTTTGCGGGCACCTCATTTGTTACGGCGATTCAGCAGCAGGCGGAAAAACTAAAGGCCGCGGAAAAGATCCAGAGCAGTCTGATAGTGGGGGCAGCCTTCCCTGACTTTGCTGAAAAGGATCTCAATGGCCAGCCGCTCTCCATCGCCAATGACAAGGGCAAGGTCGTATTGATTGATTTCTGGGCGACGTGGTGCGGGCCGTGCCGGGGCGAAATTCCCAACGTCGTGGCCACCTATCAAAAGTACCATGCCAGGGGCTTTGAGGTCATTGGCGTGAGCCTCGACGATGACCGGCAGAAATTGCTGGATTATACGAAGCAGATGAATATGACGTGGCCGCAATACTTTGACGGCCACGGTTGGGGCAACGCGCTGGCGGTGAAATACGGAATTCAAAGCATTCCGGCCACTTTTCTCCTTGATGGCAACGGTAAAATCATCGGCCGGGATTTGCGCGGCGACGGATTGACAGCAGCCGTTGCCAAGGCCTTGGGCGGCAAATAGAGATTCTCTCAAAACTGAAAACTGAAGCAGCGGACGTGAGTTCGCTCTGATCTCAGACGCAATTCCAAGAATAGTGAGCCGACGCCCGTCGGTTACCATCTGATCACAAGGTGTTTCGCGACCGTCTCAAATGCCGCCTCCACCTCCCATGACTTCACCCTGGCGGCGGTTTCCCGGCCACAGTCCAATCATGTACTCGCGCTGGTGTAGCGGCGGATGGAGAAACGCCAGAACCATTCAGAAACGAGCGCCCAGGCGATGCCCAGACCCAGCAGCACCAGCCAGGGACCGGGCGAAGCCAGGGTGTCCAGCAGCACGCGGACCGGCACGTTGGAGACCAGCAGCACCGGCAGCGCAAACGTGAAGACCGCCTTGAACACGCCGCGAAACGCCTCGTCGGGCATCCGGGCAATGTTGAACAGGTTGTAATAGCCCCACACGATGCCCTGCGCGCGCACCGTCCAGAAGCTCACCGACGCCAGCATGAACATGAGCGAGTAATGCACCAGCAATCCGAGCAGGCACAACGCGGCGAAGCCAAGGAGCTGCCCGGCGGTCGGATGCAAATTAAGTTTCCCCGCCGCATAAAACATGACGGCGGCGGCGAACGCGGCATTGGCGAACGACGAGAGGTCCACCTGACGCACCGAAACAATGAACCGGGTGTTCACCGGCAGCAACAGCAGGAAATCCATCTTGCCGGTGCGGACGAGCTCCGAGAGATTCGTACAGTTCACAAGGAAAAACGCCTGGTAAACCTGCTGGATGAAATTGCTGGTGCCGGTCAGCAGCACCACCTGCCACAACGTCCACGTGCCGATGCTATCGGTCTGCCGGAACAGCACGCTGACAAAACAAAGCTGCAATCCGAACCAAACCAGCTCGACGATGATCCACAGGAGGAAATTGCCCTTGAACGACATCTCGCGCGTCACGGAATTTTTCCACAACGCCGCGTATATTGCCAGGTAACGCGTGACGGGTGACGGGTGACGGGCGACGTCACCTTCGGTCCTCTGCCTTTTGCCTTCCGCCTTCATTTCATCAGCCTCCAAACGCGGCGTATTTCCGGATGCCGCGCCGCCACGCGAATCGCGCCAGGCCATACGCCAGCACCAGCCACATCAACTGCACCAGCAGGCCCTCCCAGATGCCGGCACCGGATATCTTGCCCATGTAGATGGCGATGGGCACGTAAAGCATGGATGGAAACGGCGTAAAGAACAGCGCCTCCCCGACAGCGGACGGCAGCAGGTCGAGCGGAAAGAGATGGCCGCTGGCCAGGTATTCAAACGCGAACAGGATGAAAATAAGCGTGGAAATCTCCAGCAGCCAGAACGCCAGCATGGCCATGGTGTAGGAAATGAAAAATTGCAGCAGCGCCGTCAGGACCAGGGAAATCAGGAACGCCGCGAAGGCGCTCCCGGTCGCCGGCCCGACAAAATAATTGCGGAAACAGAAAATGAACACCGCCAGCGGCACGCCGGCAATGGCGATGAACGCAATGCGCCCGGAGACGAACAGGCACAACCGGTACCAGAGATAATCAATCGGCTTGAGCAGAAACTGACTGATGTTGCCTTCCCGGATGTCGGCGGCAATCTGCCAGTCATCCTCGTTCACCGCCGTCAGCACGTCCACCACGGCGACCATGAGATAGTAAAAAATCATCTGCGCCGGCGCGTAGCCGGAGAGCGGCGCTCCGTTTTGCTGGGCATAAATCGTGCGCCAGAGCGACAGCATGGCGAACAGCGGGATGAAACTGAACAGCGTCCGCGTCAGGTAATTGACGCGATACGTCAGGTTGTTCTGGATCCCGATGCCGATGACGTGCCAGTACTTTTTCATGCGCTTGACGGAGAGAATTTAACCGCACCGAACCCGATTGCGAAAGGAAATCAGGGCCCGCTGGGAAATCCATTTGAAACCGCGGAGCGGCACCCGGCACTGAGCATGGCCTTTCCAGACCAAACAACCCTCAACGGTGGCGCATGATGATAATTAAACCAAAGGTAGGGAAGCCGCGCTGCGGCGTCACCGGCCGCGTGGAGCGGGCGGAGCTCGAAGTTTCATGGTCACCTCCGCGTTTTCGGTTGCGCCACTCCACACTGAGCGGACAGCGCAACGCGCTGCCCCCTACCTATAAATCATTCAGGTGGATCGAGGCACTTCTCTCAACACTTTTAACCATTAATTCCTTGAATATTAGAGCAGGATGTACGATAAACCCTCATACCAAAAGCCCAAATGGGAAACTGCCTGGGATCACGAAACAGAAGCTGCGAACCTACATCGGAGGCAAACGAATCATGAAAACCATTGCCACTCAAACCACTGACGGATTTGAAAACACCTGTGAACGCGACCGCGGCTTTACCTTGACCGAGTTGCTGGTGGTGATGGCCACGCTCGCCCTGCTGGCCGGGTTGATCCTGCCGGCGCTGGCCAAGTCCGGCGACAACAGCGCGAGAACGGTTTGCCTTAACAATCTGAGGCAGATGGGCACCGCCCTGAACCTGTACGCCGGCGAAAATCAGGACTACCTTCCTTGGCCGAATTGGGGCAGTGATTCTGCTGCGCCTCGGGGATGGTTGTATGCCGGAGATCCCACGACCTTTCCTATAACCACAGGTAAAGGCGGCCCAAATAGCGTAAAATTTTGGGCCAAATATCAGGTGGTTCATCTCATGCAAGGAGTCTTTTGGCAATACGTACTCAATGGAAAGGCATTCCTTTGTCCGAATGATCTCAAACCAACCTATAACCCAAGCAGCCTTTGGTACCAGCGCAACTGCACATTATCTACTTATGTCATGAACGGAGCGGCTTGCTTTTTTGCCGCCCCCAATAGTCAGTACAATTATCTTACCCCCAAAATCAGTCAGATATGGAGTCCATCATGTATTATTTTGTTCGAGCCGGATCAACTCATCGACCCAGGCTGCTACAATGACGGCGCTTATATTCCCGGCCCCGATGCTCGTGCTGGAACTACAGCCGGAGAGGGCTTCGCCCCTCTTCATACCCCGGGTGTCAATCTGTTGACCGTGAGTGGAGGCACCCGAGTCTTGTCGTCAGCAGACATAACCGCCGCCCAAACTGCACCGGGCAAGGGAATATTGTGGTGGAATCCCAAAACCGTTGACGGGCGTTAACGACCCAAGCCATTTAACCCGGAAATAGACCTATGAAAATCTTATTTTCAACCTGGCAAAAGTTGGCGCCATTCACCCTCGGACTTTTCCTCGCCATTTCCGCGACGGCATCACCGCTGCAACTGGTCACCACCATGGATCCCTCCGTGGGACCGCCCGCCAGCGGCGGCGGCAATTCCGTCAACCCCATCATCAGTCCGGACGGACGCTACGTTTTGTTCGCCAGCACGGCGGACAATCTGGCGTTGACCAGCAGCAACACGCCTTATCTGGTGCAGGGTTATCCCAAAATGAACGTGTTCCTGCGCGATCGCACCAATGGCACCACCACGCTGGTCAGCGTCAACCTCGCCGGCACTGGCGGCGGCGATGGGGATTCCATCCCCGTCGCGCTTTCAACCAACGGACAGTTTGCGCTTTTTGAAAGCAGCGCCAGCAACCTGGCGCCCGGCGACACCAACAATGCCACCGATGTATTCGTCCGCGATCTCGTCAACGGGACGAATATCCTGGTCAGCATCAGCCTCAATGGCGGTTGTGCCAACGGCGTTTCCGGGGAATCTGCCATGACGCCGGATGGCCGCTACGTGACGTTTGCCAGCACGGCCACCAATCTGGTGGCGAACGACACGAATGGCATTCAGGATGTCTTTGTCCGCGATTTGCAGAACGGCACCACCCTCCGCGCCAGCTCGGATGGATTGGCCGCCATGGTTCCTACGCCTGCCGGTTACACGACCACAGCTTACAGTTCGGATTCACCTGAGATTACACCCGACGGGCGTTATGAAGCGTTTATCACCACTTTCAACTATAATAATTCCGTGTCGATGCCTTTACTTGCGGGAGTCTTCGTCCATGATCTGGTCGCCGGCACCACGACATTGGTTACCAGTAATTTATATGTCACCAACACGGTTGGGAGCGTCGCAGGTCATAATTTCTCCGTAAACCTTGCCATCAGCGACAACGGCCAGTATCTCGCGTTTGAGTCCATGACCAATGCATCAGGCGGCAAGGCAGTCATCCAACGATACAACCTCCAAACCGGTTTCATCGACCAGGTAGGCACTAATGTAATCGCAAACACGTTGGTTAGTGCCAGCCCGCTGATCCGAAACCTCGATATGACTCCGGACGGACGGTTCATTGCCTTCGTCGTCAACTCGAATTTCAATTCCTTCCCGAATGATATCCCCCAGAATTCATTCGTTTACCTCTGGGATGCTCAGTCCGGGACCACGACCCTGGTGAGTTGCGACACCAACAACGCCGCGCCGACCAACACGCTCAGTGACTGGCCGGCCATCGATTCGAGCGGACGGTATGTTGCCTTTCTCAGCAGTGCCACCACTCTCACCACCAACGTCGTGACCGGTGATTTTCACCTTTATCTCCGCGATCTCCTGGCCGGAAGCACCATCCTGCTGGACGCCGACACGAACGGGGTCGGTTTCCCCAAGGATTTCATGAATCCCCCCCGCCTGACACCGGATGGCCGCTTCGTTGCCTTTGAATGCACCGAGGAATTTCCCGCAACGAACATCTACAACCAGGCTTATAATGCCGCAAACCGGAGCCTCGTGCCGAACGATAACAACCACGCCTATGATGTGTTTCTGCGCGATCTCACCACCAATACGATTGAGCTGGTTTCCGGCTGCCAGCCGGCGTTGCCATCGCAAACCCCGGCTGGCTCGGGTGCGGCGTCGATCTTTTCCGTGGATGCCGCCGGCCGGTTCATCGCGTTCGGCAGCGCCGCCGACAGCCTGGTGCCCAATATCACCAACAAGTATCGCGCCGTGCTGGTGCATGACCTGCTTGGCGGCAGCAATCTTGTGGTTAGCACCGACCTGACCGGGCTCGCCAACGCCAACGGCATGTCCTCGGACCCAAGCCTCAGCGGCGACGGCCGTTATGTGGTGTTCACCAGCAGCGCCACCAACCTGACCGCGGGTGACACCAACAATGCCCAGGATGTCTTCCTCCGGGATTTGCAGGCCGGAACCACCACGCAGATCAGCTTGGACGCCAGCCTCACAACCTATAACGATTCCTATTCGGCATCGATCAGCGCCAACGGCAGGTACGTGCTCTTCCACAGCACGGCAAAGATTGCCACCATTACGGGACCGTCCAGCAGCGGAGCCGACAACTTGTTCCTGAGCGACCTGCAAGCCAGCGCCATCTACGCCCTGACCGCTTACAGCAGCGGCTCCGCCATCATCCCAAATTCCATGACCCCGGATGGCCATTTCATCGCATTTTATGGCCCCACTCCGGTCAACAGCACACCCTATCTCTATGTGTGGGATTCGCAGGCGGGCATGACGATCTACACCAACACCACCACTGGCACGATCGTTAGTCTGGCCATCAGCCCTGACGGGAATCGGATTGTTTATTCAATCAGCACGGCGCTTAATGCTGTGGATCGCTCGGCCAAAACCAACTGGACGATCGGCCTTCCGTATGCCGCTTCCCGCGCCGGACTGCAGTTCAGCGGTGACGCCAGGTTCCTGGCCTATTCCACCCCCAGCGCCCAGGTCGCCCTTGACACCAACGGCATCGCCGATGTTTACGTTTACGACTTTGTCACCCAGAGCAATTTCCTCGTAAGCCAAAGCAACCTTTCCGGCGCCGCCAATGGACCTTCGGATTCACCCGCCATCAGTTCCGACGGCCGGTTCGTTGCCTATCGCAGCTTTGTCACGAGCCTGATCCTTGGCGTGACGAACAGCACTCCCAATGTATTTCTTTACGACCGACAAACCGGCGCCAACACGCTCCTGAGCGCCAATGTGTCCGGAACGGTCGGCAACAACCGCTCGTTCGCACCTCAATTCAGCGGCGACGGCCAGACCGTCGTGTTCGAAAGCGGGGCTTCGGACCTGGTGGCGCAGGATTACAACCAGGCCGCCGACATGGTCGCGATCAAGATTGCCACTTCGAATCCCACGCCGGTGTTTGTTGGTCAGATGATATTTGCTCCAGCCTCCCGCCAAAGCCCGACGCTGACCTGGCCGGCGGTATCCGGAGCAACCTATCAAGTGCAATTTAAAAACAATCTCACCGATGCCGTCTGGCAACCCTTGAACGGGAACACCTGGGTGGCTGGCAGCCAGGGCTACGCCACCGACCTGACGCCCAACTTCGGCCAGCGATTCTATCGCGTCACCGCCTTTTGAGCGGTTGAAAGCAAAGTCCTACCGGCCAAGCGGGCGGCCCGGCGGTTCACGGTCGGCGTTTTTGAATTGAAAATCGGATTGCGCTTGGCCACAGTGGTGATTCCGGTGGAGAGATGGCAGAGTGGTTTAATGCGCACGCCTGGAAAGCGTGAATAGTCCAAAAGGCTATCGGGGGTTCGAATCCCCCTCTCTCCGCCATTTCCGTTTTTGTGACCGGCATAGACAGCGAGTGACTCTCCGTGATTTTCATCAATGTTTCCAATGGTTTTTCCTACTTGAATGGCCTTCACACCGATGA
>JBAPQW010000006.1:0-1964 GCA_049280815.1 Verrucomicrobiia bacterium | reverse complement strand
GATCACGGCGGTCGAGTCCCAATCAGGCTGCTGCTGCAGGAAGTTGACCAGGTTGACCACGCCCGTCTGCTCATCGAGCGGATTGGAGTAGCCACCGTGACCGTCCTGGAAGGCCGGCAGCTTGATGAAGGAAACGGCGGGGTAGTTGCCGGATCCGACCGCAGCGGTGAAGTCCATGAGGTCGTAGGCGTGGTTGGCGGGGTCAACCTTGTTCTTGCCCGGGATCATCGTGTAACCGATCGACTTGATCGAGTTCGGGCGAGCATGGGTCAGGTTGGCTGTCGACGCGTAGTACTGGAACCAGGCGTGATGCGGGATATAGTCGGCCGTTGTCGCGCCGGTCACCTCGCTTGCGGACGTGCGTCCGCAACCGCTGGTGCCGTTGTTGGCCACGGTTTGCAGGTTGAAACCACCCATAAACGAACCCCAGGGAATATTGGCGGCGTTGAGCAGATCGCCAATGTTCTTGCTGGTCATCTGAACCTGCGCCGTCGCACTGGAGCAAACGTCGCCGGCCGGGTCGGTATCGTTGATCAGCGTCAGGCCACCTGCACCGTCCGGGATCGTGTTGGCAGTCTTGCCCGCGGGAATCACCGCGCCGTCGGTGGTTCCTGCGAACATGTTGACGGCGCCGGGCGTCGACGGACCGAAGTCGTCAGACCAGGCATTGTCGCTCATCGCGTAGTTCTGGGCGTAGTTCCAGAACGCGGTGACGGTCGCGCCATCGAAATAGCCCATCACCTGGCCCTTGGTGCCAAAGGCACCGGCGCCGCCGCTCGTGCCGTTGCCGGTGTTGACCGGGAACGCGTCATTCTTGCCGGCGTCATAGGCCAATTGCTCTGCCGTGTAGGCATGGCCCTGGTCGGCCGTCGCAGCCTGCGTGCGGTCGAGGCGGAACGGATTGGCAGCACCCACGCCGTTCGCCGTATTGAGCGCGTTGGGATTTTTGATCAGCAGGCTGCCGTGCAGAATGTAGTTATTGATGTCGGTCTGGGTGCCTTTGGCGGCCTTGAAGGGCGACTCGCCTTCGATTTCCAGCACGTTCGGATAGGTGCCGAAGTAATGATCAAACGAGATGTTTTCGTTGAAGATCACCACAAGGTGCTTGATCGGGTATTTGGTCGCCAGCGCGTTCGGATCGACGCCGGCTTTCTTGTCGGCGTTGCCGGCAACGACCGGCGCTGCGATCGCGACCGCAAACAGAGCTGCGGTAGACAGCAAAACCGTCTTCAATTTTCGATTCGTCATTTTTTCTTCCCCGAAACCAAAAAATAGAATTGCAGATCGCGGGGAGCGATAAGCATCGTCAATGACGGACGTGTGTCGATTTGATTTTTCAACGTCGCCCGCATCGCGATCTGCGGTCGCAACGGCGCAGCAACGCTTGGTCACTTGCGGTGAGGTGTTTTGTTGCCTAAGTTCGCAGCCGCCAAAGTTTTTTTGGAAACTGCGAAATGCTGAAACAGGCGGGCGAACGGCAAATCGCTCGAATGATTTTTAGACGCAAAAAATTTTTGGTGCCGATGCGCAACCGTGGACAATGATGATCTCGTTCAATCGAATTGCTTTGACGAGAAACGGCGACTCTCGGCGCCGTCGTCTCGCTTTACAAATTTGTCATTAATCCTTCCTGCAAACCGTCACGAAGCCGCGACATGGTTGCCGCTGTCTTGTTCGCGCGACAGCGAACGAGACAAGCGTCGTTATCAACCGCCGATCATCCGCGATCGCCGGACGTACGCGTCTTGGGAGGATTTGCGAGAAAAATCCCCTTCAACCGCCGAAATAGGCGGGGTGATTGACGTCGGCGATCAGTCCGGGCTGTTGCGGTTTCCAGCCGAGCAGCGCCTGGGTCCGTTCGCTTGAGGACGGAACATCGAATGCGACGAAGCGCGCGAACCAGGCGAAATGCTCGGCCGCCTCTTCCGGTGACTTCGAGACGACGGGAACGTTCAGACGCCGGC
>JBAPQW010000005.1:0-19132 GCA_049280815.1 Verrucomicrobiia bacterium | reverse complement strand
CGCCAGCCCCGCACCGGCGGCTGCCGCCGCACCCGGCGCCGGGCCGGTCTTGCCCTGTGACAGGCTGGCCTGGAGCAGATCATTTTCCTTCATCAGCGACCGGATTTTCTCCTGCGCCCGGGCCAGTTCGCGCGGATCGATCGCCGCCGGTTGCGCCCCCAGCGCCTCGTGGAGCTTGGATTGCAGGGTGGAGTTGTCCGCCGACAATTGTTGCACCTGGTCATGCAAGGCGCCGAGCTGCGCCTGCAAATCAGCGAAGGCCGTGGATGGGACCGTGGGCGGGACCGCGCCCGAAGCCGCCGGCGCCGCAGCCGTTACCACCGGCGGCAGATTGGTCGCCACCGGCAGTTTCACCGTCACCTCGGCAATTTTCTCGGCGAGATAATTCAGGCGAAAATTGACGATTCGCGGGTTCCAATCCGGGTAGATTTTGCCGAATTTTTGCAATTCGGCCTGCACGTCGAGGTATTGGGCCAGCGCCTGCCGCGGCTGGCCGGAGCTGTCCGAGGCATCCGCCTGCTGCATCAGGCTGTAAATGACGACATATTGGTCGTCCGGCCCCCCGCTTTGGGCGCGCGCTGCCGGCAACAGCACGACCGCTAACACCAGCAGGGCAACAAGACGTTTCACGCTCACACAATAGTCACACCCAACAATGTTTGGCAACGGCTACTGTGAAGGGGCCGCAACGAGCGGCGGCGGCGAACCGCGGGTTCAAGGAATAAGCAGGACGCGATAAAACCGTTGCGGGGAAATAGCGGCATTGAAATCGGTCGTGGTCATGGTGCCATTGGACGCCACGATGGCCTTCCTCAGGATGTTCCAGATGGTTTGCGTCAAATTGGTCGCGTATTGCATTTGATAGGTTTGGCCGGCCACGGCGCTCCAGGTGAGCGTGGCCGTGCCATTCGTCAGCGTGATCGCTTTGAACACCACGGGCATGGGGACGCTGAGCCGGAATATCGTTCCCAACCCGTTCGCGCCGCCCTGGGAGGTCGTGCCGTAGAAGTTGCCGTCCGTTCCGCGCACCAATGCCCCTTGTGGATTTGCGCCCGGCGCGGGACCGGTTGCGCCCGTGAATGAAATCAAAGGGGTCAAATTGCCGTTGGTGGTAAATTGAAATATCGTGCCGAGTTGATTGTTTCCCCCAATGAAAGTGGTCCCATAAAAGTTGTTGTCGCTGCCTTGCACCAAGGCTCCGTAGGGATAGCCACCCACGCTGCTGCCCGGGAAGGAATAGATCGGGTCAAACTGCCCCGCCGGCGTGATCAAAAACACCGTCCCCAACTGTCGGGTCCCGCCATTGTAGGTGGTGCCATAGAAATTGCCGTCATGGCCTTGCGCCAGACTCGCATACGGAAATCCACCGTCACTGCCACCGGTGAATTTATAAAGGTTGGTGAACGTGCCATCGGGGTTCAATCGAAAGATGGTGCCGAAACCCAGCGGCAGCGGGCTGAGGGATCCGCCCCAGGCGGTTGTGCCGTAGAAATTGCCATCAAAGCCCTGCACCAAGGCGGCTGGGTTGGCCCCGTTGGTCCCGTCAAACACGACCGGGGTTGTGAGCGTGCCATTGGTGGTTATTTGGAAAATCACGCCGTAACCCGTGCCGCCGGAGGTGGTTTTGGAATAAGGTCCGCCATACTTTGTCGCGCCATAAAAACTGCCGTCCGCAGCCTGGATCAGGGCGGCATCCGGATGGGCACCATTGGTTCCCCCGAGAAATCCCAGGACCGTGTAAGCGCCATTGGTGGAAATTTGAAATATCGCGCCCCAGTTGCTCATCCCGCCGTTGTAGGTGGTCCCGTAAAAATTTCCGTCGGCGCCCAAAAGTAACCCCCCGACAGGGTTGGCGCCATTGGTTCCCCCGCTGAAGTTGTAAATATTGGTGAAGAAGCTGCCATCGGCGGATATTTCAAATACGGTGCCGCTGCCGTTTGTTCCGCCATTCGGTGCTGTCCCGTAGAAATTGCCATCTGGTCCCTCCACCAGTCCGGCAAAGGGATTGGCCCCAGGATAAGCCCCATCGGTGCCGGAAAATGAAATGAGGTTGGTGAAAGTCATGCCCCCCCGCGCGTGAATGACCGCCAACCACATCAAGGAGATGACCGCGGTCCGCAGGAAAAATCCACGTGGTTTCATCGGCCAAATTTGCGTCGTAACCCTTCGAGTTTAGTTTACCGTCAGTAACCCTCCTTTTCAAGCGGGGAAAATGATTGTGATATTCTGGGGGCGCGTCTCAATTCTTAAGCAACACCTCGCGGAGCGGGATTTGACCGTGGCCGCGGGATTTATCCCACGGTAATACGGCCCTTGGCCTTGCGTCGGGGAGCGAGGATTGAAAAGCGGCCGGAAATCCGCCTAACTCGACCCATGGCAAACACCTTCACGTCGCTCCATTATCACGTCATTTTCAGCGCCAAACATCGTGAGCCTTGGATTTCCCATAACGTTGAAGAACGTGTCTGGAAATTCCTTGGCGGCATCGCCCGCGAAAACGGCATGAAGGCTTTGTTGATTGGCGGAATGCCGGATCACGTTCATCTGGCGCTGGCCCTGCCACCCGCACAATCCGTGAGCAAAACCCTGCAACTGCTGAAAGGCGGCTCGTCCAAATGGATCAAGGACGCCGTGCCACAAATGCGCGGCTTTGCGTGGCAGGATGGATATGGAGCCTTTACCGTCAGCAAATCCAACCTGCCGGAAGTCACCACCTACATCCAAAACCAGCGCGAACATCACCGGATGAAAACGTTTCAAGAGGAATACCTGACCTTTCTGATCCGCCACGGCGTGGAATACGATGAGCGATATTTGTGGGATTGATTTCAACCGTCGCTCCGCGACGTAACAAATCGGGGGCGTAAATCCGGGGCTTGAACCAGCCCCGGCTACCATCACCAGTCGCTCTGCGACCAAGGGGCATCGCCGCCATTTTCTGAATTCGCATTCGTGGTTGGTCCGGACGGTTTTGGCCGGCTTTTAATCGCGTAGCGATGTTCTGATGGCAGCCGTGGGATTCATCCCACGGATCGGATGGAAAAATTCCCCGGCGTCGCGGAGCGACGCCTGAAATCTCGTCAGCTGGTGAATCAACCGTCGCTCCGCGACGGCACCCGTTTTGCGCTCTTTCCCGTGGCTTGAACAGCCACGGCTACCATCATCAGGTCGCTCCGCGACCTGCTTGACTGTGTTTCACGCTCCCTGGCAAAAGTTGCCGCAAGACTTGCCTCGTCCGGCCGATGCGGGTAAAAAAAGTGCGTGTCACAAAAGTCCCTTCCCGGACAAATGCCGCCGGTCTGGCGGGGCGGCCTGATCGTTCTCCTTGTCTTCCTCGCCTATCTCCCGGCCCTGCACTGCGGTTTCATCTGGGACGATGATTCTTATGTCACCGAAAATCTGACCTTGCACGATCTGGGCGGACTGCAACGCATCTGGTTCCAAGTGGGGGCCGTGCCGCAATATTACCCGATGGTGCACACTTCCTTCTGGCTGGAATATCATCTGTGGGGCCTCAATCCCGTGGGCTTCCACGCGATCAACGTCCTGTTGCATGCCACCGCGGCAATTCTGCTCTGGCAGGTGCTGCGGCGTTTGCAAATCCCAGGCGCGTGGCTGGCCGCGATCCTTTTCGCGCTTCACCCGGTCGAGGTGGAATCGGTGGCCTGGGTCACGGAACGCAAGAATGTGTTGTCGGCGGTCTTTTACTTCGCCGCCGCATTGTGTTATCTGCGTTTTGTCGAATGGGGAAAAACCGGCGCTCCGAATCGTCTCCGTTGGTCTTGGTATGGGGCGGCTTTGGCGCTGTTCCTGGCCGCGCTGTTAAGCAAAACGGTCGCCTGTTCGCTGCCGGCGGCGTTGCTGCTGGTGTGCTGGTGGAAGAAAGGCCGCCTGCAACGGGGTGATGTCGTGCCGTTATTGCCCTTCTTTGCTTTGGGCGTGGGCCTGGGATTGATGACCGCATGGATGGAGAAAACTCATGTCGGCGCGCAGGGACCAGAATGGTCGTTGACCTTTGCCGACCGGTGTCTGATCGCCGGCCGGGCCGTGTGGTTTTATGCCGGTAAACTGGTGTGGCCGGCGCAACTGACCTTCATTTATCCGCGTTGGGAGATTCAGCCGGAGGTCTGGTGGCAATGGCTGTTCCCGATTGCGGCGATTGGAGCGGTCGCCGGACTCTGGCTGGCGCGGCGGCGGATGGGCCGGGGACCGTTGGTGGCCGTTTTATTCTTCGTGGGCACGCTCGGGCCCGCACTGGGTTTCGTGAATGTGTATCCGATGCGCTACTCATTTGTGGCTGACCATTTTCAATATCTGGCCGCCGTGGGCCTCATAACCCTGGGCGCGGCGGGGCTGGCCCGGCTCCCGCGATTGATCCCCGCCACCTTGGTGGCGCTGTTGGCGGCGCTGACGTGGCAACAAACGGGGATTTACCGGAACCTGGACATTCTCTGGCGCGATACGCTGGCCAAAAATCCGGATTGCTGGCTGGCCCACAATAATCTGGGAATCTATTTGTACAACGAGGGACGGATGGAAGAGGCCATGGACCACTACCAGAAAGCCATCCGGATCAATCCAAACCGCTTCGACACATTTTACAATCTCGGCGCCGCCCTCGCCGCCGAAGGCCGGTTTGATGAAGCCATTGCGAACTATCACCTCGCCCTCCAGATCAATCCGAATTACGCCTACGCGCTGAACAATCTGGGCATCGCCCTCGCCAACCAGGGGCGGCTGGACGAAGCCATCCCGTGCTATCGCCAGGCCATCCAGATCGAGCCAGATTTCCCTGGGGCGCTGAACAATCTGGGCGTCGCCCTCGCCGCCAGCGGCCAGCTTGATGAGGCGATTGAGGCTTTCCATAAGTCCATCCAGATCAACCCGACTTCCTCGTCCACGCTGAACAATCTGGGCCATGTCCTGGCCGCCAGGGGGCGGTTTGAGGAAGCGATTGAGAACTACCACCAAGCCATCCAAATCAATCCGGATTTCGCCGAAGCGCTGAACAACCTGGCCTGGGTGCTGGCTGCCAGTCCCGATGACAAGCTTCGCAATGGAGCCGGGGCGGTCCGTCTGGCCGAACGCGCATGTGAGCTGACTCGTCATGGCCAACCCTGGTTCATGAGGACGCTGGCCGCCGCGTATGCCGAAGCCGGCCGTTTTCCGGAAGCGGTGGCGGCGGCGGAAAAGGCGGAGCAACTTGCAGCCGGTGCCGGGTTGACCGCCGCGGCGGCAAAAAACCGGCAGTTGCTTGAACTCTTCCGCAGTGGCAAACCCTATCATGAACCCCCACCGCCAAGACTTTAAAGCGGGTAAAATTAATTTGAGGTAGGGTCATCGCGCAGCGATGACCGCGCCGCGTGCAGCGGCGCAAAAGGAGGCAACCACTGCTCATCCGCCCGCTGCACGCGGGCGGGGACGCCGCAGCGGAGATTGTCTCAAAACTGTAGCAGCGGACGCGAGTCCGCTCTAATCTCGGACGAAATTGCAGGAATAACGAGCCGACTCACGTCGGCTGCCACCTAAAAATGAAGTTATGAGACAGTCTCAGCGCGGCATCCCTACCTTGACAAACTGTACCAGTACCGGCCGGCGCGGGGCATTGACCTGCGGCGGCAATTTTGCTATCGTTTTTCCGTCAGCGCCATGAACACCGCGTTAAACCAGCATGTGCTAGTGTTGAACCGGCTGTGGCAGGCGGTCAACGTCTGCACCGCACGCCGCGCGCTCACCTTGTTGTTTCAAGGCCAGGCCCAGGTGGTCGTCAATGCCGACGACGGCTCGTTCCATACCTTCAATTTTCAGGAATGGCGCAACCTCTCCGAGCACGCGCCGCAGGATGAATCCGTCCGCGCCGTTTCCTTCCGCATCCGCGTGCCGCGCATCATCCTCCTGTTTGTCTATGACCGGATGCCGAAAAAGGAGGTGAAGTTCACGCGGCACAACATCTTTGAGCGCGACAAAAACACGTGCCAGTATTGCGGACGGGTATTCGACCGGAAGGATTTGAACCTGGACCACGTCATCCCGCGCGACCGGGGCGGGCCGACGAGCTGGGAAAATATTGTTTGTTCCTGCGTGGAATGCAACACGCTCAAGGCCAATCGCACGCCGCAGGAAGCCGGCATTCATCTGGTCCGCAAGCCCAAGCGTCCGAAATGGCGTCCGTTCGTGCAGATCAACTTCAGCCTGAACCGGCACGACAGTTGGAAGCATTTCATTGACCTGGCCTATTGGAACGTCGAACTGGGCGAAGACGTTCAATAGTGGTTGAGGGTTGTTGGTTGAGTGTTGAAGGTTTGAGGAAGGGACAGTGCGCTGCGCTGTCCGCGCCGCGTGCAGCGGCGCAATGGGAGATGTGGTTCCGTGCGGCTTGCGTGATTCGTTCCGCCCGCTGTACGCGGGCGGTGACGCCGCAGCGCGGCGTCCCTACCAGGATTAAAAGTCCCTTCATCCCACCATTAGCCGAATGTCCAAAGTTCCCAATATTCAGGTCAAAATCACGGTTTTCCGGCATATTGGCTGCTGTTTGGAAGGGGATTGGACACGGGCCTGACCGGCACACTTTCAGCGCAACCAAATTGTTCCGGTGGTGTTTGAATCCTGGGGAGTAAACAGTATATTGCATAGCGATGAAACGATTGGGGACTATGGCGGTTTGCCTTGCGGGCGGGCTGATGTTGAACATCAGCGCGCGCGCCGGCGAAACCGTGCCGCCGAACAATCCTTATGGGCCGATTGTGGCGCGCAATGTGTTCGGCCTGAACCCGCCGGGCCCGGTCGCGCCGCCCGATCCGGGCGAGCCGCCGCCCAAAATCACGCCCAACGGCATCATGTCCATTTTCGGACAGTTGCAGGTCTTGTTCAAAGTCACCCCCAAGGCCGGACAGCCGGGCGCCAAGGAGGACTCCTACGTCCTGAGCGAAGGCCAGGGACAGGACGACATCGAAGTCACCCATATCGACGAGAAGGCCGGCATGATCACTTTCAACAACCACGGCGTGGTGCAGGAGATTCCGCTGGCGAACGCGCCGGCGCTCAACACCCCGGTACCGGCACCGGCCGGTTTGCCTGCGCCTACCCCCGGCGGATTCCTCCCCCGCTTTGGCGGCGGTAAGATCGGTGGTGGTTCGGCCATGAATCCAGGTCGCCCGCAACCGGGTTACCATGCAAACCAGAACGGCCCGCGATTGTCATCAGACGAGCAGGAATTGATGATCGTGGCCAACAAATTAAAAGCCCAGCAGGAAGGCGATCCAAGCCTTCCAATCTTCCCGCCCACTTCGCTTGACGGCCCGGCCGGAGTTCCTTCCAACACGGCTCCCGGCCCCACGCCGTAGTTGTCAGAAGTGCGTTGAGAGTTTTTGGTTGAGCGTTCAGCGTTGGCCATCAGTGGCAGGGCGGCGCTGCTGAGTCTGTCTCAAAACTCCATTTAATGTAGCAGCCGACGTGAGTCGGCTCACTATTCTTGGAATTTCGTCAGATTATTGGCACGGGCTGATCCCGCCATGTGGAACTGCCATGGTTTTGAGACAATCTCTGCTGCGCCGCCGGGGACGATGGTTGCGCGGCAGCGCAACCCTACCAGGCCTACCGGCCTTTGGCCGATTCGATCAACTCCCAGAACTTCGGATTCTCCTGGAGCGCCGCGTCCTCGCCGGTTTTCAGGCCGGACCGGTACAGAAAATCCTTGAGCGTATGCCGGCTGAGAATCCGGTGGACGAGCACGCCCAGCTCATGGCGTTCAAAATAGACGCGGTAATCGCCCACGCGAAACCGGTGCAGGATCCGCCCGTCCATTTCCAGTTTGCCGAAGTCATCCAGTTCGGTGCCGAGGGCCTGCTGGGGGAGGCCGCGGAACTCGCCGAGGATTTGCAATTGCAGCTCCTTGGGCATGCGCGCCAGTTCGGCGGCGCTGGCCGGGGTAAAAATGATTTGAAACGCCTGCATTTCAGTTGAGGGTTGTTGGTTGCGGGACGAGAGTCAAGAACTGGTTGAGGGGGTAAAGTTCCGCAAGGGCACATCTTGACACCATTCCCGGAATGGGGACGGAATTGACAGCTGGACGGGCTTCGCTAGGATGTTGGCATCGGCGTGTTCGTCTATCGGTTAGGACGCTGGATTCTCAATCCGGAAAGACGGGTTCGATTCCCGTACGCGCTACCATCCGCGGCAAGGTTCGACTAGGAGCGTTTTCAAAAAATGTGTAGCCGCCGCGACGTCAGTCGGCGCCAATCGAATATTGCGGGATGATTATAGCGCGAACTGACGTTCGCGGCTGCGAGATTAATTAAATTGCTCTGGATTCAGGTGGGGATGGCGCGCTGCGCCGTCCGCGCCGCGAAACAGCGGCGCACTCATTTCAAGTAGCAGCCGACGTGAGTCGGCTCACTAATCCTGGAATCTGGTTTGAAATTAGAGCGGACTCACGTCCGCTGCTACTCACGCCAGTAGGAATCGAGGTCACAAGATTCAGCTTTTCGGCATCACGACTCTCAACCCTCAACCCTCAACCAACAAAACAACCAACAACTCAAATCGCAAAATCAGTCAGCTGGCTTTGGGCGATCTCCAGGATGGAATTGTAACAGCCCTCGACATTCTGCGCGACCGTGTCGATGTAGTTTTCGCGCTCTTGGGGCCGGGGCACCTCGAAAGGAAAACTTAACAAATCCTGCACCTTGCCCGTCTTCGCCCGCTGGTAAAGCCCCTTGGGATCACGCTCCATGCAGACATTCAGCGGCGCATGAATATAAATCCAGACCAGGCGCGGGCCCAAAACGGCGGCGGCCACATCCCGCTGGCTGTGTTCCGGAGCCATGGTGGCCACCACGACGTTCATTCCCTGTTCAGCGGCCAGTCTGGCCACCTCGGCAATGCGCCGGTGGTTTTCCACCCGGGCTTCCGAGGTAAAACCCAGATCGGCGCACAGGCCCGACCGCATCTGGTCCCCATCCAGGGAAAAAACCGGGATGCCCCGGTCCGCGAGACCCTCGCACAACTTCCGCGCCAGGGTCGTCTTGCCCGCGCCACAGCGCCCGTACAGCCAAAATACTCGGGTGAGTTTCACCCGGGAGGATTGGAATGGTCGCGCCCCTTCGTCAAGGAGAAGATGGGAGCTTCATGGTTGAGAGTTGAGGGTTGAGGGTCGTTGGTTGAGGGCGTAAAGCCGCATAAAGCTGCGCCACGCGACCACAAAATGTTACAGGGTTGAAAGGTCAGGCAGCATGTTCGAGCAACGACTTCCGTAATCCGCTCAACATTTTGCTTTGTTTCTCGCAGGTAGAATATAACTGATCGAAATCGGCTTCCGACAAAAACTCCTGCCGCTTCGAAATGGTTGCCTGGGAAACGACTTCAAATAATGAACCGGTGGCAATCTCGACAAAGCGCGCAAAATCCGGCCGGGATGATCGGGAGCTTCCCTCGGCCAGGTTGGACGAAATGAAAACAGCGGCCCGCCGCATCTGGTTCGTCAAACCGAATCGCTCCGCTTCAGGGAAAGTCCGGGAGAGCGTATAAACTGTATCCGCGAAATTGATCGCTTCCTGCCAGACTTCCAGCTTTTCAAAGTTGAACTTATAATGAGTTGTTGGTCATTGGTTGAATAATGATTGAACAGCAGAAGATTTTTAAACGCTCAACTCTCAACTTTCAACCCTCAACTTATACTTGACCCTCAACCCTCAACCAACAACCCTCAACCACCTCCCAACCGCGTGGCGAACGCTTACGCCCCCTGCCCTCGTGATAATCCAAAGAAGGCTTGCGTCGGAAACACTGGCATTTATGATTTCATGGCCATCATGAAGTTGAAACGCCAGTCGTTGGTTTCCCAAGGCTCCCTGAATCGAATGCTTCAAGCCGCCGAGCAGGCGTGGCAGCTCAAAGATTTCCAGCAAAACATCGAGATTCTGGAACGCGCCAGCCGCCTGGACCCGGCCAATGCGACCATTCTCATGCAATTGGGCCGCGTTCATGGTTTGCGTTACAACTATGCCGACGCCGAGCGGTACTTTGACCGGGCAATCAGCTTCGCACCAAGAAAAACCGAAGCACTGGCAACCGCGGGCCGGATGTGCCTCGATTTTACCAGCCACCAATTGGCTGAGAAATACTTTCAGCGCGCGCTGGAGCAGAAGGACGTGTCACCGGAAGCGCTGGTCAAACTGGCGGAACTTTACGAGCGCCTTCGCCGCCTGGACGAGGCCGCCGCATTGATTGATCGCGCCCTGCAGGCCAACAACACCTATGCACCTGCATTGCTGGCACAGGCGCGGCTGCATCGTCAAGCCGGCCATTTGGAAGATGCCGAACGACTGCTTCGCTCGGTTCCCACCACTGCCGAGCGTGAAGTTCGAATTCGCTGTTTTTATGAATTGGGCGGGGTGCTTGACCGGCTGGGCCGCTTCGACGAGGCGATGAGTGCGTTCCTGGAGGCCAAGGCGCTGTTGAGCCCGGATGCGCCGCCGCTTTTCCCCCAATGGCAGGCCGTCCGCGGCTATTGGGGGGCGTTGCAATCCAACATTTCCGCCGAAATACTGAAGCGGTGGTCAGACTTTGGTCCCGCGCTTTCGCCGGCCCGCCGCATCGCCTTTCTCGGCGGCTATCCGCGCTCAGGCACCACCCTGTTGGAACAGGTGTTGGATTCGCATCCGGATATCGTTTCGGCTGAGGAAACGACGATCTTCCATGACGACGCCTACATGCCGCTGGCACGGAATTTTCCGCCGGGCGCGTCCATGTTGTCCGGGCTTGAATCGGCGCCAGGAGATGGGTTGCGGCAGTCCCGTGAAAATTATTTTCGCACCGCGGAATTGCATCTTGGCCAGCCGGTCGGGACCCGGCTGTTGATTGACAAAAATCCGTCCATCAATTTTCTCATCCCGGCGTTCATCCGAGTATTCCCTGAAATCAAACTCTTGGTGGCACTGCGCGACCCGCGCGATGTCTGCCTGAGCTGCTTCATGCAAGCTCATTTCCCGCTGAGCAAGGGCAGCGTGGCCTATTTGAGCCTGGAAAACACCGTTGAGGCATATATCGGGGTGATGGGCCTGTGGCGGACCCTCGCACCTCTGATTGCAAATCCCTGGCTGGAGGTGCGCTACGAAGACGTGGTGGATGATCTGGAGGCCGCGTCCCGGCGGGTGCTGGATTTTCTCGGGGTGCCATGGGATCCGCGCGTTCTGCGCTTTGACGAACACGCCCGGAGCAAACGCGTGCGTTCACCCACCTACGCGGACGTGGCCCAACCGGTGTTCAAGCGCGCCCGGGGCCGCTGGCTGAACTACCAGAAATACTTTGAACCGCATCTGACCAAGCTGGAACCTTTTGCCAAAGCCTTCGGTTACGAAGTATGATTGGCTTCCACTTGCATCGGATGAGCAACCGTTTTTTCTCTGATGGCAGGATTATGCCTTTGACAAGCAATTGCGGAAAGATGGTGCTGTTTTTGGTAGGGACGCCGCGCTGCGGCGTCCCCGCCCGCGTCCAGCGGGCGGAACGAATCACTTGGGACATGCAACTCCCCCCATGGCACCGCTGCACGCGGCGCGGACAGCGCAGCGCGCTGTCCCTACCTCCTGGTTTGCCAAAGGCTCCATTCCGTTTAATGATATGAAGCGACCGCAATTGGTTTCCCGTGGTTCTCTGAATCGAATGCTCCAATCCGCCTCGGAATCCTGGCAACGGCGCGATTTTCAACAAAGCATTGAGATCCTGGAACGTGCGAGCCGTCTGGATCCCGCCAATTCCGGCATTCTGCTGGATCTGGGCCGCTATTATGGAAAGCGTTACGACTACGCCGCGGCCGAGCGCTGCTTTGAGAAGGCCGTGCGCATGGCGCCCAGGAAAACGGAAGCACTGGTGGCCGCGGGCCAGCAAAGCCGCGATTTTGAAAACTATGCGCTGGCCGAACGCTATTTTCAGCGCGCACTGGAGCAGAAGGATGTTACCCCCGAAACGATGGTCAAGCTGGCGGAACTTTACGAGCGCCTGCGCCGCCTGGATGATGCCGCCGCGTTGATCGAGCGCGCCCTGCGCGCCAACAGCGCCTGCGCGCCGGCCCTGCTCCTGCGCGCCCGGCTGGACCGTCAGGCGGGCCGGCTGGAGACGGCGGAAAAATTGCTTCGTTCCTTTCTGACCACGGCGGACCGGGAATCCCGGGTGCGCGGCTGGTATGAACTGGGCGGCATTCTTGACCGCCAGAAACGTTATGACGAGGCGATGGCGGCTTTTCTGGAAGCCAAGGCGCTGGTGCGTCCGGATGCGCCACCTTTCGCGGCCCAAAGGCAAAACGCCCGCGCGGGCCTCCGGGCATTTCGCGCCCAGCTCACCCGGGATAAATTGCAGGCCTGGCTGGATTGCGGGCCGACGCTCCAGCCGTCCCGGCGGCTGGCCTTGCTTTGCGGTCATCCACGCTCCGGCACCACCCTGCTCGAACAGGTGCTGGATTCGCATCCGGACATCGTCTCGGCCGAGGAAACCCCGGTGTTTCACGACGATGCTTATGTTCCCATGGTGCGCAGTTTTCCTGATGGCACACCCTTGATGACGGTGCTTGAATCCGTCACCCCCGCTGTTTTACAGCAGTCCCGGCAGAATTATTTTCGTTGCGCCGAGTTGTCTTTGGGGAATCCCATCGCCGGCCGGCTGTTGATTGACAAAAATCCGTACCTGACCGACCTCATCCCCGTGCTGGTCCGCATCTTTCCGGAAATCAAGCTGCTGGTGGCGCTGCGGGACCCGCGCGATGTCTGCCTGAGCTGTTTTATGCAGTGCTTCTTCCCCATCGGCACCACCAATTCCACCTACCTGAGCCTGGAGGATACGGTCGGCGAATATGCCGCGCTGATGAGCATGTGGACCACGCTGGCGCCATGGCTGAAAGATTCCAGCATCGAGGTGCGCTACGAGGACATGGTGGACGATCTGGAACCCGTGGCGCGCCGGACCTTGGATCTTCTCGGCGTTGCCTGGGACGAGCGGGTGTTGCGGTTTGATGAACATGCGCGACAAAAGCTGGTGCGTTCGCCGACCTACGCGGACGTGGCCAAGCCGGTGTTCAAGACCGCCGTCGGCCGCTGGCGGAATTACCAGAAATATCTGGAGCCGCACCTCGCCAGGCTGGAACCGTTCGTGAAGGCCTTTGGGTATGAATAGATGAGTGGTTGAGGGTTGAGGGTTTTTGGTTGAGAGTTAAAATCCGCGTCAAGCTGCGCCACGCGGTTATGCCAGCGTCCAAGGTGGAATTTTAGAGCCGACTGACGTCGGCTGCCACGGTGCTCGAGTAGGAATCGAGAGCACAAGATTCTGTTCCATTGCCGGCTGCCGATTGTCGCTTCAATCAATTTAATTCCAAGAGCCAGGCAATTTTATGGCGCACGCCCAAGGTTACCCGGGCTTCAAACTGTCCGGCGCGGCGTGCCAAACGGTGATTTTCAACCGAGGTCAGGCCCTGGACATTCGCCACGCCTTCGTCCGCGCCCGGCAGCCAGCGCACCCGCGGCAACTTCACTTCATAATCACCACCGCGAATCTGCGTCGTCAGCGGCACGCACACGCACAGGGCGCGCTCCGCGTCCGCGTCTTCGCGCGAGACCACCAACAGCGGGCGAAGCTTGCCCTTCAGTCCCAGGTCCACCCAATACACCTCACCAGGCTTTGGCTTTGTCATAAAAACTTTCCAGGGTGGCGGCGCGCAGTTCCCAGGCCCCGGCGGGCGATTCCATTTTTTCCGGCACGGTGATTTTAGGCGCCGGCATGACCCACCAGCCGCCGTTCTCCGCCGTCACCAGATACTTGCCGCCTTTGCGCGTGCCGCGGATGCAGACACGCCCCTTGTCATCGGCCTTGACCAATGTGGTTTCCATGTGGGAATCTTCCCACCTGCCGGGTTCATTGTCAAGGGGGTGAATGGATGAGGGTTGAGGGTTTTTGGTTGAGAGTTAAAATCCGCGTCAAGCTGCGCCACGCGGTTATGCCAGCGTCCAAGGTGGAATTTTAGAGCCGACTGACGTCGGCTGCTACGGTGCTCGAGTAGGAATCGAGGTCACGAGATTCAGTTTTTCGGCGTCTCAGGTCACTCTCAACTCTCAACCATTATTTGACCCTCAAGGCTGGTCGGTCAAATGATAGAACATCATCGAGTTGGTAACGCCAAGGGTGGCGAAGTGCGTCGCGCCAACTTGCGTCAGAATCGGGCTGATGCCCTGCCAGGGAATCGGACTGGTCAAGGTCCCGGATTGCTCCAGCGAGTAACCGTCACCCTGCCAGGACAGCACGACCTGATTGCCGGCGATCGAGGCGATGGTCAGCCTGGGCTGGCCCACACTCAGCAGATATGTCGCAGCGGTTGAGGTGCAATCGCCGGAAAATACCTGCAGGTTCATTGTCCTCAACCCGTCCGTCGGAAACACCACGCCCGAGGGATTCATGTCCGTGGATGTCGGCGGCATTGCGTCGGGGCCAAAATCCCACAGAAACGTGGCTCCGGCCGTGCCGCCGGTGTAGGTGAAATCATTGGTGTGACCGGCCGAACCCGGCCGGGGGGCGACCGTAAAGCTGGCCACCGGCAACGTAGCGCTGGTGATTGTGTTCGTTGTGATGGCGGTGAGCACCGGCGGGTTCAAGTCAAAGAACACGCTGGCCTGGTTGGTGATGACCGTTCCGTCCGCCAATCCCGGCAAAAGCTGCGCTTGATAGGTGAAAAAGCCGTGGCTTCCCTGCGCATCGTCCGTGGCATCCGGCAGGTAAATGTTCGGGAACGTCCACGTCATTTGATTGCCATTGAGTTGGAAGATGTAATTATGGCTGGCGCCCAGGATTTTCAGCGTGGACGGGTCAAGGCTCGGGTCCAGTTGATCGGTCACCACCACGTTATACGCCGGCGCGGAGCCGAGATTCTGGAATTGAACGGTATAGGTCATTAGTTGGTTCCCATTGATCAGGCCGGTGGGTCCGCAACCGGCGGGCACCACCGTCTTGTCATTTGGATCAAACGAACAACGGGCCAGCCAGATGCTGTTTTCCGTGTTGTTGACCGTGTCGCTGTCCGTGACCCCCGTCGGCGGATTGATGGTCGCGGAGGTGACCAGGTGGGTTACTGGGTTGGCGGGGTGAGGGGGCGGTGATACCGCTCCTACGGTGACCGGGATCCGGATTTCGCCAATGCCCGAGGCGGGCAGCGGACCCAGCGTCCAATACAGCGTGGATCCGATTTGCAATAGTCCGCCGCTGGCGACCGTGCCCGGGGTCGAAGGACTGCCGCCGGTTGGAGGCGTTTCCGACCAGGCAGCGTGGACGGTGCTGCCGTAGGTGACCCATGGTGATAAAGTCACGCTCAACGTTGACCCGGCAACCACTACTGGGCCGCAATGATTGTAATAATGGACCGAGTAATACCCGGTATCATTCGGACATGGATAACCCGGATCACCTGGATCAGGAACATAATTTAGTATTACAGCCAGATCAGTCCCGGAAGAACCATCTGGTATATCCACAAAATGAGGAACCGTGACCACAACTCCGGCAGAAGGGACGCTGGCGGTTTGGGGATCGGTCAGCGTGGTCCACCCGCAAGCCGGGAACTGAGAGACGATGTAATCACCGGGCGTGACGGCAAAACTATAATTACCATTGGCATCCGTGAAAGTGTACTGACCGTCGGAAAGAGAAATCTCCCAGCCCGACAACGGATGACCATTGTTATCCGTGACCGTGCCTTCAATCGCGGCCGCGCCCCCGCTTCCGGTTGACGGCCCGATCCACACCGCTTCGCCCAGAACCATGGCAGGCACAAACGGGTGCCACGACGTGCCATCAAACGCGTATTCGTTCCATTGCAGCGGAGCGGTAGGGGGAATGGCGGGGACTGGGGTGCCGCCCGGAACCGCGTTTCTGGCCCGATACAGCGATACGCCTCCAGTCAAGGGAGCAGGAATTCCCGTGAAGTCGTTGAAGTAGTACCTTGCCAAAGGGAACACGGTTGGATCCTGGAAGGTCTGGCTGCCCAGGAGATACCACGTGGTCGTTGGCGTAAAACCGGCGATGGGAGTTGGACTGGCAAGTATATTACCCGTGAAAGGGATTGAAAGTGGTCCTCCAAGCGGGGGTGCGGGTACTCTGCAATAGAATCCCTCCCCCACGTTGAGGGTCGTATTTAAATTCCATGCTCCTAATGCTTTCGAAACAGCAACGAAGGTGGAACCATCCCACCAGAGTATTTGTGATTTATTGGGCAGCATCTGGCCGAGCGGAGTGCTGGCCAGATCATCCGGGTTCAGAACCAGCTGGTTGCCAAACAAGGTGTAACCCGGCGCGACATTTACATTGTAGGTGCCTCCCCAGGCACACACCGCACTCAAACAGAGTCCGAACAGGGAGAAGATCGTTCTTGATTTCATGGTTGCCTTTCAGATTGCCAGTTTGCTTGATGGACTGCAAAAGCAGGGCTCCCGGCTCGAACATAAAAGCCACGAGGACTACAGTCCCAGTTGGTAATGTTGGTGATTAAGAATTTTTATCACGTCCGACCAACGCCGTCAATCCATTTTATCATAACGCCCGTATATTTGCGGACTGAGGAACGCCGGTTTCCAGCACGGCGCGCGGGTGGAACAAACTGAGGCAAGCCTCCTCACGTCGGCTCCTACTTTCGGGAGTAGGAATCGAGGTCACGAGATTCGGGGTTAGGGGAAAGCCTCGTTACCTCGGCCCCTACTATGCCAGGTTGGAGGTTGGCGCCAACCCTCTCTACCTCGGCTCCGACCATGTTGAGTTCGGCCCCAGCCTCCTTACGTCGGCTCCTTCTAAAAATGGAAAAATAATCCCGCGGATTACGTCTCTTTGCGGCGGAACAACAGCAGCGACAAACCGCCCAAGCCTGCCAATGCCAATGTGGTGGGTTCGGGAACCGGCACGCTGAACCCCGTCATATAATTCCCAACCGCATGTGGTGTTGGAGAAATTGCCGGGCTCGATGTCATGATGAACGCAGCGGAATGCCCCCGCTCATACGAATTCAGATAGCTGGACCCATTGTAGGCCACGATTATGGCCGTCAATGTGTCACCGGCGTTGCCGCCAACATTCAAGGCCGTCAATGCCAGGAATTGGCCGGGGGAATAAGCTGGATAGCCGTCAAATGCCGCCGTGCTGCCAGGCCCCGTTGCCAAAGCCAATCCTCCTCCGAGGCTGCTGGGATCCGCAAAGCCCGTCGGGTCGTTGGCCACTTGCGACAGGACATTTCCTGCAGCGTAATAAATGCCCGCCGTCCAACCGGCAAGCAGCCCGGTCCCAACGACACCACCGCCCCCGGGTCCATACGTGACGTTCGGACCGCTGGTATTATAGTTGTCCATGAGGATGTAGCCTGGCGCCCCAAAGGATGAGGTTGCTGCCGCCACCAGACCAAACACACCGAGTATCAATGATTTTTTCATAACGATTTCCTTCTGATTTGGGAGCATTTCCATCAATGCTCCAACTGATTCACTTTTTGCAGGTTGATTTCGCCTGAAATCGAAACCTGGTTTGACAGGCCAATGGCCTGCCGGAACGGTATAAGTCTTGCGCCGTTTCAGCGAAGTTTGGAAGACATTATTTTGTAATCGCTTACTTGCAACAGTAGGAATCGAGGTCACGAGATTCGGATGGGTTTGGGGCCAGCCTCGTCACCTCGGCTCCTACTGCCTCCGGACGTCGGGTCATACTTTCGCCAGTAGGAATCGAGGTCACGAGATTCGGGTGGGTTTGGGGCCAGCCTCGTCACCTCGGCTCCTACTATGCCGGTGGGGGCACCGGCACCGAACTGCGCCATGGCAACTTGTGCCGGCCGGCTTCCGGCTCTCGGACAGTTTGATAGATTTTCCAGAACTTCGGCCAGAAATCAGCCGCCAATGGATGGAATGCGGGATATCCCGGCACCAAGGCCCCGGAATAGGACCACACCCGCGGTCCGTCCACCAATCCGGCGCGAACCGGATTGTCCAAAATATAGAAACAGATTCTGGCAAATACGCCGCGCTTCCGATCCTCGTCGCGCAGGACGTGGTCATAAGCCTGCGGCTGCAAACGATGAGGCAGCAACAGCGGCTTCAATTGCGTGCGTAAAAAGGACATCCCATTTCTCTGGTTCGTGTCGCGGCGCAGGCCCAGCCAAAGCAGATGAATGTGATCGGGCATCAGGCAATAGACGGGACAGAAAAGCCCTTCGCGCGCGGCGACGTGGAGCAGCAGCTCGCGAAACTTCAGGTGAAACGAATCATTCAACCAGCCGGAGCCGCGATCAAACAAGGTCAAAGTCCAGTGAACGGCGGCTTCGCCTTGATAGAATTCGGTTTGTAGTCGCGGGAGATGCCCGGGGTACAGTTTGGCGTCCATAATCGGAATGAATATCAGAGGCTTTGATTTGAAGAAAGCCTCCTGACGTCGGCTCCTACTTTTTCCAGTAGGAATCGAGGTCACGAGATTGGAGGGTTGATTAGGGCCAGAAGGAATCGAGGTGACAAGATTCGGGTTTAGGGGAAAGCCTCGTCACCTCGGCTCCTACTAAAACAGAAAAAAAGGAGCCGCTCGGATGAGCGGCTCCTTGTGAGAAACCAAAAAACAAACCAGATGGCTTAAGCCTGTTTGCGACGGAACAACAGGAGGCCCAAACCGCCCAAACCAGCCAACGCCAGCGTGGTGGGTTCCGGAACCGGAAGAGCCGAGAACGTCGGCATAGCACTACCGGTCACCGTCGGTGAAGGAGATGTGTTTGCACTTGTTGTTAGGATAAATGCAATTGAATGACCCCGGTCAAATGAAGCCAAATATGACGCTCCATTATAAGCAGTTACAATAAGCGTAACTATTTGACCGCCGGCAGACAAACTTCCAGGAACTGCGTAGAAGAAGGCAGCTTGAGCTTGACCAGCAGCACCAAATGCACTGGTTTGAAATGCAGCGGTACTACCAGCACCGCTTGCCAACTGCAAACCACCACCTAGAGTGCTCGGATCCGCAATTCCAGTCGGGTCAGAAGCCACAGAACCAGTGACATTACCTAGCGCATAGTACATTCCCATTGTCCAACCAGCTAGAAGCCCGCCTGAACCACCAGAGCCAGCTCCATAGTTGATGTTAG
>JBAPQW010000004.1:0-71287 GCA_049280815.1 Verrucomicrobiia bacterium | reverse complement strand
TGTCAGGGCCTCCCCCCCCCCCCCCCCGCGCGGCCTTGCCGAGCGGAATTTGGGCCGTAATGGTGGTGCCTTTGCCCTGGACGGATTCGACATCAAAACGGCCACCCACCATCTCCAACCGCTCCCTCATCCCCAGCAGTCCCAGGCGATTGCCTCCCCGGGCCAACAGGACGCGTTCCACCTGAAAAGATTTGCCATTGTCCTTTATTTTCATGCAAACCCAGTCCGGCAGTTTGTGGATGGTGATTTCCACCCGGCCGGCCTGGGCATGACGGGCCACGTTGGTGAGCCCTTCCTGGGCAACGCGAAAGAGCACCGTACGCCGGGCCGTGTCCAATTGTTCCACCCCCGCAAAGGCGGTCAGATGGGTGTGGACCCCGGTCCGCGTCGTGAATTGTTTCATGAACGTATGCAGGGCCGGAATCAATCCCAGATCATCCAGCACCGCCGGGCGCAATTCGCGGGCGAACTGATGGATGATGTCCACTGATTTTTCCACCAGCCGCTGGGTGCGGGCGAGGTTGCGGTCAAAGCCCTTGAGGTTGCGCCCGGCTTCCTGCTTCAAGGTGGCCAGCCGGATGCTGATGCCCGTGAGGGTCTGGGCGATGACATCATGCAGTTCGCGGCTGATGCGCTTGCGCTCTTCCTCCTGGGCCCGCAGCACTTGACGGGACAAATGCCGCAAATGTTCCTGCATGTAGTGCGATTGCTTTAATGACCGGCTCAGCCGTCGCTCGCTTTGTTTGAGCGATTCCTCCACCACCCGCCGCCGGGCAATCTCCTGTCGCAATTCCTCATTGGAGGCCGCCAGGGCCTCCATGCGGCGTTGCGCCTCCTCCGCCCGCTTGAGGGCGGTGATGTCGGAGATGACCACCCGGCACCATTTCTGTGGACCGTGGATGGAGACGGCGGAGGTGCCGTGAAAATCGGCCCAGAACCCGGTGCCGTCCTCCCGCTGCAGGCGCGCCTCGCAGACCTTTTTTCCATTGCTGACAAAGACTTGTTGCAGGAACTTAAGGAAGACCTGCCGGTTCCCCGGGGCGATAAAAGCTGGCAGGCGCCGGTTGATGAGCAGAGCCCGGCCCAACCCCAGCAAGGCCGCCCCGGTCAGGTTCACCTCCAGGATCCGCCCCGCTTCATCCAGCGACAAATAACCTACTGGGGCGAAATCGTAGAGGTCGGTAAACTTCTCCAGCAGCACTTCCATCCGGTCCCGGGATTCCTGGAGCTCGGCGTTCTGCATTTCCAGCTCCACGTGGTGAACCTGCAATTCATGCAGCAGCCGCTGCGGTTCGGCGGCTGAGGTCCGAAGGTCAAACTTGGACCCCGGTTTCTTCCGCCATTTCCGCAGCCGGGTTTCGGCACGGTCGCGCAGTTTGGCCATTCTGGCCGAAGGGGTTGGGTTGGTTTGCACGGTGGGTCGTTTCATGGTTTGCGGGATCGCCGCGCCTTCCCGCCGGCCTGGTTCGTTCGTTTGGTGACCTTCGTCCCCGACGGCGTCCGCCGGCTGCCGTTGGCCCGCTTGGCCGATTCATCCGTGACGTGCTGCTCCAGCAGGGCGTGCTTCTCCCGCAACTGCGCTTCCAGCGTCTTGGCCACCGTGATGTCCGCGAAGGTGATCACCAATCCGTCGATGCGGTCGTCATGCGTCCGGTAAGGCATGATGCGCACTGTGAACCAGCGTCCGTCGCGCGCGTGGACCGGCTTTTCCACAAAGCCCAGCTTCCGCAGCACCTCGCGGGCGTCCTCCGGCAATTCCGGGTAAAGCAGGTCGGAGGCAAGATCGGTGATGGGCCGTCCGATGTCGCCGGGGATGAGCTGGATGATTTTCGTGGCCTGGGTGGTGAACCGGCGCACGTTGAGATTACTATCCAGAAACAACGTGGCGATGTCCGTGCTGTTAAGCAGGTTCTTCATGTCATTGTTGGACCGGGACAACTCGTCCACCTTGACCTGCAACTCGGCGTTGACGGTCTGGAGCTCCTCGTTCAGCGACTGCATTTCCTCCTTGGAGGTGGTGAGTTCCTCGTTGGTGGACTGAAGTTCCTCATTCGTGGATTGCTGTTCCTCGTTGGTGGACCGGAGCTCCTCCTGCGAGGTCTGCATCTCTTCGCGGATGGTTTGCGCCTCCAGACGGGCCTGCTGATATCTCCGTTCGAGTTCCCCCAGCCGGGAGTTGCGCGCCGGAATTTTTCCCGCCTTCCCTGGACGGCCCGGCGCCTTGGTTTCCAGCGGTGCCTCCGCGTCGGTAAACACGATCATCACCAGCCCCCGCAGCGATTCCGGTTGTTGGAGTCGCTGGACCGTAATATCCACGTATTGCTTCCCGCCGTTGATCCCTACATTGAGTCCGCGGACCACCACGGAATCTTTCTGGTCGAGGGCCTTGTGGAAAGCGTTGCCAAGCTCGTAGCGCAGGCCTTCGCGGGCCATGGCAAATACATTCCAGTTGGCCTTGCCCGCGGCGGGTTCCAGATATTTGCCGGTCCGCCCGCTCACGTAGAGGATGTTGCCCTTGTCATTCACCAGCACCGCCGGCGGAGCGAATCGTTCCAGGACCAGCTGATCCGCCAGGGTCTGGAGATTAGACCGCGGGGTTGGCGCCACGGGCGTCTCAGCCCGGGCTGGCAAGGCCGGTGCAAAGGATGAGGGGAACTCGATGGGCTCCGACGGCAAGGCGGATTCCTTTCGCTGAAAAATCCGCAATTTATTGTTCAGGGGTGTGAACAGGTCGGTGAAGGTTCCGATGCTCTCCGCGCTGCCGAGCAACAGAATGCCCCCGGGAACCAGGCTGTAGTGAAACAGCGGAATGAGTTTCTTTTGCATCTCCGGCGCCAGGTAGATCAGCAGATTGCGACAGCTTAAAATATCCAGCTTGGTGAACGGTGGGTCCATGATGAGGCTCTGCGTGGCAAAGACCACCATCTCCCGGATCTCCGTGGTCACCCGGCAGCCGTGATCCTCTTTTTTAAAGAACCGGCTCATTTGCTTCGGCGCCATGTCCGCAATAATATTTTCCGGATAGATGCCCTGCCGGGCCTTGTCAATCGCGTCCTTGTCCAGGTCGGTGGCAAACACCTGCAGCGTCATTTTCTTCCGGGACTTGAGCTTATCCATCGCCTCCTTGAACACCATGGCCAGGGAATAGGCCTCCTCCCCGGTGGAGCAGCCCGGCACCCAGGCCCGCAGGATCTGGCTGGCCGGCCGGCCGGCAATGAGCGCCGGCAGGATCTTTTTGCGCAATTCGTCCCAGGCGGCCGGATCGCGGAAGAAGCTCGTCACGCCGATCAACAACTCCTTGAAGAGCAAATCCAGCTCCTGGGAGTTTTCATGCAGGTACCGGACATAGGCGGAAATCTTTTCAATCTGGTGAATGCCCATGCGCCGCTCGATCCGGCGGTAAAAGGTGTTCTTTTTGTAGAGCGAAAAGTCGTGGCCGGTGTGGGTGCGCAGCAGGATGATCGTTTTTTCCAGGGCGCTCTGCGTCTTGTCTTCCAGCGCCAGCTCGTGGGTTTGGCCCAGCGAAGTGCGCTGGAGATAGGCCAGGATCCTCCCGGGCAGCTCGTTCACAGGCACCACAATGTCCGCCAGCCCCGAGTCAATCGCGCTGCGCGGCATCCCGTCAAATTTGGCCGTCGCGGGATCCTGCACCAGCACCAGCCCCCCCTTCTCCTTGATGGCCCGCAGCCCCAGCGTGCCGTCGGAACCCATGCCGGAGAGAATGACGCCAATGCTTTGTTCCTGCTGGTCTTGCGCCAGGGAACGGAGAAAGAAATCAATCGGCAGCCGCAGGCCACGCGGCGATACCGGTTCGAGCAGATGCAGCACCCCGTGCAAAATGGACATGTCCTTGTTCGGCGGAATCACATAGACCCAGTCCGGCCGGATCAGGGTGCGATCCTTGACCTGAATCACTTTCATGCCGGTGGTGCGCTGGAGCAGCTCGGGCATGATGCCTTTGCGCGTCGGGTCCAGATGCTGGACGATGACAAACGCCATGCCGCTGCTCTTCGGCACGTTACCCAGGAACTGCTCCATGGCTTCGAGTCCGCCGGCGGAGGAGCCGATGCCGATGATGGGGAACGAACCCGCCGCCTGTGAGACGGGGTTTGCCGGGAGAGCAGCCTTGGCCGGCGTTTTCCGCCGGCGGCCCGCTGAAGTTTTCTTTTTCATGCGCCGATTTCCTGCGCGGCCAGAATCGGGCGGGAGCGTTGGCGCGACCCTTCCTGACGGAGACGCGAATGGGCCTGTGTCCGGCGAGTTTGATTCAATTGATATTTCCTTTCCATAGCCACCATGATCATCATCTTCGATTGGCGTGTTGGTCTCAATAAAAAGTTTTCAACGGCTTGATCCGCGCACCATTTTGGTTCCGGTGGCGGCGTGCAGCGTCACAAGTTTTTCGCGGGCTTGCGCCTGCCCCTGCCCGTTTGTGGTCGTCCGGCCATTTTTTTGTCCGCTGCCGGCGCCCACCAGCTCCATCAATTTGGGAGCGATCTCATCCAAGGGCAGGATAAAATCAACATCGCCGGTCCGGATCGAAGTTTCCGGCATGCTGAAATCCTGCGAGGTGGGCCGGTCTTGAGCGATGACCTTGCCCCCCATTTCCTTGATGATCTGCACTCCGAACGAGCCGTCGCCGTCTCCACCCGTGAGGACGACGGCAATGGCATTCCGTTGGTAAACTTTTGCCACCGAAGCAAACAGCGGCTCGGCGGACGGACGCGCATGATGAACTTTCTCCGAAGCGGAAGAGGAAAGCCGAAGACGGCCGCCTTTGACCACAAACAAATGGTGGTTGGGTGGAGCGACAAAAACACTCGCATAGCGCAGGATGTCGCCCGTATGAGCCTGCCTCACCTCCAGATGAGTGCGGCTGTTTAATATCTCCGCCAGGATGCTCTTATGCACGGGAGACAGGTGCATCACGATGGCAATGGCGGCCGGGAAGTCCGCCGGCAGGCCGCCCAGAATGACGGATAAAGCTTTCAAGCCGCCGACCGAGGCCGCCATGGCGATGACCGGGAACGAACCGTTCGCCGGCGATACGGGGATTGGCTCACGCGCGGCTTTGCCGGGCCTTTTCAACTGGCGTTCCGGTTTGGATTTCGTGTTCCGGATCCCATTGGTTACGCCCGCCGCCGCGGGAAGTTCGGCGGCACTTCGTCTCAAGGCCGTTGTGATGGACCGATGTCTTGAGGCTGGCGGATGGGTGTCGAGTTCATGCGCGAACTGCCGCACGGACCGGGCCGACTTCAACACCATTCGTTGCGTGCTGGCGATTTCATTCTTGAGCCCCTTGGCATTCCTCTGGCCCTGCTGTTTCAAGGAGAGCAGCCGGACGTTGAGGCCCAGCAAGGTCTGGGCGATTTCATCCTGAAGTCCACAACTGATCTTCTTGCGTTCATCCTCCTGCGCCACCAGGGTCCGGTGCGTCAGTTGCCGCAAATCGGCCTGCAATTGCAGCGATTTCTTCAGGCATTCGTCTTGTTGTTTCCCGTTTTCCTCGGCGGCAGCCTTCTTCATCTTGCGCCGGACGATGCCCCTTTGCAACTGACGGTTCCGGGCGGTCAGCTCCACCGTGCGCCGGTCCAGCGTCTGATTCAGCCGGTGCAGTTCGATTTTCCTCTGCCGCGCGGCGCGATGCGTCTCCATGATCGGGGTGAGGGCTTCGGCAAAGAAAATCTCCGCCCGCTTCATCGCCCCATTTTTAAGCTTGGAGATTTCAAGCGTCGCGAGGGCGCGCTCGTGAATCCGGGCCAGCTCCAGCGTCTCCAGCCCGAAGGCGGCCGCCCGGCGTCCCAGCTCCAACGCCGGCTCCCGGTGCCAACGGGATCCCTCCTTCAGGTGTTGTCGCAACGCTGTCACATAGCGTTGTGACAACCTGATTAATTTCTGTTTCATTTTGTCATGCTGGCATCGGTGTAACGCCGGGGTATCGCTTGATCCCTCAAGCGGACGCCGGTAATTCAAAACAACCATCGGATAATTGGCTCCGTCTGTATATGGGGTGAACACCCCATGGGCACGGCCAGTTCATTGAATCCCGGCAACCGGATCGGTTATTCCGCGCGCCGGCCGCCGGCCATCCGCAGTCGGGTTACACCCCATGGTGAAAGCCCGGACCATCGCGTAGTGTCCTTCAGAAAGTGATGGCAAATTCATTGCCATCCAAAACGAAAGATTACCATGCACCTAATATTATTGTCACCGGTACTGGCCAGCGCCATCTGGATCGGCGGAGGTTCGGTTGGCCTGCTGCTCGTCATTGTCGTGGTCGTGCTGTTGCTCCGTTAAAAGGCAAAGCGGGCTGCGGAAACAATTTTGCCGTCCGGTTGGCGGCAAATCAAAATAACCATTAACAAATCAAACATAATTATGACTACACTTGAAATCAAAGGCGACTGGAACATCACCAAGGGCAAGTTGAAACAGAAATGGGCCAAGCTCACGGATAGCGACCTCGTATACGCCGAAGGCCAGCAGGAAGAACTGGTGGGCCGGATTCAGAAGCGCACGGGCGAAACCCGCGAAGCGGTCGAAAAGGCGCTCAAGGAATCCTGCTCCGCCTGCAGTTGCAACTAGCCACCCGCGCGGGCGGGCTGGCGAAATGAGTCACAGGCCAGCGCCCGCGCAGCAAAACACACCGGTCAAATCCAGCCGCTCATTAACTTCGGGCGGCTGATCCTGTTTCCGAGGAAAGTGTCCCATTATTTTCGGCAGTGTGCCTCCGCCCGGCTAAATTGCCCGGGTGAGTGGACTGGAACAATGCCCAAGCAGCAGGAAACGGCGAACTCCATCTTGCTGAAGTCGGATTCAAACCCTCTCAACGCGCCGGGTGGAAACCGGCGCTCCAGATTCAGGCGAGGCGGACGCGGGGAATGCCTTCCATGAATTTATTGAACAAAATCGCGAACAACCACGCGCGGACATTGGTTGGAACCGGCAAAGTGCGGCTAAAGTCGAACGCCAGACGGAAGGTGCTCTGGGTTAGCACCATCGCCTTCGCCGGGTTGCCATAAAGGCGCAGGGCCAAATTGAACAGGGGTAGATAGTAAACCTCCATGAGCTTTTCGATGGGCGACAGAACGTTTGTTTGCATCACCATATCATCAGCTTGCCTCGTGCCAGTTGCCGCGTTTCATCCACGCCAGATGCTTCTGAATCAAAAACTTCCGGTAGGGTAACACCCCATGGTGCAAAGCGGCTTCTCGAATTACTGTCGTTGGACAAGGCAGTAAACCACCCCTGCCATAAATTTAGGACACACATGAATACAAAACTCATCCGGCTTGCCATCAGCAGTTCACTGATGCTGGTCGCACCAGCATTGCCGGCGCAAGATACCAGCTCCAACAGCATTACCCAAACCGGGAAATACCAAAATGCGCTTGAAAATGACCGGTCCTTGGGCGAACGATGCCTCCTTCCACCCGGTCTCAAGGAGAAGTTGAATCTCACCGCCGAGCAGAGGGGCGAACTGAAGCCCATCGAGGATGACTTTGCCAACACCTGCCAGCAATACCAAATAGCCAACCAACCCCGGATTAGCGCCGCCGAAGAGGCGAATCGTCAAGCGCGCGCAACTAAGGATATGGCACAAATAGAGGTTGCGCGCAGACAGTTGCAACAGGTCTGGGCCGGTCTTCGGCCCTACCGGGAGACAGCCGTCAATCAAATCAAGCCTCTGTTGACGCCGGATCAACTCGCGATTTTGGGTGATGCAAAGAACCAATGGCGCGAAAATCATGGTCAGCAAGCGAATGATCCGTCCGCGAATTGAATCATAGCACCGCGTCAAATATCAAATTTTCCTGGGAATCATCCCCCATGAGGATGCACGCGCTGTTCCTGACTGCTTCGGCAGTTCTGGTTTAAGACCTGCCGATCATTTTCATGTTTTGGCGTTTTTCACGGATTCGATCCGCGGTGGCTTCGGCTCCCGGATAAATTTACGCCAATTCAGGTCAAACCTTCTTGTGTCTTTGTGGCTTGGTTGCCTTGGGGCGACATGGCGTGCTGCTGCGGGGCATTGTATTCCTCCCAAAACCTTACCTGACAGCGACTTTGGCGCGCAAGGTGCGCGAAGTCCTGGATGAGGGTCTGATACAAAAGAACGGTTAACGGATGCCCTTTCCGTGAGGAAAAGAGCATTCCGTCCTTGGCGGCAATGAAAAACGTCAGCCACCTGCTCTGGGTGATGCAAGATCCGTCGTCCCGATGTCAGATCGTATTGGAATATTTTGTTTGAGAGATTGGATGATGAAAGCGAGGTCGAGTTCCCGTCCAGAGCTTTTTGCCATGTCGAAAGCTTCCCGAACGGCATTATTCAGATCAGGCTCCGTAACGGCAATGGGAGCCATTGAGTCGTAACTTCAAGCGCTCCTGTATGGCGGATTTGTATGCAAAGCCAGACTTTACCTCGCAGGCGATGGCCACCCAGGATGCTGAATCTCTGTTGCGGGATGTAAAACTTGACTCATCTGGCCCCGCCCATTCCGTCGCGCCGGATCGCCCCGAATCAAACTGAATCAAGGCTAATCAAACCAAATGAAATCAACCGCAGCCAGCCAGCAGGAGAAACAGTTTGATCAAGTCCCGGCTGAACCCGGGCCTCGAACTGCAGTCGGGTTACACCCCATGGCAAATGACCGGCCCGGCCTGTAATTAGAATAGAAATGCAGGCGCCAGAACTTGTTCGTGGCGACGGCGTACTAACAACAAAATCGAAATTTTTATGAAACGGAAAAAAGTTCTGACGCTGCTGTCTGTAACGATCTTGAGTCTGATCGTTGTTTTGAATGTTCCGGGACAAACTCTCAAACCGGTCCAGCCGCCCATGCCACCGATACACCCTGCTCCGGCACAACCCATGCCTGTTCAGCCGGGACAGCCTGTTCAGCCGGGACAGCCTGTTCAACCGGAACAGCCCGTTCAACCGGAACAGCCCGTTCAACCGGGACAACCGGTTCAACCGGGACAACCTGTTCAACCGGGACAACCCGGGCAACCGTTCCAACCTGGTCAACCAGGACAACCCAGCCCCAATCAACCGCCCATGTACACAAACCGCATGCCCATGTATACGAACCGCATGCCTATGTATACGAACCACATGCCCATGTACGTAAACCCTCCCTCCGTGATTCACTAATCATGTGGCTAAAATTTCCATTGTCCCTTTCACAAATCCGATAAATCTCCTATGAAAGACCCCGTCTATAAACTCATCGAACTCACCGGCACCTCCACCACTTCCATTGAGGATGCCGTGGGCAAGGCCATTCAACGAGCGCACAAAACCATCAAGGATTTGTGCTGGTTCCAGGTGATCGAAACCCGCGGCAACATCGTCAAGGGCAGAGTGCATCACTGGCAGGTGACCCTCAAAGTCGGCTTCGCCGTGAAAGACTGAACGCAGCCGGACCTGGAAATCGCGGCCTGATTTTAAATATTTATGACCAAAGAAAACATCACCACCGGATTGAACATCACCCGCGAACAGATGATCCAACTGTTGAACGAGGATCTGGCGGGCGAATACCAGGCGATCATCGCCTACACCGTGTATAGCCAGGTGCTGAAGGGCGCCGCGTACACCGACATTGCGCGGGAGTTGGAAGCGCATGCCGGGGAAGAACTGGCGCATGCCATCAAGATTGCCAAACAGATTGATTATCTGGGCGGCATGCCGGGCGTGACACCCAAGCCGGTTAAAACATCCAATGACCCGGTCGCCATGCTGCGCGCGGATCTGGAGAACGAACGCACAACGGTGGGACGTTATCGCGAGCGCATCCGGCAGGCCGAGGCGATGGGGGAATTTGCGTTGAGCGAGACCTTGCGCGCGATCATCGTGCAGGAGCAGGAGCATGAAATTGATTTGAGCGCGGCGCTGGACATCGACGTGCCTCCCGCAAAAAAGCCGGCCGACAAAAAATGATCGCAACCCGCTAAAGCACCACCATGCCTCAAGGCGATAAATCCAGCTACACTGACAAACAGAAACGTCAGGCGGCACACATCGAAGCCGGCTATGAGAAAAGAGGTGTCGGCCCGAAAGCCTCGGAAGCCCGCGCCTGGGCCACCGTGAACAAACTTTCCGGCGGCGGCAAAAAAAGCGGGTCCGGCCGGAAGCAAACCTGATTTAAATTATGCCAGCCTTGACCGCCAAAAACGTCGACCTGCACTTGAAAGCCGTCCCGCAATGGTCCAAACGCGGTCAAACCATTCTGCGGACCTTCAAGTTTGAAGGATTCCTGAGGAGCATGGCGTTTGTGCGGCGAATCGCCAAACGGGCTCAAAAAATCAATCACCATCCGGATATTGATATTCGTTTTGACAAGGTGACGTTGAAGCTCACCACGCATGATGCAGGAGGAATCACCGAAAAAGATTTTACCCTGGCCCGTCAGTGTGACGTGGTCTTCTCGAAGTTTTTGGCGTCTGATTAATACGGACCTCCATTCGCACCAGAAATACTGAAAGTCCACAAAATAAGACAAACCTGGATGACCATGCTGACTTGAAAACCGATCCACCACCGCCCATCCAACCGGTTTCTGAAAGATTCCCCGCGTTGGAGGAACAGGAAATTGTGCTCACCTTTGTCGCTCCGGAAGCCAGTAAGGTGAATGTAGCCGGCAATTTTAATGACTGGCGCCCGGAGGCCACGCCGCTGAAAAAAACGGGCACGGGAGAATGGGCTGTCCGGTTGATGCTCCGTTCCGGCCAGTATGAATATCGCTTCGTCACGGATGGCCGCTGGAGCGAGGATCCCCGGGCCTCGCAACGCGTGGCCAATCCTGCTGGTGGCTTCAATTCCGTCCTCCTCGTGCCACTGGCTGTCAGAACGTCCTTCTTATGAAACCAAGGCTTATCTTTCCATTGCTGGCAGCGATGCTATCGGTCGCCGGCGTGCTCACGGGTTGTCAATCAGCCAAGCCCCGGTCGTCACCTGAGGGCGACGCGGCACAACAAGCCACCCGAAACAACTCCTATAGTTTGCTCCATCAACTCCTGGACGAGCAAAAGGACGTCAGCATCCTGCGCTTCATCAAGCGGGAACATGCCGACGTCAAGGTCCTGGTTAAGAAAATTGCCGTCAATTCCGAAGCCGGAGCGAAACTGCTGGAAGTATTTGCGCGGCACGATCCTTCAATCCAGCTCGACGACCTCCGGCTTCCGCCCGGGGAGTTGGCCACCCGTGACGCAATTGCATCCACCAAGAAGAAGGAATTAATGAATCAGACCGGCGACAAATTTGAGCTGACCCTGCTTTTGACCCAGACCGAGGCGCTGAGTTATGCCTGGCATCTGGCCCAAGTCGCCAGTGAAAACGACTCGCAACCGGATCGCGTCCGTGCGCTGGCAGGCTTAAGCGAGGATATGCAGAACCTGTATCAGGAAGTATTTGTGCTGATGCTGTCGAAAACAACCGCCCCGGCGACCAGCTCAATCGGAACCCAACCCGACTAGCGCGGACTCATCGCCTGGCCCGGTAACATGCCAAGGAAATGAATCCGGTTTCCTATCTTGCAAGGCCGGGTTACACCCCATGGAACTGGGCCACCGCAGTTTGTAACATCCGGCCAATGTTAATACCAAAAGCGCAAAAACCATTTATGAAATACAAACTGATTTACGGCGGAACCATTCTGATGCTGGCCGCCATGTCAGCCTGGAGTCAGGACACGCTGACCAACAACGTCAGCACCGGCATCACCAACAATCAAAGTCTGCATTATGACCAGGGCGACCTATACCAGGCCAGCGAACTGTCCGTGGACGGGTTCGGCACGGCTTCGGTCGGGAGCTACACCATTGATCATCCTTCCAATAACCGGATCCGGCAAAATACCGAATTTGGCGCCGGCGCGGGGGTGAATTACTTCCTCACCCGGAACATCGGCATTGGCGCTGAGGCTTATTCTGAAAACACCACCGGGGTGTTTATCGACAACGCCTCGGGCAATTTGATCCTGCGTCTGCCACTGGGCCAAAGCGGATTCGCTCCCTACGTCTTAGGCGGTGGTGGTCACCAGTTCGATGGGGCTAAACTATGGTTCGGCCAGGGGGGTGCCGGCCTGGAATATCGCTTCACCCCACATGTGGGAGTATTCCTGGACGCCCGTGCGGTATGGCCGAACGAAACCAAATATTATGGCGTCGCCCGGGCCGGCCTGCGTTTCGCCTTTTAATGGAGGTATTCTCTGCGGTGCCGGCGGAAAGTCCGCCGGCGCTTTCGGTTTCGAATTCAACTGCCAGCCAGCTCCGGTTTTGGGAAAGCTGCCACCAGGGCAACCCGGTAGGGAAACACCCCATGGTCAGGAACGTCTGGCGGATGTAAACTTGTCCCTGAACGGATCAAAATGGGAATGCCGAGGCAGGAATCCAGCGCTGCCTGGCAACCATTGGCAATTTATGATTCATGCTTTGACTGGTGTTGATGATGATTTCCAGCCGGATGGCGGGTTCGCCTCAATTCCTCCTGGTGATCGCCGTGATTTGGGCCGGAGGTCATTCCTTGCACCAGTCATTGCATTTCCGAACTGAGCCGCGTGCCATGCCCGCCAAAAGGCTCGGTAGGGTTACACCCCATAGCCAGAAGCCGGCGCATCCCCTAGCGTGCTAACAGTGTTAAAAACCAACAACGTAACCAACGAAAGACAAAGCAAAATGAAAATGAAATCAACTTACTCACTCACGCTCCTGGCCGCCACGAGCGCCCTGCTGGTCACCAGCGCACCGTTGCGCGCCTCCGATACGGACAGCCGCATCGAATCCTCCGCCGCAAAATCCTATGTGTTCAAAACCTATCTCAAGGACGATTCCATCAACACGGAATCCAAAAATGGCGCCGTCACCCTGACCGGAACGGTCGCCGACGCGTCCCATAAATCCCTGGCCCAGGACACGGTTGAGGGCCTGCCCGGCGTCAAAAGCGTGGACAATCAACTGCTGGTCAAGGGCGAACAGCCTGCGGAACACTCGGACACGTGGATCGGCCTGAAGGTGAAATCCGCCCTCCTGTTCCATCGCAACGTGAGCGCCACGGGCACCACGGTGAATGTGACCAACGGCATCGTCACCTTGACCGGCCAGGCCTCCAGCTCAGCCGAAAAGGAACTCACCACGGAATACGCCAAAGACGTTGACAATGTCTTGCAGGTCAGGAATGACATGACGATTGCCAAGACTCCGGCAAATTCCAATGCCACCATCGGGGACAAGATTGATGACGCCTCCATCACCGCCCAGGTCAAATCATCATTGCTGTCGCATCACTCAACCAGCGCCCTGAATACGTCAGTTGAAACCACGGATGGCGTGGTCACCCTCGGCGGCACGGCCAAAAACGCCGCGGAAAAGAGCCTCGTCACCAAGCTCGTCACCGACATCAACGGCGTGAACAGTGTGATCAACAACATGACCATCGCCGTGCCTGTGGCGGCCAACTGATCCATCCAATCGCTGTTGGCTGGTGCGAAAGCGCACCAGCCCCCCCCCGGCGACAAATCAAAATAAAAGAGGAATTTATGCTATACACGATTGCGGTAATCCTGCTCGTTCTTTGGCTGCTGGGGCTGGTGACCGGCACCACGATCGGCGGGTTCATTCACATCCTACTGGTCATTGCCTTGGTCATGGTGCTCGTCAACTTCATCTCCGGGCGCCGGCGGCTGAGTTAAGCAACGGCCAACCGAAACCATAAACCGAAGAATTAATATGAATGCAAAATCCATTTTTGCCGTCCTCCTGATCGCCTTGGGCATCGTGGTCCTGGCTTACTCGGGCATCACCTTCACGACTCCGGGAAAGCCTTTCGATTTCCTCGGCATCCACATTGAGACGACCGTCAACCACTTCATCCCGCCATTTGTCGGAGCGCTGGCGCTCGTCGGCGGAATTGTGTTGCTGGTCGTGAACCCCAAGCGCATTTAAAATGCGGAATCCAAGCCGGGGTCGCCAGGAAATCCCGTTATGAATAAAGCCTTTTCCCCTGCCCTGCTGGCGGGCGGCATTGTGCTCATGATCATTGCATCAACGCCATGAACTCGTTCAGTTCGGATGTTTCCATATTCTTTACCGGGTCACCCACCGACAACAAGGCCGTGTGGATGCTCATCGGCGCCTGACCGCCGCCGCCGTCGGCTTGACCACCATGACCTTCCGCCCCGCGAAATGAACTGCGCTTTGACCTGCAACCGAACGTCAAGTGCCTGCGCAACGAGCAGCCGTTGCTTTTGCAGCGTCCCCGACGTTGGACGCCGAAAAACCATTCCATGCAAACCCTGAAACTCATTGGCCTGACCCTGCTTCAACTGGTCAAACAGATCTGGTTCGTTCCTCAATCGGTCGCGAATGCCGTCAAGCTCAGGCGCCAGCGGATTGTTTGGAACGAACATGAAGCTGAACGGCTCGACCGGATCCGCAACCCGTCGAAGTATCTCGGGAGGTGATTTTATCTTCGTGGCTTTGTTGTCCGGCATAATCCGGCAAAGTGGCCAGCCACAACATTCCCGGTGCCCACGGCAAGCATTCGCGTGTCCACCGGCTGGCTGGCGCGCTTTACGATTGCTCCCATCGCCGGCGCCCGCTAGCTTGCGGCCCATTGCCAGCTCCATGAATGTCGCCATCGAGACCTCCAACCTGACGCGCGATTTCGGGAAGTTCCGCGCCGTCAACGAATTGAACCTCCGCGTCGAGTCCGGCCGCTTCTACGGCTTCCTCGGCCCGAACGGCGCGGGCAAATCCACCACCATCAAGATGCTCACCGGCCTGCTCGCCCCGACGTCCGGCACCATGCGCATCCTGGGCACGGACGTGGGCGACCCCGGCCGGGCGCTCGAGGTCAAACGCCGGATTGGCGTGGTGCCGGAAAACCTCGCGCTGTTCGACAACCTGACCGCGCGCGAATTCCTCACTTTCATCGGCCGCATGTATCTGCTGCCCCGCGACACGGTACGCGAACGTTGCCAGGAGCTGCTCGCCATGATGGACCTGGCACACGAGGAGAAGAAGCTGACGCTTGAATATTCGCATGGCATGAAGAAGAAACTCGCCCTGGCCGCCGCGCTGATTCCCAATCCGGATCTTTTGTTTCTCGACGAACCATTCGAGGGCGTGGATGCGGTGGCGTCGCGGGTGTTGCGAGACACGCTCAAACAATGTGTCAGCCGCGGCGCGACGGTTTTCCTCACCTCGCACGTGCTGGAGATCGTCGAGAAACTTTGCTCGGACGTCGGCATCATCGCCCAGGGGCGGCTGGTGCATCAGGGCACGATGGAGGAGTTGCACCGGGACGGTTCGCTGGAGGACAAATTCCTCGCGGTGGTGGGCGGCGAGGAGCACGAGGTCCAGAAGTTAAGCTGGCTGGAGGCTTGAATGAACCGCGAGCAACTCCAGACCGTGCTCTGGCTGCGCTGGCGGCTCACGCGCAATCAATGGGCCCGCAGCGGCGGCCTGGGCGCGATCATCGCCGTGATCGCTGGCGTGGGTGCGGTCGTGATGGGCGTATTGTGTTTCGTGGGGTCCCTGCTCGGCGCCGCCTTCGGCCTGGCCCAGGCATCGCCGACCGTCATCATGGGAATCTGGCTTGGTGTCACCGCCGGGTTCCTTTTCTTCTGGATGCTGGGCTTGCTCACCGAATTGCAACGTTCCGAAGCCATCGACTTGCAACGGCTCATGCACCTGCCCGTCGCGCTGGGCCAGATGTTCTTCGTCAATTACCTGGTGTCGCACTTTGCCGTGAGCATCGTTGTGGCGGTGCCCGCGATGATGGGGCTGGCCATCGGACTGACCCTTGCCCGCGGGCCGGAGATGGTGTTGCTGGTTCCCCTGGCATTGAGCCTGGTCTTCATGATCACGGCGTGGACGTATTGCCTGCGCGGCTGGCTGGCAACACTGATGAGCAACCCCCGCCGCCGCCGCACCATCATCATGGGCATCACGTTCGCGTTCATCCTGCTGAGCCAGGGACCCAATCTTTATTTCAACATGCTTCAGAAGCATCAACTCTTTTCGGCGGCGCAACCCCAGCACGAGATCCGGGTTGCCTGGCAGCCGGAAATGCTCAACAACCTGGCCGCCGTACAAGGCTTCATTCCGCCGCTCTGGCTGCCGCTGGGAGCACAGGAGCTGGCCGGGGGGCACGTGCTGACCGCGGTGTTCGGCACACTCGGTTGTCTCGGGATCGGCATCCTCGGCCTGCGCCGCGCTTATCGCAGCACGGTGCGCTTTTATTACGGCGAAACGGGCGGAAACGCCCCGGCGCGAATCAAACCGGCCGGCGACGCTCGGGTGGTGATCGCCAAGGGCAAATCCGGCGACGGCTTTCTGGAGCTGCGGCTGCCCGGCGTACCGGAACAGGCCACGGCGCTCGCCCTTGCAACGTTCCGCTCCCTCCTCCGGGCGCCGGAGGTAAAAATGGCATTCGGCAGCGCCCTCCTCTCCATGTTGATCATCGGAGCGATGGTGTTTCTTCGTTCGCCACCCCATTTGAGCGGCCCGGTGAAACCGTTCATTGCCACCGGCGCGGTGGCATTCTCGATTTTCATCTTTGTCCAGTTTCTCGCCAACCAGTTTGGCCTGGACCGCGACGGATTCCGCTCCCTGATCCTCTCGCCCGCGGATCGGCGTTATATCCTGCTGGGCAAAAACCTCGCCACCCTGCCAGTGTGCGCCACCTTCGGAGTCGTTCTGCTGCTGTTGATATCACTGTGGCTGCATCTGCCCTTGCTGGTGTTCATGGCCGCCCTGTTCCAGTTTATCGCGTTGCTGCTGCTGGCCGGGCTCGTCGGCAATCTGCTGTCAATTCTCGTGCCTTACCGCATCCAATCCGGCTCGATGAAGCCAACCAAGATGCCTGGCCTTGCGATGCTGGTGATGATGTTATGTCAACTGCTTTTCCCCCTCGCCATCGCCCCGGCATTCGTGCCGCCGCTGGCCGAAATGCTATGGCGTCTGGCCGGCTGGCCGGACGCGGTGCCGATCAACCTCATGCTTTCGGTTCTGCTCGCGGCGCTGGCCGCGTTGGCCTACGGGCAGGCGCTCGGTCCCCTGGGCCGGCTCTTGCAGCGCCGGGAAACCAAGATTCTGGGCGTGGTCACGGTCGAGGTGGAATAGCGGGTGAATGGGACCGGACTTTGTGTGCCGGGGCGACCGTTTGTTTCAGGAAACCCAGTTTGTATTTGTCAAGCGGACCCGGGAAAATTTACCAAAAAAAATAGCTTGAGAAAACCCCGGTTTGGAGCGATGACATAACCAGTCAGCGTGATCTAAAAACCGCGCATTGTTCTTTGGTTGGGTTAACACGATTTACCCTGCCCTGTTCGTGATCAGCAGCAATTCCTTGAACCGTAATTAAACGATCAAAGGGGCCAATCTGTGACTGTGGCCGACATGCCTTCACTGGAAGTCGAAAGCAGCCCGGCGGGCTCCGCATGTTGTAAAACATGTTCAAAGGATCATGCCGCGCACGGCAAGGGCGGGGTTTTTTATTTTGGGCAATTTTTTCGGCTGATGCTAAGCTCCTGGCATGGCGCGCGATGACCTGTTTGCAACTCCGGCTGAATCCAAGCCGCCCGCGGCGGCCAGGCTGGAACCGGCCCGGAACCAGCCGCTCGCCGCACGCATGCGTCCGCGCCACCTGGACGAGCTGGCCGGGCAGACGCACATCCTCGGCCCCGGTCAGCTGCTCCGCCGCGCCATCGAGGCCGACCGCATCCAGTCGCTCATTTTCTTCGGACCGCCCGGCACCGGCAAGACCTCGCTCGCCCAGATCATCGCCCGCCAGACCAAAAGCAAATTCGAACGGCTCAGCGGCGTGGAATCCAATGTCGCCGACATGCGCCGGGTGCTCGCCGCCGCCGCGAACCGGCTCGAAAACACCGGCCAGCCGACCATCCTGTTCATCGACGAAATCCATCGATTCAACAAGGCGCAGCAGGATATTTTGCTGCCGGATGTCGAGAGCGGGGTCGTCCGGCTCATTGGCGCCACGACCCATAACCCGTTCTTTTTCGTCAATTCGCCGCTGGTCTCGCGCTCGCAGATTTTTGAATTGCGCCCGCTGACGGAGGACGAGCTGTTCTCACTGTTGCAACGCGCACTGGCCGACGCCGAACGCGGGCTGGGCTACCTGAAGGTCAAGGCGGAGGAAATTGCGTTGCGCCACTTGGCTAAAATGGCCGACGGCGACGCGCGGAAGGCTTTGAACGCGCTGGAAATTGCCGCGCTCACCACCCCGCCCGACAAAAATGGCGTTGTCCAGGTTGACCTGGCCGCCGCCGAACAAAGCATCCAGAAAAAAGCCGTCGTCTATGACGATGAAGATGCGCACTACGACACCATCTCCGCGTTCATCAAGTCCATGCGCGGCAGCGATCCGGATGCGGCGCTTTACTGGCTGGCCAAGATGATTCACGCCGGCGAGGACCCGCGTTTCATCGCCCGGCGGATTGTGATTTGCGCGGCGGAAGACGTGGGCCTGGCGGACCCGATGGCGCTGGTGCTGGCGAATGCGGCGCTGGCGGCGTCGGAGTTTGTGGGCTGGCCGGAGGCGCGGATTCCACTGGCGGAAGCGACGATTTATATTGCCACCGCCAACAAGAGCAACAGCGCGTACAAGGCCATTGACGCCGCGCTGGAGGACGTCCGCTCCGGCCGAACGCTGCCGGTGCCGGAACATTTGCGGGACGCGAATTACCGGGGCGCCGAACGGCTGGGCCACGGCCAGGGCTACGAATACGCGCACGATCATCCGGAACATTTTGTCGCGCAGGATTATCTCGGCGCGGACCGGCGTTATTACGAGCCGACCGATCAGGGGGTGGAAAAGAAAATCAAGGAACGGGTGGAGAAATGGCGCGCGGCGCTGGCCGAAGCCCGCAAATCGAAAAAGACAGATCCTTGACCACCGATGAACCCGGGTAAAATTATGGGATTGGATTGTTGGATGGATGGATAGGTGGATGGATGAAAAATCCAATAATCCATCTTTCCCGTAATCCATTTATCCGTTTTACGCCGGGTCCATCCGTGGTTACCCTCGATTTTCGATTTTTTGAAGATGCAAAATGAAATTCAAGCGGCCAAGGCGGCGCTGCGAAGGCATATCCACGCCGCACTGGAAAAGATTTCTCCGGCGGTGCGGGCGGTGGAATCCATCGAACTGGGCGAACGGCTGAAGCCGCAGTTGCAAAGCGCGCGGACGATTTTATTTTTCGCGCCGCTGCCCGGCGAACTTGACCTCTGGCCGCTGCTGGAGGAATCGGTGGCGGCGGGAAAAACAGTGGCGCTGCCGTGGTTCGATTCCGACATCCAGACCTACCGGGCGCGGCGGGTGGAAAATCTGGAGGGCGACATCGTGACCGGGAGATTCGGCGTGCGCGAACCGGCTGCCCATTGCCTGGAAATTCCGCTGGAACAATTTGATCTGGTGCTCGTGCCGGGGGTGGCGTTTGATTGGAGCGGGAACCGGCTTGGTCGCGGCCAGGGTTTTTATGACCGGCTGCTGGCGAAAGTCAGCGGCGTGAAATGCGCCGTGGGCTACGATTTTCAACTGCGGGGAAAAATCCCGGCGGAACCGCACGATGCGAAGGTGAATTTCATTTTAACGCCGACCCGATGTGTAAAAATTGCCGGTTGAAGCGCGGGACGGCTACTGGTGCTGCTGGTTCATCATGGGCATGCTGCCTTCCCAGCCTTGCGGCGTGTTCCACGGGCGGACCGAATCATTTCCCGGCTCATTGGTTTCGCAACCGCTGACCCCAAGGAGCACGGCGCCCAGCAGCAGGAGCAGGAGCCATCTGGCGGCCTCGGGTTTCACGTCAGGAAGACGGATGTGCGGGAGAAACTTCATCGCCTTCAATCACCTCGCCCAGCTTCCAGCCCGGCATGATGTTGGCTATGCAACGGTTCTTTTCCAGACTGCGGACGATAACCTTGGCCACAAGTTTGCCGTCGCGGCTGACCAGCAGTTCGCCCTCATCCAGCACCCCCTGGTCCTGGCCGATGTTGAGCACCACGAAATCCCATTTCGGATCGACCACCAGAATCCGCCCGCGCAGGTCAGCCCGCAACGTGACCACGTTATTCGTGCCTTCGTATTTGTTCAAGCGAACCTGCAAACGGTTGACCGTGCGTTCCAAAACCAATTTCTCTTCATTGGCAACCGCAAGCGATTCCTGCGTGTCCTTGATGATGCGGCTCATCTTGCCAACCTGTTCGGCAGAAAAGCCCGTGGCCACGTACGCGGCCAGCTTGGTCTGCGCGGCGTCGAGATCCTGGGTGCTCTTGGCCAGTTTGTCGGACAAATCATCGGCCCGCTTCTGCTGTTGCGCGGCGGTGGCCACGGCCTTTTCACGTTCCGCATTCGCGTCCGCCAGGTCCTGCTTGCTTTGCGCCAGATCCTTTTCGGACTTGACCAGCTCCTTTTTGGTCCGGTCCCGTTCGCCCTCCGCCGTGATCCGGCCATCGCGCTGGGTGTTGCGGTCGGAGACAAGGGTGGTGATTTTTTCCCGCACCTTGACAACATTCCACCCGCCGACGAACAATGCCGCCGCGATGGCTACGATCAGACAAATTCGAGTGAACATGAGAATTGGCTATTTTCCGAACTTTAAGCTTTTGCACCCGGCGTGTCAACGCCGGTTTGTGGCTGGCGTTTTGGTGGCGGTTGAGATGGGTCCAGGTCCCGGCCCCAACCGCTCCCCCGCCAGATTGCCCGCGGGAAAAGCAGCCCATGGAAATTTTTGTTTGCCGAGCCCGGCGCGGTTCATTAGTATCCAGCGACGTCGGCAAAGGAACCGATGGGTAATTAAGAAAAACTGAACCTATGAAAAAACCTCTGTCGGGCACCGAACTGCTTGAATTGGTCGCAGGCTTGAACAAATTATCCCGCAATTTGTGGTGGAGCTGGGATCAGCAGGCCCAGGATTTATTCCAGGAACTCTCGCCCCGCGGCTGGCAGAACCTCTATCACAATGCCGCCGCCATCCTCCACGAAGTCTCCGAATACGAACTCCGCGTGCGGCTGCAGGACGCCGACTTTGAGCAACGCGCCCGCGCCGTGCTCCGCGATTTCGACGCCTATCTCGGCTCCAAAACCACCTGGGGCCATTTGAACGCGCCGTCGCTGTTCCAGAATCCCGTCGCGTATTTTTCCGCCGAATTCGGCTTCCACGAATCCCTGCCCATTTCCGCGGGCGGCCTCGGCATCCTCGCCGGCGACCACGCCAAATCCGCCAGCGACCTCGGGCTCGGTTTTGTCGGCGTCGGTCTGTTTTACCGCGAAGGTTATTTCCAGCAGGCCATCGACTCGAACAACTGGCAGACCGAATTCTACAATCTGGTGGACCCGCAAAACGTGCCGCTGGAAGCCGTGCTGGACGCGGACGGCCAGCCGCTGGTGCTGGACGTGGAGATCGACATGAACCGCGTCTATTACAAGGCGTGGCGGGTGAACGTCGGGCGCGTGCCGGTTTATCTGCTGGACGCCAACCATCCCAACAACGCCCAGCATTTTCGCGATTTGACAATGCGCGTTTATGGCGGCGACAGCACGATGCGGGTGATGCAGGAAATCCTGCTCGGCATCGGCGGCGTCCGCCTGCTGCGCAAGCTCGGGATCCAACCCTCGGTCTTCCACATGAACGAAGGTCACGCCGCCTTCCTCGCCCTGGAATTAATCCGCGAAAAAATGGCCACCGGGCTGATTCTGACCGACGCCCTGGCCGCCACCAAACAGCAGTGCATTTTCACCACCCACACGCCGGTCGAGGCCGGCCACGACCGGTTCAGCCAGGGCCTGATGGATTACGCCTTCCAGTTGTACCGGCAACAATTGCCCATCCCCTTCCCCGACCTTTTGGGCCTGGGCCGGGTAAACCCCCAAAATCTGGAGGAACCATTTTGCATGACGGTGCTCGCGCTCAAGGCATCGCGCGCCGCCAACGGCGTGAGCGAATTGCATGGCCAGGTCAGCCGCCACATGTGGCAGCCCCTTTTTCCCGGCACGCCGGAGGAAAAGGTCCCCATCGGCCACATCACCAACGGCATTCACCTGCTCGGCTGGATGAAGGGTTCCGTGCGGCAATTCTGGCGCAAGAAGCTCACCGCCACCGGCAGCAACGACAACATGGCTGTAATCTCCCGGGAAAAATTCGGTACGGACTGGGCGTCGGCCGTCAATCATGCCGAGTTCTGGGAGAAAATGACCGATCCCGCGTTCGTTTCCGACGAGGAGCTTTGGGCCCTGCGTTACCGGCTGCGGCGCGAGATGATTGAATTCGTCCGCCGCCGGCTGCTGCTCCAGCAACAACGGCTGGGCGCGGGTGACTTCATCCGCTTCGACCACCTGCTGAATCCGGATGCGCTGACCATCGGATTTGCGCGTCGCTTTGCCACCTACAAACGCGCGCCGCTGATTTTCCAGCAGTTCGACAACATCGTAAAGCTCGCGCACGACAAGCAACGGCCCGTCCAGTTTATTTTTGCCGGCAAGGCACATCCCCGCGACGACGAGGGCAAGCGCTTCATTCAACAAATCATCCACCTCAGCCGGCACAGCGAGCTGGCCGGCCATCTGGTGTTCGTTGAAAATTACGACATTCATGTGGCCCGGCAGATGGTTTCCGGCTGCGACATCTGGCTGAACAATCCGCGGCGTCCGCTCGAGGCCTCCGGCACCAGCGGCATGAAAGCCTGCTGCCACGGCTGCCTCAACTTCAGCATCCTCGACGGCTGGTGGCGCGAAGGTTACGACGGCACCAACGGGTTTGCCATCAGCGACGATTCGCATCCCAGCAACGTGGAGGAACAGGATCGCGTGGACAGCGCGAACCTTTACCGGACGCTGACGGAACAGGTGGTGCCGATGTTTTTCAACCGCGACATCCAGGGCATCCCGCGTGAATGGATCCAGCGCATCCGCCGTTCGATGATGACGCTGGTGCCGCAATTCTCCACCGACCGCATGGTCAAGGAGTACACGCGGAAATATTATCTGACGAGGTAAGGTAATCATTTGTAACAGCCGACGTGAGTCGGCTCTGACCTTCGCCGGAGAAAATAGAATTGACCTGCCGGTCAGCGAGGCCGCGCCGCAGCATCGCTTGCGCGACGCCACACCTCGGCAGGGACATCGCGCTGCGATGTCACCGCCCGCACAACAGCGGGCGGAACGAATGAAGCATGACACACGGCTCCACTGATTCTTGGCGCGACGCACCTGCCTGATCAGGACACCTCCCAATTACGTTCTTGAATTTCAACCCGCCGGCCTTAACATATTTTGCACTTAAACTATGAATTACAAAATCTCTCAGCGGGCCGCCTCGTTGTCGCCGTCACTAACCCTCGCCATTGACGCCAAGGCCAAGGCCATGAAGGCTGCGGGCGAGGACGTCGTCGGCTTCGGCGCGGGCGAACCGGACTTTGACACGCCGCAACACATCAAGGACGCCGCCGCCAAGGCGCTGGCCGCCGGGTTCACCAAATACACGCCTTCCAGCGGCATCCCCGAATTGCGCGAGGCCATCGCCGACAAGTTCAAACGCGAGAACGGGCTCACCTACAAGCCGTCCCAGGTCATTGTTTCCTGCGGCGGCAAGCATTCCTGCTTCAACGTCATCTTCGCCACCTGCCAGGAAGGTGACGAGGTGCTCATTCCCGCGCCCTACTGGCTGAGCTACCCGGAAATGGTCAAGCTCGCGAGCGCGAAGCCGGTCATCCTGCCAACCACCGACCAGACGGAATTCAAAATCACGCCGCAACAGTTGCGCGCCGCCATCACGCCGAACACCCGGCTGCTCATCCTGAATTCACCGAGCAACCCGACCGGCAGCGTTTACACGCCGGAAGAAACCAAGGCGCTCGGCGACATCTGTGTCGAGAAGGGTGTGCTCATCATGAGCGATGAAATTTACGAACACCTGCTTTATGACGGCGCGAAGGTGAAAAGCGTCGCCAGTTTTTCACCGGCACATCAGGAACATACCATCATTGTCCACGGTCTGGCCAAGGCGTGGAGCATGACCGGCTGGCGGCTCGGATTTCTGGCCGCGCCGGAACCGATTGCCCGGGCGATCGACGCCGTGCAAAGCCACAGCACGAGCAATCCGACTTCGTTCGCGCAAAAGGGCGGCGTCGCCGCGCTCACCGGTCCGCAGGACCACCTGCCGAAGTGGCTGGCCGAATTCGACAAACGCCGCCGGTTCGCCCACCAGAAATTGAACAGCATCCCGGGAATTTCCTGCGTGAATGCCAAAGGCGCATTTTATTTGTTTCCGAACATTGCCCGGACCGGCCTCAAGTCCACCGACTTCTGTGCGAAGTTGCTCGAAATCGAGAAAGTTGCCGCCGTGCCCGGCATCGCGTTCGGCGCCGATGATTACATCCGCCTCAGCTACGCCACCAGCATGGCGAACATTGAAAAGGGTTTGGAACGGATCGAGCGGTTTTGCAAGACGCTGGTGAAGTAATTGTCGGACGGATGAGCTCTGCAAGTCGCTGATTTCAGGGCGTCGTTGAACTCCGCCCTCCGAGTTACCTCGTACATAAATGGTGGAAGGCCGTGGGCAGTGACTGCAACTCCATATAATGTAGCAGCCGACGTGAGTCGGCTCACTATTCTTGGGATTTCGTCTGAGATTGGAGCGGACTGACGTCCGCTGCTACAGTTATGAGACAATCTCCGCTGCGGCGCGGTCATCGCCGCACGATAACCCGCCTTAAAACATGCTTGCGGCACCATCGGCCGTGAGCAATCACGGCCTTTTTCATTGCCAGCAACCTGTGAATAAAATGTGAATAAAAGTTAACCCATCCGACACCTGGCCGTAACACGCTTCGAATACGGTTTAAGCGTCATAAAGTTCTGTTATGAAAAAGATCCTGATTTTAACGGCCGGATTTGGTGACGGGCACAACGCGGCCGCCCGCAGCTTGCGCGACGCGATTGAATTGCTCGACGAGGAGGCGCGGGCCGAAGTCCTCGACCTTTTTGCCGACAGTTATGGCGCATTCAATACCTTCGCCAGAAAAACCTACCTGGGCGTGGTGCAATACGCTCCCAGACTTTGGGGTGGCATTTATTCGCTGTTGGAAAACCCCTTCGTCGAAAAACAGCTTGGCGGATTCACCCGGCTGCAAAACACCCTCGAAAAGGTCCTGGCCGAAACGCAGCCCGACTGCGTCGTTTCCACCTATCCGGTTTATGGACACGTGATCAAGAAAATCTACCCGGACCAACACGAGCGCCCGTTCCGACTCATCACCGTCATCACCGATTCCATCAGTGTCAACTCCGCGTGGTACCGTGCCCCCAGCGATTATTTTTGCGTGGCCAACGAGGCCACCGCCGATGTTCTGCGGAAAGGTGGCGTGGCGGAAAAACAAATCCAGACGCTGGGCTTTCCCGTCAGCCCGGTTTTTGCCAATCCGCCGGCCGAATTGCCGTTGCCCGTGGGACGCGAACCGCGCCGCGTGCTTTACATCATCAATACCGGCAAGAAAAAGGCCGGCAAGGTCATCGACCGGCTGCTGGAACTGGACGACATGCACCTGACCATCACCGTCGGGCGCGATGCGGATTTGCGCACCAAGCTGATGGAGCGCACGCGCAAACATGCCGACCGCGTCCGCATCCTTGGCTGGACGAACCAGATGCCAGAGCTGATGATGTCGCATCACCTTGTCATCAGCAAAGCCGGCGGCGCGACCGTCCAGGAGGCCATCGCCGCGCGCTGCCCGATGATTGTCAACCAGGTCATTCCCGGCCAGGAGGAAGGCAATGCGGAATTGATCTGGCGTTTCGGCCTGGGCGCGATTGCCGGGAAAAACCGCGAAGTCGCCGAGCTGGTGGACAACGCCTTTGCCAAAAAGGCCGCGCAATGGTCCGAGTGGCGTGAAAAACTCAGGAAAATGAGCCGGCCGGACGCCGCGCTGCGGATCGGCGAACTGGTCCTGGGTGAATCCGGGCACGACAAACCCGGTCGCAAGCCGGTGAAGTTGTTTGAGACCTCACCGGCGCGCGTCATGCGTCCCGCGGTGGAGACAAACGGCAATGGCAGCCATCCCCAGATGTTGCTGTGCGATTTTCACATCCACTCGAACTACTCCGACGGCAAGCTCAGCTTGCCGGAGATCATTGATTTTTACGGCGAGCATGGATTTGATTGCATCTGCATCACCGATCACCTCGCCGACCCGAGGCGGCTGCTGGGAAAACTGACCGAGCTGGCGAATTTCACCCTCGGCCAGGAGCAGGTGGAGGAATATTTCGCCGTGATCGACCGCGAACGGCAGCGGGCCTGGCGGCGTTACAAGATGCTCGTGATGACCGGCATCGAATTCAACAAGGACGGCTACACGCGCAAGACCTCCGCGCATCTGCTCGGCATCGATTTGAAATCTCCGATTGACGCTTCGCTCGACATCCCCGAACTCATCGCGCAGATCCATTCGCAAGGCGGCCTGGCCGTCGCGTCACATCCGCACATCATGAAAAGCGAGTGGGGCAAGAACACCCTTTACCTTTGGGAAAACCAGGAGAAATTCGCGCCGCTGCTGGACGCCTGGGAAATTGCCAATCGCAACAACATCTTCAATGATGTCGGTCTCAAGCGCCTGCCGTTCATTGCCAACAGCGACTTCCACAAGCCCAAGCACATTTATTCGTGGAAAACGCTCATCTACGCCGCCAAGGATTCCGAATCCATCAAGGACTGCATCCGCCGCAACGAACACGTTGCCATCACGCTCTACCGCGACTTCGCCAGCACCCCGGTCACCGACCGTGCGCGCCACGGTTTTGAATCCCCCGCCGCCGCCGTTCACTATTTTCAGGAACGGCTCCCGTTACGCGCGGTTAACAGTTAACTTACTTGTAGTCAGCAGCTTGCTTGATTGCGGCTGTAACCTTGCCAGACGATGGCGGAGACACCACTCGACATTCTGCTTGCTCCGTCCGCGGAACGGGGTTCAATTCTGGCCCATCAAGACCGGGATATGTTGTGGTTTAAACCTTCATTCAAAAAAAAGTTCGACCAGATCAAGGGAGGCTGGAGCACCTCCCAGGTTTTGGATCACCTGGGCAGCCCCATGGAAGTGGAGGATTCGGAAGTGCCCCTGGGTTCGGATTGGGGCAGACAGCCCGGCATGACCTTCGCCATGAAACCCGGGGACCTGGTCAAACAATGGATGTTTGTGGACGATGGCGAGTTTTACTATCTTTGGTTTGCCAACGTAAGCTACGCCGAGGAAGAACCCTGGCGAGTGACCCTCAAAAAGAAGTCGGCCCGCAAGTTGTAATCTGCTCCTCCCGCGACGACGACGGTTGTCACTGCAAGAAATCGCGTTGCAGGGTCTCCATCAAGCTTTCAACCGCCCGCATCAATTCGCCGCGCAATTCAACCGCAGCCGCCGGGCCGGATAACTCGACTGGCTCCCGCATGACCTGCGCGTAACGCTGGATCAGCGCCAGTTGTTGATCGGTTTGACCAAGTTGTTGAAGCAAACGACCCACCGTCTCCGCGCGACGTCTGGCTTCGACCATGGTCTTGAGCGCCGTTTTCACTTTCAACTCACCCGCCTGGACCGCTTTCAGCAAGCCGCATTCAAATGCCCGGCAATATGCGGGACGATCCGGATAAACGCGGCAAAGTGTGCCATCAAAACAAGCGCAGGGTTGCGTAAAGGCTTGTTTGCGCCCTTTCTTTTTCAATGACAAGCCAAGTTCAGCCAGCCGCCGGGCATCATCACCCTTCTGCAATTCCACGTCCGCAAACAGAACGCCGTTGCAACACAAGCCGCAGTTTGGACAGAGCTGCGACACAAAATCGGATGGAGACTTTTTGTTCATTGTGGTGGACTCATGCCTTTGACAAACAAGCAAAATGGTAGGGACAGCGCGCTGCGCTGTCCGCGCCGCGTGCAGCGGCGCAGCGGAGGCTGTCTCAAAACTGCATTTAATGTAGCAGCCGACGTGAGTCGGCTCACTATTCTTGGAATTTCGAGTGAGATTAGAGCGGACTGACGTCCGCTGCCACAGTTTTGAAACAATCTCAGCGCGGCATCTCTACCCACATCAAATGGCTCCACTATTTTGCAATTGTTTGTAAACGGCATAATCCCGGTTGGCCCCGGGCTGCTCAAGCCGGTGGCGGCTGCAACTCGGTCAGCTTGACGCCTTCGCGGAGCAGCAGCGTCGCCTCGATTTTGGGCACATACATTTGGGTCTCGGCGGGCAGATGCCGGGCGATTTCATCGTAATTCCGGGTTTTGTAGCGGTCCAAAAGTTTTTGCACCGTGCCTTCCCCGGCATTATAACCCGCCAACGCCAGCCGCCAATCCTGGAAACGGTTGTGCAAATATTTCAGATATTGCGCTGAGGCGCGCGCGCTGTCCTCGGGCTGAAAACGCTGGTCGCGCGGCCACAGTGACAGGCCAAAACGTTTGGCCGTGTCCGGCATGAGTTGATACAACCCCGCCGCGCCCGCCGGACTGCGGGCGCCGGCGTCAAACGAGGATTCCACCTCGGCCACCCAGAAGAGCTCCGCCGGAACTTTTTGCGCGGTAAACACCGGCTTGAGACGCGTCAGGTAATTGCTGGCCCCCGGCGGCAAGGGGCGGTCGGCAACCTTTTTGATCCAAATTTCCCGTTCCGTCACCGGGCCGGGATTCGGTATCCGCGGCGGCGGCTGGTTGGTTTCAACTTTTGGCGGGGGAATGCTGATCCGGATTTCGTCGGCCACCTGAAGATAATCCAATCGTGTCTTCAGCCAGGCGCCGTAAGGCTGGGTTTCCGGATGGCTGTCCAGCAACGGCACCAAGGCTTCGGCGGTATCCTTGAGCGGTGCGAGGTCCACCACATATTCACCCTGGAACTGTTGCTGCAACTCTTTGAAGAATTCCTGCACCTTCTGCTGGTCCACATTTTGCAGCGCAGCCAGCACATTGGTATCGAGATTTTCCTGCGCCCACTGTTGCGCGCCTTCCATGATGTCCGGGAGCGTGATCGTGTCGTCCTGCGCCCGGGCGAAAAGCGCACCCGCCAGCAGCAGCGCGAATATGCAGGAAGCTTTCATGGCCACAGCTTCCGGCTCTCAGGCCACTTGTCAATCCATCATCGCCAAAGATGCTTCGGATATTTCCGTTGCAGCTCGGATTTGATGCGCGGATAGTGCTCACGCCAGAAATTCGCCAGATCCTGTGTGACCTGGATGGGTTTCATGCCCGGGGTCAGAATGTGAACGACCACCGGCACCCGGCCCAGGGCAATCTTCGGCGTCTGGGTGACGTCGTACAGTTCCTGGATGCGCAACGAAATGTGCGGCGAACCGATCGCTTCGTAAGCCACCTTGGGCGTGCGACCATTGGGCAGGGTCAACCGTTCCGGCGCGTGTTTGTCCAGCAACTGCCGTTGCGCCTCCGACAGCCACGATGTCACGACCGGCTTTACCTCGCGTTCCTTGATGTCCTTGTAACTCACCGCTCCGTGACAAAGCTGCTGGATGATATGTTTGCGATCGTCCTCGCTGATGGCCGGCAATTGCAGTTCCGGGCAATGCTGGCTGAGCAGGCGCAGGCGCAACAACCACTGCTCGACACCGTGGTCCCAATTCGGCAACGGCAATCGTCCGGCAAGAATTTCATCCGCCAGCAACCGCGCCGCCGCCTCGGCGGGCGGCGGATCAATGCGTTTGGCCGACAACGCCAGCCCGCGAAAGCGCACCAGTTCGGCGGCCTGAACGCGCCGGGCTTGCGCATCAAATTGGACGTGCACATCGGATTTCATGTCCTCCGGAAATAATTCGCGCAACCAGTCCGCTTCAATGGCGGTGGCCAGGGAGAAAATGGTGTTCACCTCCCGGCCCTGGACTTCGCGGACTTCGGCGGCGACAAAAAGCGGGCTGTGCTGCACCACACTTTCACGCGCCAGCACGCCGCGGCGATTATGGACCAGTTCGCAACGCAGCGTGCCCTGGTCGAGCCGGTGCGCCACCCGGTCGGAGAAGCCGATGAGAATGCATTTCTGCAAGGCTTCGTCCGGCACCTCGCGCGGCTTCACCTCGAGACCCTCGTCTTTGGCGATGCGGAGGAACTGTTCGAGCAACGGCCCGACCTGCCGGGCCGTGACGGCGTGAATGCCCAGTTTGCGGCAGGCGTCGAGACGGAACTGGTTCTTCGCCGCGTAACTCCAGGCCCGCATGAGAATCCAGAAATCCGATGACGCTTGCTCGCCGAACAAATCCTCGCGAAGCGAGTTCGTGTCGCGGTCCACGTTGCGCAGCAGCAGATCACGCCCCTGCGTGAGCGCAGCCACGAGGCAGGCCTGGTGGACGCATCCGTACTCCTGCGCCGCCAGCAACATGCGCGAGTAGCGCGGGTGCAACGGAAACGCGAGCATCTTGCGCCCGATGTCGGTGATTTGCAGCTGCACCTTTTGAACGTCGTCATTCCGGCGGTCACCGGCCGCGGCTGCAGATTTCAGCGCACCCAGGTCGGCCAGCAATTCCTCCGCGTGCGTGAGCGAAATCTCATCCGGCTTCTCCAACCAGCGGAATTTCCGCAAATCCTCCACCCCGGCGGCTTTGAGGGTCAGCACGACCTCGGCGAGATCCAAGCGTTTGATTTCTGGCAGTTCATGCGGCGGGCGTTCGTCGTGTTCCGGTCGCGACCACAACCGGACACAGCGACCCGGCGCTGTCCGCCCAGCGCGTCCGGCCCGTTGATCGGAGCTGGCCTGGCCGATTTTTTCGACCAGCAACGTATTGATGCCGCGGTTCGCGTCGTAACGCGGAATTCGCGCGAGCCCGCTGTCTATCACCAGCCGCACCCCGTCGATGGTGATGGACGTTTCCGCGACGTTGGTGGCTACCACGACCTTGGGCTGGTCGTAACGCGACACGGCGGCATCCTGGTCGCGGGGCGGCAATTCGCCGTGCAGCGGCAGTAGAATATAACCTTTCGATTCCGGCACGTGCCGGATGGCCTCGATGGTCTGGCTGATTTCAAAACCGCCCGGCATGAACACCAATACGTCGCCGCGTTCACCAGAATGGACATGTTCGGCAAAGGCGGCGGCGGCCAGATCCCACACCGGCGGCGGATTTGGTCCCAGGCGATGCGGCAGATATCCGATATCGACCGGGTACGTGCGGCCTTGCGAAGTAAGAACTGCGCAGTGAAAATTAGTTGTCGCAGCCGACGTGAGTCCGCTGCCACAATGCGAAAGGTAATCCTCCAAGGCGCCGGCTTCGAGCGTGGCGGACATGACGGCGATGAGCAGATCGGGCCGGAGCGTTTCTTGGATGTCCAGCGCGCGGGCCAGGGTGATGTCGCCGTAAAGATGCCGCTCGTGAAACTCGTCAAAGATGATGGCCTGGATGCCGCGCAATGACGGGTCCCGGATCAGTTGCCGGAGCAGGATGCCCTCGGTCTCGAATTTAATGCGCGTGGCGTCACTCACGCAGTTTTCAAAACGGACCTGGTAGCCGACCTCGCGGCCCAGCTCCACGCCGAGCTCCTGCGCCACACGTGACGCCAGCAACCTCGCGGCCAGCCGGCGGGGCTGGAGAATCACCACCTGCCCGTTGCCCAGCAGGCCATGCTTGAGCAGCATCTGCGGCACCTGCGTGGACTTCCCGGAACCCGTTGGCGCCTGAAGGATAAGCCGCTTCGTCACCTTGAGCGCAGCGATAATATCCTGTTCAATTTCATAAATAGGCAGCCGGTCAGCCATGCGCCTCAATCGTAGCTGGCGGATCAACCTGATGGCGAAAAGATTCTTTGCTTGAAAAGCCTTTGCCGCCAAGCGCGCCAACCTGCTCCGGAGGACTTGGGAAGATCGACGCCCGGTGGATTCAAACCAATGCGGGCTCAGCGACCGGGACGCCTTGCACCGAGCCGACGGCTACGCCAGCCGAAGTCTGGCGCATGGTTGCGGAAAACCCGGATTTGTTTGTGAGGATTGATGCCGGCACTGTCGTCGAAGTTCCGAAAACAATCAGACCAGGACCATGGCCGGCTGGATTTCTGCGTCCAGCGAGGTGTCGGCCACATGGTGTCGCAGTTTGTATTCCGCCAGCACGCCCACCATCGCGGCATTGTCCGTGCAGAACATTTTGTCCGCCAAGCGCAGCGTGAAACCCTCGCGCTCGCACGCGCGAGCCAGTTCGCTGCGCAGGGCGCGGTTGCAGGTAACGCCGCCCGAGGCGGTCACACAACACACCCGGTTTCGTTTTGCCGCCCGGATGGTTTTCGTCACCAGCACTTCAACAATGGCCGCCTGGACGCTGGCGCACAGGTCGCGGACTTTTTGTCCGTCGGCCAGCAGTTCCGGGTGATCGCGGAGAAAATAGCGGACGGAGGTTTTCAGGCCGCTGAAGCTGAAATTATCGCCCGGTTCGTTCAACATCGGCCGGGGGAAATCAAACGCCTTGGGATTCCCCTGCTCCGCCAGCCGGTCAATTTCCGGTCCGGCGGGATATGCCAGGCCCATCAGCTTGCCGGTTTTGTCAAAACACTCGCCGGCCGCATCGTCCACCGTCGAGCCGAGCACCCGATGCTTCAATTCGGATTCCACCCGCACCAACAGCGTATGTCCGCCGCTGACGATGAGTGAAACGTTCGGTTGAAAACCGGAAAAATCGGCGGCGGGCGGGTTGCCGGAAATCCAGGGCGAATATAAATGCGCCTCGTGATGGTTGATGCCCGCAAATGGCTTCCGCAGCGCGAACGCGACAGCCTGGGCCGCCTTGAATCCGACCAGCAGCGCCATCGGCAATCCCGGTCCCTGCGTCGCCGCAACGGCCTCGAGTTGATCCACCGTCACGCCCGCCTCGCGCAGTGCGGTTTCCACCACCGGAATCAGATTTCGGAGATGCTCGCGGGCGGCGAGTTCGGGCACCACGCCGCCATATTCCGCGTGCAGTTGAATTTGTGAGGAGACCGCGTTGGCCAAAACCCGGCCATCGCGCACGACGGCGGCGCTGGTTTCATCGCAGGAAGTTTCAATCGCCAGAAGCGTCATGTTTATCGTAGCGGCGCGTCGGCAGACCGCCGCACTACCTTGGAAAATTGAATCGTTCGGATTTCTGCCGAACACCGCTACGCTTGTTTTGCAGAGGTCTCATTTCATTTGGCCGCGACTTTCTCGCCTTTTTGCGGCGTTGCCCCGTCGTTGAGCGTGTCGTAAAGCAGAATGCCGCGGAGCAAATCCTCCGCGCGCTCCAGCTGGACATCGCGGACGTTGGCAATGCTGAGGCGATTGGTTTCGCTCAGCGATTGCATCCCGCCGGGCGCGCGCTTCAGCACCACGGCGGCTTCCTGTTCCTCGGACATGGGCACTTCGATGTCCGGCGTGATGCCGTGCTGATGAATGACCTTGTGGCTGGGGGTGTAATATTTAGCCGTCGTGAGTTTCAACGCCGAGCCGTCGCTGAGCGGAAAAATGCTTTGCACCGAGCCCTTGCCAAAGGTTTTCTCGCCGAGAATGATGGCGCGGCGCAAATCCTGCAAACAGCCGGTGACGATTTCCGCCGCACTGGCGCTGCCGAGATTGACCAGCACCACCATCGGCATCCCTGGCAATTCATCACCGTGGCCGTCGGCGCGGCGAACGGCATTCTGATCCGGATCGCGGCCTTCGGTGGTGACGATCAACTGGCCGCGAGGCAGAAATTTTTCACAAACCGCCACCGCCTCATCCAGCAGGCCGCCGGGGTTCCAGCGCAGATCAATGATCAACGCCTTCATCCCTTCCGCCTTCAGCTTGTTCAGGGCGGATTCGAGCTCCTCCCCGGTCTGATCGCCAAACTCCGTGATGCGGATGTAGCCGATTTTGTCGTCGCCGAGGGGAAATTCCTTGCGGCCGTTGATGTCCTTGACCATGTCCGTTTTGATGATCGCGCGCGTGAGGGTGAAATCCTTTGACTGGCCCGAGGACGGACGTTGGACCGTCACCCTCACCTGCGTGCCGGGTTCGCCGCGCAGGTGTTTCACGACTTCCGGCAACGACGATTTTTCCGCGCTCTGGCCGTCAATTTTGATGATGCGATCGCCGGACAAAATCCCCGCGCGGAATCCCGGCGTATCCTCCATGGGCGCGATGACCGTCACAAACCCGTCCCGCATGGAAACGACGAGGCCCAGCCCGCCAAATTGTCCCTCGGTGTCGTTCTGCAATTGCTGGTAATCATCCACGTCCATGAATTCGCTGTGCGGGTCCAGCGAACCGACCATGCCCTTGAGCGAGGAGTAAACGAGATCGTGATACGTCACGTCCTGGCCATCCACGTATTCCTTGCGCACTTTCTCGAGCACGTCGGCAAACAGCTCCAGGTTCGGATACACCGCGTCCTGCTTGCCCGCCGCGCGGGCCGAACCCAGATAGATCCGCGCGCCGATCACCAGGTTCAGCAGGAGCCCCACAATCACCAATCCATAAATCAAACGTCGCTTCATAAACGAGAGGCAAACTACCACAACCGCGCCCGGACACAAAGCTTTTGGGAACGATGGGCGCGCGGGCCGTTCCGGATCAAACGCCGCCTTTTAACAGCGTTTCCACCAACGGCAAATCACCCGAAACCGTGACTTTTGGATTTGGCGCCACGCTGGAAACGAGGCGGACCGGCTGCCCGATCAACTCGCATGCCGCCGTATCGTCCGTGAAAATCAACCCCCGGCGACGCACTTCCGCCAGTGCGCGGCGGATCACGTCGACCCGGAACGTTTGCGGGGTTTGTACCGACCACAACCGTGACCGGTCAAGGGTGCGCTGAATGAACCGTCCGTCGGCGGACTCCTTGAGGGTGTCCGTCACCGGCTGGGCCGCCACGGCCGCGCCGCTTTCCTCCGCGGCCTTGACCGTGGCGGCGATCAACTCGCCATCCGTGCAGGGCCGCGCGGCATCCTGAATCGCCACAATTTCCGATGCCGGCGAAAGCGCCTTCAAACCATTCCAGACCGAGTCCTGGCGCTCCTTTCCGCCCACGACAACGCGAAACGGCTTTCGAAAATGATATTCCTCCGCCAGCCGGGAAAAAATCTTTTGCATCCCCCGCCGAACGACGAGAACGATTTCGCCGATGCATTTCGCGTCATCGAACCGCTGCCAGGTATGGGCGACAACCGGCCGGCCGGCCACGGTGAGAAACAATTTGTCCACGCCAGCGCCCATGCGGGTGCCTTTGCCGGCGGCGACGAGGATGGCGCTGTTCACTGCGTTGCAGATTGCAGATAGTCCGCGCCCGGCGCAAGCGCAGCTTCAACGAAATTGCGGAACCGGCTCAGCCCAACCGCCAGACGATGCGCGCCTTGTTCAGGTCGTATTGCGACATCTCCATTTTGACGCGATCACCGACGGTGAGCCGGACAAATCGCTTGCGCATCTTGCCGGAAATGGTCGCGAGCACCAGATGTTTGTTGTCCAGCTCAACACGAAACATCGTCCCGGCCAGCACCGTCAAAATACGCCCTTCGATCTGTATATGCTCTTCCATGATGAAAGACTACACGTCCAAAAATCGCCGGGCGACGCCGGCCAGGAAACATCGCCTCCGTCCAAATCGCATGCGGCAAGATTAGTAGCGTTCCCGACGTCCGCCGCCGCCGCCGCCACCGCCGCCACCGCCGAAGTCACGGCGCGGACCACGATCACCGCGGGGACGCTCTTCTTTTGGGCGGGCAATATTGACCGTCAATTGACGTTCGCCCAACGTCGCACCGTTCATGGCCTCGATGGCCTTTTGCGCCTCCTCCGGCGTGGACATGGTGACAAAAGCAAAACCGCGGGAGCGGCCGCTCATCCGATCCATCATGAGGTTGGCTTCGACGACCGTGCCATGGGCGGCAAACGCCTCCTGGAGGTCATTTTCAGTGGTGTTGAAAGAAAGATTTCCCACAAACAGTTTCGTGCTCATTTAATGATTTGCTGTTCAAGGCTAACCGTTTTTCCAGACTGTTCCCGACCGTCGGGTCTCAAATCATCACTGAACCGCGTTCACCTGAAGATTTTCCAGTCCTCGAAGGACAAGTTATCCAACAGACGTTGGCGAGCATAATCTTTCCAAAAGTCATTGCAAGCAAATTCTAAAACCCGCGTCACGCCGCCCGCCAATCCAGCACTTTCAATTGCACCGCGCGGCGGCCTTTGTACTCGTTGATCTGCGGCGCAAACGCCAGGTCGAACTTCCCCACCTGCAGGGACTTGTCGCCGCCGTTCCACCAAAGGGCCTCGAGCGCAGTCGCCCCATCGGTCACCCACATTTTCACATGCTGTTTTTCCGCACCGATGCGCTGCAACGGGCGTTGATGGGTTAGATTGCGCGCGCAGAATTGCACCGGTGGATTCCCCTGGCCGGTTGGTTTCAAACCCGACAGTTCACCAAGCATGTCCAAACTCATTTCGTCCAGCCCGGCTTCCGCGTCCAGGCGCAGGCACGGCTGCAAATCCTCCAGCTTCAACGCGCGCCGGGCCAGTTCATTCAAGCGTTGCCGGAGCGCATCCATGTGTTCCGGTCGCAGGCTCAAGCCCGCCGCCATGGCATGGCCGCCATGGTGCACAAGCAAATCGTCACACTCCCGCAAAGCGGCCGCCAGGTCAAAGCCCGCAATGCTGCGGCCCGATCCGCGCCATTCGCCGCCTTCGCCGCCCAAAATGATCGTGGGGCGGTAAAATTGCTGGAGCACGCGCGAGGCGACGATGCCCACCACGCCGATGTGCCAGAGCAATTGTCCCTCGACAATGACGAAATCCGTCTGCGGATTAAATTTGGCCTTCAGCGCGCCGATGACCTCCTCCGCAATGCTTCGTTCGATCTTTTGCCGCTCGCGATTTCGCGAATCCAGGCTTTGTGCCAGCGCCAGCGCTTCGACCGGATCTCGCGCGAGCAGCAAATGCAGGGCTTCCCCGGCGGTTTCCAGCCGGCCGGCGGCATTCAGCCGGGGCGCGAGTTGAAAGCCAACCTCGTAAACCCCGAGGCCGGGCGGACATTGCGCGACCTGCTTGAGCGCCACCAAACCTGGCCGTGTGGTCGTGTTCAGCCGCTCCAAGCCGGCGGAAGCAAAAATGCGGCTTTCACCGGTCAACGGCACGAGATCAGCAATCGTGCCCAGCGCAACCAAATCCAGCAGCGGCCGCACATCATATTCCGTCGCCCCCGAAAGGCCGGTCTCGCGCCCGCGCTTGACCAGCGCATGCGCCAGCTTGAAGGCCAGGCCCACCGAGCAAAGCTCGGTAAAGGCGGTTGAGGGTTGAGCGTTGAGAGTTGAGAGTTGCGGATTGACGAGCGCAACCGCGTCGGGCGCGGGGGATGAAACCTGGTGATGGTCCAGGACGATGACCTCCACGCCGCGTGAACGCAGGTCTTTGATGGTTTCAACCGCGGTCGAGCCGCAGTCCACGGCCAGCAGCAATTTCACGGGAAATTTTTTGAGGCAATTTGCAGCCCCATCGGCGCTGAGGCCGTAGCCTTCGTCCAGGCGGCTGGGCAGATAAAAATCAACCGACCAGCCGAGCGACCGCAAAACCTCGAGCAACAATGCGGTGGAAGTGACCCCGTCCACATCGTAATCCCCAAAGATGACCAGGGGCTCCTTTTGCTCGCGGGCGCGGAGCAGGCGCTCGACCGCCGTGGCCATGTTTGGCAATCCGAACGGGTCGGCTAGATTTTTGAGTCGGGGCGAGAGAAATTTTTCAATGGCGGACGGTTCAGCGTAACCCCGATTGAGCAGGCACTGGGCGAGCAAGTGGGGGATTTTGAGCTGCGCCGCCAGCCGGCCGGCAAGCAGCGGTTGGGGCGGAGCAAGCGACCAGCGAAATTTCATCACGCGTCAAGCTTCTGGCAATTTGCCCTGGCCGGTGCGTTTCTCCCGTTCCGCCACCATGACGGAGAGCACAATGGCGATCAAAATGATGGTCGCCACGGTCATCAACGAAACGCCCGTCGGGATTTCAATCTGGAACTGTTTCGGCTCCTGGCCATGCGGGTCGAGGAGCATTTTCGCGCCGATGAAAACTAGCACGATCGACAAACCGACCTTCAGATAGCGGAAATACTCGATCGCCCCGGCGAGCAGGAAATACAGCGAACGCAGGCCGAGGATGGCAAAGACATTCGAGGTGAAGACAATGAACGGCTTGGTCGTCACCGCGAAAATGGCGGGGATGGAATCGAGCGCAAAAATCAGGTCCGTCGTCTCGACCACCAACAGCACGAGTGCCAGGGGTGTCAGCAGCCGGCGGCCATCGATCCGGGCGAGGAATTTCTGGCCGTGCAATTCAGTGGTAACCGGGAAGAATTTGCGCGCGCACCGGACGAGAAGGTTTCTTTCGGGATGCACCTCCGCATTCTTGACCCACAGCATCTTGACACCCGTAACCACCAGAAACGCGCCGAAGAAATAAAGCATCCATTGGTAGCGTTGGACCAGGGCTGCGCCCGCCACGATCATCACTCCGCGCATCAGCAGCGCGCCCAGAATGCCCCAGAACAGCACGCGATGTTGATACTGGGAAGGGACGCGAAAAAACGCAAAGATAAGCGCGATGACGAAGACGTTATCCATGGAGAGCGACAATTCAATGACGTAACCGGTGGTGAATTGAATGGCCTCCTCCCGTCCGCGCCAATGCACCATGGCCCCGGCAAACGCCATGGCCAGGGCGAACCACAGCGCGCTCCAGGCGGCGGCTTCCTTGAATTTGACGGTGCGGGCCCGGCGGTTAAACAGCCCGAGATCGAGCGCCAAAAAAAACAGCACACAAAGAACAAACCCCGCCCAGTGCCAAGGCGTGATTTCAACAAAGCCCAACATGGCCTGGCCGCGTCAGACGCGCGCTGACGCCGTGTTTTCGATCGTCACCTGCGAGGCGCCAATGGTCGGACGCTCCCCCTTGTGCCGCCACAACACCCAGGCGCTGGCGATATAGATGCTGGAATACGTGCCGGTGAGAATGCCGATGAGAAAGGTGAACGCGAAATCGTTGATGACGCCACCGCCAAAGACGTACAGGGCCGTGGTGGCCAAAAACACCGTGCCCGAGGTGATGAGCGTCCGGCTCAAGGTCTGATTGATCGCCTGATTGATGATTTCCCGGAACGAGCCGCGCACGCCCAGCTTCAGGTCTTCGCGAATCCGGTCGAAGATGACGATGGTATCGTTGGTGGAAAAGCCGATGATGGTCAGGATCGCCGCGACCACGGTGGCATTGAACTGACGGCCGGAAACCCCGTTGGCAATGCAATAACAGCCGATGGTCATCAGCACGTCGTGGATGACCGCAATCACCGCTCCCTCGGCAAATTTGAACTCGTAACGAAAGGCGACATAAACCAGGATGCCAAACAGGGACAGGGCACAGGCGATGACGGCCGACTGCTGAATTTCGCGCCCGACCGTGGCGCCCACCTGCTGCTGGCTCGCGACCTTGAATTGGGCCTGCGGAAACTGTTCGGCCAGCGCCCGGGCCACCTTGTCGGCCGAGCCGACGGAAGTGGTTATCCGCAGCGTCTCGGTGCCGCCGCCCGCCACGTCCTTCTGGTATTGAATCTGCGAATCCTGTTCCCCCGCCGCCGTGAGCACGCCGCGGATCTGCTCCACATCCAGCTTTTGCGCGAAGCTGAAGGTGGTGCTGTCACCGCCCGCAAAATCCACGCCGAACAATTTCGTGCCGCGATCAATCAGGCCATAACCCAGCCCGATGACGATGATGGTCCAGGTCAGAATAAACGCCGGCTTGGCCAGCTTCATGAAGTCAATTTTGGTGGCGCGGATGAGGTGGAACATACGGAGCGACTTGATCCAGTTCCGGTCGAGCAGGAAATTGAAAATCATCCGGGTGACCACGAGGGAGGTGAACAGGCTGGCCGCCACACCAATGGTCAGCGTGACCCCGAAACCCTTGATTTCGCCCGTGCCCATGAAAATCAGGATGATGGACGCAATCAGGGTGGTGACGTGCGAATCGAAGATGGTGCCGAAGGCGCGGGCATAACCGGCGGCGATGGCGCCGCGCAACGATTTGCCCTTGGCCAGTTCCTCGCGGATGCGTTCGTAAATCAGCACGTTGGCATCCACCGCCATGCCGATGGTGAGCACCACGCCCGCGATGCCCGGCAGGGTGAGCGTCGTGCCGATGGAACACATCACGCCGAGCAACAGGATGATGTTGGTGACCAGCGCGATGTTCGCCACAACGCCCGCGAGCAGATAATAGCACAGCATGAAGGCCGACACCAAAACCACGCCGGCGATCGATGCACGGACACCGCTGCGAATCGAATCCCGGCCCAGCGTCGGGTCAACGTCATAGGAAGAGTCAATGGTCAGCGGCGCGCGGAGCGGGTTTTGCAGGACATTGGCCAGCTGCATGGCCTGCTCGGGCGTGAAATGACCGGTGATTTGTCCGCTGCCGGACTCGATCGCACCCTGGATCACCGGGGCGGAATACAACTCGCCATCCAACACGATGGCCAGCCGCTGGCCGATGTTGTTTTTGGTCACCTCGCCGAACCTTTTGGCGCCATCACTGTTCAGCCGGAAATCAATCTGGGGTTCTCCCAGGTTGCCGCGAACGGCCATCGCATTTTCAATGATGTCGCCGGCCAGGCCATTCTCGGGTCGTTTCTTCACCACCACCGCTTCCACGATGGGCGCAGCATTGGGCTGCGGCTCGATATGCTTGAGCACCACATACCCCGGAGGAATGGGCAGGAGGATTTCCCCGGTCTTTTCGCTGACGTAACTCGAACTATCCTCCTTCACCATCCGGAATTCCAGGTACGCGGCCTTTTGAATCTGCTTTTTGGCGCTTTCCTTGGCTTCCTGGGACAGTCCGGGCAACTGAATCAAAATGCGGTTTCCCCCCGCCGGTTGAATCACCGGCTCGGCCACCCCGAACGCATCCACGCGCCGGCGCAACACTTCCACCGCCTGCGACAAGGCGCCTTCCACCCGGGCCAGATTGGTGGTCGTCTCGACAGTGCCCGTATTTTTATTCGTGACCGTCTCGACATAAACCAGGCGGTTGGTGTCCATTTCCACGAGAAACGACGTGCCGCCCTGCAGATCGAGGCCCAGCTTGATTTTGCCCGAGGCATCACGCTGCAGCTGGTTCAGGATGAAGGTGTTCGGATACAGCTCGCTCTTCGCATCATAGAACGGGAAAAAAGGCACAATGCTGTTCGTGCCGATGGCCTCCTGCAAACTGGCGAACTCGCTGTTGGTTCCCGCCTGCACCAGCGGCTGGAGCCGTTGTTCAATGTTCGTGAAGTTTGCATCCCGGGCCACCGCCCGCGATGAAAATTCCGCCACCAAGCTGCGCGACGTCGGCGGATACATCTCATAAAACGACCAGCAGATGATCAAAACGACAAACGAAAAGATCCAAAAATTATTGCGGCTCATGGTGGCTCAGGATTCAACGGCGTCACCGCCGGCGAGGATTTCCGTCACGGAGGCCTTGGTGACCTCCATTTTGGCGTCCATCGAACGGAGGGAAACCGTCCGGTCCTTCACCGTGATGACGACGCCGACGATGCCGCTGGACGTGACCACTTTGTCCCCCGACTTGAGCTCGGCGATTAATCTGGCTTGTTGCTTGGAGCGCTGCTGTTGCGGCCGGATCAATATAAAGTAAAACACGATGATCAGCAGAGCCATCGGCGCAAACGTCAGCCACGCCGGCTGTTGCGGTTGGGATGAAGAAGCCGTTTGCGGTGCGGCGGCCTGGGCCAAAAATCCATTGAGGTCAATTAAGCGCATATATTGAAAATTGGCCGCTCACTTTAACGCAGCGGGCGCATTTGGCAAGCGTTATTGGCCGGTGATCAAGACCTGTTTTGAAGCAGAACTTAATGGATCTTTGACCATATAGCGGCATTCATAATGCTCTAAAACACTGAATTTCTAGGGATTATATGCGTTTCCGAATTATTTGGTTATGACGGCTGCACGGCTAAGGGCCATAGCGGTTTTGACAATTCCGATTCTGGTGGTCGGGGGGTTCCTGCTGGATTTGCTCACCCCGCTGGGGATTGCCGACTGGGTTCTTTATGTCATCCCCCTGCTGTTTGCGCTTTATGTCGGCAGCCGGTGGCTGCCTTATGTGCTCGCGGCGATCCTCTCGATGCTTTTATTGGCGGGGTACTATCTCTCGCCACCCGGGGTTGATCCCAGCCTGGCTTTCATCAGCCGCCTGATCGGGGTGGGCGTGTTGTGGCTGACGGCGCTGATGATCTGGCATCACAAAAAGACGGTGGCGCATTTGCACAAGCTGTCGCGCGCCGTTGAACACAGCCAGGATTCCATCGTCATCACTGACAAGGCCGGCAACATCGAATATGTCAACCCCAAGTTCACGGACCTGACCGGCTACGCCTTGGACGAGGTGATCGGTAAAAATCCGCGCATTTTGAAGTCCGGTGAAATGCCGCCCGAGAAATACAAGCAACTGTGGAAAACCATCCAGGCCGGCGGGGAATGGCACGGGGAATTTCACAACCGGAAGAAGAACGGGGAACTCTACTGGGAATCCGCTTCCATTTCGTCGATTGCCGATGACTCCGGCAAAATCACCCACTATCTCGCCGTCAAGGAGGACATCACCGAGCACAAGAAGAACGCGGAGGCGTTGTCGAGCGAACAGCGCTTGTTAAGCAGTTTGATCACGACCACTCCGGACCTGGTGTATTTCAAGGACCGGGAAAGCCGCTTCATTCGCATCAACGAGGCGTTTGCCCGGAGGGCCGGATTGAGCGATATCCATGCAGCGGTGGGCAAGACCGATTTCGACATTTTCGGGGAACAACATGCGCGCCAGGCTTACGAAGATGAACAACGCATCGTGGCCACCGGCCAGCCAATCGTTGACAAGGAAGAACGGGAGGACTGGACAGACGGGCGGATCACGTGGGCGAGCAGCACGAAGCTGCCGATATTTGACAGCAGCGGCAAGACCGTCGGCATCATGGGGGTTTCGCGCGACATCACCGAGCGCAAGCAGACCGAGGAGGCGCTCGCCCGCGAGCGCAACCTGCTGCGCACCATATTCGACGTCCTTCCCGACTACATTTATCTCAAGGACGAGCAGAGCCGGTTTATCATGTGCAACAACCGGCGCTCGGACAACGACGCGATCCAGGACGCCGAGGAACTGATCGGCAAAACTGACGCCGATTTCTTCCCGGCTGAACAGGCGGCCCAGTTTCGCGCGGACGAACTGGCAGTGCTCGGCGGAACTCCCATGATCGACAAGGAAGAGGCGCTTGTCCGCTCCGATGGCCGCCGGCAGATAATCCTGACCACCAAGCTGCCGTTCCGGGACAGCAGCGGCAAAATCGTCGGCCTGTTGGGCTACGGGCGCGACATCACCGACCGTAAGCGGGCGGAAGAAGCATTGCAGGAGTCGCAATCACTTTATCATTCGCTCGTGGAGCAGCTGCCCATTGGAGTTTTTCGCAAAGATGAGAAAGGCCGGTATATTCTGGTTAATCATTTGTTCTGCCAGCTTAAAGGCATGAAGCCCGAGGAGTTTTTGGGCAAAACCCCCCAGGAAATCGCCGCTGCCCAGGTGTTGAAACAGGGTGCAACGGGGCTGGCGACCAAGTATGCCACCACCGGCGCGGAACATCATGAACAGATCATGCTTACCGGAAAACCCATAGAGCTGGTTGAAGAGTATGTGCTGGCCGATGGCCGAAGGCAGTTCCTGCACGCCATGAAATGGCCGGTCTTTGATGCTGACGGGAAGATAATCGGCACCCAGGGAATCCAACTCGACATCTCCGAGCTCAGGCGGTCGGAGGAACACGTCCGGGAACAGGCCGCGCTGCTGGACAAAGCGCAAGATGCCATTTTTGTTTTGGATTTAAACGATCGCATCACTTATTGGAACAAGGGCGCAGAACATATCTACGGGTGGACGGCGGCCGAAGCCATCGGCAAATCGTCACTGGAATTGCTCCACCACGGAATACTCACCCCGCAACTGGCGAATACCATAAAAACCGTGGATGAACGCGGTGAGTGGGCCGGCGAAATGCAGGAATCCACCAAGGACGGCAAAACCGTCACCGTTCAGGGACGCTGCAATCTCATTCGTGACGAACAGGGCCGCCCGAAATCCAGGCTCATCATCAATACCGACATTACCGAACGGAAAAATCTCGAATTGCAGTTCCTGCGTTCCCAACGCATGGAAGGCATTGGCGCCCTGGCTGGCGGTATTGCGCACGACCTCAACAATATTCTGACCCCGCTCCTCGTTGCGGTGCAGGTGTTGAAGGACAAAATCAGCGATGAGGACGGGCGGAAATTGCTGCAGTCGCTGGAAACCAACGTCCAGCGCGGCGCGGGTCTCGTCAAACAAGTGCTGGCCTTCGGGCGCGGCGTCACCGGCGAACGGATCGTGGTCAATCCCAAACATATCGCCCGCGAAATCAAACAAATCATCTATGCAACCTTCCCCAAGTCGCTGGAATTTGAACTTCACACCACTCCCGAACTATGGACCATCACCGGGGACCCGACGCAGCTCCATCAAATCCTCTTGAACCTGTGTGTCAACGCGCGCGATGCCATGCCCCAGGGCGGCAAACTATCCCTCGACATGGACAATGTGAAGTTCGATGACATCTATGCCAGCATGAATCCGGAAGCCAAGGCCGGTCCCTACGTGTGCATCAAGGTAACGGACACCGGCACGGGCATTCCGAAGGACATCCAGGACAAGATATTTGACCCGTTTTTTACGACCAAGGAACCGGGCAAAGGCACGGGGCTGGGTTTGTCCACCACGTTGACCATTGTCAAGAGTCATGGCGGGTTCGTCCATTGCCACAGCGCGCCGGGCCACGGCAGCATCTTTGAGGTTTATCTGCCCGCCAATGCCACGGCGGCGGGCGCCGAGAATAAACCGCCGGAGGAATCCAGACTGCCGCGCGGCCATGATGAATTGGTGCTCGTCGTGGATGACGAGGAGTCGATCCGCAATCTCGCGCTAAAGGTGCTGCAACGTTACGGCTACCGCGTCCTGCTTGCCGCGGATGGCGCCGAGGCGGTTTCCCTCTACTCGCCCCGACAACGTGAAATAGCAGCCGTCATTACGGACATGGTGATGCCGATCATGGATGGACCGGCCACCATCATCGCTCTCAAAGCCATGAACGCCGACGTCAAGATCGTCAGCTCCAGCGGCATGGCTTCCGAGGGCGGCATGGCCAAGGCCAGGGACGCCGGCGTCCGGTATTTCATCCCCAAGCCTTACACGGCCGAGACCATGCTCACCACCCTGCAGGAAGTGCTCCATGGGAACCACGCACCCTTGCCCGGCAGGACTGCGCAGCGTCGCGCCAAGGCGGGAAATGGGAAGATCTGTGTGGCCAAAAACACCCACAAGGCTTCGCCAGTTTGATCGAGCATGCCTTGTCCTGGCCGCTGCTTGTCCATCCGCCAGATCGGGCCGGCCGTCAGGGTTGAACGACAACCTCTTTGGTCTCCGGCTCCACCCACTTGTGGTGTTCCTTGATGAGGTCCACCAACCGGTCCACGGCCTCGGCTTCGGGGATGTTGAATTTGATCGGCGTTTTGCCGACGTAGAGATTGATTTTGTTGGGCGCGCCACCCACGTAACCGAAATCGGCGTCGGCCATTTCACCCGGGCCGTTCACAATGCAGCCCATGATGGCAATCTTCACGCCCTTGAGATGCTCCGTACGCGCCTTGATGCGCGCCGTTACGGTCTGCAGATTGAACAACGTCCGACCGCACGACGGACACGCCACGTAATCAGTCTTGAATGACCGGCAGCCTGCCGCCTGCAATATGTTGTAGGCCAGCCGCAGCGATTGTCCGCCCCCAGCCTCGCCGCGGACGAGAATCGCATCGCCAACGCCATCCGCCAGCAGCGAACCAATGACCACCGACGCCCGCAACAGGGCAATCTTCGGCTCCAGCGGCACCGGCTCAAAGTTGATGCAATCCTTGAGTAAAATCGGATTGTTCCGGCCCAGCCGCTTCAATTTCAAAGCCAGGAGCCGGAACGCGGTGATGGCCGGCAGGCTTACGCCATCCTTCACGGTGACAAGTTGGGTTTCGCAGTTGATTTCAAAATCCCGTGTGGGATCGATCTCGGCAATGTTCAGATCCTCGTAAATGGCCTCCGGCCTTACGTCGTCCTTGGGGCGGATCTTGTGGGCGACCTTGTCGTAAGTGGCGCGGGTGACCACCACGCGGATGAGCTGTTCACCGCCGCACTTCACGCCGTCGGCCAGTTCGATCTCCGGGGTTTCTCTTTTCTCGAAATGGAAGGGGTCGAAGGGAAAGTCGGAGTTCGGAGTTCGGAGTTCGGAGTTGGACAGAACGGGAATCTGCGCCAGCAAATCGCGGCAGACTTCGATTTCGCGAGGCGAATCCTCCGTGAGCGAGACGCGGATGGTGTCGCCCAGTCCGTCACACAGCAGCGAGCCAATGCCGATGGCGCTCTTGATGCGGCCGTCCTCGCCCTCACCCGCCTCGGTGACGCCCAGATGGATCGGATAATTCCAGTCCGGCCCCTCCTGTTCCAGCCGCGCCACCAGCAGCCGGTAACACTCGATCATCACCTTCGGATTGCTCGACTTCATCGAGAACTTGAAATTGTGAAAGTCGTGCTTGCGGCAGATGCGGGCGAATTCAAGCGCGCTCTCGACCATGCCCAGCGGCGTGTCGCCATACCGGTTCATGATGCGGTCGGAGAGCGAACCGTGGTTCGTGCCGATGCGCACTGCGCGCTTCAGCCGCAGGCATTCCAGGACCAGCGGCGTGAATTTTTCCTCGATGCGCTTCAACTCCTCCAGGTATTGCGCATCGGTGTATTCCTTGATCGCAAACTTCTTGGAGTCGGCGTAGTTGCCGGGATTCACACGCACGACTTCGACCCATTTCACCGCTTCCATCGCCGCTTCGGGCTTGAAATGGATGTCGGCGACGATCGGCACGAAGCAGCCGCGTTGATGCAGTTCGGCGACGATGTTCTGCAAATTCGCCGCGTCCTTCACCGTCGGCGCCGTGATGCGCACGAGCTGGCAGCCGACCGCGACCAGATCGAGAGTCTGCTTCACGCTCTCGGCGGTGTCCATCGTGTCGCACGTGAGCATGGATTGGTTCACCACCGGATGATCGCCGCCGATGACGACTCCGCCGTGCGCCGGATCGCCGATGACGACCGCGCGGGTCTTTCGCCGGTGATAAAAAAATGGAGATTCGCAGTAGCGCATGCGCAACCTTATTTTGCCGGCGCAAAAATGATGGCCTGCTCGCGGTCATCATGCGCGCTGCGCAGCCAGTCGCCGGTGTCAAAAAACGCGATGTAAACCATGAAGCCGATGAGAAAAATCATAAAGCCGGTCTGGATGCTGTTCAAAATTCTTGCACTCACGGGACGGCGACGGATGGCTTCGACGAGCGAAAGCGTGATATGCCCGCCGTCGAGCACCGGCAGCGGCAGCAGATTGATCAGCGCCAGATTCACGTTCAGGATGACGCTGAACCACAACACGCGCCGCCAGCCGTCTTCACTTTCAAAAAGATTGCTGTAAACGCGGATGATCATCACGGCGCCCCCGAGTTGTTGCACCCCGATTTCATTCTTATGCGAAAAAAGCGCGCCAATGGTGCCGGCAATCTGCCCCACGCTTTCAGATATTTGTTGCACGGGATCCGGATGGGTGAGCGCGGTGCCGGCATCCCCCTGCCAGGCCAGAATGCCCAGCAAGGGAGTGCTGTTCGTTGGCTGAACCGGTTTCACCGCCAGCAACGTGCGGTCAAACTGCTGATCGCCGTGTTTCACGGTCAGAATAACCGGCTGGACCGGGCTGTTGCTCCAGGAATCTTCAACGGAAAGAATTTCCATGGGGCTGTAAATCTTCCGGCCGTTCAAAGCGATGATTTCGTCGCCGTTCGTCAAGCCGGCCTGCGCCGCCGGGCTGTTGGTGGCCACCACATAAACGATGGACTTCATCGCCGGCGCAACCAGGATCTGCCGCAGCGCCCTGCGCTCATACCATTTGGTCGACCGATGATAAGGCACGGCATAAGCCATCGCCTCCTGGCCATCACGGAGATATCTGATGGGGATGTTGGTGCCGCCGCTGGTGATAATGCGCCACGTCACACTGTCCTGCGAGGTCGCCGCAAAATGTTTCACGGGATGCCCGTCCACCTCCAAAATGGTGTCGCCGGGACGCAGCCCGGCTTTCCAGGCTGGACCGTCCTGGTCCACCCAGCCGATCGTGGTGGAAGTGTCCGAGCCGTTGCTCGGCTTGCCGACGCCCCACACAATGAACGCAAAAATGATCGCCAGCCCAAAGCTGAACAGCGGCCCGGCAAACGCCACAATGATTTTGTCCAGCGGCGATACATTGGGTAACGGCGTTTCGGACGACTCCGTTTTTCCTTCAATGATGTCCATCGTCGCCATTTGCGGCAGCGCGACATAGCCGCCGGCGGGAATCCAGCCCAGCGCGTATTCGACCCCGTTGATTTTCCACTTCCAGATGGCCTTGCCAAACCAGATGGCGAAACGCTCAATTTTGAGCCCGCGCCACCGCGCCGCGAGAAAATGACCCAGCTCGTGAACGGCGATGAGCAGGTTGAAGAGCAACACCACTTCCAGCGCGACAAATATATATCTCAAAATCGTCATGTAAAAGTCCGCCCCCTACGAAGGGACGCCCTGAATATATCAGGGAAAACCTCGCCCGCAATCACGGAACGCATGGAACCGTCTGCAGCTGAACAACGCCTGAAAATTTGGATAACTCAATTGGTGCCATGTTCTGCCCTCATCAGAAACTGGAGCCGGTAGTGCGCGCCACTCCGTGCGCGCCGCTCTACAGCGAATGGATGATCTTCCACGCTCGCGGCGGGCAGAGGACTGCCCGCCCTACCAAACGGTTCAGGCTTGAGTGCGGGCATTGAACCCCTGAACCGTAGCCGTCGACGTCAGTCGGCGCAAACTTCCCGGTTTGGGAATCAATTTCCCGAATTATTCTGGCGCGGACTGACGTCCTCGGCTACGAGGTTGACAGCGACGGCAGGCGATTAACTAAAATCATTCTGGACAGCCACAGGCGACGGAAATAGGGTTGGCCCATGAAACCGGATGAGCTGCAGAACGGGTTGTCTGTTATCTATTTGGCTCTGTGACAGTCCATGCAGACAACGTAATCTCGCTCAGGTCTGTTACCTTTGAGGATGATGGTGTGCTTGGCAGATTCGTGTTGTTGCCTCCTACTCCCGAGTACAGACCAGATGGACATCTTTACCCGTGCGTCTGCTGGGTTTAAAAGCGCCATCGTTCCATCGTGGACAGAGTGCTGGGTTGCTACAGAAAGCACAGCCACGCATTCACACTACGGTACATGAAGTCTACCAAAATAAGGTTTGACCCAGAGGTTAGCTTCCTTTGGTCCGACAGTGGCCACAGCGTCGCGCTCGTTGTGGATGGTGTGCCTATGGGCTTCATTGCAGAAGACAAGTTTTGGGGATACAGTAAAGCGTTTGACAAACCAGAAGGGATGAACCCTTGGGATGAAAGCGTCTTCCAAAAGACATTCAAAGTCTAATATAAGAGAATAGTCAGCGCCACCGAATCTTCAAATTGTCGAGTGAAGGAACCGCCTATTTCCCCGCCTCGCACCGCGCCCAGGCGTCGGCTTCCAGAATCTGTTCCAGCGTCGGATGCGACTCCACCCGGTGCGCGTCCATGGTGCGTCGCACGGTTTCCGTGATTTGCGGGAAATTAATCTTCCGGTTCACAAAGGCCTCGACCGCCACTTCGTTGGCCGCGTTCAGCACCGACGGCAGGGTGCCACCGACCTCCCCTGCCCTGCGCGCGAGATTCAATGCCGGAAAACGGTCCACATCCGGTTCTTCAAATGTCAGGCTGCCGAGTTTGGCGAAATTTGTCTGGACGCGTTCGCTGGGCGCCCGGTCGGGATACGTCAACGCGTATTGAATCGGCAGGCACATGTCCGGCGTGGAAAGCTGCGCCAGCAGCGAGCCATCCACAAACTCGACCATCGAATGCACAATGCTCTGCGGATGCACGAGCACGCCGACGCGCTCCATGCCAATGTCGAACAGCCAGCGCGCCTCGATCATTTCCAGTCCCTTGTTGAACAGCGTCGCGGAATCAATCGTGACCTTCCGGCCCATGACCCAGGACGGATGCTTGAGCGCCCGCTCGACGGTGATGCCGGCAAATTCCTCCCTGGGCGTCTGGCGAAACGGCCCGCCGGACGCCGTGAGCCAGAGTTTGCGGACGGAACTGGACGGCTTGCCGTCGAGACACTGAAAAATCGCCGAATGTTCGCTGTCCACCGCCAGCACGCGGACGCCCTGTTTGCGCGCCTCGCTCATCACAATCTCGCCGGCCATCACGAGGATTTCCTTGGACGCCACGGCGATGTCCTTGCCCGCGCGGATGGCAGCCAGCGCCGGTTTCAATCCCGCCGTCCCAACGATGGCGATGAGCACGATGTCCGCCGAGGGCAAAGTGGCGAGTTTGATCAGACCTTCTTCGCCGGAAAAAACCTCGGTCGTGGCGCCAAAATAATTTCCCAGGTCACGGGCTTTTTCCGGGTTATTGATGGAAATCGCCTCGGGCCGGTGCTTGCGCGCCTGCCCGATCAACAGCTCGGCATTGTTCCCGGCGGCCAGGCCCACCAGCCGGATGCGGTCCGGCAAATCCTCCGCCACCTTTACGGTGCTGGTGCCGATGGACCCGGTCGAACCGAGCAAAACAACATTCTTCATTTTAGCCACAGATGGACACAGATGGACACAGATACAAATCAAAAGACCATGCGCTTGTATTCCACCCGCTCGCGCCCAAAGTTAATCAAATAGCCAAGCCGCATGCCTGTGCCGCAAAGTTCATTGAGCAGTTGAGCCTCATGAATTGATTGATAAACCGGATCGGTTTTGAGTTCCACAATGATTTTGGCTTCCACGAGCAAATCAGCCGCATAATCACCGACAATGATTTCTTTGTATCGGACTTTGATTTTCGGCTCGAGTTCCACTTGAACCCCGCGCGCTTCAAGTTCCACCTGCATGGCGCGCTGGTAAACACGTTCAAGAAACCCGTACCCAAGAATATTGTGAACTTCAAAAGCCGCACCAAGAATCTGCTGCGTGACAGGCTGTAGCGAGTAATCTCTTACCCCGGGCAAAATCTGTGTTTCATCTGTGATTATCTGTGGCTTGCTCATGGATGGGTGAGAATGTGCCGCAAATAGAGGTACATGATGGGCGCATTGAACAGCAAACTGTCCAGCAGGTCGAGAATGCCGCCGATGCCGGGGAACAACCGCCCGGAATCCTTCAACCCCGCCTCGCGTTTGAACAGCGATTCAATCAAGTCGCCGATGACCGCGGTCAGGCTCAGCAATACGCCGAGCACCACGGCGTGCAGCCGGTTCATGCCCGGCATTTTGTCGCCCAGAAAATGCACAAACATGAGACTGCCCACCGCCGAGAGAAAAATCGCACCGGCAAAGCCCTCCCAGGTTTTGCCCGGGCTGATGCGCGGGATCATCTTATGCCGACCGATGAGCGAGCCGACGGCATACGCCCCGGTGTCGCTGAACTTGGTAACCAGGATGAAATAGAGGACGTAGAACCGGCCGTCCAGGCCGGGAAAGAAATTGATCTTTTGGACGAAGTTCAGCAGCCACGGCACATACATCAGCCCGAACAACGTCGTGGAGATGGCCACGATGCCCGCCGGGTTGACGCGCGAAAGGAGCTGCCGCACGCAGAGGCCGAGCACAAACAGGATGATGAAGCCGGTTTCGAAATCGTTGGGCCGGGCCGGCGAATCATAAACCCCGACGTAGCCCGTGGTGACGGCCGAGATTTCCCCCGTCAGTTGTAAAAACGTGCCGGCCATGAGCAGCACGCCGCCGATCAGACCGCACCATTTAAAGCAGGCCAGATTGCGTTTCTCGGCCATCCCGTAAAACTCGGCGAGCCCGGCCGTGGCGAGAAACATCATGATGAGGATGAAAACGCCGTTGGAAACCAGCCGGCTGCTGGAAAACAACGCCGCGAGAATCACCGTCCAGAGAATCACCGTGGTGATCAACCGGCGGAAAAACACCTGTGCCTTCGAGGGCGCCTGGGCCGCGACAGCCGTATCGGACATTTCAAAACAAATATCAGGTGCAACGGTGGTTGCCAATTCTCATTTGGCCCATCGAACCACTTAGCGGTTGCGCGCGGCGAATTTTCTGGCAAGACTATTTGTGGCTGACGTGGATGGGGTCGTAGCTCAGTTGGTAGAGCGTCTCGTTCGCAATGAGAAGGTCGCAGGTTCGAGCCCTGTCGGCTCCACCAGTCTTCGCCCGGCAGGCCAGTTTGCCAATCAACGATTGTCATTTCCCCGATGCAGCCGCGCCACTTTGAAGCCATTATTTTTTCCGCCAAGGCCACCGTGGCCGCCGTCGTGGCCGCGCTAGTTTACCAGTCGCTGGCCCTGCCCGGCTTGCCCTGGGTGGCGGCCGTCTCCGCCGTGCTGGTGACCCAGCCCAGCTTGCATTCCTCCCTCAAGGCGTCATCCATGCGCGTGGTCGCCAACCTGGCTGGCGCGTTCGGCGGCGCGGCCTTGAGCATCATCATCCGCGAGCCGCTGCTGGCCATGGCTGCCGGTGTCATGCTCACCGGCCTGATCTGCTATCTCCTGAAGCAGGACGACATGCTTCGCCCGGCGTTTGTCGCCGTCATTCTCGTGACCCTCGCCGGCGCCACCGACAAATGGCACAGTTCCCTGGCCCGGGTCGTTGGGGTTGTCGTTGGCTGCCTGGGCGCCCTGATCATCGGATATTTGTTCGACAAAGTGTCGGACCGATTTATGTTTCGCCGCAGGGATGATGGGACGAAACACGACGTGTCTGAATAGACTTGTCAAAAAATGAAAACGCCATTGAAAGACAAAGGGATATTGATCACCGGCGCCTCCGGCGGGTTTGGGGCGGCGGCAGCTCGGGCGTTTGGCGCGGAAGGCGCGCGGCTATTGCTCGGCGCGCGACGCATCGACCGCCTGGAAAAAGTCGCCGCCGAAGCGCGCCAGGCCGGATCCCCGGAAGCGAACTACCACGAGCTGGATGTTACCAAAACTTCCAGCGTCGAAACGTTCATCGCCTGGGCACGAACGAAGCTTGGCGGTCAAAACCTCCTCGTTTTGATCAACAACGCCGGCGGTGCGCAGGGGCTGGACACCGTCGCCGAAGGCAAGGATGCGGATTGGGAAACCATGCTGCAAACAAATGTGCTGGGCATCCTGCGGGTCACGCGCGCGGCCCTGCCGTTGATGCCGCACGACGCGGGCGCCACCATCATTAACATCGGCTCCACGGCCGGCCACACGGCCTACGAAGGTGGCGCGGTCTATTGCGCGGCCAAGGCGGGCGAGCTGCAAATCACCCGCGCATTGCGGTTGGAATTAAACGGCACCGGCATTCGCGTCGGCACGGTGGATCCCGGTCTGGCGGAGACGGAATTCTCACTTGTGCGTTTCAAGGGCGATGCCAAACGCGCGGAAAATGTTTATGCCGGCATCAATCCCCTGACGGCCCAGGACATTGCCGAAACCCTGGTCTGGGTCGCCCGCCGCCCGCCGCACGTGAACATTGACGAACTGCTGATCAAGCCGGTGGACCAGGCGTCGATGCATAAGATTTACCGAAGAAAAAATTGATTTGCGAACACCGGATTTTGCTCCGGAGCGCGAGTTGCCCCAACTCGCAGCTGCCGCTTGTGCGGAAAACGATTCACAAAGCTCCCGGTCGGGTGATGCATTCTTAGTGCTGCGGCTTGGAACCAGCCGCGCTCCGCGCCTCACGGGTTTTGGTTCGGTATTATACCTAAATCCCGCGGTTCGCGCGCCACAGCAGCACCGCTCCCACCGCCTGAAAGATGAAATTCGGGAGCCAGAGGATCAAATGCGGCACCAGCTCGGGCCGGCCGGACAACGACTGGCCCACGATGATGAAGCTGTAGTAAATCAGCACGAGCACGAGCGCCATGGCGATGCCGACGTTGGTTTCACGCCGATGCACGCGGATGCCGAGGGGAATGCCGACCAGGGTGAACCCAAAACAAGCAAACGAGAACGCCACCTCCCGATGCATCTCCACGCGAATCGGCTCGGTCAAATCCTTCCGCTGCCGGTTGAATTCGCGGACCTGGGCACGCAATTCAACCGGCGTGAGGGACGGATCCGGTGGCAGGCCGATGCGTTGTTCCAGATTATGCAGTTCATCCCGCAATTGCCAGAACGTCATGTCGCTGACCCGGGGTCTGCCCGGGTCGTTCGTCACCGTGTTGAGGTCAAACGTATAGGTTAATTTCGGGGCCGAAGAAAGTGCCAGATGGCTGCCGCGGGTCACAAGGCGCGGTTCAAACAAATTCAAGATGAATTGTTTATTGGTCACGTCCGCCTCCATATGACCCCGGGGCGCATCCACCCGGGTGGTCACGTTGCTCCCATTCTCGATCATCCAGATCGTTACCCCCTGCAGGTTGCCACCGTCGTTTTTGTCCACGTAAAAAATGTAGTTGGTGGAAACGGGGATGAACCGGCCTTCCGGCAACTGGGCGTTCATCAGATCGGCCTTGAGCTTGAAAAGCAGGCTCTTGTAAATCACCCGGGAACGCGGGCCGAGGTCCATGTTGATCCAGGCGCTGAGACCGCAGCAGAGGAGGCTCAGCAGCAAAATGGGCGTGATGAGCGACAGCAGGCTGATGCCGCTGGCGCGCGCGGCAGTGAGTTCCTGGTCCGCGCTGAAACGGCCGAACACCAGCAGCGTCGCCGTGAGCAAACCCATCGGCAGCGCAAAGACCCAGACAAAGGGAACCAGCAGGCCGACGGCCTGGAAGACGATGCCGGCGCGCGCCTGGCCGCTGATCAACAAACCCAGGATTTCCTTGAGGAAGTTGCCGAGCAACAGCGCAAAGGTGAACACCGCCACCGTCAGCAGCAGCGAAGCGAGCACCTGGCCGGTCAGATATCTGTGCAGTGTTTTCAAACGTTCGTTGAAACCCTAGAGCCAAACGCCGAAATCCGAAACCCTAAAATGAAGCGGTTAACCCGGAAAACCAGCGCCGCTTCATGAGCTTATTGCAGTTTGCCATCCAGGCTGATGACCTCGCCCGGCGCGGTGGGTCGCAAGACGCTCTCCTGGCCACAACGCACCCGGCAAAGTCCGCCTTTTGCTGAACGGATCATGACCCGGGTGAGCCGCCCGTCGCTCCAGGTCATCTCGACAATCTCAAACCCGCCCCGCGCGCGAAGTCCCTTGACCTGGCCGCTCGGCCAGGCGGAAGGCAACGCCGGCAGCAGCTCCAGGATCCGCACCGCGTTTCCGTCACCCTGCTTTTCAGTCAGGTGGCTTTGCAGCAGCATCTCGGAAACCCCCGCCGTAAACGCGAAGTTGCCGTCAATCTGAAACGGCGGATGCGCGTCGAACAGGTTTGGATAAACCCCGCCGCCGGCGCCATAGCTGGTACGGGTGTTGCCGCCCACCGGCCGCAGCAGATTTTTCACCAGAATGTAGGCATGGTCGCCATCGAGGAAACGCGCCCAGAAATTAATTTTCCAGCCGAGCGACCAGCCCGTGCCGTCGTCACCGCGAATCTCCAGCGACCGGCGCGCCGCCGCAAAATACTCCGGCGTCGCCGGGGTGATTTGGTGTCCGGGATATACGCCAAAAAGATGCGAGGTGTGGCGATGATGCACGTCCTGTTCCAGGAAATCCTCCGACCATTCCTGCAATTGGCCGCGTGCGCCAATCTTGAGCGGATACAATTTCGCCCGCGCCGCATCAAGCTTGGCCGCGATTGCCCGGTCGGCGCCGAGGACACGCGACGCCTCAATGCAGTCGGTGAACAGTTCCCAGAGGATGGACATGTCCATGGTGCTGGCCATGCTGATGCTCGCCATTTGGCCGTTGGTCGTGGTGAAGCCCAGTTCCGGCGAACCCGAGGGCGCGGTGACCAGATGACCATGGCCATCGTCCACCAGCCAGCCGAGACAAAACTCCACCGCGCCTTTCATCACCGGCCAGCCGCGCTCGCGGAGATATTTTTTGTCCCCGCCAAACTCATAAAATTCCCAAAAATCCAGGCTCAGCCACGCGCCGCCCATCGCCCAGTTCGCCCAGACCGGATCGCCGCCGCCGTAGTTTCCAACCGGACCCGTCTGGCCCCAGATGTCGGCGTTATGGTGTGCCACCCAGCCGGGAGCGCCGTAATTCACCTCGGCCGTTTTGCGTCCATGCACCGACAGGGCTTGAATGAAATCCAGGAAGGGTTCGTGGCATTCCGGGAGATTGGCGACTTCTGACGGCCAGTAATTCATCTCGGCATTGATGTTCAACGTCCAGTTCGCGCTCCACGGCGGGCGCAGGGAATCATTCCAGAGGCCCTGCAAATTTGCGGGCAGGCCGCCCGGCCGTGAACTGGCAATCAGGAGATAGCGACCGAATTGATACAGCAGCGCCGGAAGTCCCGGATCCGGTTCGCCCTTGGCGAAACGCGACAGCCGTTCGTCCGTCGGCAGGCCTGCGGCGCCGGGCGCTTCGCCGAGATTGAGTTCGACGCGGCGGAACAGTGGCTGGTAATCGGCCAGATGGCGCGCGAGCAAATCGGGGTAGGATTTTATTTGCGCGGCCCGGAGCGGACGCAACGCCTCCGCCACCGGATCGCGCCCGTCGTGGCCTGGTGATTTGTCCGGCCCATTGAAACTCGTGCCCGCCGAAAGCAACAGCGTCACGGCCGTGGCGTTGGTTACCGTGAGCGTTGTGCCGTCGACCGATACGAACCCCCCATCGGCAACCGCGCGGACGTGGAGATCAAACGTCATCCCTTCCGCGTTTGTGCCTTCATCGTAAATAATCGGCTGCGCCGAGCGCAGATAACTCGGATCCACGTGCGACGGCGCCCGTCCCTGCAGCACCAGCGTGTTGGTCCCTTCCGTTTTGACGGTGTGAGGCAGCGGGCTGTCCGCCATCGCGCGGAAACTGATTCGTCCCGGCTGGTCGCACGTCAGGCGTATCACGATCACCTGGTCGGGAAAGCTGCTGAATATTTCGCGCTTGAAGGATGCGTCTCCCTCGCGATAACGAACCGTTGCCACCGCGCGATCCAGATCCAGGCGGCGCTCATAGGAATTTGAAGCCACGTTATCGCCGCCGGAAAATGCGAGCCGCAGGTCGCCGAGCGGCTGATAGGATTCGTTGTACGGCCCCTGCATTTTTTTGCAAAGCTCGCCGGCCTTCACGTAGTCGCCCGCAAAAATCGCGGCCCGCACCAGCGGCAGAACCTCCCTGGCCCCGGGATTGTTCCAGTCCCGGGGCGCGCCGGACCAGAGCGTCGCCTCGTTGAGCTGGAGATGCTCGTTCGTGACCCCGCCGAACACCATCGCGCCGAGGCGTCCGTTGCCGACCGGAAGCGCCTCGGTCCAGCGCCCGGCCGGTTGCTCATATTTCAATCGCAAACTGTCATCGGCACGCAGCGTCGTGGCAACGCAGATGCAAACCAACGAAGCATTTAGCAGGATTTGTTTGAGCATATAACGTCATTTTCATCGACCGGAGACGCCATGGCAATCCCCGCTTCAGACTCGCAACGGCCAGGCGCCGGCGGGCTCTTCCCAGTGGCAGGTGACTTTATCCGTGCCGAAGCGCCACTGCCGCGGGTCCGTGGTGTGCAGCCAGAGTCCAATGGTTCGCCGCCGCCGGGAGATCCGCCGGACAGGGCGGTCTGCAGGGCGGCACTGAAGGCGGCCCGTTGCTCAGGCTGAATGGTGCGCGGATCGACCGAAATGAAAAGCGCCGTGCCGCGCCGGGCGACGAGGTCAAGGTATTGCCGGTCAAATTCCCAGGGTGCCTGATCGGTATGGGCGGCGCAGTCGGGGTCGCTGGCAAAAAATGTGCCATTTTGCGGCCGGCGGAAGGCGAGCGTGTTAAGGCCCATCCGCCGGGTGCGTTCCCAAATCCGGCCGGAAGTCTCGTCACCGGTGCGTTGAATTTCAAAAATCCCGGCACTGAGGTGGCCGATGGTGTTGCACCCCAGCAGCACGCCGTCACCGGCCCCGGCGCGCAAGGTGCGGCAGAGGCGGAGGATGATCTTGGCGTTGGTGAGCGAGCGGTCACTGAAGTGCCAGCCGCCATCGGTCAACTCGGCGCCCATCTCGAATCCCCACCGGCCAAAGATGTCGTAGGTGGAAAAATCGTGCTTGATGAGTTCGTCACCCCAGGAATGGCCACGGGCAACATCGTCGTGAATCAGGGCGACATTCTCCGGCAGGTGGGATTGCTTTCGTCCATCGCCAGCAATCCTTTGTCGTCGGCGACCAGAGCCTTCGCCGTGACTATTATTTCTGGGTATTCATTGGGTATTACTCCACTTCCAGTTGCGGATTTCCGGCAAGTCCTGACCGTTTTTATCTATATATTGCTTGTGCTCGATCAGCTTGTCCTTGAGCTGCTGCTTCAAGTAAATGCCTTTATCACCGGTCTGTGACAGACGATCAATTGCGTCCATAACGAGATGAAAGCGGTCGAGATCGTTCAGTACCGTCATGTCGAACGGCGTCGTGATGGTGCCTTCTTCTTTGTAGCCGCGGACATGGATGTTGTCGTGGTTGGTGCGGCGGTAGGTCAGACGGTGGATCAACCACGGGTAAGCATGGAACGCGAAAATAACTGGTTTATTCTTGGTGAAAAGTTCATCGAAATCCATGTCGCTCAGCCCGTGAGGATGCTCGGTTTGCGGTTGCAGCCGCATGAGGTCAACAACATTGATGACGCGGATTTTCAGATCAGGCAAATGCTCGCGCAAAATGGATACGGCGGCGAGCGTCTCCAACGTCGGCACGTCGCCACAGCAGGCCATGACCACGTCCGGCGCAGCGCCCTGATCGTTGCTGGCCCATTGCCAGATACCGATGCCTTCGGTGCAATGCTTGACGGCAGCATCCATCGTCAACCATTGCGGCGACGGATGTTTGCCGGCGATTACGACGTTGACATAATGGCGGCTGCGCAAACAGTGGTCCATAACCGACAGCAGACAGTTCGCATCCGGCGGCAGGTATATTCGCACCACCTCGGCCTTCTTGTTCACGACGTGATCAATAAATCCTGGGTCTTGATGCGTGAAACCGTTGTGATCTTGTCGCCAGACATGCGAGGCAAGCAGGTAGTTCAACGACGCAATCTTTCTGCGCCACGGCAGGTGCGCTGTAACCTTCAACCACTTCGCGTGTTGATTGAACATCGAATCAATAATGTGGATGAACGCCTCGTAACAATTGAACAGTCCATGTCGCCCGGTCAACAGATAGCCTTCGAGCCAGCCTTCGCATTGGTGTTCGCTGAGCATTGAGTCCAGCACGCGCCCATCGCGAGCGAGAAACTCGTCGTTCGGTGCAGTCGCTGCGTCCCACTGGCGTTGGGTCACTTGGAATAGCGCTTCGAGGCCGTTGGAAAGAGTTTCGTCCGGGCCGAAGACGCGAAAGTTCCGCTGCGTACGGTTCAGCTTCGCCACATCGCGCAGGAAAGGACCGAGCACATGGACATCGCCGATTCCGCGTGCCCCGGGTGAGGGAACGTCTTCCGCATAGCTGCGGTAATCCGGCATCTGCAAGTCGCGGAGCAAAATGCCCCCGTTGGCGTGGGGATTCGCGCCCATGCGTCGTTCACCCTTGGGTGCAAGTTCGGCCAGTTCAGATTTCAAGCGGCCCGACTCATCAAACAGTTCCTCTGGCCGATAGCTCCGCAGCCAGTCTTCCAAAAGTTTGAGATGGTCTGGATGCGTGGCCGGATCGGAGAGCGGCACTTGATGCGCGCGAAATGTCCCTTCCACTTGCAGCCCATCAACCACCTTCGGCCCCGTCCAACCCTTGGGTGAGTTGAGAACGATCATCGGCCAGTGCGGACGTGTGAGGTTGCCGACGACGCGAGCCTCATGCTGGATGCGTTTGATCTCTTCCGCCACTGAGTCGAGGGTTGCAGCCATCGCCTCGTGCATCAGTGCCGGCTCATGGCCTTCGACAAAGTAAGGCGTCCAGCCGTAGCCGCGCAGTAATTGCTCCAATTCATCGCGCGGGATTCGGGCGAGAACCGTAGGGTTGGAGATCTTGTAGCCGTTGAGATGCAGAATCGGCAGCACCGCGCCGTCGTTGACAGGATCGAGAAACTTGTTGGAATGCCACGCCGTGGCCAGCGGACCGGTCTCCGCCTCTCCATCGCCGACCACGCAGGCGACGATCAAATCAGGATTATCGAACACCGCACCGAACGAATGGCTGAGTGAGTAGCCCAACTCGCCGCCTTCGTGGATCGAGCCGGGACATTCCGCTGAAGCATGGCTGGGTATGCCTCCGGGAAATGAAAACTGGAGGAAAAGTTTTTGCAGCCCGGCTTCATCCTGACTGATGTTCGGATAAATCTCGCTGTAGGTCCCCTCAAGGTAAGTGTTACCCACAACCGCTGGCCCACCATGTCCCGGGCCGGAAACGTAAATCATATCGAGGTCAAATTTGTTTATGATCCGGTTCAAGTGAACGTAAATGAAATTCTGTCCGGGCGTCGTGCCCCAGTGTCCCAGCAGCATGTGCTTCACGTCTGCCAGCACCAGTGGCCGCTTCAACAGCGGATTGGCGTAAAGATAAATCTGGCCGACCGAGAGATAGTTCGCCGCCCGCCAGTAGGCATCCATGTTGTGAAGTAGTTGTGGCGTGAGTGTTTTTGCTTCCATGGTAAAATTCTTTCGTGTTCGGATGTTTAACAATTATACTCTGATAAAATCTCTCTTTGGGAAGCGGCAAACAATGGGGTGAACACCCCATTTACATTGAAGTCGGCGAGCCTTGGTGCGTGTTGTGCGATGAGATGTGGCACGACGTAAAGTTTTCAGGCCATCTCGCTGATGGTTTTGCGAAAGCGGGTCACCGGTGAAACCCGGAAAGTGGTTGAAAATGCGATTAAGGAGTATTCCTCGGTCTGCGGCTGCAAGTAAGTGGACATTTTCAGGCCACAAACACATGAAAATGATTCCCACTGCCTCCAACTTTAATGCCAGCCTGGAATGCAAGGTCGTGGATGCGAGCGTCGTTAGAACTTACGCCTGTCTTTCCAAGCGCTTTTATGTTATGATCTCATGGTAACGTGAACACCGTTCACAGTCTTATTTTGCAACTCATCGCCGTCGGCTTGGCGGGTAGTGTATACGCGCAAACGTTTACGGACATCGGAGCTGTCGCGCCAACTCCAGGAACGAACGACATCTCCCAATTATCCCTCAACGGCAACCAGACATTTCCTGACGGAATAAATTACTACACCGACAATAATCCGCCCGCCGGTCAGACCTTCACCACCGGGACCAACGCGATGAAGCTCGTGTCGGTCGCCATCAAGACGGCGGGATTAGACAACGGCGGCGGTTACGGCACGCCCGCGAGCACGCCGACGTATTATTTGAGCATTTACTCGATGAATGGCAGCACGGCGACGTTGCTCGTCACGGTCAGCGCGCCGAATCCCGGATTTACCGATGGCCACTGGCTGCAATGGAGCGGGCTGAACGTGGCGTTGGCAACGAACAAAACCTACGCGTTTTCTTTCGGCAGACAGCCATCTGGCGGTGGCTATGCGGCGCTGGCCGTGGCCACAAACGCCTATGCCGGCGGCGAAATGGCGCTTGTTCCCATCAGCGGCGGCACGATCACCACCGGCAGCAGCCACATGTTTGACGCGGTGTTCGACCTGGGTCTACAAGCGGCAGGCACCAATATACCCGCTTCCATGCCGTGGCCGAATCCAACCTACGGGTGGAACTTGGGAAATACATTGGAAGCCACTTGGGGAGTGCCGAATTTTACTGCGGCACCGTTCTATACTGCCGCCAACGCCGGGTTCAACGCCGTTCGCATTCCCTGCGCGTGGGATTTCAATGCCACCACCAACATCACCGCGAACGCCACCAACTACCCAATCAATCCCGCTTTCATGGCGAAGGTCAAGCAGACCGTTGACTGGGCTATCGGCGCGGGAATGTATGTCGTCATCAACGATCATTGGGACGACGGCTGGTTGGAAAACAACATCGGCACAAACGTGGATGCGACCATCAACGCGAAGATGAATTCCTATTGGACGCAGATCGCCACCAACTTTGCCGGTTACGACAACCATTTGTTGTTTGCCGCGGCGAACGAACCAAACGTGAACAATACTGCGGAAGAGGTCACGTTGATGTATTATTATCAGACGTTCGTCAATGCGGTCCGCACCACCGGCGGCAATAACACCAATCGCTGGCTGGTGATTCAAAGCGTATCGGACCCGACGTGGTTGAATGCCTTGCCGACGGATACCGTTTCCAATCGTCTGATGGTGGAATACCATTGCTACTCACCGGCCCAGTTGGCGATTTTGTCGAGCGATGCGTCGTGGGGCATTGTGCAATTTTTTTGGGGACAGGCTTACCATTACGCCGCCGACCCGACCCGCAACTGCGTCGCGCCCGAAGAAGGAGGCATCGACGCGGGATTCCAACAACTGGCCGACCAATACGTCAGCAAGGGTATTCCGGTAATGATCGGCGAATTCGGAGCCGCCTCGAAGCCATCCCTTGCGGCCACAAACGCCACGGAGTCCGCTTGGAATGTTGCTTCCGAATATTACTGGCACAAGTATGTCGCCGAATCCGCCCGTGGTCACGGACTCAGTCCGTTTTTTTGGAGCACTCCCGGAAGTCCGTTCGATTGGACTTCGGGCGCAGTCAATGACGCCCAAAAGATTTCCGTTTTAACCGGCGGAGCCGCGCCGCCGCCCCCGAACGGCGCTCCTTACGCACCGTCCGGACTTACTGCGACAATCAGCAACAACAATGTCGTTTTGTCTTGGACTGCCGGCAGCGGAGCGACCAGCTATAATCTTTATCGGGCAGCGGAAAGCGGTTACGAAGGCACCAATCCAATTGTCACCGGCATCACTGGCGCGTCCTATACCAATACCAGCCTCAACAGCGGCACCACTTATTATTACCAGGTGGTCGCAGTCAACGGCTCCGGGCTGTCCGGTTTTTCAGCCGAAGCCCACGCCACCATTTCCGGTGTGAACCCGGATCCGGCGCAGTTCAATTTTGAAACCGATCCGCAAGGTTGGTGGGCCGGTGGCAGCCCGATTGCCGGAATCGCCACTTCAAACGCGCAGCACTTTGCCGGCAATCAGTCGTTGGCGGTGAACTTCAACAGCAACACATCCGGCTCGTCATCCGTGGGCGTGGGCAACGTGGCCGTTCTTCCCGGTATGACCATCACCTTCCATGTCTGGATTCCTGGCGGGCATAAGATTAGCTCGATTCAGCCCTACATGCAGGACCACAACTGGAATTGGACCAGTAGTTATTATGGAAGTTTCACCGCCAACGCCTGGAACACACTGACTCTGACCGTGCCGCAAAGCGCCGTGTCACCGTTCCAGAATCTCGGCCTTCAAATTGCAACCAGCACCGGCTGGACGAACACCTGTTACATTGATTCTGTTTCATGGAATACTCCCGCGCCGGATTTCACTCTGTCGGCGAATCCGACCAGCCTGACCGTGAAAGGCGGGACGAATGGCACGAGCGCGATCACGGTGGCCCCGATGAACGGATTGAACGGCTGTTATACGCTGAGCGCAAGCAACCTTCCAGGCGGAATCATAGCCACGTTTGCCACGAATCCAATTACCGGTGGTGCGAGCACGCTGACGTTGACGGCTTCCAACACCGTCACCTCCGGCATATCGAATGTGACCATCATCGCCACGGCTGGATTGATCAGCCGCACAACCACAATCGCCCTCACACTGAATTCTATCATACCGCCCAACACGCCGCCGGCTCTGTCGCCCATTGCCAGCCAGACTGTGAATGTTGGACAGACGGTTGCCTTCACCGCCAGCGCCACGGACACTGACCAGCCGCCGCAGACACTGACCTTCGCGATGCTGTCCGGCGCGGCCAACGCCACGCTCGACACCAACAGCGGCGCGTTCTCCTTCCGCCCGTTCGTCACGCAGGCCAACTCGACAAACAATTTCACGCTGCAAGTTTCCGACAATGGCACGCCGCCATTGAGCGCCACGCAGAGCTTTTCCGTTTTCGTCAATCCGCTTTCTCTGCCAGGAATAAGCAACATTTCAGTCGCGGGCGGGCAATTCAGCTTCAGCGTCAGTGGCCAAAGCGGGCCGGATTACGCGATTGAGACTTCGACCAACCTCACGCAGTGGAGCAGCGTGTTCACCACCAATTCGCCCGCGCTGCCGTTCAACTGGACGGAAGCCGCAACGAGTTCACCGGTCCGTTTCTACCGCGTCAAGCTCGGCCCGCCGCTGCCGTGAGAAATGAGCCGGAACACGGCATGGATCATATCCAGCCTCGAAGGTGAGAGCGATGTTATCCCGCACGAACCAGTTCACACCGGTATTTGCCTGTAGATAAAATTCGAAAGTGCCGCTCAAATCCGGCGGCCCGATGCTGGTGGCCGACACGCCGGCACCTAAATCGGCGAAGGGAATCCAGCGAGTGCCGGTGGCAAGATTATACCGCAAATGAGGCGTTAGTCCAACCAGCGATTCGGTGGAGGGAGAGAACTGTGCGCCGCTGAATAATTCCCCGCGGACTTCCCAATTGCCACGGTACCAATGATCGTCCCCCACCACGTCGCCCAACCTGTGGCCGTATGAGAGGCTGATCAAAGCCAGATTATCATTCTGTTCGCCACCAAATGCCTGGAAACCGGCGGCCGCCCCCACCTCCAGGTTCATGGTCTGAACCGAAGGCCGAAAACCTTCACCGACTTCCCCCTGCCAGATGTTTGTATTGACAGGCATCGAGGTCAGGATCACATCGGAAGCAGAAACTATCGGTAATGTCTGTGACCACGCCTGCACGGTTCCCAACCAAATCATCGTAATAATCCAAATGATCGCGAGCACAGTTATGCGTCCAATTCCATTAGCTTGCATCTTGATGGCGATTCGGTTGATGTCGTTCATGGTCTGGCTTTTCCGATCAAGGCTCATATTTTGAAGATCATTTTGCTGTCGTTGCCTGCGCGAACTGCGACGGCTGCTTCAACGTCTCCCATCCGCCGCCCAACGACTTGTAAAGCGCGATCAGATTTGCCGAAATGGTCCGGTCACTTTGAACCAGTGCGTCCTGTGCCTGGTAGAGCGAGCGTTCGGCGTCGAGCACGTTGATGAAGTTCGACAGGCCGTTGGCATAAAGTTGGTTTGCCAGGTGCAGAGAATCTTCGCTCGATTTCACCGCGTCCTCCAATTGCTGCCGACGGACCTGCTCCTTGGCATACAACACGAGGTTGTTTTCAACTTCCTCGAAAGCCATCAGCACGATTTGCTCGTAAGCGGCCAGAGCCTGTTCCTGCCGGGCATTCTGGACCTTGATGTTGGCGCGGATGCGGCCGGCGTCGAAAATCCGCCATTGCACCGTCGGGCCCAGGGACCAGAATCGGCTGCCACTGGTGAACCAATCGCTGGAACTGATGCTTTCAGAACCTACCGAGCCGGTGAGATAAAATTTCGGGAACAAATCAGATTTCGCGACGCCGATGTTCGCGGTTGCGGCGGCGAGTTGACGTTCGGCACGGCTGACGTCGGGCCGGCGCAAGAGCAGTTCGGAAGGCAGGCCGACCGGCACTTGCGGCGGCTGTGCGGGGATCGGCGCGGCTTCGGCCAGTTCCGCCTGCAACATTCCGGGTTGCTGTCCCAGCAAAACTTCGATGCGATGCGTCGTTGTCTGAATTGCGCTTTCCAGCGTCGGCACTTCCGCGCGTGTGGTCGCCAGCACGGTTTTCGCCTGTTGCACATCCAGGTCGGTGGCGAGCCCGTTGGCGAAGCGGTTCTGCGTGATGGCCAGGGAATTTTCCTGCGCTTCGATGTTCTGGCAGGTGATGGCCAGCCGTTTTTGGTAGCCACGCAGGTCAACATAATTGCGCGCCACTTCGCCGAGGAGTGTGACCAGGACATCACGCCGGCCAAATTCAGCGGCAGACAACTGCGCTTTGGCCGCTTCCACCGCGCGACGTTTGCCGCCGAATACGTCAATTTCCCATGCTGCGTCGAAGCCGGCTTGATAGACGTTGCCATCAAACGGCACGCCGGCCGGGATCGGCAATGAGCCGAGCACGGGCTGGTGTTCCGATTCACGCCAGCGGTTGAAAGAGCCGCCACCGTTGACGGTCGGCCACAGGTCGGCGAAAGCGCCGCTGTATTGGGCGCGCGCTTCGCGCACGCGCGATTGGGCGATGCGCAAGTCGAGGTTCGAGCAGGCGGCGCGTTCGATCAACGAATCCAGTTCAACATCGTGAAAATTTTTCCACCACGCCGCCGTCACCGCGGCGGAATTGGTTTCACCGCCGGCAAGGGGTTCGGTCCAGTGCGCCGGGGTTTTGGTTTCCGGCTGGTGATAATCCGGACCGACACTGGGAAGGTTGGCGCAGCCGCCGGCAAGGAACGCCAGCAGCACCACGGCTGATAAATGATTTGGTTTCATATTTTTTGTCTCAATTGGTTTTAAATTTTCAGGGTCTGATGCTCTGCAATAAATCGGCCGATAGCGCAGTCTCCGCGACTCCGTCAATTGGCGGACACACGGTGGCGCGAACGATGTTCGCGGGGTTGATGGCGCCAATTCCGCCCGCCTTCAAACGAAACGGAATGGCTGGCAGGTCCAATAAATGGTTCCAAAGCTGGCGCTTTTCCTGAACGGTCTCCGGAATGATGGTTTCCAGTTTCAGGCGGATCATCCAGTCTCCGAGCGTGTGGATTTCCGCCAGCATGATGTGTTTGTTCTCCGCCGCAGCTAATACTTCCAAGTCGGTAAGATTGAGCAACGCCTCGTCGTTGACTTCAACCGCATCCACCCACCCGCTGGGCAGTGGCAGCGGCGGCGGCGAGGCCGTGTGCGCCAGAATCAGGTCAATGGTCCGCGTGGGAATGGCGCTGATGCTGTGTTCCGAAGCCAGCGTGAGCAAAGGCGGATTAAACAGTCGGGGCGAGACCAACTGTCGCAGCGTCGTCCCGGCGATGTGTTGGTCATTTTGATGGAAACGCGTGCGCGACCCGTCTTCAGTGCAAATGTCCAGGGTCAGGTCAAAGTTGGTGGTGGTCATAATTTTGTTCTATTGGTTGGTGATTTGTTTCTAAATCTTCTGTTCCAGTTCCAGCCCGGCCTTCAGCCAGTCATTCAATGTCATTCTCATCATGCCGCCCCGCGCGCGGTAAAGCGCGTGGATGCGTCGGCGAATTTTGTCGAAATCCTCCGGCAACTGCGGGGCAGGGATGGCGGTTGTATTCATGGGCCGTGGACTCATTTTCGGCATTCTTTTCATAACCAGGTCAATGCATCACCACTTCCCGTTTGCCGTCGCCCTTTTTGAGAAACAGCACCAGGGGCACGGACAAAAAGCAAACCAGCGCCAGCCAGCGGTATTCGTCCGCGAAGGCAAACATGTTGGATTGCAGCAGCAGTGATTTGTAGATGACTCCCAATGTGCCGGGAGCCGCTTGCGCCGCGCCCATCGCGGGTGTCAGCGCGGCTTGTCCCATTTGCACCGCGTTCTGATAAGGCAAATCAAACGGCGTCAGATGAGCGGTCAGATAGGCTTGATGCTGCAGTGCGCCGCGTGAGACCATGGCAATCGCCACAGCGATGCCAATGCTGCCCGCCAGGTTGCGCGCCAGCGCGAACAGCCCGGTGGCGTTGCCCATTTGCTCGTTGCGAATGGTGGCCATGGCCACCGTCATCAACGGAACCATCACCAGCGCCATGCCCATGCCTTGAATAAAGTTGGGCCAGACAAAGTCGTAGCTGGACATATCGAGGTTGAATTCCCCCATGAGCAAGGAGGAGATCGCTATCAGTATCATTCCGGGTCCAATCAGGAGACGGCTGTCCACCTTCCCGGTCAGAATCCCCACCAGCGGCGTCAAGACCAACACACCCAGACCTTGCGGAGTTCGCGCCAGTCCGCAGATGTAGGCGGTGTATCCCATGAGACTTCCCGCCATGAGCGGCTGCAAGTTCATGATGCCGAACAAGAGAAGAAAAGCGACGGAGATGAGAATGGTGCTGAGCACAAAGTTCCGATCGGCGAAGACCCGCAAATCCGCGAGCGGTTCGCGGGCTTTGAATTCCCTCACGACAAACGCGACCAACGCGATGACGGAAATCACCGAGAGCGTGCAAATAAAATTGGAGTTGAACCAGTCTTCATCCTGCCCCTTGTTCAGAACTGTTTGCAACGTGCCCAGCCAAATCGCCAAGACAAGGAAGCCAAAAGCATCGAGCCGTCCTCTTTTAGCATTGCGGATGTATTCCGGGTCGAAGATGAATTGTTGGATCATCCATATGGCGGCCAGACCGCAAGGGATGTTGATGTAGAATATCCAGCGCCAGGAATAATTGTCGGTGAGCCATCCGCCCAGGACCGGTCCCAACACGGGTGCCAGGATAACGCCCACCACGTAAACCGCCATGGCCACGCCCCGCTTGGCCGGCGGAAAACTCTCCAACAAAATGGCCTGCGAAATGGGCTGCAACGCGCCGCCGCCGGCGCCTTGCACAATGGACGCAAAAATCAGGAAGGGGAGATTGGGCGCCAGGCCGCAAGCCAACGATGCCATCGTGAAAATGCCGATGCAGACCAGGAGGAACCGTTTGCGCCCGAACAATGCGGAAAACCATGCGCTGGCGGGCAGAACGACGGCATTCGAGATGAGATAGCCCGTCTGGATCCACGTCGCCTGGGATACCGTGGCCGAAAGGTTGCCCGCGATGTTTTGCAGCGCGACGCTGACGACCGTGGTATCGAGCTGCTCGATGAAGGTCGGCAAAATCACCGCGAGCGCAATCAGCCACGGATTGATCTTAGGTTGGATTGAACCTTCGGAGTTCATGCTGGATGAAGTTTTTTGGTAATCGCTTTAATTGAAAATTTCGTCGCGATTATTTCACGCGCACTTCGGGGACCACGGACATGCCCGGGCCAAGCGCGAGGTCGTTTTCGGGCAGATCATCCAGAAGGATTTTAACCGGCACGCGCTGTACTACCTTGATATAGTTGCCAGTGGCGTTCTCCGGCGGGAACAGGCTGAAGCGGGCACCGGCGCCGTTTTGAATGCTTTCCACGTGGCCCTTGAAGGTGCGACCCGGATAGGCGTCCACCACGACCTCGACCGGCTGGCCGACGCGCATGTGGGTCAGTTGTATTTCCTTGAAGTTGGCAATGACCCAATAGTGGCGCGGCACAATGGCCATGAGCGCCTGGCCGGGCTGAATATACGCGCCTTGTTCCACGACGCGGCGCGTGACCCGGCCGCCTTCGGGCGCGGTGACTTGGGTGTAGGAAAGATTCAATTCGGCCTGCCGGAGCCTGGCTTCGGCCTGTTGCACCGCGGCGCTCGCGGTTTCAACGCCTGCCGTGCTCAAAGCCACTTCCGCCTCGGCGGCCTTGGCCTGACTGCGCGCCGCTTCCAAATTGGCGCTGGCCGCGCGCGCCTGGGATTGCGCCAGGTCAAACGCGCTCTTGGAAACCGCCCGGCTTTCGACCGATTCGTAACGCTTGAGGTCGTCCGCCGCACGTTGATTTTCCGCGTCGGCGGCAACCACGGTCGCCTGCGCCTGCGCGACTTTGGCTTGGCTGGCGTTCACCTGCGCCTGCGCCTGCTCCACCCGGCTGTGTGCCGCCGCCAGGTCGGCGCGGGCTTGGGCCAGGCTGGCCTCGTAATCGCGCGGATCAATCTTCAGGATCACATCGCCCGGTTTGACCGCTTGGTTGTCTTTCACCAGCAATTCCGCGACTCGTCCCGGGACTTGCGACGCCATCGGTATGACGTTGCCTTCGATGAACGCATTGTCCGTCGATTCATACGGCAAGACGAACCAGAAATAATAAACGCCGGCGGCCAGCGCTACGACCAGCGCCGCCGCAGCGGCGAGCATTTGCCGCCGACGTTTTTTCGCGGCGCCCGTGTTGGGTGGCGAGCCCGTTGGAATTTCTCCGTCGCCGTTAGAATGAGGGCGCTGCAAAGTGTTTGGTGTCTCGATCGCCGTGCGGCTGTCGCTGGCGTCAAAGGTGTCTGCGGAGGTTACTTCGTGCGAATGGTTTCGATTTGTGTTCATATCTGGTTGTGTTTGGTTAAATGGTGTGGTCTCTTTTGGTTTCTAAAATGTTGCGCTGCCAATTTCTAAAAATGCGAAATATCGGAAGGCGCAGCTTGGAGAGCACAGTAGAATCTTATTTGTTTGGGAAATGGGCGTGCCATTCGTTTGCGGCAGACGGCAAAACCATTGGCCATCCACAACAGGTTTCTGGCACACGATGCACACGGTTGACATTTGAGCCTCCGAAACCGTGGCTAAGCTCTCTTGGAAATTTTTCATGGAACGGATTGCTCAAATGGGAGGTTGCCGGCAGCCGGCACTGCCGTTGGCTTTCCGCACGCCCAGCGGGACGACCGGGAAATACACCGACTCAGTATGTTTCGCCGCGGGCAGCGCGATTGGTCTCGCGAACTCGCCGCACCCGGAAGACAACGGGAGACATGATTGATTTGAACCGGGTAGGTGGCGAAGCTGAATTCACCGATCTGAAGAAAGAATCGCTTGATTTCGCCAATTTTGGGCTGAAGGTTTGTTTTCATTTCAGTGAGCGGTTGTTTTACTGCGGCCGTCCGGATTCATTCGAGGGAGGGTTTCCCGGCGTGAGCGAATTCAATTTGGCGAGGATTGCCTTGGGACTGGCCATGCCGACAATTTTTGCGCGGACCATGCCCTTTAAGAAAAAAATCAGCATGGGGATGGATTGAACCCCGTAGATGGTCCCTAAGTCGGGATTGTCATCCACGTTCACTTTGAAAATTTTCGCGTTGCCGTTGCAAGCGGCAGCGACTTCATCCAAAACCGGCTCAACCAGCAGGCACGGCTTGCTCCAACCGGTCAAAAAGCCGACCAGTACCGGTTGCGTGCAGCGCAAAACTTCCGTCTCAAATTCCGGCTCATTGATTTCTTTGGCTTGCTTGGTATTCATATTTTCGTTGTTCTGCGGCTCCTATATCAATCGCCGTGCCAGGGCTGATTTCCGCTTACAAAATGCTGATATACAAGTTGTTATGATGTTTTTGAGTTGTTTCAGACTGGGGGCAAAATTTTGGCG
>JBAPQW010000003.1:0-14338 GCA_049280815.1 Verrucomicrobiia bacterium | reverse complement strand
GGCCCTGACACATCCCGTTGAAAACAAACCTTGAATTATTATGAAACGAATCACCGTTCTACTGGCCGAAGATCATACCATCGTGCGCGAGGGATTTCGCAAGATGCTCGAACTCGAAAAGGACTTTGAAGTGGTGGGCGAAGCGCAGGAGGGCCGTCAGGCGGTCGCCCTGGCTAAAAAACTTCGTCCGGCCGTGTTGTTGATGGACATCGCCATGCCCAAGCTCAACGGTCTGGAAGCCACCCGCCAGGTGGTCAAAACCGTCCCCGGCACCAAGGTGCTCATTCTCTCCGCCCACAATGACGATGCGTATGTCAAGGATGCGACCGCCGCCGGTGCGAGTGGTTTCCTCCTCAAGCAAACCTCCTCCCATGAAGTGTGCGAGGCGATCCGGGAAATCCAAAAAGGAAACACGTATTTCAGTCCCGCCATCTCCAAGCGCCGCGATCGTCTCAATTTGCAGTCGTCGGGCCGCACGGCCATGAGCAAAGCGAAAGCGGCCCAGTTGACTTCGCGCGAAATGGAAGTGCTCCAGTTGATCGCCGAGGGCAAGGCCAACAAGGAAACCGCGTCCGAACTCGGCATCGGCATCAAGACCGTCGAGAAACATCGCGAGCATCTCATGGAGAAACTCGACATCCACGACACCGCCGGGCTCACCCGTTATGCCATCAGCGCGGGCATCATCGAGAGCAGCGTCCAGCTGACCATCGTTTAGCGGTGGTTAAAACAGCAGGAGACGACGTGCGGAGTCTCTAACTGGATCCATTTTAGAACATTTCAGCCCCGTGGCCCCGGCGCCTGCAAAAAATGAATCAAAACGGCATCGCGTTCTGGATGACCCTGGCGGGCACTGTCTGCTGGGGCATATGTTTTTGGTGGATGCGCCGGCTTTCCATCAAGCAGAACTCCCTTTTGGATCAGCTTCGCGAGCAGGGCAAACGCATCGAAAAATTATCCCGGATCGAGCATGATCTCATCAAGGAAGTGCACCCCCAGGTCAGCGAGATCAAGGAGGGGATGGAAGAAATGATCGCGGCGGTGAAGGAAAACTCAGAACAGAATCTTACCACCCTCAAAGACAAGAAACCTTAGCCGGACCCGTAAAGCCCGGGTTCAATACGCATCCGATGCCGTTGGACTGTATGTTTGGAATGCAGAGGAAAGCAGGATCGGGCGGGCGCCGGCAAATCAATCCACCAGGAGGAGGCGCATTAAGAATACCACTCCCACCGACAGGCTGATCACCGCTACTCCGCCCAGAAAGTCAAACCTGGTTGCCGGTGCATGATCCATGGGGAATGCCGAAGTCAAAACGTGGTGAAAGCCGCTCCGGCTTGCCCCACCGGAATCAGCTTTCGCCATTTCATGTTTTGACATAAGGACGAACATACCCTGGAGCCGTGCGGCTGAAAAAACCATGGGGTGTTTCCCCCATGCCAGTCAAAATAGCCTGAGTGAGTACAGGTTTTACCTCATTTTCATCCGACACAATTACGGCTAGCTGTGGTTAATGTTTGAACCTCAACCAAAGTCCTTTCCGTCAGGAGACCGTATGGGCAGGCTGATGCTCCCCCCAAATGCAGTGGGCACCAAACCAGGAGTGGCTTAAAATCCTTGTGGCAATGATAGTTTGGCGGGGCGTGACGGATTAAGCGCCCGCCATTTGTCATTTCGTATCAGATCCCGCCAAGTTTTTTCGTGCCCGCGGGGCATCTCCGGCGCCTGGAAAGAAGATTTGATTGGTTTACCCATCCCCACCGGCTCGACCGGGCTGGATTTGCGACTGGCCCGGATGGGTGAAACACCCCATGGCGGCTGAGGTGCATTTGGGCTTATTCCTAGTGCAATGAAAAATCGCCATGACCAAATTTTGGCAGCGAGGGAGGTAGCCACCACACTCCTACCATCCCAAACCCGTCCGCCGCAGCGCTTGCTCGTGGTGGAAGACGACATTTCGATCCGCCAACTCAGCACGGAATTTTTGAGCCACTCCGGTTACGAGGTGGACGCCGCTGAAGATGGCGCCGCCGCCTGGGAGGCGCTGGGTACCGAAAGCTACGATCTGATGATCACCGACAACGAAATGCCCAATCTGACGGGGATTGAATTGCTCGAGAAACTGTATGCGATTCACATGAACCTGCCCGTCATCATGGCCAGCGGAACCATGCCCGACGAGGAATTTGCCCTGTGCCCCTGGCTTCAACCCGCCGCCACGCTGCTCAAGCCTTATACTTTCAAGAAATTGTTGGGAACGGTGGAAAGTGTCATGCGCGAAAGCTACAGCCCGGGCGAAGTCATCAACCGGGTTAAGCCTCAGCCTGCGAAGGACAAGATAATTTCCCAAGCAGAAGCCCCGCCGGTCCATCGGCTATATCTGTCGAATCCGCCCTCCCGTATTCTCGTGGTGGATGACGACAGTGATGTCCGCCAGCTCAGCGTCGATGTCCTGGCGGATTCCGGCTACGAAGTTGAAGGGGTCAAGGACGGTGCCGCCGGCTGGGAGGCGCTGCAGGCCAGCAGTTACGACCTCGTCATCACCGACAACAAAATGCCCAGAATGACAGGCATGGAAATGATCGAGAAACTGCGGGCCGCATCCATGTCGCTTCCGGTCATCCTGGCCACATCCTATCTGCCCAGGCATGAACTGGCCCACAAGCCGTGGCTCAAACCCGACGCCATGCTGCAGCGGCCGTTTTCCACCGACGATTTGCTGAAGACGGTTAAAGAAGTCCTGGGGCCGGATGACCGCAATGAGGGTTCCAAAGAGGCGCCGGTCCCGCAGCATCACTGAATGCCGCAATCGGGCAAATCGCCTCCGGGATGCCCGGGCAAACGGCGATGGATGCCAAAGGTGGAATGAAGACCAAACATCGAATTGAGAACCTGATTGACAACCAGGTGCATACGGAGCACCCGGGCGGGCGCATTTTCCCATGAGCCGGGCCACTCCCCCATTGCGGAATTTCGCCAGGTGCCTCTTGGTATATGAGGCGCTGGATAACAAATCTTCCGGGGTAGAAGCCCCGGCGGCCTTTCCCGTTTGTGAGAAGCTGCGCCGGCATCTGGCGACGTTCATGGGAAAAACCGGTTTTCACACGCTCCTTGCGCGCTCGCTCGCGTTGTCCAACGCGGAGGTTCCCTGGCTGTGCTCGGTGCGCGCCCGACCGGATGACTCTTTGGAAGGGTTGGAGGAACTTCATGCCCGACTCGCCCCGGAGGAATTTTCCGAGGGTGAAGTGGTGCTGCTGGCCCAGCTGCTCGGATTGCTCGTGGCTTTCATCGGCGAAAAATTAACGGTCCGCCTGGTGTGCGAGGTCTGGCCGGACATTCCACTCGACGGTTGGAATTCTGATGAAGGAAATAAAAATGAAGAAGCAAAGTAAGGCAACCAGGCTCGCATTGCAAAAAAATGTCGTGCGCCAACCAGCCAAAGTCACGATCCATCAACTGCCGACCGGCGTGCGCGGGCTCGACGACATCCTGGGCGGCGGCATCCCGGAATTTTCCTTCAACATCATCGGCGGCGCGCCCGGCGGCGGTAAAACCACGCTGGCGCATCAAATCGTTTTCGCCAATGCCACGCCGAAGAAACCGGCGCTTTATTTCAGCGTCCTGGGCGAACCCGTCTTGAAAATGCTGCGCTATCAGCAACAATATTCCTTCTTCGACGAATCGAGACTGGGCGAGGAAATCCGGTTTATCAACCTGTCGGATGTGGTGTTGGAGCAGGATTTGAACGCGGTGCTGGAGGAGATCATCAAGCAGGTCACGGCCGCGAACCCGGGCATCGTCGTGGTGGATTCCTTTCGCACCGTCGTGCGCAAAGCGATGAGCGACGTGGGCGAAGCGGAGATGCAATCATTCATCCACCGCCTCGCCGTGTTTCTGGCCAGTTGGGAAGCCACGACGTTTCTGGTCGGCGAGTATGCCGTGGAGGAGATCCGCGACAACCCGTTGTTTACCATGGTGGATGGCATTATCTGGCTTTCGCAGGTGACGGACCGGAATTCCGTGGTGCGGAAATTGCAAATCATGAAACTGCGCGGGCAGGCATCAGTGCCGGGGTTGCACACCATCCGCATCAGCGCCGATGGGCTGCAGGCCTTCTCGCGTACGCTGGGGTTGACCGGGAGCAAAACGAAGTCATCGCGGCGGCGGCGGCTTTCCATTGGCATTCCCGAGCTGGACAAGATGTTGGGCGGGGGCATGCTTGAAGGCGACAGTCTCCTGGTGGCCGGGCCTTCGGGAACGGGCAAGTCGGCTTTGGCCACGCAGTTTATCGCCGCTGGATTGCGCCAAGGAGAACCGGGAATCATGGCGATCTTCGAAGAACGCCCGCAAGATTACACGCGACGGGCGGGCAATTTCGGGCTGAATTTAATATCGGCGCAACAAGCAGGAAAACTCGAAACCCTTTATCTTCGTCCGCTCGACCTTTCGGTGGATGAAACGATGCAGGAGATTCTCGATGCCATCAAAAGGGTCGGCGCCAAACGGCTGGTGATCGATTCGCTGGTCGGTTTTGAAATGGCGCTGGCGCCCGGTTTCCGCGCCGAATTTCGCGAGTCGCTCTACCGGATGATCGGGGCGTTGACCGGGGCCGGCATCACGATCCTCAGCACGGTCGAAGTGGAGGACTCCTTTACCGAGCTGGCGTTCAGCCACTACGCGATTTCGTTTCTCACCGATGACATCATCCGGCTGCGTTATGTGGAAATCGACGGCCAGCTGCGGAAGGTGATGGTCGTCGTCAAAATGCGTGGCGGCAATCACAGCAAAGACATCCGCGAATATGTCATCACGAACAAGGGGGTGGTGGTCATCCATCCGCGGCGCACGGACTATGAAGGGTTGATCACCGGAATTCCTCATCGCACCGGCCCGCGACCGGCGCAGGAAAGCGAAGCCGCCCCGGAACCGAAGATGACGAAGTAGAGGCATATTAATGGGGGCGAAAACAACATCGGGCACCGGGAGGCAGTTTCGGGAAACGACGCTCGCGTTGAACGAGGCGTTGATGCTCGGTTCGGTGCGGCAGCATGAACTCACTGAAGCCGCCGAGTTGTCGAACGCCCGGCTGCAAGCGGAAATCAAGGAGCGCAAACATGCGGAAGATGAAATTCGCCGTCTCAACGCGGAACTGGAGGAACGGGTCGTTGAACGCACCGCACAACTGCAGGCCGCCAACGCGGAACTGGAGGCGTTCAGCTATTCCGTTTCCCACGATTTGCGCGCCCCGCTGCGCCATGTCCTGGGCTTCGTGGAATTGCTGCAAAAAGACGCCGGGCCGTCGCTGACAGAAAAAGGCCTCCACCATCTGACCACGATTTCCGAGGCGGCTAAACGGATGGGGGATCTGATTGATGAGTTGCTGGGTTTCTCGCGTGTCGGACGCTCGGCCGTGCAAAAGACGGAGGTCAATCTCGACGAGCTGGTCCGGGAGACGCTGGGCGATTTTAAGGCGGAAACCAAAGGGCGGAAGATTGCCTGGAACATTCACCCGTTGCCGGCGGTGTGGGCCGACCGCGCCCTGTTGCGCCTGGTGCTGGTCAATCTGATCTCCAACGCCGTGAAGTTTACCGGCCATCGCGCCGAGGCCCAAATTGAAATCGGTTGCATTCCCGATCCTGACGGCTCGCCCGGGGGACTAACACCGCCTGCATCCTGCGGCGTGGCGGTGCCAGCCAAACCGCAAGGTGAGACGGTGATTTTTATTCGCGACAACGGCGCCGGTTTCGATCCGCGTTATGCCGACAAACTGTTCGGCGTGTTTCAGCGCCTGCACAGCCGCGACGAGTTTGAGGGGACGGGCATCGGTCTGGCGAACGTCCAGCGGATCATTCAACGGCATGGCGGCCGGGTGTGGGCGGAAGGCGTGGTGGATGGCGGCGCGACATTTTATTTTTCCATCGCCAAACAAAACGAAGACCTCCATGGGCACTGAAACTGGAAACATCAAAAACATCCTGTTGGTGGAAGACGATCCGCGGGACGTGGAACTGACGCTGGCCGCGCTGGAGGAATACCATCTGGCCAACAAGGTCGCGGTGGTGGATAACGGCGCGGAGGCTCTGGATTATCTTTATTGCCGGGGAAAATTCAAGACCCGCGCGGGCGGGAATCCCATTCTGGTGCTGCTCGACCTCAAGATGCCCAAGGTCAGCGGACTGGAAGTATTGAAGACCATCAAAGCCGACAAGGATTTGAAGGCCATACCTGTGGTCGTGCTTTCGTCCTCGCGCGAAACACCGGACCTGGTCGAGTGTTACCAACACGGGGTCAACGCCTATGTGGTGAAACCCGTGGATTTCGCCGAGTTCATGAAGGCCGTCAAGCAACTTGGCGTCTTTTGGGCGGCCATCAACGAACCGCCGCCAACCTGCCACAGCAAGCCGTCAGCGGATCGTTTGCACCAGGCCGATTCCACTCTGCGGGTTTGAGTCCGGCTTTCACCCGCCCCGCCGCACCCATGAACGGCAAATTTGCAGACACCGCATATGGGGTGAACACCCCATGGCGCCAGGGAACATTCACACCTAATATTGAGAACATGAAAATTAATGGACTATTGACAGAGGGAGAGCCGGCGGGCGCATTAGTTCAATCGCATGCGAATTTGCGCCCCCGGATTCTCGTGATCGATGAAGACAACGACCTTCGCCAGTTGTACACCGAGGCGCTGGTTCGTCCCGGCTATCACGTTGATGCCGTCGAGGATGGTGCCACCGGCTGGGAGGCGCTTCAGGCCAATAACTACACTCTGCTGATCACCGAGCACAGCCTGCCCAAGCTGACCGGGATTGAACTGGTCCGGAAGCTGCGGGCCGCCCGCATGGCCCTGCCGGTCGTCCTGGCCGCGGCCAGATTGTCCAAAGTTGAACTGGCCCTGGACCCCGCGCTGCAACTGGCGGCCGTGCTGCCAAAGCCTTTCTACATCAGCCAGCTGTTGGAAACGGTGAAAACGGTCCTGCGCGCGACTGACAGTCCGTGCGAGGGGATCGTTCCGTTGCCAGACTGGCGCACCCAGCCGTCTGCACCGCGGTTGAGGCTATGATGACTCCGCTTGGCGGAGGAATTGGGGAGCAGAGTCCACAGACCGTTCAAACCATGGCAGCACCTCCCGGTGCGAGCCGGAAGCGGTACGCGGAGCAATGAATGCAACCGGACAAATGATTGAGGCCCTGGCCCGCTCGGAGATGTTTCAGAATTACGAGCGCGCCTACACCGAGGCGACCGGCATGCCGGTCGCGTTGCGTCCGGTCGAGGCCTGGCAATTGCCCTTTCACGGCAAGCGCAAGGAGAACGTCTTCTGCGCGGTGATGGCGGGGAAGAGCCACACCTGTTCTGCGTGCCTCCAGTTGCAGGAGAAACTCACGCAGGCGGCCCGGCACGAACCGGCCACCCGGACCTGCGCCTACGGCCTCTGCGAAACCGCCGTGCCGGTGAAGCTCGGTCCGCAAACCATCGGCTTTCTGCAAACCGGCCAGGTGCTGCGCCAGAGCCCGACCGAGGCGTCCTTCCAAAGCGCCGTCCAATACGCCGGGAAACTTGGCGTGGACATCGCCAACGAACCGACGCGGCGGGCGTATTTCGGAACCCCGGTCGCCTCGCCGAAAAAGCTCGATGCCGTGACCAACCTGCTGGCCGTCTTTGCCGATCATCTCGCAATGAAAAGCAACCAGCTCGCCGTGCAGGCGTTGAATGCCGAGCCGCCGATCATTGCCCGGGCGCGGCAGTTCATCCGTGAGCATTATACCGAGCACATCACCTTGGGCCAGGTTTCCGACGCCGTGAACACGAGCCGCTTTTACTTCTGCAAACAGTTTCGCAAGGGCACGGGCCTGAGGTTCATTGAGTTTGTCTCGCGCACGCGGATTGAAAAGGCGAAAAATCTCCTGCTCAATCCCAACTTGCGCATCAGCGAAATCGCCTTCGCCGTCGGATTTCAGTCGCTCACGCATTTCAACCGGGTGTTCAAGGGCATCGTGGGGCAATCACCGACCAGGTACCGCGGCAAATTGCCGGCGGCGGCTGGATGCCGGCTGGCCGGCGTCGCCAGTGTGTTCCCACAGATGGAAGTCCTTCCAGCCACCGCCTCCAATGTGTCCCGCCCCAAACGACAGCTCCGAAATGCGCCGGTTGGAAACAGACCGGCGCACGAGTCTGCGCAAGATGGCCGCTTGAGCCGGATGAAATCATCACCGCAACCACAACTTTTCCATTCGGACGCAATTATTTAACCAAATAACCAAATCCACTGCCTGGAAGGGCCTGGGCCGGGAGGATCGCCGGCATGGGCGTGGTGGCCCGGAAGACGGGAGGGACAATGACGGCGCCGTCGCAGCTCGGGCTTACGCTCCAGGATATTATTATGAAACCAAATAGTATCGTGAAATGGGAACAAACCGGACCGGGAATATGGACCAGGGCGCCCGAAGGCGAGTCCACAACTTCAAAAACGCCCGTGCGCAAAATGTCGGCTGCGAACGGCAGATCAGCTAGCGCCGGTGATCCTCCAGCAGCCTGGCAAACGCTGCATCCTTCCCCGGCGGCCCGCGTCCGTGCGTAGATCCCAAGCCGGGGGCAAAACCGTCGCCGCCAAGGGTGGCTGCGGGCAACGTCTCCGCGTCGCGTCAGACTTCTCTCCTCGCCACGCCGAAGCGCGGTATCGGGATTGAATTCGAGAGGATTTCATATGGGGTGTTCACCCCATAGCCGGTTTCATTCTTCCGGCTTATTATCAGAACATAACTCCCTAAAGTTTTGGTTTTGTAAGCCGAGACTTGAGGCGGAGCAGGGTTATGAAGGGCAATCATCCAAACGAGAACGGCAATGGCAATGGCAACGGCACCGAGCTGCGCTCGGAGCAAGCGATACACGCCTCGGAACTCAGTTACCGGCGGTTATTCGAAGCGGCCAAGGATGGCATTCTGATCCTGGATGTTGACACGGGACGCATCAACGATGTGAACCCTTTCCTAACCAAACTGCTGGGTTATTCCCATGGCGAAATGGTCGGCAAAACCGTCGGGGAACTGAGTCCATTCAAGGATATTGTCTCCAACCATGCCATGTTGGAGCGACTGCAGAAGGACGGGTACGTGCGCTATGACGATCTGCCGCTGGAAACGCGGGATGGCCGCCATATTGCGGTGGAATTTGTGAGCAATGTGTATCGAGCCGGTGTTAGCAACGTGATCCAATGCAATATTCGTGACATCTCGGAGCGCAAACGAATCGAGGCAGAACATATCATCGAATGCCGGCGGCTGGAGGCGCAGTTTCTCGGGGCGCAAAAAATGGAAGTGATCGGCCAGCTCGCCGGCGGCGTGGCGCATGACTTCAACAACCTCCTCGGGGTGATCATCGGTTACTGCGACATGCTGACCTCCGAGCTGGCTCCGGACAGTCCGCTGCGAATCTATACGGAGGAGATCCGGCTGGCGTCACAGCGGGCCACCGGATTGACGCGGCAATTGCTGGTCTTCAGCCGCAAACAATCCGTGCAACCCGTCGTGCTGGACCTCAATGACACGGTGAAGGACCTCGCCAAAATGTTGCAGCGGCTCATTGATGAACGCATTGCGATGGTGATTGTGCCCGGCAAACAAATCGGCCATGTCATGGTTGACTCCGGCTATGTCTGGCAGTTGCTGATGAATCTGGTGGTCAATGCCCGTGATGCCATGCCCAACGGCGGCAAGCTCACCATCGCCACCAGGAATGTCACGCTCGACGAAAGCTACGCGCGCAGCCACGCGGGCGCCAAGCCCGGCGACCATGTGATGCTCAGCGTCAGTGACACGGGAACCGGCATGTCCGACGAAGTCAAAGCGCATTTGTTTGAGCCGTTTTTCACGACCAAGCCATCGGGCAAGGGCACCGGTCTGGGGCTGACGACCTGCCAGACCATTGCGCAACAATCCGGCGGCCATATCGAGGTTGATACTGAGCTGGGCGAAGGCACGACCTTGAAGATTTATTTTCCGCGGGTCAAGCTGCCGGTGGATGTCGCAGCGGGACCCACCCCGACCGGGCCGTTGCCGCGGGGGACGGAAACCCTGCTCGTGGTGGAAGATGAACCCTCGGTGCGGCACCTGGCTCGCAGCGTATTGGAAGCCCAGGGCTATGAAGTGCTGTCGGCCTCGAACGGCCAGGAGGGCCTGCACGTGGCGCGCGAGCACAAAGGCAGCCCGATTCGTTTGGTGGTGACCGATGTCATCATGCCGCTGATGAGCGGCGGGGTCATGGCGGAATGGCTGAAAACATCCTATCCCGATCTCAAAATCCTCTTCACCTCGGGTTATACGGATGACGCCATCACCCAACAGGGCGTGCTGGAGACCGGAGTGGCGTTCCTGCCCAAACCTTATACACCCGCGATTCTCTCCTGCAAAGTGCGCGCCATGCTGGATGGTGAAACCGACAGCGCCTTCCTCAGGAAACAGGCCTCGGGGTGCATTTCAATCGAAAGGAAAAATGCCGGTCCCACTGCCACCGGATGAAGAATTGCGCCAGACCAAGGCCCAACTCCAGCGCGCGAAAGCGGAGTTGAATTGGAAAACGGCGTTTCTGGAGGCCCAGGCCAACTCTTCCATCGACGGCATCCTGGTGGTGGACGAGCTGGGTAAAAAAATTCTTCAAAACCAGCGAATGGCCGATTTGCTGAAAATTCCCCAGCCCATCGCAGACGATAAAGACGACAAGAAACAGCTTCAGTGGGTCGCGGACCTGACCAAAACCCCCGGACAGTTCATTGATAGGGTCGTTTATTTAAGTGCACATCCGAAGGAAATCAGCCGCGATGAGATTGAGCTCAAGGACGGGACGATGCTGGATCGATACTCGTCTCCGGTGGCTGGCAAAGACGGAAAATACTACGGCAGAATCTGGACATTCCGCGACATCACCGAACGTAAAAACACGGAGAAAATACTTCGCGTGCAGTCCACGGCGCTCGAAGCGGCTGCCAATGCCATCGTGATTACCGACCACCTCGGTACCATCCAATCGGTCAATCCCGCTTTCACGGCACTTACCGGTTACACCGCCCAGGAAGCCATCGGCCAGAATCCACGCATCCTTAAAAGTGGCAAACAGGATGAGGCGTTCTTCCGGGACCTGTGGCAGACGATCTCCTCCGGTCAGGTCTGGAGCGGCGTGCTGACCAACCGTCGCAAAGACGGCAACCTTTATGTCGAAGAGATGACGATCACCCCATTGCGGACCGCCGACGGTGTGATCGTGCGTTACATTGCCATCAAGCAGGACATCACGGCGCGTAAACTGGTGGAAAACGCATTGCGGGATTCGAAACGCTTTCTGCAATCCACGCTCAACGCGCTCTCTTCGCATATCGCGATTCTCGATGAGCACGGGACCATCGTCGAGGTCAACGCGGCCTGGAAACGCTTCGCTTCCGAGAACATATTCCTGGGCCGTGACCAGGGCGTGGGCGATAACTACCTGAAAGTTTGCGATTCGGCTTCCGGCCTCGGCTGCGAGGAAGCGCCGCTGGTGGCCGCCGGCATCCGCGCCGTCATGGCCGGGCAGAGCGACGAATTTCAACTGGAATATCCGTGCCACAGCGCGTGGGAAAAGCGATGGTTCATTGTGCGGGCCACCCGCTTTGGCGGCGCGAGCGCAGTGCGCGTGGTCGTGGCCCACGAAAACATCACGGCACGAAGACAGGCGGAAAACCGGGTGCGCCAGTCCGAGGAGCGATACCGCAGTCTCATCGACAACGCCCGCGATGCGATCTTCACCATCTCGTCGGACGGGATGTTCACCTCGTTGAATCCTGCCACGGAGACCATGGGGGGATTTTTGCGCGCCGATTGGATCGGCAAACCGTTCGCCCCGATGGTTCATCCCGACGACCTGCCGCTGGCCAGCGAGATGTTTAATCGGATTTTGACCGGCAAACCGGCGCCGGTTCATGAATTACGCGGCCATCCCAGCCTGAAGCGGCCGGCCCTCATGGAAATGACCCTGGCCGCCCAAAAGGACGACAGCGGGAAAATCATCGGGGTACTGGGCATCGGCCGGGACATCACCGAGCGCAAACGGCTGGAAGCCCGGCTGTTTCAATCCCAGAAAATGGAAACCGTCGGCAAACTGGCCGGTGGCATTGCGCACGAGTTCAACAGCATCCTGACGGCCATCATCGGCCAGAGTGAATTGCTGCTCTATGATCTTCCCGTCGGGAGTCCGTTGGCCGAAAGCGCGGCCGAGATCAGCAAATCCGCCGGTCGCGCCGCCACGTTGACCCGGCAACTGCTGGCATATGGGCGCAAGCAATTTCTCCAGCCGGAAATCCTCGATCTAAACCGGATCCTCACGGGGATGGCCGGCATGGTTAACCATCTTATGGGTGGTAACGTGGATATGCATATCGTTCCCGCTCCGGGCCTGAAAGCGGTGAAGGCGGACGCCGGACAAATCGAACAGGTCATCACCAACCTGGCCATCAACGCGCGCGACGCCATGCCCCATGGCGGCAAACTGACGTTGGAAACCGCGAACGTCTCGTTCGGCCCGGAAGGTGTGGACCGTTATCCGGAATTGAAACCGGGTGACTACGTGATGCTGGCGATCACCGACACCGGCACGGGGATGAGTGCCGAAGTGAAAGCGCGCGTGTTCGAACCGTTTTTCTCCACCAAGGGCGTTGGGCAGGGGACCGGTCTGGGATTGTCCACCTGTTATGGTATCATCAAGCAAAGCGGCGGTCATATCAGCATTTACAGCGAGATGGGCCGGGGCACAACCTTCAAAATATATTTGCCGCAAGTTGAATCACTGGCAAAACCTTCCGTGGTGCGCCTTGACTCGCGAGATTTGCCGTCCGGCACGGAAACCATCCTGCTCGTGGAGGACGATCCCGCCTTGCGGGAGATGGCGGCGACCTTGTTAAGGCGGCTGGGTTACACGGTTTTGGCCGCCGCCAATGGCCTCGAAGCCTTGAGCTTGAAACCGCCGCGCGACAGCGGAGGCATCGATTTGTTGTTCACCGATGTGGTCATGCCATACATGAGCGGCAAGGAATTGTCCGAGCGCGTGCGGGCGCTGTCACCGCACACCCGGATTCTTTTCACCTCGGCGTACACCGAGAATGCCATCCTCCATCAAGGGGTGTTGAACCACGGCGTGGCGCTGCTGGAAAAACCGTTCACGCCATCCGAGCTGGCGCGCAAATTGCGCGATGTGCTGGACCAACCAGGCCCTCCGAGACTGGCCGCCGCGTAGAAAACATTCCCCTCCACCAACATCACCGATGGGGGGAGAACACCCCGTGGCTCCCTCAATTCCTCGCATCTAGCCTCCCATCCTATCCTGGGCCGGATAACCTCGTGAAATGGATGCATGTCAGACCGGAAATGCGGACTAGAGTGCCCGAGAGCGAGTCCTCATCTTCAATGCGATCCGTGAGTTAGACACCGGCCAAACACATTGCTTGACTTTTCAAGTCAAATCACCTCAATTGATTACATGTTACATTTAACTTCAAAACAGTTGCGCAGGGCTGCTGCGCTAAAAGAAAAGATACAATCGCTCGAAAAGGAGCTGGGGCGGATTTTCGGTTCGCCGGCCAAACCAGCCACTCCCGTCGTTCGAAAACAGCGACGGAAGATGAGCGCGGCCGGCAGGGCCAAGATTGTTGCCGCGCAAAAGGAGCGCTGGGCGAAAGTCAAAGGGAGGAAATCTCCCGCAAAGCCGGCAAAAAAGGCCCGACGCAAAATGAGCGCCGCGGCGAGGGCGAAGATTGCGGCGGCAGCCAAGGCGCGCTGGAAAAAGGCCAAAGCCCAGGGCAAGAATTCGCTATAACCCGGTCCCCAGCCCGGAAGCATCCATGCCTTGCGGGTTACGGGCGGGAGCCGGCGCCGGTTGATGTCTTCTTTTCCCGACCTGTTGGGATTCACAGCGTCGTTCCCGCGTGGCGGTGGCGACATGAAAAAGGCCCGAAGGTTTCTCGCTTCGGGTCATTGAATCAAGTTACGAATGGGCTACGGCAGAATGTGGGGCTGTTGTGTCAAGGTACTCAAGGTACAGGTCGGCGTATTGCCCACCGTGGCTTCGGCATAGGTGCCGCCAGCCGGACAAGGAGGAATGCTGCCGTTGGCATTTAGCTTGATGTAGGGCGTCAGATCGGTGCCCAAGACGATGGCAGCACCGGTTTGTTTGCCTTTTTCCAGAGCGAAGTCCTGGGCTGCGGCATCAATCTGGCGCAGGTTGTTGATGCAGGCATTTTGCTGGGACGTGGCGCGAGCCTTCACGAAGTTGGGAATGGCAATTGCCGCCAAGAGGCCGATAATGGCCACGACAATCA
>JBAPQW010000002.1:0-21802 GCA_049280815.1 Verrucomicrobiia bacterium | reverse complement strand
GAAGCTATGGAAAATCATTCAGGAAATGCAGCGAGTCTCCCGCCGCATCATCTTCGCTTCCACGCCCGATACTCGCCGCCGTAAGCGCTTGTCCATGAAACTTTTAGGCCTTAACTAAGCGCCATTCAGAACAGACCCGTTTATGAAGGCTAAAGGTTGAAATCGCGAAAGCTGAAACTTGAAAATGTCGGAATGCGGCAGCATGCTTGCGGGGTGCATTCACTGGCGGACATGTCCCGTCGTCACGCGGCGATCTGCCGTGCGGTCACGCCACTGCCGGGGAGCCAGCCGCGCGATCACTTCAAGTCGCTCAATATTCCCGGCAACTGCGACGGTTTGACCCTGCTGACGGCGCTGGGGCGCATGGTTGGGAATGTGTCGGTGGCTGAGTGGCAGGCGGAATTTGCACGGGGCCGGGTCGTAAGCAGGGAACAGAGGCCTGTGGCGGCCACGCAAGTCGTTTGGGCCGGGCAACGCTACCAGCATCTATTCCCGAACGTGACCGAGCCGGAGGTGAATGTTGCGGTGGAAATTTTGCACGAAGACGAGAGCCTGATCGTGGTGAACAAACCCGCCCCGCTGCCGATGCACGCCGGCGGAAGATTCTATCTCAACACGCTCCAGCATATTCTGAACGCGGTCTATCATCCGCAGGAACCGCATCCGGCGCACCGGCTCGACGCCAATACGACCGGTTTGGTGCTGGTGGCGCGCACGCGGCCCTTTGCCGCCCGGCTGCAATCGCAATTTGCGCAGGGTCGGGTGGAAAAAGCTTATCTGGTCCGCGTGCCGGGCCAGATGCCCGCAGATGATTTTCATTGCGACGCGCCCATCAGCGCCGGGTCTGGCGAAGGATGTTCGCGAACCACAGATCTAAAAAACGGGCTGGCCGCGCGCACTGAATTTCGTGTGCTCCGGCGCCTCCCCGATGGCACGAACCTGCTCGAAGCGCGGCCGTTGACCGGGCGCACGAATCAGATTCGCGTGCATCTCTGGCATCTGGGGTTTCCGGTGTGTGGCGATTCGATTTACCTGCCCGGCCAGAAACTCGGCCACACGCAAACGCTGGCGGTCGGCGAACCACCGCTATGCCTCCACGCAGCGCGGGTGAGATTTCTTCATCCGTTGAGCCTGGAGCCGGTCGAGTTCAACGCCCCGCTGCCCGCCTGGGCGAAGTGATTTTTCAAAACCGACCTTTGCCACAAGGGTCATGCATTCAAATCTGGTGAACCGCCCGAAAACGGATGAGGCGCGGTGCATCGAGCCGGTGGCGTTTGACCGGGACTTTTTCGAGCGGCAATGGTGGGGCGATTCTTGAGTGCGGAAATGTGTCAATATCAAGAACCGGTATAACCAGAAGCAAGGCGTCAAGTTTGCAAGGTGGTTTTGCGCGGACAGGATGAACAGGATTTTCAGGATGCGACCGGGGCGGAGGTCTTTGAATGATTTTTAGTAGTAATAAAACGTGAAGTTGATTTGGCGATAATCTTTGCCGACCTTTTTCACCATGTCCGGGGGCCATGGGCTAAAGGGTGAACAACCCTTGATGGCCAGTTCGCAGGCCTGGTCAAGCAATCCAACGGCCTGGTTTTCCAAAATCTGGACGTCAGACACCGTGCCATCGGAGTGCAGATGAAACCGTACCACGACCTTGCCGGTCTTGTTTGGCTTGAAATCCTTGGTGTCCAGAATGGCATACCATCTCTTTTCGATCGACTCCACGAGAGCGGAATCATACTTGTAGAACGGGGAGTTTGTCGCGATTTGATTGGTGGCCCAGGAAGTCATTCCCGGATAAGCAACAGAAATCATCCGCGTTTCATTTGTCCCGACCACCACATCGTCCTTCAGGCTTGCATGGGATTTCAGGAACCACTCGCGGGCGGCGTCAAACTCGTTGGTAAAGCTGATGGTGTATTCGGCCTTGAATCCAAACCAGTTGTCCCTCAGCACCTCAAACTCGTGTCGGATGGTCCCGATATAGACCGCCCGTCCCGGCGGAACGTCAAACGTCAGCAAATAAGGATGGGCGACCCGGCCGTGAATAGGCATGTACGTTCTTATCCCCACCGCACCCTGATCGAACAAGGGCAATACGCCGATATAGTCCAGCTCCACAAAATAATATTTTCCCGGAGGCACGGCGTAGTCAAAATAGCCACCCTCCTCGTCGGTCACGCGAAAAGCATATCGTCCGGCCACGAGACGGTTTTTGTTGATGGCTTCGTCGGAAACATACGGGCTGATATGATGAACGATTGATTTTTCAACCAGCATAATGGTGCCCTTGTATTCAACCGGCTGGCCGTCGCAGATAACTTCATCCTTCCCAAAAATGATCGAGTTGGTGCTGCTCAGCGTGAAAGAACTGTCCGGGGGATGGAGCATGGTTGCGCAGGACAAAGGCAGGACAGCCAGGATCAACACCCCAAACTTCAATACTGATCTCAGGTCTTTTGGCATGCTCGCAATGATTCAGAGCGTACCCTTTTGGAACAAAACTGAAAACTTGAAATTTCAGGCCCAGTTGCGGCGGAAAATTGCCAGGTTGGTCTTACGCGGACAATGTCCCGGCCGCACCCAAACCAAGCAGGGTAAGGTCGCTGAAGGTGTCGAACATCGCCCGCCCTTCATAAAGCCCGCCGGTAAACTTGTAATAGTTGACGTCGGTCAGGAAAACCAAATCATTCAGAATCTGATTGCGCTGAGCCTCAGTCATTGTGCTTTCATCGCTGGGTATGGCGCCGGGTTTCGAATATTTATCAATAAGTGACTTGGTCAGTTGGTCCTGAAATGCGAGGGGGTTGGGACGGCCTGCGGCCGTGCCGGTACGACAGCCGCAAAAGACCGTAATGGCCATGGCCAAGCCGAACAATAGTAAGACCCGCCCTAAAAACTTGTGTGCCCTGACCCCATCAATCATGCATCCCTTGATTTGCATACGCTCTTCCTTTGTTTGAAACTATTGTCCCACAACTGAGAACCCGTGAGTCCAATGAAGCAGCCGAACGAAAATAAATGGCTATTTGAGGCCCAGACTTCCCAACTGCCGCTTTTCTACGCCGATTTCAAAACCGTGTCCAGTGTTTTTTGTTAAAAAAAGCGGCCACTTATTTATTTAACCACAAAGAACACAAAGAGCGCAGAGAGGGAAATTTGAAATTCTTTGAGTCCTTTGTGTTCTCTGCGGTTGATTCATGTTTTTGTTTTTCGTTCCCGGCTTCCCAAATTATTTAACCACATAGAACGCAGAGAGCGTAGAGACCAGCCTGCCTTTTCTTTGAGTTCTTTGTGTTCTCTGTGGTTAAATCTGTTTTTCCGTGGCTAAAAAAGCGGCCCCCGTTGCCGGAGGCCGCATCGGTTTATGGCAAGCAAGGCGATGAACCGGATGCCATCGCATCCCTGCCGGTTGTTTATTTGACTGCCACTGCCGGGGCCGGTGCTGCCGCAGGTGCAGCCTGGGGCGTTGCTGTCGCAGATGCAGTCACCGGAGCCGGGGTTGCCGCTGCCGGCGTTGTCGCGGTTGTTGTTGTCGCAGGCGCCGGAGTCGGGGCCGGTGTATTGCCACCATTGCCACTGAGATCAATGATCTGGCGGGCCAACTGATATTCGGAATAGAAATCCGGGTTCGTGTCCCGAAAGCGTTCCATCAGCTTGTCCAGCTGCCGTTCCACAATCCCGTCCGTGGCATCGATTGAGGCTGGGAGTTGATCCGTGGCGCTCTTGGTCTCCGCCTTGGTTTGACGTGGACGTTCCAGCGCAGTCTTGAAGTCATCAATCTTCGTCTGCAGGTCATCAAGATCAGCTTGCACGAGATGCTTGGTGGCCTTGAGCGCAGCCAGGTTGTCGGTGCCTGCATTGAGAATGGCCGAGCATTTATTCAGGCAGGCCTCCTCCGGCATGTAGGTCAGATCCGATACGCTGTAATCGGCCAGCACGAACAGCTCATGATCCTGCTGCGTGTCCGCGTAGGCCGCCAGCGCCCCGCCGACCATCGCCGCTGCCCGGCACATCGCGTCGCGTGATTTGCGCTTGTTGGCCGTGACGCCGGTGGTGGCGGTCGATTGCTTCATTTCCTGTGCACGGATGTTATCGATGGCCTCCGCGAACGCGTCGCGGGCATTTACAAAAGCCACGATGGCCGACCACAGCTGTTTGAACTTATCCACCACCAGGAGCGTGGCGATAAACATTTTGAGGTGTGTCTGCTGTTTATTTGTCATAGATTTTTCCCTTTTGCAAAACCCGGGCCGCGGGTCTGCAAATATCGCAAGTTTTTATAAATCGTTGATTTCGCAAAAAATTCATTGCATCGGATTATCGCCGGATTAGACCGGAAAATAGTCAGAGTCCATCGTCTCGGCTGCGTGATTAAAAATGGAACAGACACCGCCCGCCGTGACCGTGACCGCGACCATCGGAAGGGTGGCAAAGCGCATCCGGAGGCCGTCAGCCATAAAAAACAAACCGTCAGTGCCCGTCGGGAACCTGGCGGAAAACAGCGGCAAAGCGACAGCGGTCGTGGGAAATGCAACCGCCGTCATAAGCAGACCGCCAGCCTTCGTCCGCAAACTGGCAGCATTCATCGGCAGGTCCACCAACACCATCGGAACATTGGCTGCACCCGCCGGGTGATTGCCAGTGTCCATTGGCAAATCGCCAGGAATCATCCGGCGGGTGCCATCGTTCGTCGGGAGATTGTCCGCGTCAATGGATCGATCTCCGGCATTAAACGGGAGACTTGCAGCGGAAGTCGGGATCCTGCCGGACAGCGCCGGGAAATTCATCGCGCCATTCGGAAAACAGTTTGCGACCGCCGGGAGCCAGAGCAGACAGGAAAGTGCGGTGGAGGCCGCCGATTGCCCGATGACCATGCCAATCGGGACGTTTGCGAATGCCGTTTGGTTTGTGACAAAGCCAGTTGTGACTTCGCGCATGGTCGCTCTACGACAATTGATTGAACTTGTTCTGTTCCCCGGAAGCCCTTGAAGCACTTCGATAAAATCCTAATAATCAGCGATGCAAGCACAAGAATTATTTATTCGAATCGGCGCAAGCATTTGAGCCGGAGGCAAAACTAGCGTGAGGAGACAAAGAGAGTTTCGAGGTTTAAGTCTTCAGTGATCGGTTCGGGTCTGACGTCTCGGGTTTCGGATCTTGGATTCGGATCCCGGGAGATTCGTGGCGACTCGTGTAATTCGCGTCAAACCGTTTTGGGTCTTCGTGTCGTTTGTGTCCTTCGTGGTGAATTAATCCGTATAAAAGGCATTCTCACCGAAAAGAATTGAATTTTGCGCCGGTTGATGCAACCTCCGGCCATACTGAGAGCATTTTCTCTGTGGTTTTTGAAATTTTGCAAATGTCGCAAACCAAGAACGTTTCAATTTCCTTCCGCCGGATGCCGGCGGATGGATGCAGCGCGTGGTTGTCTGCACCGGACAAAACAGATACCGTCGGCGGTGTGAAGCGCCGTGCCCTGGACCATCAGCACACCGTTCCCCAGCCAAGGGTTCCGACCGGGGTTGACTGAACGCATCGCCTATGGACTTCACCCCAACGACTCTGCTGCCCCTGGCCCTGGCGGGCTATGTCCTGGGTTGCGTGATGGGATTGCTGTTTTTCCGGCACGAACGGCTGGCCAACCTTTTTTCGTTTGGCTGCGGCACGTTGGGCGCCTTGTGCGGAGTGGTCGCGTGCGCGATGACGCTGACTTCCGGCGCCACCGGCACGAGCACCGCCGCCCCGCTGCAACTGCAATTGCTCCCCACCCTGATTCCGTACGTCCAATTCACCGTGCGCCTCGATGCGTTGTCCGCATTTTTTGGGCTGATTGTCTCGCTGCTGAGCTTCGCGCTGTCGCTGTATTCGCTGGGCTATGCGCGCGGATTTTATGGGCGCAAAAATGTCGGCGTGCTGGGCGCGTTCTTCAACCTGATGCTGCTGGCGACGACGCTGGTGGTGATGGCGGACAATGCGTTTTTCTTCCTCATGGTCTGGGAAATCATGGCGCTGTCGGCTTACTGCCTCGTCAGTTTCGAGCATGAGAAACCCGAGACGCGCAGCGCCGGCGTGCTCTACTTCGTCATGTCGCACATCGGCACGGGCTGCATCATGCTCGGCTTTTTGCTCCTGTTCCAGGCTTCCGGCGGATATGGATTCGATGGGTTCCATTCACTGGGAGAGAAATTTTCCGCTGCTTTCCATGACCGGAACAATCCGGATTTTCCTGTTGCTCTTCACCAACTCCTGCTCCGGCGCGACGGCGCTTTTCTGCTCTTTCTGATCGGCTTCGGCATCAAGGCAGGCATCGTGCCGTTGCACACCTGGCTGCCGGCGGCGCATCCAGTCGCGCCCAGCAACGTGTCCGCCTTCATGTCCGCCGTGCTCCTCAAAGCCGGCATCTATGGCCTGACGCGCGTGTTTTTCTTTTTTCTCGGCACCCCGCCAATGTGGTGGGGCGTGACCGTGCTGGCCATCGGCACGATTTCAGCCGTGCTGGGCGTGCTGTATGCCCTGATGCAACATGACTTGAAACGGTTGCTGGCCTACCACAGCATCGAAAACATCGGCATCATCCTGATGGGTTTCGGTGCGTCGCTGATGTTCCTGAACACGGGCCATCCGTTGCTGGCCACGCTGGCGCTCATCGCCGGCTTGTATCACACCATCAACCACGCCGTGTTCAAGGGGCTGCTGTTCCTGGGCGCGGGCGCGGTACTGCACGCCACGCACACGCGCGACATGGAACAGATGGGTGGGCTGGCGAAGCGGATGCCGCAGACGGCTTTCTTTTTTCTGATCGGCGCCGTGGCCATCTCCGCGCTGCCGCCGCTCAACGGGTTTGTCAGCGAATGGCTCACCTACCAGTCATTGCTCCAGGGGTTCGGCACGACGGACAGTTTGCTGCGGTTGATGTTCCCGATCGGCGGCGCTTTGCTGGCGCTGACGAGCGCGCTGGCGGCGGCGTGTTTCGTGAAGGCCTTTGGCATCACCTTCCTGGCCCAACCGCGGAGCGAAGCGGCGGCGCAGGCGCACGAAGTCCCGGTCACCATGCTGCTGGGCCAGGGCGTCCTCGTGGCCGCCTGCGTGTTCCTCGGACTTTGCCCGACCCTGTTCCTCCAGGTCCTCGACCCGTTGACGCAACAGCTCACCGGCCTGCAAATCAGCCAGCAATTGACCATGGCCAACGGGCTGGTGCTGTCCGGCGTCGATCCGGCTGGCGGCACGGTCTCAACCCTGGGCATTGCGGTGCTGGGCATCGCCCTGCTGCTCATCCCCTTTGCGCTATGGCTCGTCCTGGGGCAAAAGACGAAAACCCGCATCGGGCCGACGTGGGATTGCGGGCTCAAGGGTTTGACCCCGCGCATGGAATACACCGCCACTGGTTTCTCCAAACCCATCCGGATGATTTTCAAGGCGCTGTTCCGTCCGCACCGCGAAGTGCAGCGGGAATACGATTTTTCACCCTACTTCACCACCAGCATCCGCTTTGAGGCCCACGTCGAGGAGGTGTTTGAGACGCGGATTTATCGTCCGTTGCAACGGCTGGTGCTACGCCTATCGCGGCGGATGCGTGCGCTGCAGGCCGGCAGCCTCCAGGCGTATCTCATCTATATCTTCATCACCTTGTTGCTGCTCCTGTTGTTTGCGTTATGAAACCGGACTTCTTCGCCATCGGGTTGCAGACGGTGCTGTTGCTGGCGCAGTCACCGTTGATCACCGGCTGCATCCGGAACTGGAAGGCCCGGCTGCAAAATCGCCGCGGGCCACGGATCACGCAGCCGTATTACGACCTGGTAAAATTTTTACGCAAGGACATGGTCATTTCCGAACACGCTTCATGGGTGTTCTCGGCCGCGCCCTTCATCGTCTTCATCACGGCGCTGCTGGTGGGATTGATGGTGCCGATGGTAACCACCCAGGCGCCGTTGAGCCTGTTCGGCGGCGTATTGGCGGTCGTCGGTTTGCTGGCGCTCGGACGGTTTTTCATGGCATTGGGCGGGCTTGACCCGGCCAGCGCGTTTGGCGGCATGGGCAGCAGCCGCGAGATGACCATCGCCGCCATTGCCGAACCGGCATTGATGCTGGCGATTTTCACCGTGGCCATCACGGTCGGCTCCACCGACTTCAGCCACATGGTGGCGACCGCGCAACAATCGGGTTGGGACATGCTGAACCCGACCCATCTCATGGCGTTTGCGGCGCTGTTCATTGTGCTGCTGGCGGAGACGGGCAGGATACCCATTGACAATCCGGCCACGCATCTCGAACTGACCATGATCCACGAGGCGATGCTGCTGGAATATTCGGGCCGTTATCTGGCGCTGATGGAATGGGGCGCGTCCATCAAACAACTGGTGCTGATGGCCATTCTGGTGAACATCTTTCTGCCCGTGGGCCTGGCCGCCGACGGTTCGGTGGCCGCGCTCGCCCTGGGGCTGGCGGTTTTCCTCGTCAAGATCCTCCTGTTGTCCGCCGCGGTGGTGCTGGTTGAGACCGTCAACGCCAAGCTGCGTCTGTTCCGCGTGCCGGACCTGTTGAGCGCGGCCTTTGTGCTCGCCGCCATGGCCTTGTTGTCCACGTTTCTCTTTCATTGATTTATGAACAGCCCCCTCGCCACTGAAATCGGCTCGCAAATCATCATGCTGCTGGCGGCGCTGATGCTGGTGCTGCAACTGCTCCTGGTGGTGCAGCGGATGTTGCTCACAAACATACGCCTCTTCGCGCTGCAATCGCTCATGCTCTCCGCCATCGCCACCGTCGTCGCCTATTACTACAACGCCACGCACGTTTATATCGTCGCCGTCCTGACCCTCGTCGGCAAGGTCATCTTCCTGCCCTGGCTGCTCAACCGACTCGTGCGCCGGATCAAGATCGTGGAGGAAATCGAGCCGCTGTTCAATGCGCCCGCCTCAATGCTCGTCTGCGGCGGCCTGACGTTGCTGAGCTACCTCGTGGCGCGGCCGTTCACCACGCTGCACAAGCTCGGCAACAACACCCTGGCCATCGCCATCGCCCTGTTGCTCACCGGCTTTTTTCTCATGATCAACCGCCGGAAAGCCATCTCCCAGGTGCTGGCCCTGCTGACAATCGAAAACGGCGTCATGCTCGCCGCCGTGGCGCTCACCACCTATGGCATGCCGCTGGTGGTCGAACTGGGAATTTTCTTCGACGTGATGGTGGCGGTGATGGTGCTGGGGATCCTGGTGTATCGCATCCGCGAAACGTTCGCCTCGATGGACACCAGCAAGCTGGACCAGCTAAAAGGGTAAGGCTAAAGGCTAAAGGCTGAGGGCTAAAGTTATGAGTGAAAAGCGGCAGGATTTAAAACCGAGAACGAAGGCGTTTGCGCTTCGGGTGATCTGGATGTACTCCAAGCCGCCGAAGAACGACACGGTCGCACAGGTGCTCGGCAAGCAGGTTCTTCGTTCCGGCACGTCCGTTGGCGCGAACTATCGCGAGGCATCGCACGCCCGGTCCAAACCCGAGTTTATTTCCAAGATTGGCGACTGTCTCAAGGAAATTGAAGAAACCGAATATTGGCTCGAACTCCTCGTGGACAGCAAATGTGTTACGGAAACTAAGATGGCCGGCCTGCTCGATGAAACCTGCCAACTCATTGCCATATTCACGGCAATCGACAAAAACAGCAAAGGCTGAATTCTAAATGTTAAAGGTTAAAGTTTATGAGAAGACGGGAAAAACAGATAAAAAGCCAAAGGCGAAGCGTTACCGGTGTTACGCCGGCAGTACTTCAGCCTTCAGCCTTTAGCCTTTAGCCTTTTTTTATGTTGTTGACGGCCATCCTGGTCATCCCGCCGTCCGCCGCCCTCCTGTGCCTGCTGACGCCGTCGCGGTGGCCCCGGCTCATGGAATGGATCAACATCCTGGCCTTTGCGGCCACGCTGGCGCTGGGCGTCCAGCTCCTCCGCGAGGTGCTGGTCCACACCGTGGTGGCGGAATGGAAGGAATTTTTTTACGCCGACGCATTGAGCGCGTGGATGGTGCTGCTCATCTCGGCGGTGTCCCTCGGCACCTCGCTCTATGCCGGACGCTATTTTCGCCGCGACCTCGCCGCCGGGGTGGTGACACCCGGCCGCGTCAAAGAGTTCTCCGTGCTCACCCCGGTGTTCGCCACCGGCATGTTCCTGGTGGTGCTGGCAAACAACCTGGGCGTGATGTGGTTCGCGCTGGAGGCCACCGCGCTGTCGTCCGTGCTGTTGGTGGCGCTGTACAACCGCAAGACCTCGCTCGAAGCCGCGTGGAAATACATCATGCTCGGCAGCCTGGGGCTGGCGCTGGCGTTGTTCGGGACGGTGATCACCTACGCGGCGGCCGTGGGACAGAACGGGAGCGGGCGGCTGCCGAGTTTCAACTGGTCGCACCTGATGACGGTGGCGGCGCAGTTCGATCCACGGCTGATGAAGCTGGCGTTTATCTTCGTGCTGGTCGGTTACGGCACCAAGGCCGGGCTCGCGCCGATGCATACCTGGCTGCCCGACGCCCACAGCGAAGCGCCATCCCCGACCAGCGCCATGCTGTCCGGCGTGTCGCTCAAAGTCGCCATTTACGCCCTGCTCCGCTTTCACATCCTCACCACGCAATGCCTCGGCACCGGGTACAGCCGCACGCTGCTGCTGGGCTTCGGCCTGTTCTCCATGTTTCTGGCCGCGCCGTTCATTCTCGTGCAAAGCAACCTCAAACGGATGCTCGCCTACTCCAGCCTCGAACACGTCGGCCTTATCTGCGCCGCCATCGGCCTGAACACGCCGGTGACCATTTTCGGCGCGTTGCTGCACATGGGTTATCATGCGCTGACCAAGCCGGTGCTGTTCTTCGCCGCCGGCAACATCCACCAGACGTTTCACACCCTGAAACTGCGGGTCATCGGTCCCGGCGTGATCCAGGTGCTGCCGGTGACGGTGCTGTTCATGGGACTGGCGACGGTGGCGGCGATGGGGCTGCCGCCGTTTGGTTTGTTTTACAGCGAGCTCACGGTGCTCAGCGGCGGGTTCGCCGCCGGCCGGACCTTTATCAGCTGCCTGATATTGGCGGCGTTGATCGCGGCGTTTTGCGGCCTTCTCTCGCAACTCACCCGCATTTTGCTCGGCGCACGCAAGGTTGAATGTCCCAACGATGCCACGGCGTGGGACGGCGTGCCGGCGATGGGGTTGCTGGTGGGCGGTTTGCTGGTGTTCAGTGTGTGGCTCCCGGTGCCGCTGCTCCATTTGCTCCATCAAGCGGCGGGCATCATCGGCGGAAAACCGCTTTGAAGATCCGCGCGGATGACTCGATCAAACTCGGCGCCGGCCGGGAATTATTTCGTGGCGGGAGCCACCGCCTTCAGTTGCTGAAAGACGGCCAGTTCAGCCTGCAACCGGGCGGCGATTTGTTTGTAATTTTCCCCCTGTTGCCATTGGACTTCCTGGAGATGTTTCATGGCGGCTTGTTGGTCGGCCGCGGACTGTCCGCTTTGCGCCGAGGCAAGTTGTTGTTGCGCTGCTTGAAGCTGCTTCTCCATCTCGGCTCCGGTGTCGGTGAATTCCTTCATGGCCGCCTCACTCAAAATGCGGGTCCCATCCTCCAGCGACGTGCCCTGAGGATCGGGAATCAGGCGGACGACGGCATTGGTGACTTCGGGGGAAACCGGGGCGCTGGGCTTGACGACGGCGGTTGCCGGCGAAGCCGTCACATGAAGAATCGCTCGGGCCAGGTCATACTCCAAGGCTGGCTCCCATTCCGGCTGGAGTTGAGGCAGGGATTCCTTCTGTGCTCCGCAAACCACGGCAAGTCCCAGAAAACAAGCGTCGCCCTTGTCGAGGTTGAAGGGATGGATGCCGTCAGCCGATGCGGCGTCCGCATTGGATCCCGCCGTCGAGACGTTGCGGGTCACGGTGATTTTAGCGTCATTGGCGCTTTGAAATTCAGACAGCAAATGATCGACCCGTCCGGAAAAAGCTTGCAGCGGTTCCGGCGCGCTGCCCGGAGGAAGCACGGAATAAAATCGGATTTCCACCGGCGAATTCAAATGATGCAAAAGATCCAAGGTGCTGCCGGAAAGTTCCTGTCCCACCAGGCGGGCAGCGGTGGCGTGGCTGCCGTATTTAAACCAGGCGCCGGTCAATGCCGCTCCCAACAGAAAAAAAACGAGCACGAGAATCGGCAGGCGGGCTCCGCCTGATTGCAGGTCCGGTGAGGGAACAGCGGGAGCTGTATTGGGGCAGGCTGGTTTCATCATGGGGCGATATTTTGCTTTTTTTAATCATCGGGCATTCTTCAAGCCTGTCAATTTCAGAAATCTGAAGAAATCCCAACCCCGATGCGCAGCCGACTCCCCACCGGCCGGGCAAACCGGCAAATTGGACAATTTCTGACGAGAATGGAGCAAGGGAAGGTTAGTTTCGACGAACAGTCTGGGTACCTTTTAATCGAAGAAAATGCTGAACCCAGGTTCCATTTGCCTTTTTTTGTTTTGGCGTTGCAAGAATACGTCGAATGATTCGACATTCGGTCCATCGCTTCGGCAAAGGCTGGGAGACCGCTCCCTTTCCACATTATGAACCGCGCGCGCACTTTAGCGCCCTGCCCGATGCCGCTGTTCTTGCCGGCGGCCGCCGCCATTTTGTTCATCACGTTTTCCCTGGGGGCGCAGCCGGTCCAACACCTGACCATTACCCAGCCGGGAGGCATGCCGGGGTTGCCGGTGATGATGGGAATTCAGCGCGTGACCAACGGCATGTATCTTTCCTGGGACGGGCCGTCCGGCTTTTATCAGTTTTATCAGAAGAGCAACCGCCTAACTGCCCCATGGGTGACCCTGGGCCGGGCCACCAATCTGATCCGGAACTTCACCGTCACGACGCTTTACAGCAACGCCTTTTTCCGGGTTTCGGGTCCGCCACCGCAATACATTGGAGCCCAGGGCTGCACCGGATGCCATGACAGCATTCACAACACGGAGGTGTTGACCCCGCACGCGGGCGCCTTTACCAACGCACTGTTCGTGGCGGCCGGCGGCCAGACCAACAGTTCCTGCCTGCCGTGCCACACGGTGGGTTACGGGTTGCCAACCGGATTTGTCAGCCAATCCAAAACGCCGCAACTGGCCGGCGTGCAATGCGAGAATTGTCATGGACCGGCCGCCAATCATGCGGCCAATCCGGACGATTACACGGTGATCCCGCAGGTTGAGCTGGCCGCCACCGTTTGCGGCGGCTGCCATACCGGCCCCATGCAGCCCACGTACGAGGAATGGCATACGAGCGGTCACGCCATCGTGGTGCCGGATGCGTTGCAAACCATGAGTTCGTCCACCAACAACATCAGCAGTTGCGGCCGCTGCCATTCCGGCTCCGTCCGGCTCGCCCTGATCGGCGGACAAAATCCCATCGCCCTCACAAACGACCTGAACGTGGCCATCACCTGTGCGGTTTGTCACGACCCGCACTCGACCAATTCCAATCCGGCCCAGGTGCGCAATCCCCTCTTCTCGACGAACTATTTTTCGCTGTCCACCTCGGCTGTGTTCACGAACGTATACGCGGCGAACACCAACATCAACCTTTGCGGCCAGTGCCACAACGCGCGCGGGGCCGCGTGGTCGGACACTTCCCGCCCGCCGCATGAATCGCCGCAGTACAATCTCCTGCTCGGTTCCATCGGGCAATTGTGGAACGGCGTGACGGACAGCCCGGCCACCTTCAATCCCGGCACCCACGCGGGGCTGCCCAATCCCGGCACATTTTATCTCACCAACCAATGCGTGTCCTGCCACATGCAATCGGACGCTCCGCCCGCCCACACCCTGAGCCATACGTTCGAGGTGGAGTCCCACAACGTCTGCCTGAACTGTCATGCCGTGGACCCTGGATCAGCGGGACCCGGTGTCTCCAACGAGGTCACCACAGTGCTGGTGCTGTTGAGCAACTGGGCCGCCACCAAGGCGCCGCCGGCGTTGCAGACCAACGGGGCCGTCCTCTGGGAATACACGACGCCCGGCGGATTGATCCTGCAGACCAACTCGTTGGGGTACGCGACCGGCTGGACCCAGCTGGACCCGGTGAATTACAGCGGCCCGAACGCCGCCGGCCAGGCCTTGATCCCGGACAACATCAAGAAGGCCCGGTTCAATTTATATCTCGTGGTCAACGACGGCAGCCTCGGAACGCACAACTGGATTTTTGCCCTTAACCTGCTGTCCTCGGCTCAAAACCTGATCAACCAGGAGTTATACCCATGAACCGTAGGCCGCGACAAACCGTGTTTTCAGATTGGTGCGAAATGAACAACCACTGACCACCGCATGACAAAATTGCCATTCCTCAAACCTCTGCTGTCGCCCGGCCGGCGGGGTCGATTCCTGGCGCTGGCGGCGGGCGTGGTGGTTTTGCTGCTAGCGGTCATTTCCTGCAGCACGGTCAGCAACGAGGCGGTGATGCTCCCGGAGGTGCCGGGCGCGAAATACATCGGCTCCTCGGAATGCGAACAGTGCCATGAAGAAATCTACCGGGGCTTCCAGACCGCCGACCACTCGCGTTTGATTGCCGAAGGAACCAATTCGATCAATGTCGGCTGCGAATCCTGCCACGGCCCGTGCAGCCTGCACTCGGACTCGGGCGGGGAAACCAAGCCGCCCTTCAGCTTCAGTGCCGGGCGTCCCCAACCCGCCAGCGCGGCCCTGCTGGCCGGGGTGCCGCCGGCCCGGACGACGGAAACCGTCTGCTACCAGTGTCACAACGATGTTCGCGGCCAGTTTCAACTGCCCAGCCACCATCCCGTGCCCGAGGGCCGGATGAGTTGCACGGTCTGCCATTCACCGCACAAGGGAAGCGTGCTTGCCGGCGGCGGCACTGCCCTGCTCTCCCAGGATGAAAACTGTCTGAGCTGCCACCCGGCCCAGCGCGGTCCGTATGTGTTCGAACATCAGGCGATGGAGGAAGGTTGCACCACCTGCCACACGGCCCATGGCAGCGTCAATGCCAAGATGCTGACCGTGCGCGATTCCAACCTCTGCCTCAAATGCCATTTCCAGCAGCAGGTTCAGAATGGAACAACCATCAATATTCTCATCGGCGGTTCCGATCACACCATCCGCCTGCAACAGGGCACCTGCTGGTCGGCCGGCTGCCACGAAGCCGTCCACGGCTCGCGCGTCAACCCATCGCTCAGATTCTAAATCGCCACCGTCAGCCGATGAAACCTAAATCCCCATCCAGAAAACAACGTGACCTGGCCGCACGACGGGCGTGGTATCGCCGTTGCATCGTGGTGGGAGCGATGCTGCTGTCATGCGGTGCGACGGCCCGGGCCGGCGACACGAACGCCCCGGCACTGACGCCGGAGCAGATGTTTGAAGGCGGGGCGAAGTCCTACGACAATTGGGTCGAACTTGGCGTGGGCGATCTCTTCACCTCGGGCAGCCAGGCGCAGGCCCAACAACAGTACCAGTTGAGCAACGACCCCTTCGGCGGCGTCAGCGATCTTCACCTGCAAAAGGATGTCACCAAAGGCACCACGTTTACGATGGACGGACACTCGCTGTTCGACCAGAACGACTACAAGGTGACCCTCGGTCTGCAACGCGAAGATTTCGGATACATCAAGTTCAACGTCACAGATTTTCGCACCTGGTACAACGGTGCCGGCGGCTTTTACAACGGCACGCAATATCCGCTCCTCCCAAACAATGCCTTATATCTGGATCGCGGCACCATTTCCGTTGAAGCGGGCCTGACCCCGAAGGATCTGCCCCAGGTGATTTTCAAATATACGCACAGCTACCGCGACGGTGACAAGAGTTCCACCATCTGGGGCCCGGTGCACACGGATGGCATGACCCGTAACGTGTATCCGTCCTTCTACAACATCGATGAAAAGGTGGACAGCTACGCGCTGGATTTGACGCATCACATCAAGACCACGGACTTCGGCGCCGGCGTGCGCTACGAAACCGCGACCCTGAACGACGCGCATCTGGAAACGCTCTACTATGGCGATGGTGCGCCGGTGCAGCAGAGTGTCACGGACAGCCAGGGGACCTCGTATGACATGTTCAATGTGCATGCCTTCAGCGAGACCTGGCTCAAAAAGAACCTGTTCTTCTCCACCGGTTATTCGTTTGCCGATCTGCACGACACCTTTTCCGGGAGCCGCATCTACGGCGATGACTATAACGTGGGCTATACTCCCAACCCGGGCAACGGTCTGGGCTACACCAGCCTCAATGGTGGCGCCAACGAACAAACCCATGTGGGGAACGTGAATCTCATGGCGATTCCCGCCAAAAATCTCACCATCGTGCCTTCCCTGCGGGTGGAGTCGGACACCTGGAACGCAAATTCCAGCGGCAACGGAACGTTCAGCACTGACACCCAGCCTTACAGCGGCAATGGGAACGGGGAGATGCTCGATGTGCGGGAAGGTCTCGATGTGCGATACACCGGTGTGACCAATTGGGTGTTTTCCTGCGGCGGCGAATGGACGGAAGGCAGTGGAAATCTGTACCAAGCAAATGGCCTTTACACCGTGAACGGATCGCCCGGGCCGCCTCCCGTCCTCGCCCTGACGGATGAAACACGTTGGTTCCAGAAATATTCCATCGGTGCCCGATGGTATCCCCTCCGCCGCGTCATCGTGGACGCCGGGGCCTATTACAAAAGGAACGAATACGACTATAATATCGTCCAGGACAGCACACCTAACTATCCATCCAGCGGCAATACGTACCCGGCTTTCCTGACCATGCAGCGTTTGGAAACAACCGACGGCAACGTGCGCCTGACGCTTCGGCCCATTCAAAACGTTGTCCTGGTCAGCCGCTATGAATATCAGTACTCCACCATCGATACCGCGCCAGACCCGGTGCCTGACCCGAATAATAATGGTCAGGTATTGGGCCAGACGCAGTCCTCGATAATGACGAGCCAGATTTTCGCGCAGAATGCCAGCTGGACTCCGTGGAGCCGGTTGTGCCTGCAGGCCGGTTTTAATTACGTCGTCAGCGAAACCAAGACCCCGGCGTCAAGCATCGTCCCCACAGGGCTTTCGGCAGCGCCAATCCTCAACGCGCAGAACAACTATTGGACGGTGACGTTTGATTCCACGCTGGTGGTGGACGACAAGACCGATCTCAACCTCGGCTTCATCTATTATCAGGCGAGTGATTACAACAACAACTCCAGTGTCGGCCTGCCGCTCGGCGCCGGGGCGGATGAGCAAACGCTGACCGCCTCCCTCACCCGGCGAATCACCCAGAACCTGCGCGTCAGCCTGAAATACGCCTACACCCATTACAACGATTGGGCTTCAGGCGGATTCAACAATTACGATGCCCAGATGGTTTACTCCAGCCTGCAATACCGCTTTTAACCGGCATCCCGGGCCACACCTCAGCCGCCCATCCCAAGATGTTAAACCGCCAATAGAGCTTGCCGTCTGGCCGCGGTGGAATAGAATGTTTCCGTGCCGCTTCGACGCGACACGTCATAGCGTGGGTTGCCTCGGTAGCTCAATTGGCAGAGCAGTTGACTCTTAATCAATTGGTTGAAGGTTCAAGTCCTTCCCGGGGCACCATTAAAATCAAGGGGTTCACGACTTCCAGCCGGGCGTAAATTCGCCGATCAGTACCGAGCCTAAGCGGCTTAGGCGACTCATTTTTCAATTCGCCGACGTAATGCCAAATAGCTTAATAAGGCAAAACCCGTCAAGACGAACGTGGATGGTTCAGGTAAACCGATATAGAACGCCGGCATGGCGGTACCAGTCGAAATTGGATCAGGTGAACTTTCTGCCGACGTCGTAAGCGTGAATGCAGTGGAATGACCCCGGTCAAACGAGCTCAGATAACTGAAACCATTGTACGCTGTTATCATAAGCGTGATCAAATTGCCCCCCGCAGCCGACGTTCCTGGAACAGTGAAAGCGGCACCGGCCATGGCTTCACCTGGCGTGTTAAATGCACTTGTGTAAAAGGCCGCGGTGCTGCCAACTCCAGTCCCTAAGACCAAACCTCCTCCAAGGGTGGTCGGGTCCGCAATCCCCGTCGGGTCAGTGGACACAGAGCCCGTAACATTCCCTAGCGCGTAATATAGTCCCATAGTATATCCGGCACCGAGTCCTGGACCATTAGCATTAAAATGGGTAACATTTGGCCCGCCAGTATTGTAATTGTCCAACCAAATAGTACTTTGTCCAAAGGCTGAGACTGCAGCCATCCCAAGAATTGAAAGAAGCAGTTTCCATTTCATAATTATCCGATAACGCAGTGCGTCCAAACGGTTCAAAAAACCAGTCGCAGGAACCCAATTGTATGCGAATGAACTAAACCGAACCGATTAACATTTATAATACTACTGCCCATTTCCCGTCAAGGACAAGTTATGCACATTCCCAACGACATGGCGCTGGCTGTTTAGTCCACTGCGCTGACTTGTGATGCAAGATTTTATGCAGCGAGAGATTGGCGGCGACGATTGCCCCATGGATTAACGAAATGTCACGAGACCAAACGAACGAGAAAATCGCTTCCAAAATTATGAGTCAACTGCCCTGCCAATTGGGCTACCGAGGCAACCGTTAATTTACAAGCACCTACGCTGCTTGGACAGTAAATTTTGGCCAACTGTTCTGCCTTTATTTCCAGCACGGCTGCTCCTCAGTGACGTTCACCCTCCGCAACAATCAAAGCCCGCAGGCGAGCGCGAAAGTGACCGAAGCGAACTACCGCACGATGACCTCCGCCGCTGGATGCACGACCACGACCGGGACAATGGGTACGATGACTTCCGAATGATGTTCGTATCTCTCGTGCCCGTGCCCACCACCTCCTTCATCCGCTACAATAAATCCCGCTGGTGGTGAGAAGGGTGGCTATGCAGGTCAGGAACAGGATTGTTTTCATATTTGGTTGTATTGCTTTCGGCCGGACGTTACGCGCCGGGCGGCGACTGCGCCATGGGGTATAACCCTAACGCGGGCAATCTCAGCACGTTGGCGGGCACCCACCGGCGGTGAATGCAGACCCGAATTTTGATCTTCCTTGTCAGCAAAAAATCCTCAAACTGCTGCGCAACATTTGGAACGACATGTGCTTTAGGAAAGAAAAAATGCGCATCAACCCTGCCCATACAAATAAGGCTTTCTTCTCATTGCAACCCCGGTTTTCCCGGATTGTCGTGGCTGTTGGCGTTGCCGTGCTTTTTAGCACCGCTAATCCTGCCCGCGCCGCCGGCCGGCAATTGCTTCAAGGTCACGTGCCCGAAGCAGCGTTCCATCTGCAAGCGCTGGGTCACCTGCCGGCCACGAACCGCCTGAGCCTGGCCATCGGCCTGCCCCTGCGAAATGAAACGGAACTGGACAGCCTCCTCCGCCAAATCTATGACCCGGGCAGTCCCAACTTTCGCCAGTACCTGACGCCGGAACAATTCACGGAACGTTTTGGGCCGACGGAACAGGATTATCAGGCGGTCATCAATTTTGCGAACGCGAACGGCTTGACGGTGACGGGGACGCACCCGGACCGGGCGGTCCTGGAGGTAAGCGGTCCGGTGGCGGACATCGAGCGGGCGCTGCATGTCACCCTTCAGACCTACCGGCATCCGCGCGAGGCGCGCAATTTTTACGCGCCGGATGTCGAACCATCGTTGGATCTGGCGGTTCCCATCCTGCAAATCAGCGGCTTGAACAATTATTCTCTTCCGCATCCTAACCTGAAAGTCAGACCGCTTACCCACACCTCCGCGATGACGCCCAATTACGGTTCCGGGCCGAACAACACCTACCTGGGAAGTGATTTTCGCGCGGCGTATGTCCCTGATGTAACTTTGGCCGGCAGCGGGCAAAACGTCGCGTTGGTGGAGTTCGATGGTTATGTTTCCAATGACATCGCGGCCTATATCGAGATGGCCGGGCTGACGAACCCCGTCAGCATCATCAATGTGCCCGTCGACGGCGGGATTGCCACCCCGGGCCCCTTCAATAGCGAGGTGTGTCTGGATATCGAAATGGTCCTCGCCATGTCACCGGGAGTTTCAAACATTTATGTTTACGAAGCTCCCATGTCCACGTCCTGGGCCACCATGTTAAGCGCCATCACCAATAGCGTTCAAACAAAACAAATCGCTTGTTCCTGGAGCGGCGGCGGCCCCGATGCAACTGCCGATGGCATCTTCAAAAAAATGGCGGTACTGGGGCAGTCGTATTTCAATGCCTCCGGCGATAACGATGCCTATACCAGTTCCATGCCTTTTCCATCCGACAGCACCAATATTACCGTGGTGGGGGGTACTGAATTAACCACTACGGGTCCCGGAGGTTCCTACATTTCCGAAACAGTTTGGAATGAAAGGATCGCCAACCTTAGCGGCGGAGATTGGGGCAGCAGTGGCGGCATCAGTCCCACCTACGCCATCCCGACCTGGCAGCAGGGCGTCATCACGGTGGCCAACCAGGGTTCGCTGACCAAGCGCAACCTGCCGGATGTGGCCCTGACCGCCCAAAATGTTTTCATCATCGCCGATACCAATCAACAGGAGGTTGTCGGCGGGACCAGTTGCGCCGCGCCATTGTGGGCGGGCTTTACGGCCCTGGTAAACCAGCAGGCCGCCAAAGCCGGCAAACCCAGCGTTGGCTTTATCAATCCAGCCATCTACGCCATTGGAAGGAGCCCAGCCTACCCGACCTATTTTCACGATGTCACCACCGGTGACAATACCTGGTCGGGCAGTCCAACCAAATTTTACGCCACCAGCGGCTACGATCTGTGTACCGGTTGGGGCAGTCCCAACGGGTTGAGCTTAATCAATGCCCTGGCCAACGCCACGGACTTTACTCCGCCGACCAACCAGATCACGGCGCCAACGCCCGGTCTGCTGGTGAGCAACGGGCTTTACACGGTCACGGGCAAAGCCCGGGACGACGTGGCGGTGTCGAACGTCCTCTATCAATTGAATAACGGCGGCTGGAACCCAGCCACCACCACAAACCAATGGACCAACTGGTCGGTCCAGGTGCCATTGATTCAAGGCAGCAACACCGTGCAAGCCTGTGCCGTGGATACCACGGGCAATGTGTCCCCGACCAACAAGGTGATTTTTGACTATTTGGTGAGCGCCATCCTGACGGTCACCACCAACGGTCTGGGCGTATTGAACCCGAACGATAACGGGGCCTTCCTCCAGATCGGCACGAATTACGCCATCACCGCGACGGCGGGAACGGGGTTTGTCTTCACCAACTGGACCGGCGGCACCAATCTGCCGCTTACCTTGATCACCAACAAGGCCACTGTGCAGTTCAAGATGGTGACCAACCTGATGTTGCAGGCCAATTTCCTGGACATCTCCAAGCCGACGCTCAACATCACCAATCTGGTCGCTGGCCAGCGCCTGACCAACGCCGCCTTCACCGTCCGGGGCACCGCCGGCGACAACTGGCAGGTCAGCAATGTACTCTGTCAAATCAATGGCACCGGCTGGAACTCCGCGACCAATATCAACAACTGGACGAATTGGGCGGCAGGCCTGACGCTTCTCCCGGGCACCAATTTCATCCAGGCCTACGCCGTGGACACCACCGGCAACCTTTCCCTCACCAATAACCTGAGCGTCCAATTCGTGGTGACCAATCTGCTGGGTCTGCAAATCGTCGGCCTGGGTACCCTTTCGCCCACCAACCAGTTGCTCGAACTCGGCCGCAATTACAGCATCACCGCCACCCCCGCCACCGGCTTCGTCGTCACCAACTGGATGATCTCCACCAACTGGCTCGGCGGCGTGAAAACCAACAGCCCCACCGTCCAGTTCAT
>JBAPQW010000001.1:0-2138 GCA_049280815.1 Verrucomicrobiia bacterium | reverse complement strand
TCATCTGCCCCGAAAACCGCCTCGACCACGCCCTCTCCTTCCTCGCCGCCAGAGGCATCGGCCCCGCCGGCGAATCCGTCGGCGACGGCATCTAGACAGAGCCTAAACCATTTCCTGACAATCCCCTCATCCGAACTTAACACAACCATGCACAATGCCGCTCTTACCTCATTTAAGGAGCCGCCATGTCCGTCCGTCTCATCCCCCTCTTCGTCTGCGTTTCCATCTTCCTTTCCGGCTGCTCCGTGATGGAGCAATACAACTTCCCCCAAACTCAGGACAAAGTCCCCGTCGCCGCAGTCCTCGCCTTCTCAGAGGCCTATCCCGCATTATTCCCGGATGATTGAAACGACGGCCCCCGCTCAAGCGTTAATTATGGTAACGACACCGAATTAACTCTTGGCACGGAGGCCGTCGATGAATCCGCAGACTGCTGAATCGTTCAAACCCGCCGGCGAACAAGTTTCCTTTGATTTTTTCCCACAAATCCCGGTCATTGTCCAGCCCTCGGCCGGACGTCTATCCAGCGATGCCGGACTTCTGCCGATCCGGGAGTTTGATCAACGCTGGAACTTCACCAGCCGCATGGCCGCGTGCCTGGATGATCCCCAGCCGCAGCGCGGCCAGTCGCTGGTGTCGATGTTGCGGCAGCGGATTTTTGGCATTCTCGCCGGCTACGAGGATTGCAACGATCACGACACGCTGCGTGATGATCCGGTGTTCAAACTGATCGCCGAGCGCCTGCCCGACGCCGCCTCTCTGGCCAGCCAGCCGACGCTGTCGCGCTTTGAGAATCTGGTCACCCCCGCGGTGCTGTTAAAGCTCATCGACTTCAACATCGCCACCGGCATCGAACGGCTCAAGCAGCATCACGGCGGACCACTGCCCGCCGAACTCACGCTGGACCTCGACGCCACCGACGATCCCACCCACGGGCACCAGCAACTGACGTTCTTTCATGGCTACTTCGAGCAATATCAATACTTCCCCATGATCATCAGCGAGCCTGAGACCAAGCACGTCTTTCTCGCGTGGCTGCGTCCGGGCACGGTGCATGCCTCGCTGGGCGCCGAGGACGATCTGATGCGCGTGGTCGCGGCGCTGCGGAAACAGCGGCCCGACATCGCCATTCATGTCCGCGCCGACGCCGGTTATGGGCTGCCGAAAATGTATGATATCTGCGAGCAAAACAACCTCACGTACACGTTCGGCTTTTCCACCAACCCCCGGCTCAAGACCCTCACCGACGAACTGATGAAGAAGGCCGTTGACGGGTATGAGCAAACCCGCCAGAAGCAGCGTCTGTTCGACTGCTTCGACTATCAGTGCGATTCCTGGGACCGGAAAAGAAAAGTGATCGCCAAGGCCGAGTGCCACGCGGGCGGGACCAACCTGCGCTTCGTGATCACCAATCGTCCCGGCGTTCAAACCGCCGCCGACGGCCAACGCGCATACGATGACTACATCCTGCGCGGCGAAAGCGAGCAGCGCATGGATGAATTGAAAAACGGCCTGAAGATGGACCGCCTGAGCTGTCACCGCTTCATGGCCAACTTCTTTCGCCTGCTGCTGCACACCGCCGCGATGAATCTGCTCAACGCGATGCGCAACAATCCGGAGTTGCCGGAGGTGTTGCGGAAAGGCCAGCCCTGCACCTGGCGGACGCTGGTGATCAAGGTGGCGGCGGTGGTCGTGCAAAGCACACGGCGGATCCTGGTGAAACTCGCCGCCCACTGGCCGTGGTGGAAGTTGTACCAGTCGGCGGCCAACCGCTCGATCCACTTCCTCTCGTCGGCGTGACTCCATCACAACCCGAAAAGCGTCTGGGGGTAAGGGGGCACTTCGCGCCGAGTCAGCGAAAAACAGGGTCGCACCAGCTCAAACGCCTTCCAGGAGCCCTCCTCGCCAAATCAACGAAGGCCGTGAATAATGCGGGCTAGCCGTGGAAGCAATTGAACGATTGATTAAGGCGGTGCGTTCTCCTTTTATTATTTTGTCATACAATTCGGGAGGCCGGGCGACCGCCGAACAATTGAACGAGGTTCTTCGAGATCAAGGAAAGCTCATTGAAATTGTTGAAGTGGATCACAAGCGAAACGTCATGGCGGGAATGAAGTGGACAAATGAGTGGATTAGGG